>NZ_BAYD01000041.1 GCF_000685075.1 Paraburkholderia oxyphila NBRC 105797
GAAAAGTAGGTGCCGCCCCGCACAGGGGCAACGCCTGCGGCCCGCCGCGAAAACAAGTTACCGCGAAAACAAGTTACCGCGAAAAGCCCGCAAGCGCGCCAGCAAAAATCAAGCAATCGCACTGCGAAGCATCAGATCCCCGCCCGGAACTCAATACGCCGATTCCTCGCACGCCCATCAGCGGTATCATTCGACGCCACGGGCTGATCGGGCCCAACACCATCCGTCGTAAGCTGCTGCGGCGAGATCCCCTTACCAACAAGATACCCCTTCACCGCATCCGCCCGCGCCTGGCTCAACGCGATATTCGACGCACGATTACCCGAGTTATCGGTATGACCGATGATCTCCACCGTCCGCGTATTCATTTTCACCAGCACGGCCGCCATCTGATCGAGAATCGCGCGGCCCTCCGGCGCGAGCGTCGCGCTTCCCGTTTCGAATTCAATCGTGCGATTCGCGAGCGTCTGATCAAGCAACCCTTGCTCTGACGCACTCACGCGCAACCCATTGCGAATCGTATAGGTGGGATTAAGCGCATTGGCCATATCGCTCGCGATCTGCTGCCGCTGGGCTTCATTGCCCACTTCCCCCCGCACGTCGATCTGCGTGCCATCGATCTGCAGCTGTCCTTTGTGAATCTGCTTCAGCCCTGGATTAATCAGCTTCTGCACGTTCGCCGACCAATTAGGCGGCGTGGCCACGTCGCCCACTTCGATCTGATCGACCACGTTCGCCGCGCCATAGGTGTCGCGCAGGCGCTGCAGCACGGCGGCGTGCGTGGCTTCGTCAGGCACCTTGCCGCCCACCACGACCTGGCCCGGCGCCGTGTTCGCCGGAGCCGGCGTCGAGCTCGCGGTCCCGCGCGTGCCGGGAGCGGAGGCTGCGGCATTGACTGTGCCGGCCTGGCTGACCTGCCCAGCAGAGGATGCCGTGCCCGGCAGCTCCGTGGTGCGGATCTGCCCGCCGCTCGTATCCACGGGCGTGACGCGCGCGGGGCTGGCATCGTCGGCAAATGCGGGGGCGCTGAACGTGCCGAATGCACCAATCAATGCACCCAACGTCAGCGCCGCCGCGGCGGCGAGGGCGCTGCGCCTGGGCAGCTCAAGCACGGCGGCCATTGACCGGCTCCCCGATGAACGCCTCGCGGAACGTGTCGATCGAGACGCGCAGTGACAGTTGCGGCTGATCGAGGTAGCTGACGAGTTTGCTGATGCCATGGTCGTTCTGTGCATGTTCGTCGACCCACTCGGGATCGTCGATATCGATGTTATGGGCCGAGTAAGTTTGCGGATCGACCACGCTATGCAAGGTCTTCGCCGAGGCGCCGTTGAAGCCGATGATGAGCCGCTCGCGCTGCGCGATGGTGCCCATGAAAATCGCCAGTTCGAAGTCGGCCTTCGAGACGAACGGTGCGATCAGCTCGAGCCAGAATGCCGCCACGAGGCTGCGGTAGAACGGGTCGGTCGGCAGCGGCAGCGTGAGGCCCCGCTCGAGATGCGCCGCGCCGCTCGTCATCACCGGGCGCAGCAGCGAGCCGAGCGCGAGCATCGCGCCGCGCAGGCGCACCGGATGGCCGCTGGCGAGCAGCATCTGCTCGAGCCCAGAGAGTGTCTGATGCTCGATGAAGTCGGCGAAGGTGCCGTCGTGCGGATTGCCCGCGCCGCCCACGTCCACCGGCACGAAGGTCTCGCCGAGCGCCTGTAGTGCGCCGGCCGGTTCGCTCGGGCCCAAGAGTGGCTGCATCTGCGCGGAGACGCGCGACCACAGGCGTGCGAGCGCGAGCGGGCTGCGCGCGAGAAAGGCGAGCGGCTGCTCGACTTCGAGCGCCGTGGCCGCGAGAAACGGAAAGCGGCGTGACGACTGGTCCCGGCTCGCCACCATATGCCCCGCGATCGCGAGCTTGCTCTGCGAGCCGAGAAACGCGAAGTGCATCGGCTGCGCTTCTTCGTAGACGATCTTCCAGCGGGGATCGTCGGTGAGCATGTCCATCGCTTCGGCAATCCAGCGGTCGAGCGTCTGCAGGAGCTGCGGATTGTGTGCGCTTTTCACGAAGTCGCCGCGCGACGGGATCTTGCCGAAGTAGGCGATCTGCGCCTGTACGGTTTGCGTCATTGCGCGTCTCCCGCGTTGTTGTTGGCGCCCGTGGCGTTGGCCGTCGTCACCGCGCCGGCGGGCGCGTTCACGGGGGCGGTGTTGTTCTGCGCGTTGCCCGCTGCGGGCGCGGCGTTCGGCACAGCGGGCGCGTTGGGTGAGTCGGGGCTACCCGCCGCCGGGCCCACGTTCGCGACGGAAGACGGCAGCTGCACGCCGCCCAGCCCCTGCTGTTGCGGAGCGTTGCCGCTCGAAGCCGTGGGCTGCGAAGTGCTGATGATGCGCATGCTCACCGAAACCGACACGCTGCCCTGCGTCCACGTGAGGTCGAAGGTGCCGTCCGGACGGCGGCTGCGCTGCGCCGAGTTGATCAGCTTCTCCAGACCGTAGCGGCCCGGCTCATTGACGAGCTGGATCGTGCGGCCGTCGAAGGTGGTTGCGGAGAGCGTCGCGCCCGGCGCGCCCGCCGGATTCGGCCACACGAAGTTGGTCCACTGCGGCGGCGTGTTGCGGTAGCGCAGTTGCTGGCCGTCGATCGCAATCGTGTATTCGGTCGTGCCGCTCGAAGGCTGCGGCAGGATCTGGAACACGGTCTGCGGTTCGCTCGTGCCGCCGTTCGCACTGGACGCGCCGCCCGCGAGCGGCGCCACCCAGCGGGCGAAGCCGTTGGTGAAGTCGGGCGTGAGCGCGAGCCCCATGTCGCCCCACGTGCGCGCGGTGAGCGTGTCGCCGCGGCGCACCGCGAGGGGCCCGAGCGTGGTGCTCACGAACTTCGAGATCGCACCGTCCGGGCCGAAGGTCTGGGCGATTTCACTCGAGCCCGCCTCGATCTTCGCCGTGCTCGAGAACGGATACTTGTTCGCGAGCGACGCCTGGAAGGGCTGGTACACCTGGGCGTTCCACACCTTGTTCACTTCCGCGCTGGCCGGCTGGATCACCACCGCATAGGCCTGCATGAGCGGGCGCACGAGCAGCGGCCGCAGCGCCTTGCGCTGGTCGTCGGTGAGGCCGGTGAGCATCTGCTCGTCGACGAACTTCAGCGAATCGGACAGCTCCGAGCCGTTGCCGTCGAGCGTCTGCTGCATCAGCTGGCGTGCGCCCGGTCCCGGATCGCCCTGATTCTTGATGGTGTTAAAGCGCGTGCGCACCTTCGAGAGCGAGTCCATATAGCCCTGCAGCAGCGAGCCGTTGTCGTGCGTGACGACAATGCGCCCAAGCCCCGCGAACGCCTGGCCGACCGGGCCCATCGGCATCTCGACCGGATTGCCGTTGATGTCGATGTTCGCCTGGATCGGTCCGCTCTTTGCGCGCGAGAACAGGTTCTTGAACCAGCCCGTGATGCCGCTTTGCGCTTGCTTCATCGTGGCGTTGACGAGCGACGGGTTATCCCACGAAGTCTGGTCGTACGCGGTTTCGAGGATCTTGCGGATCGGCGAATCGTGCGGGTCGCCGAGGCGGTTCATCGCGTCGACGGCCTGGCCGAAGCTGCCGAAATCCTGCACGGCGATGCCCTGCATGAACTTCTGCCAGTGCTGCGCGTACTCGGCCTTGTACATGCCCACCAGGGTCTTCTGGATCTGCTCGGGGCTGCCCTCGAGCGTGAGGTCGTCGCTGGCCGAGGTGTTGAGCACCCAGTCCTTCGCCTGCAGCTCCTTCGTGGCGGCATCGCGGATCGCGGGCTGCACGTACTGGAACCATGCTTCACGCGTGAAGGTGCCCGGAATCGCGTAGCTGCCCGCCACGAGCGAGGCATTGCCGTCGCCGACGATGCGTGCGACCGTCATCGGCGCAAAACGCGTGGAGGCGCGCGCCTTGATTTCCTCATAGACGCGCTGGCGTGCCGGCATGCCGCGCACCACGTGGCGCAGGTCCTCGCGCGTCTGGTCGACGAGCGCGAGGTTCGCGTCGATCATCGGCCAGTCGTCGTCGGACACGCGCGAGAGGTAGAAGGTGATCATGCGCTCGGCGCTCTTGATCATCTCGTCACGAGGCATGTTGCCGCGATTGGTCTCCAGCCAGCCGCGCCAGAAGCGGGCGATCTGGTCGGTGAGGTGAGCGGTTTCCACATGACGCTTGTCCGAGAGCATCAGGTAGGTCTTGAGCGCGTTGTACGCGTCCTCGACGCTGGTGGGCGACGCGTCGCTATAGAGGCCGCCCTGGCTCGGGCTCGCCATGGCCGCGTGCGCGGACACCGGCACCGCGCCCGAATCGGGCGTGCGCGTCATGGGCGCGAGCTGGTCCGGATGCGCGTCGACTTCCTTGAGGAACGCTTCGACATTCTGCGAGACCGGCGTGAGCATGATCTGGCGCACGCCGTTGTAATACTCCTGAAGCAAGTGCTGCTCGACGCGGTCGCCCTGATAGAGGCCCAGCGACACCGCGAGCGGCCTGTCGCGGCGGAACTGCTCGAGCTGCTCGATGCGGTCCTCGAGAATGTCCATGGCCTGCAGGCGCGACTGCAGGTCGTTGCGGTTCTGCTGCAGCTTTTCCACGTTGTCGAGGTCGGCCTGCACGTTCGCCACGAGCTGCTGGTTGTTGATCGCCGACCAGGTCCAGCCGCCGAGCGCGAGCGCGAGCGCGGCCACCACGCCGAAGAACGTGGCGTAGCGCAGGCGCGTCTTCGCGGGGCTCGCGAATTGGCGGACCGTTTGCTTGTCGGCGAAAATCACCTTGGAAAACAGGTCTTTCAGGAAGAAGCCGTTCTTCGAGAACGCCGCTTGCGGCTTGGGCAGGCTGTCGGTCGAGAGCGAGAAGCGGTTGGCGATGCGCTGCGCGGCGGCGCTGTTGGTTTCGCCTTCCTGCAAGGCGCTCGTGAAGTAGAAGCCGCGGAAAATGGGCTTGTACTGGAACGGATTGTTCTCGAACAGCGTGGCGAGGAACGCGCGCAGCGAAGGCTTGATGGTGGAAAACTCGAGCGGGAAGCTCAGTTGCCCCGGCGTGAGTGCGTTGCCGCGGCTGATCGACATCTGCGCGATGCTGATTTCCTTGAGGCCGTCGTAGAGCTCTTCGAAGCGCTCGTCGAACAGCGCGACGATGTCGCGCTTCTCGTCCGGTTCGTAGGGCAGGGTGGCGCCCCAGACGCGGTCGTATTCGTTGCGGTCGCTGCCGCTGAAAAATTCGGTGAAGCCCGTAATGAGGTCGACCTTCGTGAACATCACGTAGACCGGTGCGAACACTTCGAGCTTTTCGGTGAGCTCCTGCACGCGCTGGCGCAGGTTCTTCGCGAGATTGATCGCGAACTCGGGGCGGTTGCCCGTGAGTTCGGCAATGCTCGCGGTCACGATGATGCCGTTGATGGGCGCCTTGGGCCGGAAGCGCTTGAGCAGCCCCAGAAAGCCGAGCCATTCGCCGCGGTCTTCCTCGTGCACCGAATAGCGGCCCGCCGTGTCGAGCAGAATGCCTTCGGTCGTGAAGAACCAGTCGCAATTACGCGTGCCGCCAATGCCGTGCACGATGGCGTCTTTTTTGTCGGCGAAAGGAAATTGCAGTCCCGAATTGAGCACGGCGCTGCTCTTGCCCGCCGCCGGATTGCCGATGACGATGTACCACGGCAGCTCGTAGAGCGCCGAGCCGCCCGAGAGCTGGCCAATCTTCGAGGTCTTGATGGTCTTGACCGTTTCCACGAGGCGCGTGCGCAGCGCGTCGAGTTCGACCTGCGTGCCGCTCGCGGCAGCGCTGCTGGTGCTCTCGACCTGAGCCTGCTGTTCGAGCATCTCGCCGAGCTTGTTGTTGCCGCGGCGCACGCGCTTGCGGCGCACGAACCAGACGAGCAGCGATAGCAAGAGCAGCACGCCGAGTGCGAGCACGGCCCACATGAGCGCGATTTGCCCCGCTGCGACGAGAGCGAACAGCCCCGTGGCCACTGCGATCAAGGTGATGATGGAAAGCGTGCGCCTGTGGGTCAACACGTTGAGGATGCGTTGCATAAGCCGGTCAGGTCCTGGTGCTTTGAGTGCTGTTCTGATGGTGCGTAGCGTGAGCTACGGCGGCCACGGCGGGCCGCTCGAGCTTATAGGCGTCTGATTGCGAAACCATGTCGGCGCGGATTATTGGACTTTTTGACGAGCCGCGGCTCTGCGCCCGAGCACGAAACCGGGCTTGTGATATTCGACGTGCCCGAGATCCATCAATTTCCACCGGCCACCCCACGTTAGCCCGACCTGTTCGGCCACCTGCCCATATAACTGATAGCCGCGCATGGCCCAAGGATCTTTTTCTGAAATGACGAGCTTGCCGTCTCGTAAAAACGCGTTATCCGCCGCGAGTCCGTATTGGTGGTAGCTCTGAAACGCCGCGGCATTGGTCACGCTGCCCCCCATTTTCGCCAGCCGGTCCTGCCGTTCGGGGCTCCGATAACCTTCCAGCAATGCCATTTGATAACCGTATTGCTCGTGCATGATTTTATAAACGAGCAATAGACGCGTACGGAAATCCGGATCGAGCAGATTCCAGTCGCGGCTCGCATCCACCAGCGCGGGGCGAAGCTGTTCGACCTCCTGCGTGGCGAACACCTCGGGCGGCAATGGCGGCGGCGGGACGAGCTGCTCGCCATTGAGCAACGCCGAGATTTTTTCATCGGGCGCCCGAAGCGTGTCATCGTATTGGAATAACTGGTGGCCGCGAAGCGCAATGGCAACCAACGGCGGCGTCGCAAGAATACCTGTCGTCGACAAAATCAGCAAGCGCCGTTTAATCAGCAAATTTTGCATACCCGTCATGCTTGATTGGGAATATTTTGCCGATCTTGAAATGCCTTTACGCGCTTGCGTGGCGCTTGCCGATATACGTTGCGTAACGATGTTATGCAAATTGGATATGACGTCGAAAAACACCGCACGCACGCCCGGAAGAAGCAGTATTGCCGCTAACGGGACGGTAATGGCGAAATAGACTACGAGTGCAATGGCAACCAAAAGCAACCTCTTGAACTGGAGGCAATTGTTTTTTGTAATGCTTGATTTTAGAATCAGGCCTGCCCGAAGCCGGGTCGACCCGTATTATTACGGCGAAACAGGCCCGATTCAATGTGCACGATTCGAATGAGACTCTAATGAGTGTGCCGGACAACTCCCGCCCTAAAGCTCCACCCAGCCTGCTTGCTGATGGCCCCGGCAAAGCGGCCAGCGCGCCCGCCAACGGCGGCGCGCCCAATGGCTCGCGCATTCTTGCGAATCTTGAAGGGCGCGTCGTGCCGCCTGCCGCACCGGCAGGAAAGCCGGCGCGCGTCTCGAAGACGGCCGCGCTCGTTGCGCTGCTCGTGATCGGCGCCGGCGCGCTCGGCGCATGGCAGTTGATGACGCGCGCGCCCTCCACGGCATCGAGCGCCTCTGCCACGCCGGCAAGCGCCACGGTGGCGGCTGCTGCGGCCGCGAGCGCATCGCAGGCGGTCGTTGCGGGCGCACAGACCGGCGCGCCCGACGCCGCTTCGGCATCGCACGCGGCAACGATCGTCGCCGACGACGATACGGCCAATGCAAAGTCCGCCGCGGCCAATGCCGCTCCGGCACCGGCGAACGATGCCGACCGGCTTTCACACGCACTGACAGACGGCGCGCGCGACGGCAGCGCGAGCGGCGCCACGGTTGCGGCAGCCGTGCCCAAGGCGCAGGCGCCTCGAGCCCAATCGGCGCCATCGCGCGAGAAGGCCGCGGCGAAGCATCCGGCGGCGAATACCCGCCGCACGGAAAGCAAGGCGGCCGTTGCGCAGTCGAAGAAGCCGCACAACGGCGCGAAGCAGGATGATTCCGACGTCGATCTGCTCGCCGTGCTCGTGGCGCGCACGAAGCCGGCCGATGCCAAGGCGGCCGCGCGTACGTCGAAGGCCGCGGGCAAGGCCCAGAGCGACAGCAATGCAGCGCTGGCGCAGCAAGTGAAGGCGTGCGGCGATCGGGGATTCTTCGAAGATCAGTTGTGCCGCTGGCGCGTGTGCGATGGCCACTGGGGCACGGATCCGGCGTGCCCCTCGGCGGCGCGGGCGAGCAACGAGCATTGAGAGCGCGGCTGGACGGCCGGGTGGGGTGCAACGCTCGACCGGTCGTTCACTTCTGCTTGCGCCTGAGCGTCAGCGCATTTCCCGGTCAATATTTCGCCGTAGAACGACTGCCGTCGTCAGATCGTCGACCGCCTCGTAGTTCGCGACCCAGTCACGGACCCGATTGAGCCCGTCGATGTTGCCCGCTTCAATCTCCACAATCAGGTCAAGCTCGCCGCTAACCGACGACACGCGTCGAACCTCGGGCTGTTCAGCCAACAGGTCGAGCAATTGATTCGCGGGCGTTCGCTTCAGACTGACCAGCAGAACCGCCCGAATCACGTTGGCGTTGATCTCGCCGATGTCCGCGCGATAACCCCGTATCACACCGCTTCTTTCAAGATTGCTGACGCGCTCGCTCGTTGCGCTACGCGATAGCCCGATGCGGGCAGCCAAGGCCTTCAACGCGATGCGGGCATCCTTGGCGAGGATAGTCAGAATTTCACGGTCAGTCGCATCAAGCTCTCGCATCAGTCATCGTCCCCGTCAACCGAATAGATGCCGGTCCATTCCGACAATCTGCCGGACGTTCCGGCAACTTACATGATGTCGCAAAACGGATTGCATGCCAACATGTTGCCAGAATAGCCTGTTCGACGAACCATCAGGCAGGCGGCTGGCTTGAAGGGGCGAGTGGCGGCACGAACCGCCGCTCGTGAAACTGCGCGAGGCGGGTCGATTCGACGTCGCGCATGCTGCCTTCGATTCTTGTCCGTGGCATTCAATAAGTGATCCTGACTAATGCCGGCGCATAACCGGTGTTTTGAACAGGTCTTTTGGCAATCCGCGCTGGAAGCTCGATATGACTGATCTCACTCGCCCTGCACCCCACTACACTGTCACCGACGCCGAAAAGCTCAGCGAAGAGATTTTTGGCGTGAAGGCAACCGCCTCCTTGCTCGACGGGGAGCGGGACCGTAACTTCCGGCTGATCACGCAGACGGGTGCGGCCTGGATTCTGAAGATCGTGAATTCCAGCGAACCCAAGGTTGAAAGCGAGCTGCAGACCGCGATTCTGCATCATCTGAACGAAGTCAACCCCCGTATACCCGTTCCGCATCTGAAGCCGAGCCTCAGCGGTGAGCGGCTTGCGTCGACGGTGTCATCGACGGGAGAAGCGCATGCCGTGCGCCTCGTGGAATGGATTCCAGGCACCCCGCTCGCGCAAGTCGAGAGAAGCTTTGAACTGTTGCGCAATCTCGGTCGTGCCATGGGTGAGCTCGATCGCGCCTTGCAGGGGTTTATCCATCCCGGCGCACTGCGCAATCTCGACTGGGATCTTCGGCACGCCGCCCGTGCACGCGCCCGTCTGCACTTCGTCCGCGACGAGGCGAAGCGCTCGATTCTCGAGCGGTTTATCACGCGCTTCGAACGTCATGTAGTGCCGCAGCTGTCGCGTCTGCGCGCTCAGGTCATCCATAACGACGCGAATGACTGGAATGTGCTCGTCGACGAAGCAACACGCAGTGACATTGCTGGGCTGATCGATTTCGGCGACGCCGTTCATACGGTGCTGATTGCCGACGTCGCGATTGCATGCGCCTATTCGATCCTGGACATGGACGATCCGATTGGCGCTGCGGGTGCACTTGCCGCCGGGTTTCACGAGAAATACCCGCTCCTGCCGGAAGAGGTCGAGATGCTGTTCGATCTCATCGCAATGCGGCTCGTCATCAGCGTGACGTTCTCTGCTTCCCGCCGTGACCGGATTCAGGACGATCCTTATCTCGCGATCAGCGAAGCGCCGGCCTGGCGGCTATTGCACCGGCTCGACGCGATGAATCCCCGCTTCGCCACGGCCATCCTGCGCAAGGCGTGCGGGTTCGAAGCGGTGGAAGGGGCGGTCGCGACACGCAACTGGATTGCCGCCAACGCGAAGGGCTTCGCACCGATCGTGCGGCCGCATCCGGCGACGCTGGCCAAGGCGCTCGTTCCTTTCGGCGATGCAACGCATGAAATGACGCTCGACTCGGCTGCGCAGCGTCCCGGGAAAGCCACGGCATGGTGGAACGACTTCTGCGCGCGCCATCATGTTCAGCTTGGTGTAGGGCCGTGGGGTGAAAAGCGCACGGTTTACAGCAATGCTGCGTTTGAGTCCAGATTCATCAACGGCCAGCATCGCGTCTGCCATCTCGGCGTCGATCTGTTCATGCCTGCCGGTACCGCCGTCCATACACCACTGGATGCCACGGTGCGAAGCGTGCAGATCGAGCCGGATCCCCTCGATTATGGCGGGCTGGTCGCGCTCTTGCATGAACCGCAAGGGTGCCCGCCTTTCGTGACGCTCTGGGGGCATATGGGACATGAAGCCCTGGCGCGCCTGAAGCCGGGGCAGAGGCTGGCTGCGGGCGATCTCGTCGGTTACATGGGGGCAGCCGATGAGAATGGCGGCTGGACTCCGCATCTTCATCTACAGGTGTCGACGGACGTCGATCTGTCCGCAACGGAAGTGCTCGGGGTGGGCGAGGCCGCCTATCTCGACGTATGGGCCGATATGTTTCCGGACGTCGCCGCACTGGCCGGCATCCCACCCGAAGCGTTCAAACAGACGGGGCGCAGCCGCGCCGAGATTGTTGAGCGTCGCAAAGCGATCCTGCTGCCCAATCTGTCGATCTCCTATTCCGAGCCGATCAAGTTTGTGCGCGGCGACGGTGTCTGGCTCATCGACCATCGCGGCCGCGCCTATCTCGACTGCTTCAATAATGTCTGCCATCTCGGCCATGCGCATCCCGACGTCGTGGAGGCCATCGCCAGGCAGTCGGCGATCCTCAACACCAATACGCGCTATCTGCACGACAACATCGTCGCGTACGCCGAGCGCTTGACCGCCACCTTGCCGCCAGGCCTTGCGGTGGCGAGCTTCGTCTGCTCGGGCAGCGAGGCGAACAGCCTGATGCTGCGCATGGCCCGCCACCATACTGGCAGCCGCGACGCTCTGGTGCTGGATTGGGCCTATCACGGCAACACACAGGAGCTGATCGACCTGAGCCCCTACAAATACAAGAGCAAAGGCGGTAAAGGCAAGCCGGACCATGTCTTCCAGGCCGACATTCCCGATAGCTACCGCGCGCCATTGGGCTGGCCGCTAGAGGAGCATGGCAGGCGTTTCGCGCAGAGCGTAGCCGAGCAGATCGACGCCATGAGAAAGCAAGGCCGCAAGCCCGCTTTGTTCATGGCCGAGTCGATCCCGAGCGTGGCGGGGCAAATCTTCCTGCCGGCAGGGTATCTGAAGGAGGTCTACGCCATGGTGCGCGCCGCCGGTGGACTTTGCGTCGCCGACGAAGTGCAGGTTGGCTTCGGCCGGGTCGGCAGCCACTGGTGGGCCTTCGAGATGCAGGACGTCGTGCCCGATATCGTCACCATGGGCAAGCCCATCGGCAACGGCCATCCGATGGCGGCGCTCGTGACCACTCGCGAGATTGCTGACAGTTTCAACAACGGCATGGAGTATTTCAACACGTTCGCGGGCAATCCGGTGGCGTGCGCCGCTGGCCTCGCCGTGCTCGACGTCATTGAACGCGACGGTCTGCGGCAGAACGCACTCGAAGTCGGACAGTATCTGCTCGAGGGCTTTCGCGTCATGCAGAAGCGCTACGACGTGATTGGCGACGTGCGTGGGCAGGGCCTGTTCCTCGGTATCGAGCTGGTACTGGATCGCAAGACCAAGGAACCGGCCACGGCCATGGCGAAGAAAATCTGCGATGGCGCGCGCGAGCGCGGCGTCCTGATGGGCACGGAGGGCCCGTTCGACAATGTGTTGAAAATGCGCCCGTCGATGATCTTCAGCCGCGCCAATGCGGATCATTTGCTCGGCGTGCTGGCAGATAGCATCGAAGCCGCACTTCGTTAAAGAAACTGGTGTGTGGATGCCCGTGCGTGCCGGGTGCGTTCTGCGAGGGCCTGGCCAGGGCAGCGAAGCCGGCAAAATGCCGGCCGGATCCGACGCTATATCGGACTCCACCGGCACTTTGCCGGCTCTCCGCCAATGGGAATTATGTCAAGATTTTGACGGACGGAACAAGAGATCGGCAAAAACAGACGATCAATTCTGGAGGAGATGCTTGCCATGATTTTGAAAATTAAACGCCTGATTTCGGTAGCGCTGACGGCTATGGCTGTCACCTTTCCCGCTCACTCTGTCATGGCTGACGAGCTTCAGGCATTGAAGAGTACGGGCGAGCTTCGCATTGCAATGAGCGGTCAATATCCACCCTTCAGTTTCGCCAATGACAAGAACGAGATCGTCGGGTTTGACGCCTCGATTGGTTCCGAGCTTGCCAGGCGATTGAAGCTCAAGCCGGTGATCGTGACGACGCCTTTTGACGGCATCATCGGCGGCTTGCTGGCAAAGAAATACGACATCGTTGTCGCGTCGATGACGATCACGCCCGCGCGTGAGAAGGCCGTGGATTTCGTCGGCCCGTACTACCATGTGGAACGTGTCGCCGTGGTCGCGGCGGGCTCTCCAATTCAAAAAATCGACGACCTCAAGGGCAAGACCGTGGGCGTGATCCTCGGGGATACCAACGACAAGTGGGCGCAGGCGCAAAGCAACTGGAACATCCGCACCTATAAGGGGCTGCCCGAGATGTTGATGGAGCTTCAGAACGGCCGTATCGACGCCATTATCATGGACAGTGTTCCCGTCATGGTCGCCGTCAAGGAAACCGGCCAGAAAGTCAGGATGCTTGCCATTCCCGGTGCGCAAGCATCGCCGGACAGTATCGGCATCGCAGTCCGCAAGGGCAACCCCGAGCTCAAAGTGGCCTTGCAAAAGGCGCTTGACGACATGAAGGCCGACGGCACCTACGAGAAAATTTCCAGGCAATGGATCGGCAGCGATATCCGCTGATCGAACTAGCGGGGCCGACTCGGGCACGCCGAGTCAGTTGAAGGCGATGCGGAGATTTTCATGGATATGGCCATTGCACTGGTGCTGCGAACCCTGCCGTTTTTTCTGGAGGCGACATGGGTGACCGTACAGATTTCGTCACTTGCCTTTGTCATTGGACTCGCCCTCGCCGTTGTGCTGGTGGCAGGGCGCTTCTCGGATAACCGGGTTCTGCGCGCGCTCTCAACGACCTATGTCAGCATCTTTCGCGGCACGCCCAATCTGGTGCAGTTGTTTATCCTCTACTTCGGCGGGCCGCAGATCGGGCTCAATCTGGATCCGTTCAGCGCCGGATATATCGCGCTGGGCCTGAACATTGCCGCGTATATGTCCGAGTCGATGCGTGGCGCGATCGTGAACGTCGAGCGCGGGCAAACCGAAGCGGCCCGCTCAATCGGGCTGTCACGCGGGCAGACGATGAGGCTCATTGTCCTGCCACAGGCAGCGCGCCTGATGATACGTCCGCTGGGCGTCAACACGGTCGGGCTCGTAAAGGGATCGGCGCTGGTTTCAACGGTGTCCGTGGTGGAGCTGACGTATACCGCGCAGCGATACATTGGGTCCACCTATAAGCCCTTCGAAATATTCGCGATCGCGGCAGTCCTGTACATGATCGTCATCTACGTCGTAGTGCGCATAGTCGATCTTCTGGACAAACGCTTCGCCGCTCGCTGAGGAAGAACCGATGCAATCACTCGATTTCAGCATAGTTTTGCCGTACACAGGGCTGCTTCTGCAAGGCTTGGCCTGGACGTTGATCCTGACGGCGCTGTCCTCACTCCTGAGTCTTGTTTTTGGCGTGGTATTTGCGCTTGTCGTGCTGTATGCGCCGGCCTTTGTTTGTTACCCGGTGCGTCTCTTCATTTGGCTGTTCATGGGGACGCCGCTATTGCTGCAGCTTTTCCTCATCTACTTCGGCCTCGCGCAGATTGGCATCGATATTTCGGCCTTTATTGCCGGCATCATCGGTCTGAGCCTGCATTTTGCGGCCTACAACGCCGATGTCATTCGCGCGGGGATTCTTTCCGTGGATCATGGTCAGACGGAAGGGGCGCGCTCGATTGGCTTTGGCCGCTGGCAAACGCTGATCCATATCGTGATTCCACAAGCGGTAAGAAAGACGATTCCGCCGATCGGAAATAACATGATTGTTCTCTTGAAGGACTCGTCTCTCGTATCGGTCATCGGAATTACCGAGCTCGTCAATAGTGCCCAGCATGCCATCAGCGATACCTTCAGTCCGTTTGAGTTCTATCTGAGCATTGCGGCGCTTTACTACGTTTGCAATGTTGCGATGGAATTCGGCCTTCGACGCCTTGAGAAAAATGTGGAGGTGACGCGATGAGTGCCTTGAAACCCATGGTCGAAGTGAAGAATGCGCGCAAAGCTTATGGCGCCGTGGAGGTCTTGAAGGGCATCGATATTTCCGTGTCGCGCGGCCAGATCGTCGCGATCATTGGCCCCAGTGGGTCTGGGAAAAGCACGCTGCTGCGCTCGATCAATCATCTCGAGACATTGAATGGGGGAGAGGTCTGGCTCGACGGCACACAAGTGAATCAGCCATTGAAAGGACGCGCGTTCGAGAGGCACATCAATGCCGTCCGGCAGCAGATGGGGATGGTGTTCCAGCACTTCAATTTGTTTCCTCACTTGACCGTTATGGAAAATATTGTGTTGGGCCCCATCAAGCTCAAAGGCATGCGCAAGGACGATGCCCGTGAGCGTGCACGGGGGCTGCTATCGAAAGTCGGACTTGCCAGCAAGATTGACGCTTACTCTTCGCAATTGTCTGGAGGGCAGAAGCAGCGAGTGGCGATTGCACGATCGTTGGCGATGCAGCCCAAAGTCATGTTGTTCGACGAGGCGACCTCGGCTTTGGACCCGGAGCTGGTCGACGAGGTCAATGCTGTGATGAAGCAGTTGGCGGCCGAACAGATGACGATGTTGATTGTCACGCATGAGATGCGTTTCGCCGCGGAGGTCGCCGACCGGATCGTGTTTATGGACGGTGGCGTGGTTGTTGAAGAAGGCGCGCCAGATCAGGTGCTTCGCGATCCGTGCCAAGGTAGAACGCGCGCATTCTTGAAGAATCATCTGGCCTCGGCCGAGCGAGTGTGAGGCGTGCCTCGCTTCATGCGCCGTGTCGGCGACAAAGCGGCCATGCCGCGGGCGATTTCACTGAAAAAATATGGATTCCTTATCGAATGAAATGCGCTCGCGGCCATGGCTCGCCTGAATCGGCCTACTGCACAGTAATGGTCGCCTTCATGTACGGATGAATGCCGCAGTTCACGTTGTACACCCCCGGCTTGTCGAACTTGAACTGATACGTATCGTTCTGATCGAGCGCGGCCGAGTGGAATATGCCCGCGTCGTTGACGACCGAATGCGGCTCGCCATCCATGTTTTTCCACGTCACCGTCGTGCCGGCCTTGACGGTGAGGGACATCGGCGAAAACATGAAATTCTTGATGATGACCTCATTGGGGTCCTGGGCATGCGCGGCAGGCGACCCGATGGCCAATGCTGCCGTGAGCAGGGCGCTCCCGAGGGAAAGGATGAAGGCACGACGAGAGAAAGGGGATGGCATGGCTTGGCTCCTGATTGAATGATGAATTTCGCGGTCAGGCGAGCGTCGTGTCGGAAAGCGTCGCGGCAAGCGGATGGCGCGTGATGCGGATACTCGTCACGCCCAGCATCTTGGGCAGTTGATCGCTCGCCACCGTCAGCGGCCCGGGTCCGGGACCATTGCCGGCCATCGGTTGCGGATAGGCGGTCGAGCGCGCGGTATGGAAGGTGATATTGCCTTCCACCTTGGAGACGATCTGATGGATATGCCCATTCAGAACGGTGACCGAGCCGAACCGCTTCAGAGCGTCCATCGCCTGGCCCGCGTCGCCCGTGCCCCAACCCCAGGGTTCGTAGATCGTCCACATCGGCATATGGGTAAAGACCACGATCGGCGTGCTGGACGTGCGCCCCTTCAGATCGTTCTGGAGCCAGGCAAGCTGGTCGTCGCCCAGACTCCCGAGCCCGTTCGGCTTGAAATGCATCACATTGACGAGGCCGATGAAGTGCACGCCATTGTGGTCGAAGCTGTAATAGCCCCGGTTGTCGGACGCCTGGCCGAAGCGTTTGAAGTATTCGCCCTGCGGTCCGTCCGTCACGTCATGCTCGCCGGGCACCGTGTGCAGCTCGGTAATGCTCAGCCCGGACAGCAACTGGCTGGCGAGATCGAATTCTTCCGGCTTGGAGAGATGGGTGATATCGCCCGTGTGTATCGTCAGGGCGGGCTTGACCGGCATGGCGTTGACGTAGTCAATCGTCTGCTTGAGCGTCCCCGCAACGTCCGGATTGGCTTCCTTGTTGAAGCCGATATGCGAGTCGCTGATCTGCAGGAAAAGGGGCGTGCCGGAAGCCGCTGATTGATCCTTGCTGCTGGCCGCGAGCGCCAGCTCCACGGGTGTGAAAACCCCACCGGCCAGGACAAACAGGGTGCCTGCGCCGCCGAAAGCGAGGCATTTCAGGGCGTTGCGGCGCGACGGCTGGGAAGGAAGATCTGAAGGCATGATGTCCTCTGGTGTGGAGTCTGGATTCAGGAAGCCGGCTGCCGGATCGATCCGGAGGGCTTCCAGGGCGGGTTTCAGACGTAATACCGGGGAGGTGCCGGTTTTATTCCCGGCCGCCTATCGCACGGCTGGCAACTGATGGAGCGTTATGCTCGCGGGAATAACGGGCGCCTGAGCGCGGTATTGCAGGCAAGGCACCCAAAATGGGAGATCGAAATGGACCTCATCCAGATGGCCCGTGCGTCGGGCTTGACCGTGATCCTCGACGGCAGGATTGGCCGCGAGGAATACCAGAGCGTATGCGGTCCGATATCGGCGTTAGAGCGGTTCGCCGATGCGCTGCATCAGGGTGTTGCGCATCGGCATGACGGCGCCCCGCGCCGGTCATCGGCGGGCAGCGTGTTTGGCCGGTTGCGCCGGCGCATCAGCCGGCTGGCGAGCATAACGGGCGCCATGGCGAAGCCCGCCCGGAACATGTCCCGCGTCGTTCATCGGAGCCGGAAGTGAGCGGCTTCGGCGCGACGTGCGCGCGACCGGCGCAGTGAGGATCGGAGTGCAAGCCATTCTGCGCAAGCTCCAGCTCGCCTCGGGGCTGGTGATGCTGACGTATCTCTTTCTGCATCTGGTCAACCACGCGCTCGGGATCGCGTCGCTGGAGCTTGCGGGACACGCGCTCGTGCTCGCACTGCGGCTGTGGCGCAGCACGCCCGGAACGATCGCGCTGTACGGTGCGGCAGCCCTGCATTTTGCGCTGGCGTTGCACACGCTGTGCGGGCGGCGTCACTGGGCGCTGCCGCCCGCCGAATGGATCCGCCTCTGGGCCGGCCTCAGCCTGCCGATGCTGCTGATCCGCCATGCGGTGTCGACCCGGCTTGCGTCCACGCTCTATGGCTTCGAGCCCGACTACGAGCGCGTGATCGTCGTGCTGCTCACGAGCGGCACGCAGGGTTTGCAGCTGGCGCTGCTGGCACCGGGCTGGATACACGGATGCCTCGGTCTGTGGTTCCGGTTGCGCCACTATGAGTGGGCACGCCGCATGAAGCCGGCACTGCTGGCGTTCATGATTCTGCTGCCGTTGCTGTCGGCTGCGGGCTTTGGCCGGATGATGCGCGCGGTCGAGGCGAAGGGCCTCATGCTTCGACACGTCGATCCCGTGCTCGTGGCCCATCAGGCCGCGCTCGACGCCTGGCGCCGCAATCTCCTCACCCTGTATTTCGCCCTGATTGCCAGCGCGTTGATCCTGGGCCAGTTGCGCAACGGCCTTGAACGTCGAAGGCTGCGAAGAAGCTCACTAAGTTCCTGATCAGCTTAAATTGCACACTTCCAAAAGGCGTGTATAATTGAGCGCGTACTCAGTCAATATTGATGCAGAAACGATGGCACGTCCTTTGAGCCCTGAAAAACGCAACGCCCTGTTAATGTCGGCAACCGAGGCCGTTGCCGAGCAGGGCGTGCTGGCCACCACGGCGAGCATTGCCCGGGGCGCCGGCGTGGCCGAGGGGACCTTGTTCACGTACTTCGAGAGCAAGGAGGTGCTGTTCCAGGAGGTCTACCTGCACCTCAAGCGCAGCCTCGCGGAAACGGTGATGCCCGACTATCCGGATGCAGCGGACTACCAGCAACGCATGGAGCACGTTTTCCAGCGCTATGTAAGCTGGGGGCTCTCGAATGCCGCCGGGCGCTTCGCCATCGCGCGGCTCTCCGCTTCGGGGCAACTGCTGGACGAGACCCGGACACAGGGGATGGAGGCTTTTCTGGCGGTGGCCCAGATGATGGAGTCCGGCGTGCGCGATGGCGTGCTGGTGGATGCGCCGGTCAGCTTTCTGTCATCGGTGATCGAGCATATTGCCGATACCACCATCGAGTACGTGAACAAGCATCCAGAGGATGCAGGACGTCACCGGGAGCTGGGATTTCGCGTCCTGTGGCGGGCGATCACGCAGTAAAAATTTTCGACTTTAATTGAGCGCGTAATCGCTCATTTATTCGCAAGGAGAACAGGATCATGTCCAGTCAAAAGTGGTTCATCACCGGCGCGTCCAGTGGTCTGGGGCTTGCTCTCACCGAAAAGGTGCTCGCGGAAGGGCACCGTGTCGTAGCAGCGGTGCGCCGTGTCGACGCGATGCGGGCCTTGGCGCAGCAATACCCGGCGCTGCTCGAGGTGGAGTCGCTCGATGTGACCGATCGCGAGCAGGTGCAGGCCGTCGCTGCGCGCCACACCGATGTCGACGTGGTCGCCAACAATGCGGGCGGAGCCGTGATCGGCGCGATGGAGGAAATGACCGAAGCCGATATCCAGCAGCAGCTCGCGCTGAATCTGCTCGCGCCCATTCATGTGACGCGTGCGTTCCTGCCGGCATTGCGCGCGAAGCAGGGTGGCACGCTCCTCTATGTCAGTAGCGTCGGCGGGCGTGCGGCGTTCCCGAGCGGTTCCATGTATCACGCCGCGAAGTACGGCCTGGAAGGCTTTGCTGAATCGGTGAGCCAGGAAGTCGCCGAGTTTGGCATCAAGACCATCATCATCGAGCCGGGCTCGATCAAGACGGGCTTTGTGGCCAACATACGCTGGACCCAGGAGCTCGACGCCTACAAGGACGGCATCGTCGGAAAGCTTCGTCGCCAGATTGTGGAGGTGGGTGACGAACAAGCTTCGGGCGACCCTGTGAAAATGGCCGGCGCCATCTATACGGTCAGCCAGATGCCGGCGCCGCCGCTGCGCACCGTGCTTGGCGGCGATGCCTATGCGGTGCTGGACGCGGCTTACTCGCGAAGCCTCACGGCCTTGCAGGCGCAAAAGGCGCTAGCCGAGTCCGTGATGTTCGCGGGTAAGGCGGGATTCAATCCGCAGTGAGCAGGGTGACCGCTGCATCGCAGGCCGACTAGTTTCGGAGTCGTGCGCAGATCTGTCAAAAACGCACCGGGATCGGTGCCTCTCGAAGGTCGAACGATCATGTCCAAAGTTTGGTTGATTACCGGTGCGTCCCGAGGTTTGGGCCGCTCCATCCTCGAAGCGGCGTTGCGGGATGGCGGCAAGGTACTGGCTTGCGCGCGCGACACGTCACGATTCACCGATTTGCATGCGGGCTACGGCGAGCGCCTCGCAACGTTTGAGCTGGATGTCACGAACGAACCGCAGACGAAAGAGGCCGTGTCCGAAGCGGTCCGCCTGTTCGGGCGGCTCGACGTGCTGGTCAACAATGCTGGCTATGGCCATATCGAGCCGTTCGAATACACGAGCGCCGAGGATTTCCGCGCGCAAATCGAGACCAATCTCTTTGGCGTGGTGAACCTCACGCGTGCGGCCATTCCGGCTATGCGAGGACAGGGCGGCGGTCACATTTTTCAGGTCTCGTCGGCGGGCGGCCGCATCAGCACCCCGGGGCTTTCGGCCTATCAGGCGGCAAAATGGGCCGTGGGTGGATTCAGCGACGTCGTGGGCAAGGAAGTCGCGCCCTTCGGAATCCGCATTTGCACGCTGGAGCCCGGCGGCATGCGAACCGGGTGGGGCCATGAGGCTCGCGCGACGCTTCAGAATCTGCCGCAAGACTATCTGGCATCGCTGGGAGACTTCAAGGCGCTCATGGATGCCTACGTCGGTCATGAAGTGGGAGATCCCGAGCGCATTGCCCAGCTCATCGTGGCGCTTGCCTCGAGTACTACGGTTCCCGCGCGCCTTGTGCTGGGCTCGGACGCCTGGCAGGTCGTCGAAGCCGAGGAACAGGCGCGCCGCGAGACGAAGCAGCGCTGGAAATCCGTCACCCTCGCTGCCGATTTCGGCGCGGCATCGCCCGAGTGGCCGTCGGAGTGAGACCATGCGGGTTGTCCTGATCGGTGCGTCCGGCATGGTGGGCCAGGGCGTATTGCGTGCGTGCCTCAAAGCCCGCGATGTCACCGAAATCATTGTGATTGGACGGCGAGCGCCGCCGGGCTATGCGGATCCGCGATTGCGGATCTTCATCGCTCCCGACCTGAATGCCTTCGAGGCCAGCGATGCCGTGTTCGCCAACGTCGACGCATGCTTCTTTTGCGTCGGCGTGACGTCATTCGGCATGTCCGAGGCGGCATATCGCGCGGTGACCTACGACCTCACGCTTCATGTCGCGCAACAACTGCTCGCCCGCAGTCCCGGCATGACGATGGTGTATGTCTCGGGGGCGGGTGCGGACAGCAGCGAGCAGGGTAAGACCATGTGGGCCCGCGTTCGCGGACAAACTGAAAACGCGTTGCAGCGGCTTGGATTCCGGCAGGTGGCCATTTTCCGGCCCTCGGCGATCATTCCAGAGGACGGGATCCAGTCGCGCACCGCCAGTTACCGGTGGCTGTATATCGTGCTCAAGCCGTTGCTGGCATTGGCACGGCGCATCTCGCCCGCGAGTGTCCTGACCACCGGGATTGTCGGCGATGCCATGCTCAATGCCGTGCGTCGCGGCGTGCCGCACGCGATCCTGAAGCCGGCCGATATCTATCGACTGGCGATGGGTCAATGAGCGCACACGAGCCGTGTTCTCCCTCCGCCCCGGACAGGAAGACACGGCTCGTCGACATGCTCCAAAAACTCGCAAGGGCGATTGCCGATCCTAGAACCGGTGAGAGACACCGACCGCCACGAGCGTTTGCGAGGCGCCTGCGGTGTTTGCCGTGTAGCCGGGCCAGGACACCGTGGCCGTGCCGTTGTTCTTGATGTAGCCGGCGCGTGCGTAGAGGCTGGTGCGCTTGGAAATGTTGTGGTCGACGCCGACCTCGAAGCCTACTGAATTGTCGTGCGCGCCACGCACGTTGCGCGTGAGCGCCGCGAGCTCGATCACATCGGCGGAACTGGCCTGGATGGTGGCGCCCAGTTCCATGTAGCTCAGGGAATGCGCGAGCGAATCGAGCGGCAGGCTCACGCGCCCGGGCACGACCGTGACGAGGGAGTTGGCCGCCACGTCGTTGGGGCGCGCATAGTTGTAGTTGAATTGCAGATTGACGATGCCGATGCGGTAGGCCAGGGCTGCGGTGTAATGCTCGGTGCCGACCAGATCGAACGTCGAAGCCGCGAGCGGTGCGGGCGCGAGCTGCAGGGTTTCTTTTCCGCCGTGCTGGTTGATGTAAGCCAGTGCAGCGTAGAGTCCATAGCCCTCATACGAGAGGGCCACGTCGACCACGTTGCCCGTGGTGGTCGGGACCGGTTGCGTGGAGGTCGTGGGAAATCCGTACATGGCGTAGAGCTTCATGCCGTACACCTTGGGCGACTGATAGAAGATCGTATTGCTGAGGCGCCCCGGCGCGTATTGCGTGGCCAGCGTATTGCGGTCCGAGGCGGAAGCGAGATCGAAGGCGGCGAGCGGGGAGAGCACCTCGTCGCCACGGAACGGCTCCGCATAGTAGATGGCCCAGAAGCTCGGCTGATACTGGCGGCCGAAGCTCAAGGTGCCATAGTCGTCGTGGCGCAGGCCGACCCATGCCTGCCGGTAGAACAGCACCGAAGTGTCGGCCATCAGGCCGCCGTTGTTGACGTTGAAACCGCTTTCCAGGTCGAACACGGCCTTGAGCTTGCCGCCCAGGTCCTCGCTGCCCCTGAGCCCGACCATCGACCCGGTCGAGCCGCCGCTGCGCTCGGAAACCGAGCCGGAGCCGCCGTTGTTCATGTACTGCACGAAGGTGTCTACCACGCCATAGAGCGTCACGCTGCTTTGCGCCGCGGCACTGCCGGCCGCGACAGCGAAGGCTGCCCCACAAAGTCCTCGAATCGCGAAATGCATACCTGTCTCCTCTCCTGTTGTGTTTTGTGACGCCATGCACGGTACGTTGGCGCGGCCAGCGCAGCGTTGGCCGCGCGTTGCCCTTAGCGGGTGCCGCAGTCGATTTCCAGCGTTGCGGCGTTGATGTATGCGTTTTCGACGGCATGCTGCACGAGCGCGGCGAACTCCGTGGCTTTGCCCATGCGGCGCGGGAACAGCATCTTGTTGATGACGCCCTCGGAGACCTTGGACGGCATGCTGGCCGACATGCCCGATTCGAACAGGCCCGGCGAAATGGCCAGGACGCGGATGCCGTGCTCGGCGAGGTCGCGGGCCACCGGCAGCGTCATGCCGATCACGCCGGCCTTGCTCGCGCTGTAAGCCGCTTGCCCCATCTGTCCTTGCTTCGCGGAGCCGGATGCCGTGTTGACGATCACGCCGCGCTCGCCCGTGTCCTCCGGCTCGTTGGCCGTCATCGCGAGTGCCGCATGACGCACGACGTTGAAGGTGCCGGTGAGATTGACGGCCAGCACGCGGTTCCACAGGTCGCTGGGGAAGAGCTCGCCCTTGGAGAGCGTCTTGCACGCTCCGAGGATGCCCGCGCAGTTGACCGCCACGTGAAGACGGCCATGCTTGGCGATGACTGCGTCGATGCCGGCCTTCACACTTGCTTCGTTGGAGACGTCCACGGCGATGCCTTCGATGCCGGCGCCCAGCGCGTCGTTCAGCTTGCTCTGCTCGAGGTCGAAGCCGACGACTGTCGCGCACGCCGCCGCCAGCGCTTTGCACGTGGCAAGACCGAGTCCGGAGGCAGCGCCGGTGACGATTGCAACCTTGTTCTGAAGATTCATTTCTTATCCTTACCAATAACAATAAGTCATCCTGATCATGGTGTCCGGCAAGACCCATGACGGGACACAGCGCCTCAGCGGCCGAGGATCGTGATGCAGGCCACGGCCTCTTCCACGCCGTACAGGCCGCCGCCGTTTTCGGCCACGGCGATGCGGGCATGCTCGACCTGGCGTGCGCCAGCTTCGCCGCGCAACTGGGTGACGAGCTCGTGAATCTGCGCGATGCCGGTGGCGCCGACCGGGTGCCCCTTCGATTCGAGGCCGCCCGAGGGATTCACGGGAATGCGCCCGCCAATGGTCGTTTCGCCGCGTTCGGACATGCGGCCGCCATCGCCGAAATCGCACAAGCCGAGGTTCTCGATCTGCACGATCTCGCCCATGGCCGTGGCGTCGTGCACTTCGGCCACAGACACGTCCTGCGGCCCGATACCCGCGATCTCATACGCGCGGCGCGCGGCGCGCACGGTGACGTGCTTGTCGATCTCCGCCGCGTCGCGGTCCGTGCCGGTCTGGATCACGGAGGCGAGCACGCGGATCGCGCGCTTCGGATCGATATTCAGGCGCTTGAGCGCATCGCCGGTGCAGAGGATGGCCGCGGCCGCGCCGTCCGAGACCGGCGAGCACATGGGCACCGTGAACGGATAGGTGATGGGCGGCGCCGCGAGCACTTCGTCGACGGTATAGGCGACGCGGTATTGCGAGAGCGGATTGTGGACCGAGTGCTGATGGTTCTTCGCGGCCACGGCAGCAATCTGGCGCTGGGTGGTGCCGAAGCGCTTCATGTGCGCGCGCGAGATCGCCGCATAAACATCCATGAAGACGCTATAGGGCTTCGGCGAAGTCGTGCCCGGCGGAATCTCCAGGCCTTCGCCGATCTTCAGCAGTTCGGCCTGGATCTGTGCGGCGCGCGAGACGTCGAGCGCGCTGTCGAAGACGGAGAACATGCGCTCGCGGTCTTGCGAGAACATCTTCTCCGCGCCGATCGCGAGCGCGACCTCGCCGGCCCCCGCGAGCAGGTGGTTGACCGCGAGCACGAATGCGCT
Organism: Paraburkholderia oxyphila NBRC 105797; assembly: GCF_000685075.1. Lineage (GTDB taxonomy): Bacteria > Pseudomonadota > Gammaproteobacteria > Burkholderiales > Burkholderiaceae > Paraburkholderia > Paraburkholderia oxyphila. The sequence continues at coordinate 24,200 of NZ_BAYD01000041.1, forward strand.
GCTGCCGCTCGCGCAGGCGTTCTCGATGTTGACGACCGGGATGCCGCCGATGCCCATGTCGCGCAGCGCGATCTCGCCGCGAATCATGTGCTGGCCGTCCATGTGGCCTTGCGAGGCGTTGCCGTAGAACGCGGCGTCGAGCGCGTCCTTGCCGATGCCGGCGTCCTTCAGCGCGGCTGCGGTCGCGCCGCGGGCGAGCGACTTGACGCTCTCTTCGAGCAGGCGGCCGAACGGCGTCATGCCGACGCCGACTACGTAGATGTCTTTCATTGCGGATTCCCTGACAGAGGTTGCCGGTTCATTGCTGCGCAGTATTCGTGCGCTGGGTTTCTGTTCTGGCAGCTAGATTACTCACGAGTAGAAAAACTGTCTAGAAGGATTAATTCGACGTTTACCCCAGGGCCGGGCGTGCGCCGCACGATGCGAGGATCGCGTCGTTGTGCTCGCCCACGGCGGGCACGCCGCTGACCGGGCCGGGGTGGCCGGCGTCGCCAAAAATGAGGGGCTGCGCCACGTACCAGCTCTCGCGGCCGTCGCGCTCGCGCACGCTGCGGAACATGCCGCGTTCGCGAAAGTGCGGGTCCTGCGTGACTTCCTCGAGGCTATTGACCGGCCCCCAGGCCACGCCCGCCTGATCGAGCAGGGCGCCCCATTCGTCGCGCGAGCGCTTCAGGAGGGCTTCGGCGATCAGGGGCTTGAGCTCCGCTTCGCGCGCGCTGCGCTCGGCGTGCCCGAGCGGCGCGAGCGCCGGCAACCCGAGCAGCTCGCAAAGCGGCGCCCAGAACCAGTCCTCGTGCGTCACGGAAAGCGTGAGCAGGCGCGCGTCGGCGCAGCGGAACACCCCGTAGGCGGGTTGCGCGTTGATGTGCGCCATGCCGAGCTGGCCGCCGTTCATGACCGGCGCGAGGAACACGCTCATCCACGAGACGAGGCCGTCCGTCATCGAGACGTCGACATATTTGCCGCGGCCCGTGCGGGTGCGTTCGAGCAGCGCGGCGAGGCACCCGGCAACGGCGAACATCGCGGACGAGAGGTCGCCGATCGCGAGGTCGGGCGAAGCCTCGATCTGCCCCGTCGCCGCCTGGCGGTACAGCAGCCCCGCGATGGCCTGGTATGAAAGATCGTGCGCGGGACGGTCGCGCCAGGGGCCGGTCTGACCGAATCCCGAGATCGACACATAGACCGTGCGCGGGTTGATCTTCGCCACGTCTTCATGGCCGAAGCCGAGGCGCGCCATCGTGCCTGGCCGGAAACCCTCCATCAGCACGTCCGCGGTTTCGATCAGGCGGCGCAGCGTGGCGCGGTCGGCTTCGTCCTTCAGGTCCAGCGCAACCGAGCGCTTGCCGCGGTTGAGCGCGGCATGAAAGTCGGGCAGCTGGCGTGCCGGATCTCCGCCGGACGGACGCTCGACGATGATCACGTCGGCGCCGAGGTCGGCGAGCACGAGCGTGGCAAAGGGGCCGGGGTACTGCTCCGCGAGCGTGACGATGCGAATGCCCTCGAGTGGCAGGCTCATGGTGTCTCCTTCGTGTTTTCCGCGGCCGCAGCAAAGGCGGCGACAGGTATAGGGGGAAATCACATGTTCGCACATTTCTACTCGTGAGTTAATATAAATTCCCGTTGGTAATTCGCCCGTCTGGGCGGTGCATCGATCGATCAAACCGGAACAACCCGCAGCAACACAAGGAGAAGGGAGCATGGAGGAGAGAAGTGTCGTCACGGAGGTGCGAGGCGGAGCGATGTGGATCACGCTGAACCGGCCTGAGGCGATGAACGCCATTTCGCCGGAAGTGGTTCATGGCGTTGGTCGCGCGCTCGATGAAGCGCTCGCGCGCGACGACGCGCGCGTGGTGGTGCTCACAGGTGCGGGGCGCGCATTCTGCGCGGGCGCCGATCTCAAGTTCGTGCGCGGCGAAACCGGTGGCGGCCAGTCGGGCGCCGGACAGTTCCTCGGCAGCCTGCTCGAACTGCTCAACCGGCTCGAACGGTTTCCGCGCCCGGTCATCGCGGCCGTCAACGGCCTGGCGCTCGCGGGCGGGCTCGAGCTCGTGCTGTGCTGCGACCTCGTGCTGGCGGCCAGATCGGCGCGCTTCGGCGACGCCCACGCGAACTATGGGCTCCTGCCCGGCGGCGGCGGCTCGGTGCGCCTGCCGCGCAAGATTGGCGCGGCGCGCGCCAAGTATCTGATGTTCACCGGTGAATTCGTGCCGGCCGCAGCCATGGAGGCGGCCGGGCTCGTCAACGAGCTGGTCGACGACGGCGCGCTCGCGCAGGCGGTCGACGTGCTCGTCGCGAAGATCGCGGCGAAGAGCCCGCTCGGCGTGAGCCGCATGAAGGCGCTGGTGAACGACGGCCTCGAGCAGCCTGTGGAAGTGGCGCTGCGCCAGGAACTGTTGATGACCGCGCTGCACGAGCACAGCGACGATCTGCGCGAGGGCCTCGCGGCGTTCCAGGAAAAGCGCGCGCCGCGCTTCACCGGCCACTGATGGCATAGCGGAGGCAACCATCATGCGTACTCCGATTCGTGCCGTTGTCGCTGCGCTTTGCGCGGCTTCGGCGGCCGTGGCGCTCGACGCCTGCAAGACGTCCACGCCACCGGCTGCCGCCGTTCAGCAGGCCGCTCCCGCCGGGGAGGCAGCCGCACTGCGCGTGTCCGACCAGGACATCAGCGACGCCTGGATCTATCTGATGGGCCGCCTGCTCGTGCTGCGCCAGCAGCGGCTCGATTTCGAGCGCAACGGCTTTCAGTGGAACCAGCTGGTTCACCGCACGCCCGGCGGTGTCGAGTGGGCCAATCCGAATCTCGATGTGGTCTACTCGGAAGCGTGGATCGCCGTCGACGAGCACAGCTGCGTCCTGCTCGATATTCCGCGCATCGAGGGCCGCTATTACACCTGGCAGATGCTGGACGGCTGGGGCGAGACGATCCTCAACATCAACGAGCGCACGTTTGCCGGGCATCCCCATGGCCGCTATGCGCTGTGCCTGAAAGGCAGCCAGGTGAGCATTCCCGCCGATGCGCTGCGCGTGGACTTGCCGGTGCGCACGGCGCGCGCGCTATTGCGTGTGGAGCTGGGCGATTCCGCCGCGCAGGCGGAACACCTGCAGCACGCGTTCCGCTTGACACCGCTTGGCGAACCGAAGATCCCGGCACCGATTCAGGTGCCGCTGTTCGCGAACACAGCGCTGCCGCGCGCGCAGGCCTTCGATTTCGCGGACGCGATCCTCGCGGGCCAGCCCGACCTCAACCCGGGCATGGACGCCGTGCGCACCAAGGTCGGGGAGGTCGCCGAACTGGTGCGCTCGGGCGCGGCCGGGAGGCAGCGTGTCGACGACGTGGTGGCGAAGCTGGCGCTGCCCGCGCTCGCGGGCCGCCTCCGCGCGCCGGGTCCCCGTGCCAACGGCTGGGCCCACCCGACGGTGATAGGCACCTACGGCGGCGACTATCTTCAGCGCACGGCAGTCGATTTCGCCGGCATCTGGGCCAACACGCCAGCTGAGGTCACGTATTTCGCCATGCCGCATCTGGATGGCGGCGCGACTTACACGCAGACCTTCGCAAAAGATGCACTGCCGCAGGCGCAGGCGCGCTACTTCTGGTCCGTCATGGCGGTCGATGCGACGCACTACCGGGTCATGCACAATCCGCTCGATCGCTACACGCTGAACCGGCAGTCGAAGATTCGGCCCAACGCGGATGGCTCGGTCACGCTCGCCTATGGCCCGCGCAAGCCGGATGGCGTTCCCGAGTCGAACTGGCTGCCCACGCCGTCAGGCGAGCAGTACAACCTGACGTTCCGCCTCTACGGGCAAATCTCCCGTGCGTCGGAGGCGCCGTACTATCCGCCGCCGCTCGTGAAGCTCGAAAATCAATAAGGGGTACGAATAGATGAAGAAGGAACTGCTGATCGGACCCATCGCGAGCGCGTTGATCGCGTGTGCAGCGAGCTTCGCGCCATCCGCGCAGGCGGCGGACATGCCCGCTGCTGTGCCGGCGGCTGCGGCCGGCGAGGGCGGCGCGTTCGCGCCGGGTACGCGCATCACCGAGGCCTACGCCCGCATGGTGGCGCGCAACGCGTACTTCTGGGCCTGGCCCATGGTCAATACCTGGAACCGGCGTCTCGCCTTCGAGCGCGTGCCGGAGCCGGGCCTTGCCGGCGGTGCGATGCCGGTTGCCCCGCTTAACCGGCTGGCGATGCTGACCGACTATGTCGATCCGGCCGAGCGGCTCGTCGCCTGTCCCAATCAGGACGTCGTGTATGGCGCCGGCATCGCTGCGCTCGACAAGAGCCCCGTCGTGATCCAGGTGCCCGATTTCGGCAAGCGTTTCTGGGTCTATCAGGTCGTCGACCTGCGCACGGACAGCGTGGCGAATCTCGGCGCGATGTACGGCACGAAGCCGGGCTTCTATCTGCTCGCCGGGCCCGACTGGCATGGCGAAGTGCCGAAGGGCATCGCCGGCGTGTTTCGCTCCACGACGCAGACCGCCTTCGTGATTCCACGCGTGTTCCAGGACGACACGCCCGCGGATCACGCCGCCATTCAGGCGTCGCTTGGCAGCATCGACATGTATCCGCTCGCGATGTACGACGGCACGATGAAAACACACGACTGGCGCCAGTTACGCGCCTTCCCGTTGCCCGCGCATGCCGGGGGCGGGCATGGCGAAACGCGTCTCGTGTATCCCGAGCGCTTTTTCGACGAGCTGCCCGCGGTGCTCAAGGATGCACCGCCGAGGCCCGGCGAAGCGGCGCGCTATGCGGAGGTGCTTTCGGTGATCGCCGCCGCGCGCAGCAATCCGGCCTTGAAGGAGGCCATGATCGACGAGGCGAAGCGGACCGAAGAGGAGATGATCGACCCGCTGCTGCAGTTCCGGAACTACGGCATTGCGCTGGCCGGCAACTGGAGCACGCAGACCAATGGCGCGCAGTTTGGCGACGATTACTTCACGCGCACGGCCGTAGCGAAGTCGAATATTTTCGTCAACAAGCCGGCGGAAACGCGCTACTTCTACCTCGATCTCGACGCGGCCGGCGCGCGGCTCGATGGGGCGAAGCGCTACAGGGTCACGTTTGCCAACGGCGCGTTGCCGCCGGTGCGCGGCTTCTGGTCGTTGACGCTTTACGACCCGTACCACTTCTTCGCGCCCAATCCGATCGGGCGCTATTCGGTCGGCACGCGCAATCTGGAGTTGAAGCCGAATCCCGACGGCTCGCTCACGGTCTACATTCAAGCCGATGAGCCAACCGACCCGCAGCAGCGCGCCAACTGGCTGCCGGCGCCTCGCAGCGGCGCATTTTCGCTGATGCTGCGCGCGTACTGGCCCGACGAGGCCGTCGCCTCGGGCGCGTGGACGCCGCCGCCGGCCATCGCCATGCAGTGAGCGGCGCGCTCGCGCGACGACGGGGCGCCGCCGCAAAGGGGTGCCCCCATCACGAGCACGGCTAGAGACCTATGAAGCCGCTTCGGAGCGTCTGGGCGACGTGGCGGCTGTCGAGCGGGTGGGGGGCGCGGGAGACTGTGCCTGAGCCGCAATGCCGTGCGACATGAACTGGACTAGCGTCTCGGCGAGGGCTTCGGGGCTATATTCGCCTTCGCTGTCGAACCATTGCGGAATCCAGTTGATGGCGCCCATCAGCCACGCGATGGCCAGCTTCGGCTCGCACGGCGCGATCGAGCCGTCGTCGATGCCTTCCTGCACGACTTCGCGCATGCGCTTGTCAAATGCGCGGCGCCGCTTGCGGATGATCTCCTGATGCTCGGGCAGCATGTCGTCGAGCGGCGACATGAAAGGGCTCATCACGGTGTCGTCCGTGACGAGCTGGATGAACCGGCTGACGATTCTCGCCACTTTGTCGAGCCCGTTCTTGCCCTTGTTCGCTTCCGCGAGCGCCATGTCGCCCAGGTCGTGGGTGACGCACTGGGTCTCGTAGAGCAGTTCGCGCTTGCCCTTGACGTAGTAATAGAGCGCGGCCTTCGTGACGTTCAGCCGCTCGGCCACGTCGTCCAGCGAGACGTTGTGATACCCCTTTTCCTTGAAGGCGCGGCTCGCCTCGCGAATCAGCGCCGCCTTCTTGAGCTTCTGGAGATCTTCACGCGAGGGCAGCGCATTCTTCCACCGCGCCGTCGATTCTTTCGGCTTGCGGGCGGCGCGGGGCTTCGACTCGGTCGCTTTCATGGTTAATGAGGTTGAAATGGAGTCAGGCGATCTTACCACGCAGTCGACTGCATGACGGCCAGTGGAACTGATGCCGATTCACGTGGGGTTCCTGCCATGCGCCTCCCGGCTCGACCGGCGGACCTGTAAAAACAGGGCAGGCAACGGCTGGGGAGTCACCCCCATTGACAGATTAACCCATCAGAATCAAAATTTACTCAAGAGTAGAATTGTGAGAGCGGAGCACGCGATGCGCGCTTTGCGATCATGATTCGGAACGGCTAGGCGCCATAAACAATCGAAGCAACCTGGAGCACGGAGACCGAGATGGCAGACGCATCCACCGCATTTCTGACTGAGCAGCAAATCCTGATTCGCGACTCGGCACGGCGCGTTGCCGCCGAGGTCGTCGCGCCCACGGCAGCCGAACGTGACCGCACGTCGGCGTGGCCGCATGCGGAGCTTGCGGCGCTCGCCGATCTCGGTTTCCTGGGCATGCTCGTGCCCGAGGAATACGGCGGTTCCGGCGCGAGCGTGGTCGACTTTTGCCTCGCCCAGTACGAGTTCGCCGCGGCGGACGCGGGGCTCGCGACCATTCTGCACGTGCACAACTTCACGGCGCTGTGCATCGCGACGCACGGCAGCGAAGAACAAAAACGCCGCTATCTGCCGGCCATGGCGCGCGGGGAGTCGATCGGCGCGTTCCTGCTGACCGAGCCGCAGGCGGGGTCGGATACCGCCGCGCTGCGCGCCACGGCGCGCCGCGATGGCGATCACTACGTGCTCGACGGCACGAAGCAGTTCATTTCGAATGGCAGCGAGGCCGGTGTCGGGCTCGCCTTCGTCGTCACCGACAAGGCCGGCGGCAAGCGCGGGACGAGCATGATCATCGTCGATCCGAAGCAGCCGGGTTACGCGGTCACGCGCATCGAGACCAAGCTCGGCCAGCACACCGCGCATACCGCGCAGATCGCGCTGGAAGGCTATCGCGCGCCGGCCGAAAACCTGCTCGCGCGCGAAGGCGATGGCTATCGCATCGTCATGGGCGGCTTGTCCGATGGGCGTATCGGCATCGCGTTCATCGCAGCGGGCGTCGCGCGCGCGGCACTGGACGCGGCAGTGGCCTATTCGAAGGACCGCGAAGCCTACGGCAAGCCGATCGCAGAACTGCAGGCCGTGAGCTTCGATCTCGCCGATATGGCCGCGCAGGTCGAAATCGCCTACCAGTACGCGCTGCACGCAGCGCGCCTGTGCGAGCAGGGTATCGAGTGTGCGAAGGAAGCGTCGATCGCGAAGCTCTACGCCAGCGAGATCGCCGAGAAGGTGTGCTCGGACGCGATCCAGATCCACGGCGGCTATGGCTATCTGACCGATTTCCCCGTCGAGCGCTATGCGCGCGACGCGCGCGTCTGCAAGATCTACGAAGGCACGAGCCACATCCAGAAGCTGATCATCGCGCGCAGCCTCTGACGAGAAACGCCCGGCGCGCTTTCACCGGCGCGCCGCTCAGCGCTGCCGGTAGGAGCCCGCGGGACTGCCGGTCCAGGACTTGAAGGCGCGCTGAAACGCGGCGCTGTCCGCAAAGCCGAGTTCGGCGGCCAGCGTCGCGACGGGCACGGCGCTCGTGGTGAGCCGCATGATCGCGAGATCGCGCCGCAGCCGGTCCTTCAGCGCCTGATACGACGTGCCCTCCGCCGCGAGGTGGCGCTGCATCGTGCTGGCGGAGACGTGCAGGCGCTTCGCGATGGTCTCCAGGTCGGGCCATGCCGGGCTCGTGAGCTGCAACTGCTCGCGCACGCGCGCGCTGAACGCATGCTCGCCCGGCTTCGGAACGATCAGCCTGGGGATGACGTCGCGCCAGGCGGCTCGAAACGCCTGCTCGTCGCGACGCACCGGAGCCGCGAGCAAGTCCGCGTCGAACCAGACCGCCGAGTGCGCTTGCGCGAATTGCAGCGGGGCGGGAAAGATCGGCGCATAGATCGCTGCGTAGGCGGGCTGATCGAAACTGAAATCGAACCGCCGTGGCGGCAGCCGGCCGCCATGCAGCCATGCGAGAAACTGCCAGAACGTGCGCAACAGGAATTCGTGCAGGAAGTTCTGGGCGGCGGCCTGCGGCTCGTGAAACTCGAGCGCGAGACCGCTCAGGCCACCCTGGTCCACGCAATCCATGCGGACGTCGTCCTGCAGCAGCGAAAACGTACGCGCGGCGCGCCGCAGCGCTGTGGCGAGTGACGGCGCACCCAGCGCGGAACGCGCGACGAGCGCGAAGCTGCCGCGTCGGAGCCGCCGCGAGAACAGGCCGAGGCCCTCGTCGTCGCGCCGCTCGATCAAGAGGCTCAGGAGCGCCGCGTATTGCTCGGCCGTGACCCGCGCGCCGGCTTCGTCGAGCAGGGCGGGATCGATGCGGGCGTCGGCGAGCGCGGCCTCGATCCACTCGGGCGTTTCGGCGCCACGGCTGCGCAGGCCGCAGAGCAAGCCCTGCACCGACACGATGGAAAGCGTAACGGGCGCGCGCGACATGGCGTGTGGGGTCCGGTGTTCTGCCAGCCGGCGCTACGCGGCCGTATCGTCAATGGCCGGGCCGCCGGTGGCGAGCCACTGGAACGAGGCCAGCGCAGTCTGGTCCAGGACCGCCGAAGCCGCGCGCGACGCGCCCTGACTGCCGACATTGCGCATCACGAGCCCCTGTAGCTGCGCGACGATCAGGGCCGCGCGCGCGTCACGCTCCGCATCCGAAATAGCCGGGGCGATGCCCCGGATCAGCTCCGCGATCGTTTTTCGCTCGCGCCGCTGAAGCTTCTGCATGGTCCGCGCGGCCACGGGGTCGGTGAGCGCGGCCGACGCGAGATGGACCAGAATCCGTGCCGTCGCGGGGTCTCTTGCCAGCTTGACGAACATTTTCATCGCGGCAAGGAAGCGTTCGAGCTGCGACGCCTCGGGCATGGCCGCGATGACCTCGTCGATGGCGGCCTGATAGCGGTCCATCAGGAACAGCCACATCGCCTCCAGCAAGTGGTCCTTGCTGGGGTAGTAGTGCTGCAGCGTGCTCAGGCCGATACCGACACTTGCGGCCACGCTGCGGACCGAGAAGCCCGCGTGGCCGTCGCGTATGAAAATCGCCTGCGCCGCTGCGAGAATTTCGTTGGCTCGCGCATGACCCCGCTGCGTAGTGGGCGAGGTCTTGCCGCGCAAAGGTTGCTGGCCGGTGAGATTCATGCTGCGTGGGTAAACGAGTGAGGAAAGCCGCCGATCTTACTACGTGTTCCAGACCACGGAGCGGCCCTGGCTTACCCAGTGCCCGAAGCGCGGCGAGAGCAGCTCTTCGATCCGGCTGCGCTTGATCTTCATCGTGGGCGTGAGCGTGCCGTCCTCGACCGACCAGGGCGTTGCGCAGATCACGAGGCACTGGAGCTTTTCGTGCGGATCGAGACCGGCGTTCACCTGTTCCAGATGGGCGGCGAGTGAGCGCTCCAGCGCCTCGCGCCCGCCGGGGCCGCGTGACTCGCCGAGCGCCGTTTCGTTGAGTATGACGAGTGCGAGCGGCTGATGCAGGTGGGCGCCCGCCACGAGACAGTTCTCCAGCGCAGGGTGCGCCATCAGCTGATTCTCGATCGGTGCGGGCGCAACGTACTTGCCCTTGCTCGTCTTGAAGTTGTCCTTCACCCGCCCGACGATCTTCAGGTTGCCGTGCGCGTCCAGCTCGCCCTTGTCGCCGGTGCGGAACCAGCCGTCGGCGGTGTAGGCCGCGTGCGTGAGCTCGGGGTCCTCGAAATAGCCGAGCATGAGCGAAGGGCCGCGCATCTGCACCTCACGGGTGTCCGGATCGAGACGCACATCCAGTTCGGGATAGGGCTTGCCGACCGTGCCCGGATAGAACTCGCCGGGCAGCGTCGAATGCGAGGCGGCGGCGTTCTCGGACATGCCATACCCCTCGGTGATCAGCAGGCCGAGGCGAGCGTACCAGCGCAGCAATTCCGGCGCAATGGGCGCGGTGCCGGAGATCGCGAAGCGCACTTCGGCGAGTCCGAGACCCTGGAGGAGTTCCTGCCTGAGCTTCTCGCCGGCGCCCGGCATGTCCAGCATGCGCTCGAGTTGCTCCGGCGGGATTTTCGCGCTTACGCCCTCGTGGAATTTCGACCAAAGGCGTGGCACGGAGACGAAGATGGTGGGACGCGCCCGGCGCAGGTCCGCGGCAAAGGTGGCGAGCGTGTCGCTGAAGTAGATGCGCATGCCGCCCACCAGCGAGCCGAGCTCCACGAGCACGCGCTCGGCGAGGTGAGCCAGCGGAAGATAGGAGAGCATACGGTCTTCTTCGCCATAGCGGATGCGCGTCGCGATCATGGTCACGGCGGCCGTGAGCGTGCCGAAACTGTGCATCACGCCCTTGGCCATGCCGGTCGTGCCCGAGGTGTACACGAGCGTTGCGAGGTCGCCGGCTGCGCGCCCGGGCTCCCCCTCGAGAGGCGCCGTGCTGGCGACGATCGCGTCCCATTGCAATGCGTCTATCGCGGGCGCGAGTGGCAGGGCGATGCATGGCAGGTTGGGCTGCGCGAGCACGGGCGCGAAGCGGGCCCAGTCGTCGTCGAGGCGGCCGACGAAGCAGGCCACGGCGCGCGAATGCGCGAGGATCTGGCTCGCGCTTTCGGCGGTGTTGGCGGGGAACAGGGGCACGGCGACGTGGCCGGCCATCCAGATGGCCAGATCCGCGATGATCCAGTGTGCGCTGTTCTTGCCCAGAATCGCAATGCGCGAACCGGCCGGCCAGTCTTGCTGCTTCAGCCAGGCCGCCATGCGACGCGCCTGCGACGCAGCTTCGCCCCACGTGTAGTCGATCACCTCGTTGCCGCAGGGCTGGGTCAGCCAGACGGCGTCCGCACGCGTGCGCTCCCAGTAGTAGAGCCGCTGCAGCGGCAGGGTGTCGGCGGACGGTGCGCTCATTCCTGTCTCCTGATGGGGCCGCATCTCTCGAGGCCTCGTTGTCAGCATGATTGCCAGCAATCCAGATGATCCGGATTCCACTATTTTTTCCATAATAAGTCGGGTGACCGGTTTTCGCAACGCTTGCCCGGACGCCCGATCTCCCTGGTTGACATATCGCCTTGCTCGTGTAGCATTCGCGTAACCGGTCATGTGACCCATTGGAAAAATGCCCCGGCAAAACCGGAGCCATTCAAGGAGACGAAGATGAGCGAAGCGCTGATATTCGACGCGCTCAGAACGCCGCGCGGCAAAGGCCGGGCGGACGGTGCGCTATACGAGGTCAAGCCCATCAGCCTGTTGTCGGGCGTGCTGCGCGAACTGCAGCGGCGTCACGATCTCGATACGGGCGAGGTCGACGACGTGGTGATGGGCATCGTGGCGCCCGTGGGCGAGCAGGGCGGCAATCTCGCGAAGATTGCGGCGCTCAACGCGGGCTGGGACTGGAACGCCTCGGGCGTGCAGCTCAACCGCTATTGCGCGTCGGGCCTGGAGGCCGTCAATCTCGCCGCGCAGAAGGTGCGCTCCGGATGGGAGGATCTCGTGGTGGCGGGGGGCGTCGAGTCGATGTCGCGCATTCCCATGGGGTCGGACGGCGGCGCGTGGGCCCAGGACCCGCAGACGGCGATGGACCTCGGCTTCGTGCCGCAGGGCATCGGCGCCGATCTGCAGGCGATGCTCGACGGGTACACGCGCGAGGACCTCGACGCCTATGCGCTCGCCTCGCAGCAGCGCGCCGCCGCGGCCCGCGAGGGCGGCCGCTTTGCCCGCTCGCTCGTGCCCGTGCGCGACGCGAGCGGCATGGTCATCCTCGATCACGATGAACTGATCCGTCCCAATTCGACGATGGAAGGGCTCGCGGCGCTCAAGCCCGCGTTCGATGCGCCCGGCAAGATGGGCTTCGACGCGCGGGCGATCCGCTACTACCCGCAGGTCCAGCGCATCGAGCACGTGCATACGTCGGGCAACTCGTCGGGCATCGTCGACGGCGCGGCGGCGCTCCTGATCGGCAGCGAAAAGAAGGGGCGCGATCTGGGCCTCACGCCGCGCGCACGCGTCGTCGCGACGGCTGTGACCGGCTCCGAGCCCGTGATCATGTTGACGGGGCCCGCACCGGCCGCGCACAAGGTGCTGGCCAAGGCCGGCATGACAGTCGACCAGATCGATCTGTTCGAAGTCAACGAGGCGTTTGCGTCGGTGCCGCTGCGCTTCATGCGTCTCATGGACGTGCCGCACGAGAAGGTCAACGTCAACGGCGGCGCCATCGCGCTCGGCCACCCGCTCGGCGCCACCGGCGCGATGCTGCTCGGCACGCTGCTCGACGAGCTGGAGGCCCGCAACCTCCGCTACGGCCTCGTCACGCTGTGCGCCGCGGCGGGCATCGGCATCGCCACCATCATCGAGCGCCTTTGAGCGCGCCCCTTACGAGATTCGTCATGAAGACCATTCGCTACGAAACCGGCGCCGACCAGATCGTCACGCTCACGTTCGACGACCCCGACGCCCCCGTCAATACGCTCAGCGAGCAGTGGCAGCGCGATTTTGCCGAGGCGGTGGAGCGCCTCGTCGCCGCGAAGGAGACGATCCGCGGCGTGATCCTCGCATCGGCCAAGTCGACCTTTGTTGCCGGCGCCGACCTGAAGGCCGTTCAGGAGTACAAAGCAAAGGACATGCCCTCCGTATTCGCGCGCATCGAAGTCGCGAAGCAAAACTTCCGGCGTCTCGAGACGCTTGGCAAGCCTGTCGTGGCGTGCCTGGCGGGCAGCGCCGTGGGCGGCGGCCTCGAGATTGCGCTGTGCGCCCACTATCGCGTGGCCGTGGATAGTCCCAAGATCCAGATTGGCTTGCCGGAGGCGACGCTCGGCCTGCTGCCGGCGGGCGGCGGCGTGACCAAGATGGTGCGCCTGCTCGGCCTCACAGAGGCTTTGCCCTGGCTGCTCGAAGGCAGGAACATGACGGCCGCCGAAGCCGCGCGCATCGGTCTCGTGCCGCGCCTTGTCGACACGCCGGACGCGCTGCGCGAGGCCGCGGTTGAATGGATCGACGCCAATCCCGTGGCGTCGCAGCCCTGGGACGTCAAGGGCTATCGCATGCCGGGCGGCACGCCCTCCACGCCGAAGATCGCGGGGGCGCTGGCCGTCATGTCCGCCGCGCTGGAGCAGAAAACGCGCGGCCTGATGCCGGGGCCGGCGGCCATTCTGGCGTGCGCGGTCGAGGGCGCGCAGGTGGACTTCGACACGGCCATGCGGCTCGAATCGCGCGCCATCGTGAAGCTGTTCGTCGATCCCGTGGCGCAGAACCTCGTCAACTTCTTTTTCGACCGCACGCGCATCAAGGCGGGTGCCTCCCGTCCGGCGGGCGTGGCGCCGCAAGCCGTGGGGAAGGTGGGCATTCTCGGCGCCGGCATGATGGGCGCGGGCATTGCCTGTGTGAGCGCCATGCGCGGCATGGACTGCGTCCTGAAGGACGTGACGCCCGAGCGGGCGGAGCACGGCAAGGCCTACACGCGCAAGGTCACCGACGCGCGCGTTGCAAAAGGCCGCATGACGGCCGAGCAGCAGGCCCAGGTGCTGGCGCGCATCCACGCCTCAGCCGATGCGCAAGATCTGCAGGGTTGCGATCTCATCATCGAAGCAGTATTCGAAAACCGCGAGCTGAAGGCTCAGGTAACGCGCGAGGCCGAGCCGATGCTGGCCGCGGACGGCGTGTTCGCGTCCAACACGTCGACCTTGCCGATCACGGGACTGGCCGCCGCATCGGCGCATCCCGAGCGCTTCATCGGGCTGCATTTCATCTCGCCCGTCGACAAGATTCCGCTCGTCGAGATCATCGTGGGCGAGCAGACGAGCGACGCCACGCTCGCACGCGCCTATGACTACGTGCTGCAGATCGGCAAGTTGCCGATCGTGGTCAACGATTCGCGCGGCTTCTATACCAGCCGGACCTTCGGCAGCTTCGTCAAGGAAGGCGTAGGCATGCTGATGGAAGGCATTCCTGCGGAAGTCATCGAAAATGCGGCGCTCTCGGCCGGCATGCCGGTCGGGCCGCTCACGGTGCTGGACGAAACTTCGCTTTCGCTGGCGCTTTCCATCACCGAACAGACCATCGCGGACTTGAGGGCGGAGGGCAGGCCGTACCTGAAGGAGCCCGGCGACCTCGTCATCGAGAAGATGGTGAAGGAGCTCGGGCGCCAGGGGCGCGCAGGCGGAGGCGGCTTTTACGACTACCCGGAGGGGGAGAGGAAGCGCCTGTGGCCGGGGCTGAAGCAGCATTTCGGCAGGGCAGGCGTGCAGTGGGACATCGCCGAATTGCGCGACCGGCTGCTGTTCCGGCAATCGCTGGAGACCTTGCGGGCGATGAAGGAGGGCGTGTTGCGCACGACGCACGACGCCAACGTGGGCTCGGTCACCGCGATCGGCTTTCCGGCGTGGACGGGCGGCACCTGGCGCTTTATCGAGTCGCAGGGCATGGAGCGGTTCATCGCGCGCTGCAACGAGCTGGCCGGCCGGTACGGCGAGCGTTTTGCGCCGCCGCAGGCGTAGCGTAACGAGGCCGCTCGAGGCGGGCGGCCATCCTCCTGCTCTCTGGCTGGGGCGGCACACAAGCGCTTTGCCGTCTTTTGCAATGTATTCGATGGATTGCGCAATCGCCGGACGGCGCGGCGGTCCCTAACATACATGCACAAAGACAGGAGACATCCATGTATCAAACCCAGGCGCTGCATCGCGCGCGGCAACAGTACGGCAATCGTGTGGCCGTCCGTTTCGCGGGGCGCGAATGCACCTTCGGCGAACTCGCGGAGCGCGTCGCGCGGCTCGCCGGCGCGCTGCAGCAGCTGGGCATGGAGGAAGGCGACCGCATCGCGATGCTTTCGCTGAATTCGGATCGCTATCTCGAGTTCCAGATGGCCGTGCCGTGGGGCGGCGGCGTGCTCAATCCCTGCAACATCCGCTGGTCCGCGGCAGAGTTGCTCTACGCGCTCGACGACTCGGGCTCGACCATGCTGCTCGTGGACGACGCGTTCGCCGAGCTTGGCGCGCAACTGCGCCGCGACGCGCAAACCGTGCGCGAGCTGATCTATTGCGGCGACGGTGCGGTGCCGGACGGCATGCGCTCCTATGAGGCGCTGGTCGCCGCAGCCGCGCCCGTAGCCGACCAGTACCGGCGCGGCGAGGATCTGGCCGGCATCTTCTATACCGGCGGCACGACGGGTTTCCCGAAGGGCGTGATGCTGAGCCACACCAACCTTGGCGTGGCCGCGCTCACCGCGTGCGCAACGGGCCTCGCGCGGCCCGGCGCGGTCTATCTGCATGCGGCGCCGATGTTCCATATCGCCGACATCGGGCTTGCCGGGCCGCATTGGGTCGAAGGCAATGCGCATGTGATCCTTCCCTCGTTCGAGCCGGGCGCCGTGCTCGAGGCGATTGCGCGCTACGGCGTCACCCACACGGTGCTCGTGCCGACCATGATTCAGCGCCTCGTCGAGCATATCGAGCAAATGCCCCACTATGACGTGTCGACGCTCGAAGCGGTGGCGTACGGCGCCGCGCCGGTCACCTCGGCGCTGCTCGCGCGGGCGCAGGCCGCGTTTCCCGGCACGCGGTTCGTGCAGATCTACGGCATGACGGAGGCCGGTCCGGTGTCGATCGAAACCGGCGGCGCAGCCGGCCTCGCGCCAGAGGGCGCGGCCGGGCGGCCCTGCTACTGCGTCGAAGTGAAGATCGTCGACGCGAGAGGCGAGGAAGTGCCGCGCAACACGCCGGGCGAAGTGGCGCTGTGCGGGCCGAACGTGATGCAGGGCTACTGGAACAAGCCGGAGCAGACGGCGGCCGTGCTGCGCGACGGCTGGTATTTCACGGGCGACGGCGCGTACATGGACGACGACGGCTTTCTCCACGTGATCGATCGCCTCAAGGACATGATCATCACGGGCGGCGAGAACGTCTATTCCGCCGAAGTGGAAAACGCCATCGCGTCGCATCCGGCGGTTGCCGCAGCGGCCGTGATCGCCGTGCCCGACGCGCGCTGGGGGGAGGCCGTGCATGCGGTCGTCGTGGCCGCGCAGGGTGCCAGCGTGAGCGCCGACGACATCATCGCCCATTGCAAGGCACGCATAGCGGGCTACAAGTGCCCGCGCAGCGTCGAGTTCGTCGACGCGCTGCCTGTCTCGGGCGCCGGCAAGGTGCTCAAGGTCAGGCTGCGCGAGCGTCACTGGAAAGATCGTTCGCGCAGCGTGGCGTGACGGTTCATATCAATCGATACAGCAGGAGCATACCCACATGAGTCGAGACGTCTACGTTGCCGGGATCGGCATGATCCCGTTCACCAAGCCGGGCGCAAACGAGCCCTATCCGCAGATGGGTGCGCAGGCCGCGCGACTCGCGCTGAAAGACGCGGGTCTCGGCTACGAGCAGATCCAGCAGTGCTACGCGGGCTTCGTCTACGGCGATTCCACGGCGGGTCAGCGCGCCATCTATGAGGTCGGCATGACCGGCATTCCGGTCATCAACGTCAACAACAACTGCTCCACGGGTTCGACCGCGCTGTACCTGGCGCGGCAGGCCGTGGCGGGCGGCGCGGCCGACTGCGTGCTCGCACTCGGCTTCGAGCAGATGAATCCTGGCGCACTGAGCACGTATTTCCACGACCGTGCGTCGCCGTTCGACCGCTTCGCCGTGGTGGCCGAAGAACTGCTGGGCGCGAACGATGTGCCGCCCGCGCTGCGCCTATTTCGGCGGCGCCGGGCTCGCGCATATGAAGCAGTACGGAACGAAGCTCTCGACCTTCGCGAAGATCCGGGCCAAGGCGAGCCGCCACGCCGCGAACAACCCGCTCGCCGTGTTCCGCAACGTCGTGACGGAAGACGAAGTCATGGCGTCGCCGATGGTGTGGGAGGGCGTGATGACAAAGCTGATGGCCTGCCCGCCGACCAGCGGCGCGGCCGCCGCCGTCATCTGCTCGGAAGACTTCGCGAAGCGCCACGGCTTGAACCGGCAGGTGCGCATCGCCGCGCAGGCGATGACGACCGATTTCACCTCGACGTTCGAGGCCCGCGACATGCGCGAAGTCGCCGGCGTCGGCATGACGAAAGCCGCCGCGCGCCAGGTGTACGAAGCGGCCGGCGTCTCGCCGCAGGATATCGATGTGATCGAGTTGCACGACTGCTTCGCCCATAACGAACTGCTGACCTATGAAGGGCTCGGCCTGTGCGCGGAAGGCGGCGCCGAAAAGTTCGTGCTCGACGGCGACAACACCTACGGCGGCAAGTACGTGACCAACCCGTCGGGCGGTCTGCTCTCGAAGGGCCATCCACTCGGGGCCACCGGCATAGCCCAGTGCGTCGAGCTGGTCCAGCATCTGCGCGGCACGGCACAGGCGCGCCAGGTGGAGGGCGCGCGCCTCGCGCTCCAGCACAACGTGGGCCTTGGCGGCGCCTGCGTGGTGACGCTCTACGAGCGCGTCTGATTGTTCAGGCTGCGCAAGCATCCACTCGATTCAGGAGACGGTCCGATGGACTTTCAACCCGATGCGGGTTTGACCGCATTCCGTGAGGAAGTGCGCGCATTTTTGCGCGCCCATTTGCCGGCCGACCTGGCCGGCTCGCAACATCGCGTGCGCTCGCCGCGCGCCGCACTGATCCGTTGGCAAGGTATCCTGAATGAACACGGCTGGGGCGCACCCTGTTGGGAAACGGCGCATGGCGGCACGGGCTGGACGCCGCAGCAGCGCCTCGTTTTCGACGAAGAGTGTGCTGCCGCCGGCGCGCCGACCCAGGACGTCTTCGGCCAGCGTCTGCTTGGCCCGGTGCTGAATCATTTCGCGTCGCCGGAGCAGAAGGCCGAGCATCTGCCCCACATCTTCGCCGGCACGCGGCTCTGGTGCCAGGGCTTTTCCGAGCCTGGCTCGGGATCGGATCTCGCATCGCTGCGTACGCAGGCCGTGCGCGACGGCGATCATTACGTCGTGAACGGCCAGAAGATCTGGACGAGCTATGCGCACGAGGCGGACTGGATCTTCCTGCTCGTGCGCACCGATGCATCCGTGAAGAAGCAGGCCGGTATCAGCTTCCTGCTCGTCGACATGCAAACGCCGGGCATCACGGTGCGCCCGATCATCACGATCGACGGCTGCCATCACCTGAACGAAACGTTCTTCGACAACGTGCGCGTGCCGGTCGCCAACTGCGTGGGCGGCGAGGGCGCGGGCTGGACCGTCACCAAGTTTCTCCTCAACAACGAGCATGCGGGGACGGCCGATTTGCCGGCGCTCCTGCGCTTGAAGAAGCAGTTGCGCACCGTTGGGGCCACGCTGCGCGTGGACGGCCAGCCGCTCGTGCGCCAAGCGGCCTTCGCGCTGCGGCTCGCCCGCCTCGAAGCCGAGCTGCAGGCGGTCTCCATGATGGTCCAGCGGGTGGCGGTGCTGGAACAGGACCACAGTCCCACGGCGCACGTGATGGGGTCCATGCTGAAGATTCGCGGCACGGAGCTGCAACAGAAGATGAGCGAGTTCCTCGTTGAATCGCTGGGCGACTACGGTGCGATCGCGTACACCGCGGAGCCGCACGCGGAGCAGGGCGACGCGCTGCCGGTTCCGGCCGCGGGCATAGGTCCGGGCCTCGCCAGCGAGATGTTCTTCCGCCGCGCGTCGACGATCTATGGAGGCACGAGCGAAGTCCAGCGCGGCATCATCGCCAAGCTGTTGTTTCAACTCTGAGGCGGGACGCCACCATGAATTTCAATCTGAATGCCGAGCAGCAGATGCTGCAGGACAGCGTGCGCCGCTTCGTGACGAAGGCGTGCAGCTTCGAAACACGCGCCGCGCAGGTGCAGGCCGGCCGGGACGCCTGTGCGCGCAACTGGGGGGTGTTCGCCGATAACGGCTGGCTGGCCGCGGCGCTGCCGGATGCCTATGGCGGGCTGGGCGGCTCGGTGCTCGATAACGTCCTGATCGGCCTTGAGCTGGGGCGGGGACTCGTGACCGATCCGTTCGTCGGGCTGGGCGTGCTCGCTGCCCAGACGCTGGCCGCGTGCGCGACCGACGCGCAGAAGCAAGCCCTGCTGCCACGTCTGGCCGAAGGGACCCTGCGCATCGCGCTCGCTTTCAGCGAGCCGGAGGCGCGCGGCAATCCCGCACGCGTGAAGACGCGGGCGGCACCCAATGCCGACGGCTACGCGCTGCATGGCCACAAGACGCTGGTCGTGGGCGCACCGGCGGCCGACATGCTGCTGGTGTCCGCCTTCATCGACGGCGTCGGGGCTGATCCGGGCCGTGTGGCGCTGTTCCTCGTCGAAGCCGGCAGCGCCGGACTCGCGCAGCGTGCGCTGCCGTTGCACGACGGCACCTGGGCCGCGGACGTGCAGCTCAATGGCGTGCAGGTGAGTGCCGATGCGCGCGTCGGTTACGGCGGCGATTGCCTGCCGGCGTTGCGCCATGGGCTGGCCCACGCCGTCGCCGTGCAAAGCGCCGAGCTGATTGGTGTCATGGAGGCGGCCATCGAGGCCACGTCCGAATATCTGAAGGTGCGCAAGCAATTCGGAGTCCCGATCGGCAGCTTCCAGTCGCTTCAACACCGCATGGCCGACATGGCGGCCGAAATGGAGCTGGCCCGCTCGATGCTGTTCGCGCTGCTCGCGGCCTTCGAGGCCGGCGAAGAGACGGCGCTGCAGTACGCGGTGTCCGCGTGCAAGGCCTTCGTCTGTCGCGCCGCGAGGAACGTCTGCGGGCAGGCGATCCAGCTACACGGCGGCATCGGCATGACTGAGGAATATGCCATCGGCCACTACTTCAAGCGCGCCGTTGTGGCGGAGCTCGTCCTCGGCAGCAGCGACCAGCATGAGGCGGCCTGTGCCGCCGCGCTCGAGCGCTCATTGACGTGAATACCAAGGAACCTTTGATGAAAGTTTATGAAACGCCCGATGCGTTGAAGCCGCTGAAGGGGGAGTCCATCGGCACGAGTGACTGGCTGCTGATCGACCAGCCGCGCGTGAATCTGTTCGCGGACGCGACCGACGACCATCAATGGCTTCACGTCGACGTCGAGCGCGCCAAAACGGGGCCGTTCGGCGCACCCATCGCGCACGGCTTCCTGACGCTGAGCCTGTTGCCGGGGCTGGTCGCTTCGGCCTTCGAGGTTCGCGGCACGTCGGCCGGCGTGAACTACGGCCTCGACAAGGTTCGCTTTCCCTCGCCCGTGCTCGTGGGCAGCCGCATTCGCGGGCTGTTCCGGCTGCTCGAATGGGACGAGCTCGGCAACGGTGCCGTGCAAATCAAGATCGAGATGACGATCGAGTGCGAGGGTGCACCGAAGCCGGCCTGCGTGGCCGAGCCGATTCTGCGTTTTTTCCGCTAAGAACGCGCCGCTAATGAAGAAGAGGAACGAGACATGAGCATTCGATTTGACGGGAAGGTCGCCATCGTGACGGGCGCTGGAGCGGGCCTTGGACGCCAGCACGCCCTGGCATTTGCCGCGCGCGGCGCGAAGGTGGTGGTCAACGACTTCGGCGGCGGCCGCGACGGCAGCGGTGGCTCCTCCGAGGCCGCGTTGGCGGTGGTCGGGGAAATCCGCGCCGCGGGCGGCACAGCGATCGCCAATGGTGCCAACGTGGCCGACTTCGCCCAGGTTCAGGCCATGGTCGCGCAGACCCTCGATGCCTTCGGGCGCATCGATATCCTCGTGAACAATGCCGGCATTCTGCGCGACAAGAGCTTCGCCAAGATGGACGTGGCGGATTTTCGCGCAGTGCTCGACGTGCACCTGATGGGCTCGATGCATTGCACGAAGGCGGTATGGGAGACGATGCGAGAGCAGAAGTACGGCCGCATCGTCATGACCACGTCGGCGGCGGGGCTCTACGGCAGTTTCGGCCAGGCGAACTACGGCGCGGCGAAGATGGCGCTGGTTGGCCTGATGAACGTGCTTCATCAGGAGGGGTTCAAGAGCAACATCAAGGTCAACACGATTGCGCCCATCGCGGCGACGCGCATGACCGAAGAGATCCTGCCGCCGGCAGCGTTGGCCGCCATCCAGCCGGAGCGCGTGACACCCGCGGTGCTGTTCCTGTGCAGCGAGGACGCGCCGTCGCGCGTCGTGCTTTCCGCCGGCGGCGGGTCGTTTGCCGCGGCGACTGTGGTTGAGACGGCGCCGTGCCACATTGCCGATCGCGACCTGAGCCCCGAATCGATCGCGGGCCGTTTCGCTGAAATTGCTGACTGGAGTACTGCTTCGGCATACGCCGAGGCCGGGCAGGAAGTGGGGCGTTTCATTGAAGCCGCGCTCAAGTCCACGCGAGACTGAAATCCTTGCCGTTGAAAACGGCTCTGTTTTGCTGGAAGTCGGGAGTGCATTTTGAAAGTACTGGTCGCAATCAAGAGAGTGGTCGATCCCAATGTGAAGGTCGGCGTGAAGTCGGATGGTACGGGCGTCGACATTGCCAACGTGAAGATGTCGATGAACCCGTTCGATGAAATCGCCGTTGAGGAAGCGGTGCGATTGAACGAAGCGGGCGTGGTGACGGAAGTCATCGCTGTGTCTGCTGGTGTCACGCAGGCGCAGGAAACGCTGCGCACGGCGCTGGCGATTGGCGCGGATCGCGCTGTGCTGATCGAATCTAATGAGGATCTGCAACCGCTCGCCGTGGCGAAGCTTTTGAAGGCGCTCGTCGACAAGGAACAGCCTTCATTGGTCATTCTCGGCAAGCAGGCCATCGACGACGATTCGAACCAGACCGGGCAGATGCTCGCCGCTTTGGCGGGTCTGCCCCAGGCAACCTTCGCTTCGAAGATCACGGTCGCCGACGGCCGTGCCACGGTCGCGCGTGAAGTCGATGGCGGCGCGGAAACGCTCTCGCTGGTGCTTCCCGCAGTGGTCACGACGGACCTTCGTTTGAACGAGCCGCGCTACGTTACGCTGCCGAACATCATGAAGGCCAAGAAGAAGCCGCTGGACACGGTCAAGCCCTCGGATCTGGGCGTGGATGTCACACCGCGCCTGAAGACCCTGAAGGTTGCCGAGCCGCCCAGGCGCAGCGCCGGCGTGAAGGTCGCGGACGTGAATATGCTGGTCGAGAAGCTGAAGACCGAAGCCAAGGTGCTGTAAGGGGAGCGAAGCAAAATGACGAATCTGGTTATTGCCGAACACGACAACGCAACTGTGAAGTCTGCGACGCTGAACACCGTGGCTGCCGCGCAGAAGATCGGTGGCGACGTGCACGTGCTGATTGCAGGGCACAACGCCCAGGCGGCCGCCGACGCGGCGGCGAAGATCGCCGGTGTTTCGAAAGTGCTGCTGGCCGACGCGCCGCAACTCGAAGTGGGACTCGCGGAAAATGTCGAGGCGACGGTTCTTTCGATCTCGAAGCACTACACGCACATCCTGGCGCCTGCTACGGCTGCGGGCAAGAACGTCACGCCGCGTATCGCCGCGAAGCTGGACGTCGCGCAGATCTCGGACATCACGGCAGTGGATTCGCCGGACACGTTCGAGCGTCCAATCTACGCGGGTAACGCAATCGCAACGGTGCAGTCGCAAGACCCCATCAAGGTCATCACCGTTCGCATGACCGGCTTCGACGCCGTTGCAGCCGAAGGCGGCAGCGCAACGGTGGAAAAGATCGAAGCGGCAGCCGACAGCGGCCTTTCGCAATTCCTGAGCCGTGAAGTCACGAAGCTCGACCGTCCCGAACTCACGAGCGCGAAGATCATCGTCTCGGGCGGCCGGGGTCTGGGCAGCGGCGAGAACTACACGAAAGTTCTGGAGCCGCTCGCAGACAAGCTCAACGCCGCACTGGGCGCATCGCGCGCGGCAGTGGATGCGGGCTACGTCCCTAACGATTACCAGGTCGGCCAGACCGGCAAGATCGTCGCACCGCAGCTGTACATCGCGGTGGGCATCTCGGGCGCGATTCAGCACCTTGCCGGCATGAAGGAATCGAAGGTGATCGTGGCAATCAACAAGGACGAGGAAGCGCCGATCTTCAGCGTGGCCGATTACGGCCTCGTGGGCGATCTGTTCACCGTCGTGCCGGAGCTGGCGAGCGCGACGGGCCTGCAGTGATAGCCGTAGCAGCAAGCGCGCGCATCGTGCCGGTTCTGGCATTGCTGCGCGGCGCAGAATATCGAAGGTGCAGGAGCATGCGATGAACACTCGCGACAAGTCGCTGCGCGTCGTAGTGGAAAAGTGGTTTGGGACGGATCCCGCACACCGCACCCGGGTGACGCGTAGCCGTCGCGCGAGTGCCAGGCACTGGCGCTTCGTTCGTGTCGAAAGCGAGCGGCCGTCCGGCTTGCTGGCGATCGTATTCTTTCGCCATCGGGACGGAGGGTGGTGCGTGTTCCCACCCTCGCACCTATGGCCGGCGACCGGGGCCTCCGCGTGGCTGCCCGGTTGAGCACCTGCTGGATGATGCGCCGGCCCGGCGCCATGCCGTGTGCGCGCAACGGGTTCGGCAGCACGCCGCCATGACGTCGTGGCGGGAAATCCCGGCCTCGACGGCATGGCCGCTCAAGCGTCATTGCTGCACGCGCTCCATGGCCGGAGCCTTCCATTGCCCATCGAGTGCGGGGGACGCGGGCCAGTAGAGCCTCAACGCCGTGAGGAAGGGGCCTTGCGGCGCCGGGAGCCAGTTCGATTCGAGCGCGGGCCCGGGAGACTCATGCTGGATATACAGCGTGATGCCCCCATCCGCGTCGCGCTTGATCCCGGGCAACATCGGCGAATTGATCAAATAGCGGTTCAGCTCATTGGCATAGAGCAGGCTGGCGGGCAGTTCATAGAGCGTGAGCGACCAGAACGCGTGGACGGGAGGCAGTTTTCCCGGCGGGAAGTGCAGCGTGTAGCGGTTCGAACCGTTGAGCGCCTCGCCATGCGAATCGACGAAATAGACCGGGTAGAACGCTTCCGTCTTGGTGTTGGCATAAATTCCGACGGCTGCCCCGGCCATGCGCGCCAGATAGTTTCCCTGCAGGGCGGCACGGGTTCCGAACAAACTGGCGCTCGATATCTTGCCCGTATCGAGGTCGTTTTTCTTGAATTCGGCGTACGCGCTCCAGGCGTCGGCCATGCCATCCTGCATTGCCTTTTGTATCTCAGGCGCAAGGGCATTCGCATCGAACGGCTTGCCGGCTCCGACGCCAATCTTCGCGAAACGCTCCATCAATGCCTTCTCCGAAGGATCGGTCGGGCAGAACTGGAGCACGAAATTCAACACATTGAAGAATTGCAGCGAGCTGCGCTCTTCCTGAGGCGTGAGCGGCTGGATGAACTTGACAACAGGGGCAGGTGTGGGTGCGGGCTTGCCGAGATACTGCGAAAGCGTTTCAACCTTATATCCCGCCTGTATGCGCTTCACATTGTCGATGTCACCCGGATTGAACAATTGCGTACGGTAGAAAACGAACGCGAAATCCGTGTCCGAACGAATGACCGACTTGATGCCCTTGGGAACGGTGCCCTTCCACTCGGGGCCGGCCAGCAGGAACTTGCCCGCACCGTTGCCCGTGGTGCGGCTGCCGGCATACGCAAAATTGAACGTGTACAAGTCGATGAACTGAACTGCGTAGTATCGCCCTTTGTCCACCGGGGGCACGCTCAGGACGAGCGGCTCGGTACGCAGGTCGGCACCGAGGAACGAGTAGGGCGTGTCGGAGTTGGGAGACTGAATGGTCTTGTCCTCCGGCGTATACACGCGCGCCGAGTTGGCGATCGAGTTCCATGGCGCCTTGAAGTTTGGACCATGCTCGTCAGCAAAATAAGAGTACTGAATGCGATAGTTGTCGACGAGCGGAAAACCGTAGACGGTGGCCTCTTTGGCAATGGCTCTCACCTGTTCCGCAGACAGGGTTTCTGCGGCGACTGTTGCAGGCTGGATGAATCCGGTTATCGAGGTGGCCAGAATGGCGCAAGTTGCAAGACGCCTCAGGCGGCGCAATTTCTGTATGCATGACAAGAGAGGCTGGCCAATGTCGCGTATATATCCCATACTTTCCTTCCTGAAGGGTGTGTGAAACGAAGATTGGGTAATGTGACCGCTCAGGCGATAGCAGTGGCCCCCCGGTGCGTCAGCAACGAATCAAGCATACGCATGGCTCCGATTATACTGGCGAGGCAGCAGGCATGAGCGATGAAGCGAAGACTATGCACGGCAGTGAAAACTTCATTATTCTGCAATCCAGAATGCTGCTGTGATGGATATTTATCAACTTTCATGTAGAACAACGATATGAAAAGATACACTTTTTGCCGAGCCTCAATTGCGGCGCTTATGCTGACTGCCATTTCCGCTTACGCCCAGTCCACTACGGCGGAACGCGTGCCCGTTACCGTCGAGAATTTTGCGCGCGCCGAAAGCGATGTGTCGTTCGCGAATTTCGTCAAGATGGGCGGATTCGGCAAGTTCGCTCACAATCGCGACGTGGCGCCGATCGATCATCAGCCTGTCGTCCGCCCGAACCGCGACACGCTTTACTCCGTGGGCGTATTCGATCTCGATGCGGGCCCGCTCACCATCACGCTGCCTCAAGCGGCTCACCGCTACATGGCCATGCAGGTCATTACCGAGGAAGAGTACACGCCAGAGGTCATCTACCAGCCGGGAAGCTATACGTTTACCCGCAAGCAAATCGGCAGCCGCTATGTGGTGATGGCCGTGCGTACGCTCGTCAACCCCGACGATCCGGCTGACCTGGAGAAGGCGCGCCATCTGCAGGATGCCGTTGTGGTGAAACAGGCCAGTCCCGGAAAATTCGAAATACCGGACTGGGATCCGGTGAGCCAGGCGAAGGTCCGCGACGCGCTGCGGGTGCTGGGTTCGACGCTGCCCGATTTGGGCGGCATGTTCGGTGCGAAGGGGCAGGTGGATCCGGTGCGCCATCTGATCGGAACGGCCAGCGCGTGGGGCGGCAATCCGACCAAGGACGCGATCTATCTGAATGTCACGCCGGAGAAGAACGACGGCAAGACCATTTACCACTTGCGGGCGAAGGACGTGCCGGTGGATGGATTCTGGTCGATCAGCGTGTATAACGCTCAGGGTTTCTTCCAAAAGAACGATCTCGACGCCTATACGGTGAACAACGTGACGGCGAAGCGCGCAAGCGATGGCTCGGTTGACGTCCAGTTCGGCGGTTGTGACGGCAAGATTCCGAACTGCCTGCCTATCACCGACGGATGGAACTATATGGTTCGGCTTTACCGGCCTCGAGCTGCCATCCTGGACGGAAAGTGGCATTTCCCGGTGGCGGTGGCGGCGAACTGATGCAAAGTATTGATGGCGCCGGCCGGTGATGTCGGCCGGCGCCTGATTTGCCTGATTCACTTCAGCATGCGGGTGCAGCGTTTTTCAGCGTTCGGGCCGCGCGAGGATCGTCGTGTGGCGTTGGATGGTGTGTGGGCAGCATGGTGTGGTGTGCTCAATTATTTTACATAATGCAAATTATCGAAGTTTTTGATTGTAACGGCTAAGTTGTAATGTCCGCTTTTAGCCAAGTTCAAATGTCCGCTTCGAGTTCATCGTAAGCTTGCCGCCCGCTGGAGATCCAGCTTCGGGAGCGTCGATGGCAGCAGCAACAGAACGGATAACGATGACGATGCGCGAAGTCGACCGGTTCAAGGTTATCCAGGCGCTGACCGAGGCACGACTGATACCCTGGCGTTGCGAAAGCTGACAGTGTCCATCACGTCAGAACAAGCTCAAGCCCGTTTTCGGCACACCACTGCCTCAGCGCGCTTTCGACAGCATCGGCTTCAAACGAATACCAGCGATCGAGAACGCCTTCACGCTCCAGCAAATCCTTGAAACGGGCGTAAGCCCCTTGCCGTCGGAAAAAACCTTCGACCTGTTCGTAACACGCAGGCAACTCCTGTGCGACAAAGCTCAAGGCGAGACGTCTTCCGAGATCGAGTTCGTTCTTGTGCGTATCGCAAGGTGGCGATCTGACGATGCAAGGTCGTCAGGAAGCTCCTCGTCGAACGCGTCGCTGGAATCAGACGTCCAACAAATCTTGCCCGTATCGAACGAGACATACGCGTTATGCTCCGTTGTCACCGCGTAGCTGACGAAATCGAAAGCCAAAGAAAGATCATCGTACCTGACTGCGACCATGGCTTTACTCACACAGGTTGCAACATGCCAAATTGGCATCCCGGCTCAGGGCCGGGGTTTGCCGTCCATTTTGCCGCGCCGGCAACACGACTCAAAGGTCTTCGCTCGAGTCAGCGATATCGAGCCGGAACTGCCATTCTTCCATACTCGTGCTTGCTGTAACGGTTCTTTCTGCGCTCGCCGGGAGGATGGATTCCAGTTGCCGTCTTCGGCAGTGTTCGTCGCCGTTGGCGGCGACAGGCAGCCAAACGAACCCGCAATGGGGTGCGCGGGAACCGGCGAACGGCTGCCGATATTTTGACAGAGACTGCGAGCGCCAGTTGCGTTTCGGGGGCGGGCAACGCCTGACTGGTGTCGAGCGTTTTGCGCAGCGTGACCGGGAGGGCGATACGCCATCCATGATCGACGTGTTCGATGCGGTCATTTCCGCGCGACATCCCCACACGCAAGCGGAATATCCCTGTGCGGAACCCCACTACCTCGGTATGCACCGACGCTGGCGCAGCATGAGCTATACACCTTACTGCGCCAGGCCAACATGCTCATAAGATATTCGCGCCGGCTTTCACGCAGACGCGGTATAGGGTCCGGCGTTTCATATCTGGCAGAAGTAAAAATATAGGAATACAAATAATATAGGTAAAAATAGAATTGTCGTTTTCTATTCTCGAACCTATCTACTTTCTCGATCGACGTAGCAATTGCCAGCCGAACAGAATCATCCACAACGGAAGGAGCCCCACGACCACCATTTCGATACCATTTGTGAAAGTATCGAGTTCGCGAAAGAACCCGCACACGAAGTACACCCCCGCGAGCGAGCCGGTTACTCGTATCAGTATCGAGCAACCCCATTCGTCCCGCTTCAGCAGTCGGCCGATCATCATGGACCAGAAAAAAAAGGCCGGCGCTTCGCTCCACCAGAGGCCTCGCTGCGCAACATTGACGACAGTCGCCCAGGAAGTCGAAGCGATGGCCTTTTCGTCTAAGCCTCCGGCAACGTACAACTGCGACAACGGGTCGATCGCGGCTAACTGGACCACCGCGCCACCTACTCCCATGGTGACGTAGAACGCCAGCGCCATGGCTGCCATGTGACCGAAAGCCCCGGCCTTCTCGCGAAAGGCATACCAAAGGCCTCCACCTATCGCGACGAACGGCAAATAAAATCCAAACACGTCCGTGAGCATGGCCCAGCGGAACAGGTCGCGCGTCTGGGCCGGAAGCGCCAGCATCGTTGAACCACGGAACACCATCTCCGTGTCCGACCCCGTGACCATCGTCAGCAGACCCAGGGTCGCATAAACCAGAAGGCCGCCAACGACGGCGCTTAAGGCAGTGAGGCGGATGGCCATGAGCGAGCTTCTATCAGTTTGCATGTCTATTCCGGGAAAAATGTGCGCTGGCACAACACGTCAAGGTTTGCGTCGGTTAGACCGGTCTCTTGCCGCCTGTTCCGGAGCCAGCGGGTAAAGATGCTCATCGAATTCGTCGAGCGAACGGAATGAAAGCGTCTGGCGCGTTTGCCAGTTCCTCACGTCCTGCTCGAATCGCGCCAGAAGTTCGGCCCGCTCTTTTTCGCTGATATAGGGCACGTGGTAACCGAAGAACGGCTCGAGCACTTCGAATCCCACATAGGCCAGCGTGCCTCGAAGAAGGTGTGTCAGCATGATG
Source organism: Paraburkholderia oxyphila NBRC 105797 (assembly GCF_000685075.1). Lineage (GTDB taxonomy): Bacteria > Pseudomonadota > Gammaproteobacteria > Burkholderiales > Burkholderiaceae > Paraburkholderia > Paraburkholderia oxyphila. The sequence continues at coordinate 53,105 of NZ_BAYD01000041.1, forward strand.
TCGATTTCATCGTGCACGGCGTCCTTCCCGAACATATGCGGACGGCCCCCAAGCGTCGCGGTCACCCACGCGCGCTTGCCCTTCAATCCACCTCGATCGTAAAAGCGCATGCCGCCATAAAATTGGCCGGAGAGAAACACACGGTCGATCCAGCCCTTCAGGATCGCGGGTGTCGAGAACCAGAAGATCGGAAAGTTCAGGACGACGAGATCCGCCCATAGAACGCTTTCTACCTCCTCCTCGATGTCGGGCGACAACGTTCCGCCGATGCGTCCCGCTCGCTGCTCTTTTGCGTACACCAAATACTCCGGATCCTCGCGCGTTTCAAAGTCGGCCGAGCTGGCAACGGGATTGAATCCTTTCGCGTAAAGATCCGATGTACGCACCTCGTGTCCCGAGTCGAGCAAGACTTCCTGCGCAGCGCGAAACATCGATGAAGTGAACGATTGGGGCTCCGGATGCGCATGCACCACGAGCACCCGCCCCCGCGCGATGTCTTCCACAACAGTCATAATTTTCTCCATTGGCAATTAATCAAGGATGACGAATTTAAAATATGATGAGGAGGCGCCGATCAAGCACCTCACCTCCATCTGCATTCTTATTGGCAAGAACGGAGGCGATGAATGTGCCGATATATGGAACGCAGATTCAACGCTGTTGTTGCAGGTAGCAAATCGTCGATGCGCGATCCGCGTCGTTCTTGATCCCCGTGAACGGCATAGCCGTCCCGGGCTTGGCCGCGGAAGGCGACTTGAGAAAGACGTCGAGTTCCTTTTCGTCCCATTTGCCGGTCGATTGCGCAAGTACGCTGCTATACGCAAATCCCGGAAGCTTCCCGATGGCTCGACCGAACACGCCAGCAAGATTCGGCCCAACGAGGGTTCCTTTTGTTTTATCCACCGAATGACACATGGCGCACTTCGTTTCGAAGACGTGTTCCCCAATCGTCGGGGAGCAGTTTTCCGTTGCAGCGGCGTTTGCGTGTATTGCGTGGAGTGTGAATGCCACCGCAATCATGGAAGTCTTGCGATTCATGATTTATTTCCGGTTCAGGAAAGCTTTGACGTCCTGGGCCACGCGTGTCCCGCGCTCAATGGCGCCATCAATGGTGCCGGTCCAGCCACTCGCGCTGTCCGCGCTTGCGAAGAAAACCGCGCCTTCGCGCTGACGCAACGGCTCCATATCGCGGGTTAGTTGACCGGGCCGGTAATAACACCACGTGCCCTGGGACCAGGGATCGGCGGTCCATTGATATCCGGTCGTCGCCACGACATCGGCACCGGGCAGAATCTGCCGAAGCGCCGTCTGGACCGCTTCTTCGTCGTTGATGTCCAACCGTCCCGGAGGACCGAACGATACGAGCAGCGTGCCGTCGTCGCGCTCCTGCTCAGTCCAGGTCACCGCGATTGGGTTAGGGAATGCGCCACATCCCATCCATTTGCCGATCTTTTGCTTGATGTGGATGTAGCACTTGGTCCCCTGCCCCGCGACCCCGGCTTTGGACGCAGCCAGCTTGGCCGGATTCAGTCCCGGCCTGAAATCGATGCTCTTCAGTACGTTCGCCGGAACGGTACAGATCACTGCGCCGGCCGAGTAGTGGGCGCCCGATGCGGTGGTGACGCTCACCTTCCCGCCCGCCTGCTCGACCCGCGCGACCGGTGTGGAAAGCATCACGTCCGCCCCACCGTCCGCGGCCATCGCATTCGCCAAACCTGAAGTCCCTTGCTCGATCCGGTATTTGTTCACCCTCTCGAACAGCAGTCCCAAGTCGAATTCCGAAAGCGCCCAAAGTTTCAGTTGATCGGCCAGTCCCGCAGATGCGGGATCGCGATGGCAAAGGGTGGTCAACTGAGGCGAGATCAGATCATGGACTTCCTGCTTGAAGCCCACGGCCGCCAGTCGGTCCTGCAAAGACAGGCCGTCATACTTTCGAACCTCGTCTGCGTGGAAGAGCGGGTCGTGCGGTCGTGGAAAGACCAGTCGTCCGCCGTAGCCATCGACGTCACAGAATTTCGCCATGGCATCGGCCAGCATGGGGAACACTTTTTCCGCATCGCCGCTCTTGATCTTGCCTCCAGAGAGCCAGGACACGTGCTCCAGACTCGCGCCCGGGCCGTCGACGATACCCATTCCATACCGCGTCATCTCATCCCAGACATGGGGCTGGCTCCAGTGAATCCAGGTGCCGCCCATTTCGAGGCGATGTCCCCCAAACGACGACGTAAACGTCCGGCCGCCGATGCGCGCACGTGCCTCCACTAACAGCGTTTTCATGCCGCGCAACGCGCAATCGCGCGCGGCGGTGAGGCCAGCAAATCCTCCGCCGATAACGATCACGTCATATTGCGCACCCGATGCGACGGACTTCGACTCCGGCCCCGGGAGCGACGGGCGCTCGGCGGCCAACGCGCGCCCGCCTTTCGCCAGGGCCGAGCTGGCCAAAGCGGTCGCTGCCAGCGCGGATCCTGCGCCCCGCATGAAGGTACGCCGCCCTACTTTTACCGACTGATCTTCTTTCATCTCATTCACCGTAACTATGTCATTTGACCTAGTTGGCGTTATACACATCGGCGTTTTGGGCCGCAACTAAGGTTAAACCCTCATCTCGTTGCGATGGCGTAGCGCCCGGTATCTCGGGGAGCGGTATAAACACTTGAATTTGTTGGTTAAAGACAATGTGAAGGTACTGCCTGAAGCTCAATAAATCCTTGAGCGAGCGGCTCGGAGCATCAGCTTTCCTGCCACACCTCCAGATTCGATTATCTAGGTCTTGCGACCTAAGATTGAGCTTTCTTCGGCAAAACGGGGGCGTGCAGATGACCTTTTGGGTGCCCGGAACGCAATGCAGCCGCTTGCCAGAATGAGGTCATCTGACCGACAATGCATCACTACAAGCTTGAGCATGATGCTCACTGCTCGACTTGGGAAGCTAACCTCATGGCCGCGAAACCGACGACAGACGAAAGTGGCAAGAAAAATGGCCACCAGGATGCACTGGCCGATCGACGCCTGGACGCGCCTGTGGAACCTCAAACCGGCGACACGAGTCGTTCGCTCACGGGGCGCGGCCGCAACACCGTCGCTCGCATCCTTGCCAGCGCGATCGAGATTTTCGTGGCCGAGGGCTACGGCGGGCTAAGCATGCGCAAGGTGGCCGCCAATGCGGGTCTGGCGCTATCCAATTTGCAGCATTACTTCCCCACCCGCGAAGACCTGTTTGCGGCGATCATTACCGAGACCATCGCGGAGTATTCGAGGAACTATGACAGCCTTCGCACCGACTCGTCGCTGTCCCCCGAAGCGCGACTGGAGAAGCTTGTCCGCTTGCTGATTGAAGACGGCAAACAACCTCGAACCCAAGGCCTCTTTGTGAATTTTTGGGCGCTGGCTCAAACGCAGGAATTCGCACGCAAGAGTATGGAGGAAGGGTACATGTTCCAGCGCCGCATGATTAGTGGATTCGTTGCCGACGTGAACCCTCAACTGCCACCGCTCGTGCTGGCGCGCCGGGCCGCGCTCATAACGGGGCAAATTGAAGGACTACTGGTATTGATCCCTCAGCGCAACCGATTCCCTTCGGATATCAAGGGCATCGAGGACGAGGCGGTGAAAGCGATCCTTGCAGTCGCCACCATGCCCTGAGGGATGGCCGCCGAGCGATGGGGCCTGCAGCCAATGCGCTGCGCTTGAGGGCACCTGCTGCGTATTCTTGAGAGCCTTCTCGGGCAAGGCGGGTCGCAATAGACGGAGGTTTTTGTGGTTTCAGATTCAAGCATTGCGCGCGACACGATCCAGACGTACCTCGAGACGCACTACGAGGTATTGGGCGAGATGCCGGTAACGCTGCAGATCGGTCAATTCAATCCGGCGCTTGCCACACTGCATGACGCCCGCCATGTTGACTGTAGCGCGTTCATTACCGCCTGCAATCCGTTCAGTCAGCGCCTCGACCCCCAAGCCAATGCTGCCCGGCAAGTGGCGCTCGCGCGTGAACTCGAGGTGCTCGGCCTCGCCTGCATCGAGGGCGTCGGACAACATCCGTCGAATCAGTGGCCCGGCGAAGCCAGCTTTCTCGTGTTGGGCGTGACGCTCGACGCCGCGAAGGCGTTAGGCGAAAAGCACGGGCAGAACGCGATCGTCTGGTGCGGCGCCGATGCCGTGCCGCACCTGATTCTCTTGCGCTGACCCGCGCGCTTTACATGCCGTCTCGAGGCAAAGTCGATCACTGCGGTTGCTGCGTTTGCAGGTACGGACGCAGCCAGCCCAGCCCATCGGAGGTGGCCGCCTTCGGCCGGTATTCGCAGCCGATCCAGCCGTCATAGCCAAGCGAATCGATCAGCTCAAACAGATACGGATAGTTGAGTTCGCCCAGATCCGGCTCGTGCCGTTCCGGCACGCCCGCAATCTGGATATGGCCGATGCCGGCGATGTCGCGTTTGAGCTTCATCGCGAGGTCCCCTTCGACGATCTGGCAGTGGTAGCAGTCGAACTGCACGCGCAGGTTCGGCGCGCCCACTTCGCGGCAGATGGCCTGGGCGTCGTCCTGGCGGCTGAGGAAGTATCCGGGCATGTCGCGCTGATTGATCGGCTCGACCAGGATCTGGATGCCGTCGCCGCGCGCGGCTTCAGCCGCCCACGCGAGATTGCGCAAATAGGTCTCGCGGTGCCGCGCGCGATCGCCGTCCGCGCGGATCAAGCCCGCCATCACGTGCAGCTTGTCGTTGCCGATCGTGCGCGCGTAGTCGAGCGCGGTCTCGATCGAGCGGCGGAACTCGTCTTCGCGGCCGGGCAACGCGGCCATCCCGCGTTCGCCCGCGGCCCAGTCGCCGGGCGGCGCATTGAAGAGCGCCTGCACGAGGCCGCTGGCGTCGAGGCGCGAGCGTATTCCGGCAGCCGGGTGCTCATACGGAAAGAGGTACTCGACTGCGCGAAAGCCGTCACGAGCGGAAGCGGCGAAGCGGTCGAGGAACGGGTGCTCGTTGTACATCATGCTGAGATTCGCGGCGAAGCGCGGCATGGCATCAGCTCCGGTTAGAGAACAAAAACTGCGCCGCGCGGCACATTCGTGCGCGGCGCCGGGAATCGTGACTCGGCAAATGGCGGGCCATCAGCGCCGCGGCTTGCCGATCATCCGTGACATCGCCCGCGCCAGCTCCTTCACGACCGTGTCGGCGGTCGGCCGGTGCAGCAGCGCGATATCCATGGTCTCGACCGAAGGCAGCCCGCTCTTCTGCGTGAGCACGACGTGGTCGGCCGTGACCGAGCGCGCCGGCAGCAGGCTGATGCCGAGCCCGTCGGCCACGGCTGCCTGGATGCCGCTCAGACTCGAGCTGATGAAGCTCAGGCGCCAGCGGCGCCCGAGCCCTTCGATCGCGTTCGTCATGTCGTCGCGATAGAGGCCGCGCGGCGGGAACGCAACCAGCGGTATCGGGTCGAGCTGAAACGACGGATTCTTCGCGCTGTCGATCCAGCGCAGTTGCTCGGGCCAGCTGGCCACCGCCTCGCGGCTGTTGCGCCGGTGCTTCACGAGCGCGAGGTCGAGGTCGCCGCGGTCGTAGCTGCTGGCGATGTCGCGGCTCAGGCCGCTCGTGACTTCGAGCTTCACCTGCGGATGCTTGCGATTGAACGCCGCGAGCATATGGGTGGTCGGCCCGCCGACGAAGTCCTCCGGCACACCCAGGCGCACCGTCAAGCCCACGGCCGCCCCCGCCAACGACTCGATCATCTCGTCGTTGAGCGCCAGCATCCGCCGCGCGTAGGCCAGCAGCGTCTCGCCCGCATCGGTCGGACGCACGTCGCGGGCGCCGCGCTCGAGCAGCTTGTGCCCCGCCATGTCCTCCAGACGCTTCACTTTCTGGCTCACCGTCGACTGCGTCGAATGCAGCCGCGCCGATGCCGCCGTGAACGTGCCGCAGTCCGCCACCATGACGATCGCTTTGAGCAAGTCCAGATCGAATAGCGGCCGATGCCCTCTGATGGTGTTTTTCATCGGACCATTTGATTTTCGAATGAGATACCGCCTTCTATCACGCGGCACCGTGGCTGGCAATCGTGTGCCGCCCTGTCCCGCGTTTCCTGCGCAGCGGCGGCGCCGCGCAACGCCCCGAGGGTATCCCGGACATATTCGATTTTTCACTGATGTGCATTCAAACATTTAACTTTTGAATGGCGTGCGCAATCGCTAACATTTGAACGTTTCGATCCGGCTGAATGCCGCGATCAGTACATACATATAGCAGTCTGGAGACAGGAATGGCGCAAACGCAGTTGAGCAGGCCAGCGCGCACGAAATCGGCAGTGAACCTTCGCGTTCTGCTGGCCGCGCTGCCTTTCGTTGGCATTTATTCGGGCGGCTCGCTCGCAACCCATATACCGATGCTGTTCGGCGTGCCCTTCCTGCTGGTCTGGAACTTGATCTGGATGGCGGGGACGGCCGCCATCCTCGCCTTCATCTATTGCCTCGACAGCCGCGACGAAGCCGCGCGCGCGCGCGAGCAGACGGGAGGCGAACAATGAATCCGGCGCTCATCATCATTGTCCTGTTCGCGCTTTTCTCGCTCTTCATCGGGCTGCGCGCGCGGCGCGGCAAAAAGCTGAGCCTCGAGCAGTGGGCCGTCGGCGGCCGTGGCTTCGGCTCGCTCCTCACGTTCCTGCTGATGGCCGGCGAGGCTTTTTCGACGTTCACGTTTCTCGGCGCGAGCGGCTGGACCTACAGCAAGGGTGTGCCCGCGTTCTACATCCTTTCATATGGCTGTCTGGCCTATATGTTCGGCTACTGGATGCTGCCCGCCATCTGGCGCTTTGCGAAGGAGCGCGGGCTCGTCTCGTTCGCCGATTATTTCGCGGCAAAGTACGAAAGCCGCGCGGTCGGCGTGCTGGTCTCGGTCGTGGCCGTCTTCGCGATGGTGTCGCTGCTGATCATCCAGTTGCGCGGACTCGGCATTATCGTCTCCGAGATGTCGTATGGCCTGATTGCGGAGAACACCGCTATCTGGATCAGCGCGACGCTGATGGTGCTCTACATGAGCGTCTCCGGCATTCACGGCTCGGCGAGCATCGCGATCTTCAAGGACGTGCTGATTCTTGCCCTCGCGATCTTCCTCGGCACGTATTTGCCGATCCATTATTTCGGCGGCTACGGCGAGATGTTCGCGCGCATCAACGCCGTGCATCCCGAGCTGCTGCGCATGCCCGAGCACGGCTACAACCTGAGCTGGTACAACTCGACGCTGCTGCTCACGTCGCTCGGCTATTACCTCTATCCGCATGGATTCACCGCGACCTACGTCGCGCGCGACGCCGCTGCGCTGCGCAAGAACACCGTGCTGATGCCCATCTATCAGGTGCTGATCGCCTTCCTGTTCATGGTGGGATTCGCGGCAGTCCTGACTGTGCACGGGCTCGAAGGCGCGCAGACCGATCTCGCGCTGCTGCGGCTCGTCAAGCAGACCTTCCCGTCGTGGTTCGTCGGCATCGTCGGCGGTGCGGGCCTGCTCACCGCACTCGTGCCGGGCTCGCTCATCATGCTCAATGCGTCGACGACGATCGCCCGCAACATCTATCGCGAAGGCTTCGCCCCGCAGGCGAGCGACCGCCAGGTCGCCCGCGTCGCGCGCATCGCGCTGCCCCTCTTCACGCTCGTCGTCGTGTACTTCGTGCTGCGCGGCGGCGCAACCTTCGTCTCGCTCGCGATCTTCTCGTCGAGCCTGCTTACGCAGCTCGTGCCGATGCTCGCCTCGAGCTTCCTGAAGCGCCCATTCGGCACGCGTGAAGCCGCGTTCGGCGGCATCTTCGCAGGCGCGATCGTGCTCGCGCTGGCAAACTGGCGAGGCATGACGCTCGCCTCGGTTTTCCCCGGCGCGCCGCTCGCTTTCACTTCCATTAACACGGGCCTCGTCGCGTTGTTCGCCAATGCGCTGGTGTTCGTCCTCATCAGCGCCGCGCAACGCGCACTGCGAGGCCCCATGGCCACTACCGTGGAATCGGCATGACTTCTGCTAACCGCCCTCTCCTGCTTTCCAATGTTCGTTTGCCCGATGGTCATCATGGCCAGCCGGTGTCCGTCTCGGTCGTCGGCGCGCGCATCGAAGCGATCGGTCCGAACGTAGCGGCGCCGCCCGATGCCATCGTCGAAGACGGCGGCGGCGCGCTGCTGCTGCCGGGCTTCGTCGAAGGGCACACGCACCTCGACAAGACTCATTGGGGCCGCGACTGGTATGTCAACGAAGTCGGACCGAATCTCACCGACCGCATCGCGAACGAACGTGAATTTCGCAAAAACGGCGGGCACGATGCCGGCGAGCAATCGCTCGCGCTGTCGCGCGCGTTCCTGGCAGCCGGCACGACGCGCTTGCGCACGCACGTCGACGTGGACACCGATGCGGGCCTGCGCTACCTCGAAGGCGTGCTCGACACGCGCGACACGCTGGCCGATGTGCTCGACATGCAGATCGTCGCCTTTCCGCAGTCGGGCATGCTGATTCGTCCCGGCACCGACGAACTGCTCGGCAACGCGCTCGCCGCCGGCGCAGACGTGCTCGGCGCGCTCGATCCCGCCTTGATCGACGGCGATCCGGTGGGGTCGCTCGACGCCACCTTCGCGCTGGCCGAGCGTCATGGCAAACCCATCGACATCCATCTGCACGAACCGGGCGAGATTGGCGCGTTCACGCTGAAGCTGCTGCTCGATCGCGTCGAAGCCATGGGCATGCAGGGACGGGTCGTGGTGAGCCATGCCTTCTGCCTGGGCGCGCTGCCCGAACCCACGGCGCTGCTCGAGCGCGTCGCGCGCCTGCGCGTGGCGCTGCTGACGAGCGCTCCGCCCTCGCGCACCGTGCCGCCGCTCAAGCGCTGCCGCGAGCTGGGCATCACGATCTTCGGCGGCAACGACGGCATACGCGATACGTGGTCGCCTTACGGCGTGCCGGACATGCTCGAGCGCGCGATGCTGATCGGCATGCGCTACGACCTGCGGCGCGACGATGATCTGGCGGTCGCGTTCGATTGTGTGAGCGCGGCGGCCGCGAGCGGCTGCGGCTTCGCCGATTACGGCCTGCGGGCCGGCGCGCGCGCCGACCTCGTGCTGGTGGACGCCCAAACGGTCGCGCACGCGGTGGTCGCGCGGCCGGCGCGCAAGCTGGTGGTGGCGAACGGGCGCATCGTCGCGCGTGATGGCGTGCTCACTCACGGCCTGTAACGTGCCGGCTGACTCACGAAAAAGCATACGAAAGAGCATGGACATGGACAATCGGGAACGCGTTGACGTGCTGATCGCGCACGGCTGCGTGATCACGCTCGACCCTGCGCGCCGCGTGATCGACGACGGCGCGGTAGCGGTCAAGGGCGATCGCATCGTCGCGGTCGGCAAGACAGACGAGCTCAACGCAAAGTATTCTGCATAACGTACGATCGACGCGCGCCGCAAAGCCGTGCTGCCGGGCTTCATCGACGCGCACGCGCACGCGGGCCACGCGATGCTGCGCACCATCGGCGGCGCGGATGGCGACGCGTGGACCGACGCCTGCGAGGCCATCTATACGCAGGCATCGGACGAAGACTTCTGGGAGACGGAATCGCATCTCGCCGCGCTCGAACGCCTGAAGGCCGGCGTGACGACGGGCGTCTCGCTGCTCGGCGGCGGCGATTCGATCATGCGTGTGGACGATCCCGTCTACGCGCGGCGCCATTGCGACGCCGTGGTGAAAACGGGCACGCGTTCGATGGTCGCGGTCGGTCCTTCGCGGCCCCCCTCGCCCCGTGCCTATACGCGCCACGATTCAAACGGCAGCACGACGCGCGACGTCGATTTCGATCAGATGTACGAAGTGTGCAAAGCGATCGTCGACACCTGCCACGGCGACGCAAACGGGCGTATCCATATCGCGCTGACACTGCCCGTCTTTGCGCCGCAGCATTACCCGGCGCAGGCGCAATGGGAAGACGTGGCGCGCCACGAGGCGGCCCGCTACATGGCGCTGGCGCAGTCGCGCGCGCTGAGCTTCACGCAGGACGGTCATCGTGCCGGCACGCTGGCGTTCGCGCACCGCGAGCTGGGGCTCATGAATGCGAAGTCGTTCATGTCCCACGCGATCGACCTCACCGAAGCGGACATTGCCGCATGCGTGGAATCGGGCGCCTCGATCGTGCACAACCCGAGCGCGATCATGTCGATCATCGGGCGCTGCCCCGTGCCGGAGCTGATCGATGCGGGCGTCACGGTGGCGATCGGCTCGGACGCCGCCGCGCCCGACCGTGGCTACGACATGTTCCGCCACATGTGGCAGTGCATGCACTACCACCGTCGGCACTTCCGCGATCCGGACGTGCTGCCGCATGGCAAGGTGCTGGAGATGGTCACGATCGACGCTGCGAAGGCGTTGTCGCTCAATGGGGAAATCGGTTCGCTCGAGGCGGGCAAGCTGGCCGACATCATCCTCGTCGACCTGTTCAAGCCGCATCTGATGCCGATGAACATGCCTGTCTATCGCGTCACGTGCTTCGCGAATGCCGCGGACGTGTGCATGACGATGGTGGGCGGCCGGATCCTGATGGAGGACTACCGCGTGCTGTCGGTGGATGAAGCGCAGATTCTGGAACGGGTAGAGGCCGCTGCGCAGCGCATGCTCGAGCGCAGCGGCCTGCGTCACCTGCTGGAAATGCCGGCGACGCTGTGGCGGGGTAGCCGCTATTAAGCCGTGCGCTTCGGCTGTTGGCCGAGCGTGAGCTTCACCGTGCGGTTCACATCCTTGTACAGCAGGTAACGGAAGCGCGACGGTCCGCCCGCATAGCAGGCCTGCGGGCAGAACGCGCGCAGCCACATGAAGTCGCCGGCTTCGACTTCCACCCAATCCTGGTTCAGGCGGTAGACGGCCTTGCCTTCGAGCACATAGAGGCCGTGCTCCATCACGTGCGTTTCCGCGAACGGAATCACGCCGCCCGGCTCGAACGTGACGATGTTCACGTGCATGTCGTGGCGCATGTCGCTCATGTCGACGAATCGCGTCGTGACCCAACGGCCTTCGGTGCCGGGCATCGGGATCGGCTCGATGTCCTGCTCGTTCGTGACGAACGCTTCGGGCATCGGCACGCCGTCAACCGCTTCGTAGTGCTTGCGCAGCCAGTGGAAGCTTGCGATGTTGCCGCTGCGGTTGTGCAGCGTCCAGTTCGTGCGCGGCGGAATGAAAGCGTAGCCGCCCGGCACGAGCTTGTGCTCGACGCCGTTGAGCTTGAGCTCGAGCTCGCCGTCGACCACGAAGATCACGCCTTCAGCGAGATCGTCGAGTTCGGGACGATCGCTGCCGCCGCCCGGGCTCACTTCCACGATGTACTGCGAGAACGTTTCGGCGAAGCCGGTCAGCGGACGCGCGAGCACCCACAGGCGGGTCTTGTCCCAGAACGGCAGGTAGCTCGTGACGATGTCGCGAATGACGCCTTTCGGAATGACCGCATACGCTTCGGTGAACATTGCGCGATCGGTCAGCAATTCGGTCTGGGCCGGATGGCCACCTTTCGGCGCATAGTAAGAACTGGATGACATGCTTGACGCTCCGTGAGGATTTGATGTCACAACTTCAAAGGCGAGGCCGCGCGCGGACATCGCGCGCGCGAAGGCGCTCGGGATAGTTAGCCGCGCTGCCCGGATGCGGCCAGCGCGGGTTCGAAGCTCATGCGGGCGGTGTCGCCCCAGAATTGCCCGCGGCGAACGATGACGCGTTCGGCGGGCGCGGCCGCAACGGCAGCCGCTGCGTTCGGTGCCTTGAAGATCAGGAACGAGGCCTCGTTACCCGGCTTCAGGCCGTAGTCGCGCTTGCCGATCACGGCCGCGCCGGCTTCGGTCGCCATGTCCAGCGCGACCAGCAGCGCTTCGTCGGTATAGAAGCCGGAGCGGTAGCCGAGCAGCATGGCGCGCTGCAGCATGTCGCCGTTGCCGTACGGCCACCAGGCGTCCTGAATGTTGTCGTTGCCGCTGAACACGCGCACGCCGGCCGCGCGCAGCTGGAGAATCGGCGGAAAGGCGCGGTCGCCGGGGGCATTCGTCATGATCGACACGCCGGCCGCGGCAAGCGCGTCGGCGATGCGCGCCACCGCGTCCGGACCGACGTCGCCGAGCGCATAGGCGTGGCTCACGGCCACCCGGCCCTGCAGGCCGGCTGCCTGAGTGCGTGCCGCGATGCGATGCAGCTGCTCGGTGCCTTGCTCGCCGGGTTCGTGCAGATGAATGTCGATCTTGACACCGCGCTTTTGCGCAATGCCGAAGACGATATCGAGTTGGCCCTCGGCATCGCCGTCGAGCGTGGTCGGGTCGATGCCGCCCACGACGTCGGCGCCTTCGCGCGCGGCCGCGTCGAGCACCTCGGCGGTGCCGGGGCACGACACGACGCCGGCCTGCGGGAAGGCAACCAGCTCGATGTCCATGATGCCGCGCCATTTTTCGCGCGCTTCCAGCACGGCGTGGAGGTGGGTCAGGCCGGTCGTGGCGTCCACGTCGACATGGCTGCGCATGGCCATGGTGCCGAACGAGGCCGCCTGGCGGATCAGCGCGTCGGCGCGCGCGGCAATGGGCGCCGCGCTGGCCAGTGCTGCTTTTTCGTCGGCGAGGCGCTCGCGCAGCGTCGCCGCGACGCGATGGGGGCGCCAGCGGTCGCCGACGAAGCTCTTGTCGAGGTGGATGTGGCCGTCGACGAAGCCCGGCAGCACGAGGTGCCCCTGGAGGTCGATGACTTCGGCGCCGCCGGTCTCGGGGCGCCCGGTGCCGAGGGTGACCAGGCGTCCGTCGCGTACGGTGAGATTCAGGGACTGGCCGTCAGCGCCCACGGCGTTGACGAATACGCGATCGAACATGACTGTGTCTCGGCAAATCAGGACCCACTCAACGCGTTCCGGTCTGCGTTGCGCTCGCTGCGCGGCGTGGGCCTATGAGGGATAGATGTCAACACCATATCGGACGGCGGCGTTATCGGCAAATTAAATGTTGGAATGTCCATCATTCATTTTTCAAATGGTTTGCCACAGGGCAGACACCTCGCAGTGAATCCCCACATGCCGCATCTGCAGCCCGATGGCTGTAATCCACACAAACAGCCTGAGAGCTGTAATCCGTTTATACAAGCTATAGGCTGTATTTTGCATTTACAGCTTTAAGGTTGTATTTTGCATTTACAGTCTATAGACTGTGAGTCGCCCTTTCCCTTCGCCACGTCACCGCGGCAGGAGCCTCGCGTGGACTACTCGCTCAAGACCGTCAGCCAGCTGCGCCCCATGCTGCTGGGATTCCGCAAGCAAGCCGGCCTCACCCAGGAAAAGGTGGCGCAGCGCCTCGGCATTTCCCAGCAAAGCTATGCCGCCTTCGAAGCGCACCCCGAGTCCGCAAGCGTCGACCGGCTGTTTCGCGTTCTGCGGCTGTTCGCGGTCGAAATGCGCCTGTCCTGGGCGGCTTCCCCCCCGATGAGCACCGCGCGCGGCAACCGGGCCAAAAGTGCCGCGGCCCCGGCTGGCCCTGTGAAGAGCAAAGGCCCGGGAAGCCGCCCCGTTGGGGACAAGGCACGCGGCGCGCCGGCCAACCCGCCCAAGCGCAAGGCAGCGGCCGCGCCTGCCACGCGCAGCGCCGCCGCGAAAAAGCGTGCTGCGCCCAAACAGGCACCCACAGCAGCACCTAAAGCAGCACCCAAAACAGCACCCAAAACAGCACCCAAAACAGCACCCAAAACAGCACCCAATCGCGCCGCAAAGCGCGTCACCTCCTCTGCCACCGGCAAGAGCACGGCGCCCAAGATCCGCGCGAAGCCGGGCAAGCGGGAGGACTGGTGATGGCGCGCGCCCGCCAGACGAACCGTCTCGACTTGTGGATGAACGGCCTGCCCGTTGGCTACTGGGAGATTGCGCGCGGCGTGGAGCGTCTTGCGTATTTCGAAAGCTGGACGGAAGACGAGCAAGGCCGGCCGCTGTCGCTTTCGCTGCCCTTCACGCCCGGCAATCAGCCGTTGCGCGGCGCCGTCGTCACCGATTACTTCGACAACCTGCTACCCGACAGCGAGCGGATCCGGCGCCGCATTGCGGCCCGCTACCGCACGGGCGGCACCACGCCTTTCGAGCTTCTCGCCGTGCTCGGGCGCGACTGTGTGGGCGCGCTGCAACTGCTGCCGGCCGGCGAGGAGCCGGTCGGACTCGAAAGTATCGAAGGCAAGCCGCTATCCGAAGCCGCCATTGCGCGGCTCTTGCGCGACACCACCTCCGCACCGCCGTTTGCCGAGCACGAGAGCGTGGACGACCTGCGCCTCTCGATTGCCGGCGCGCAGGAAAAGACCGCCCTGCTCTGGCACGGCGGCCGCTGGCTGCTGCCCGTGGGGAGCACGCCCACCACACACATTCTGAAGCTGCCGCTCGGCCTCGTCGGCAACATGCGCGCCGACATGCGCACCTCGGTCGAGAACGAATGGCTCTGCGCGAAGATCGTCGCCGCTTTCGGTCTGCCGATCGCGCCCTGCGAGATCGCACAATTCGAAGACACCAAGGCGCTCGTGGTGGAGCGCTTCGACCGGCGCATGGCGCGCAACGGCCGCTGGATCGTGCGCCTGCCGCAGGAGGACCTGTGCCAGGCCACGGGTACGCCGGGCCTGCACAAGTACGAAGCCGACGGCGGCCCCGGCATCGAGAGCGTCATGGCCGTGCTCGGGGGCTCCTCGCGCCAGGCAGACGACCGGCGCCATTTTTTCATGGCCCAACTGATTTTCTGGCTGCTCGCCGCAACCGATGGCCATGCCAAGAACTTCAGCATCGCGCATCATCCCGGCAGCCGGTATGCCACCACGCCGCTCTACGACGTGCTCTCGGCGCATCCGATCATCGGGCGCGGGCGCAATCAGCTTCCCGCGCAGCGCGCGAGCCTCGCGATGGCCGTGCGCGGACGCAACGCGCACTACCGCATCGCGCAGATCCTGCCGCGCCACTGGATCGCCCAGGGGCAGCGCGTGGGGTTTGCCGTCGAGCAGGTCGAGGCCATGATGGCATCGGTGGCTGGAGACACCGAGCGCGTGATCGGCGAAGTCGCTGCGCAGCTTTCCGGCGACTTTCCGCTCGACGTGGCCGAGGCGGTCTTCGCCGGCATGCGCAGGCAGGCAAGGGTTCTCTCGGCGGCTTGAGTGGCTGATGGGTGGCTCCGGGGCCAATGCCGGCAACGCGCGCTGCGCGTTGCCGGCCGGCCTGGTGCGGCCGAGCCTCAGTGCACGGGATCAGTCGCGCGCCATCGCGCGTTCGATGCTCATTTGCGTGGGCATCATGTTGACGTTCGCGTTGTGCATGACCCACAGCGACAGCCCGACGATCACCGCGATCAGGAACGCCGTGCACACGAAGATGCCGGTGTTCGCGCGCTGGCTGCGCGAGGCGCCGATATGCAGGAAATACACGAGCTGCACGACGAGCTGAGCGACGCACAGCACGACGATGGCCGCGAGCCCGGTCCCGGGCGGCACCGCATGCAGCATCACCACGCCGAACGACGCGAGCGTGAGCACGAGCGAGAGTATCGTGCCGATCATGTAGCTCTTGAGACTGCCGTGCGAATTGTCGTGGCCGCTCGAATGCGTAAGGTTGGTTGGACTCACAGCATGCCTCGCAGATAAACAAAGGTGAAAACGCAGATCCACACGAGATCCAGGAAGTGCCAGAACAGGCTCAGGCACGCGAGACGGCGTCGGATCGCGCCGTTGAGGCCGAACTTCCAGGTTTGATGCATCATGATCGCGATCCACAGCAGACCGGCCGTGACGTGCAGGCCGTGGGTGCCGACCAGCGTGAAGTACGCCGAAAGATACGCGCTCGTATGCGGGCCCGCGCCATCGGCGATGAGCTTCGCGAACTCGTTCACCTCCATGCCGACGAAGCCCGCGCCGAACGCGAACGTGATCGCGAGCCACACGATCACCTGCGCACGGCGCTGCGCGTGGAGGCTCAGCATCGCCATGCCGAACGTGACGCTGCTCGCGAGCAGCAGCAGCGTTTCGCCCAGAACGTAAGGCAACTCGAAGAGCTGCCTGGCGCCCGGGCCGCCTGCCGTCGCATTCGCGAGCACACCGAACGTGGCGAACAGCGTCGCGAAGATGAGGCAGTCGCTCATCAGATAGATCCAGAACCCTAGCGTGGTTTTGGAGCCGCTGTCGTGTTCATCATGACCGTGATCGTGGCCGTGCCCATGGGCGTGAGTGGTAGCAGCGTGAGCCATGGTTCAGGCCATCTCCTTGAGTTGTTCAACTTGCCCGGCTTGTTCGAAGCGTGCGAGTCCGAGCTGTTTGAAGCGCGCGTTCTCGATGCGCGCCACCTCCGCGGCCGGCACCCAGTAATCGACGTCCTGGTCGTAGCTGCGCACGATGAACGTGGCGATCATGCCGACCAGCCCCACCGCCGCGAACGGCCACATGTGCCACACGGCGGCAAAGCCGAACAGCAGGCTGAACGCGGCGATGATGAAGCCCGCGCCCGTGTTGCGCGGCATGTGGATGTCTTCGTAGGCGCGCGGCTGCACATACGCGCGGCCCGCTTCCTTGTTGTCCCAGTGCTGCTCCATCGAGGTGATCTCCGGCAGCACGGCGAAGTTGTAGAACGGCGCGGGCGAGGCCGTCGACCATTCGAGGCTGCGGCCGTCCCAGGGGTCGCCGGTGAGGTCGCGGCTCGCATCGCGCCCGCGAATGCTCACATAAAGCTGCACGATAAAGGCGAGGATGCCGAGACCCACGAACACCGCGCCCACGAGCGCCACCACGAGCCACGGATGCCAGCCGGGCACCGCGTAGTGATTCATGCGGCGCGTCATGCCTTCGAAGCCGAGGATGTAGAGCGGCGTGAACGCGAGCCAATAGCCAATCAGCCAGCACCAGAACGACACCTTGCCCCAGAACTCGTTGAGCGTGAAGCCGAACACCTTGGGGAACCAGAAGCTCACGCCCGCGAGACAGCCGAACACCACGCCGCCGATGATCACGTTATGGAAGTGCGCGACGAGGAACAGCGAGTTGTGCAGCACGAAGTCCGCGCCCGGCACGGCGAGCAGCACGCCGGTCATGCCGCCCACGGCGAAGGTCACCATGAAGCCGATGGTCCACAGCGTCGCGCTGTGATAGCGGATGCGGCCGCGGTACATCGTGAAGAGCCAGTTGAACAGCTTCACGCCGGTCGGGATCGAAATGATCGTGGTCATGATGCCGAAGAACGCATTGACGTTCGCGCCCGAGCCCATCGTGAAGAAGTGATGCAGCCACACGAAGAACGACAGAATGCCGATCGAGGCCGTCGCGTACACCATCGACTTGTAGCCGAACAGCGGCTTGCCCGAGAACGTCGCGATGATCTCCGAGAACGCGCCGAACGCCGGCAGGATCAGGATGTAGACCTCGGGGTGGCCCCACACCCAGATCAGGTTGATGTACATCATCGCGTTGCCGCCGAGCTCGTTCGTGAAGAAATGCATGTCGAGATAGCGGTCCATCGTGAGCAGCGCGAGCGTGCCGGTGAGCACCGGGAACACCGCGACGATCAGGATGTTGGTGATGAGCGCCGTCCACACGAACACCGGCATCTTCATGAGGTCCATGCCGGGCGCGCGCATGCGCAGGATGGTCACGATGAAGTTGATGCCCGAGAGCGTGGTGCCGAGCCCGGAGAGCTGCAGCGACCATATGTAGTAGTCCATACCGACGGTCGGGCTGTAGCCCAGCTCCGAGAGCGGCGGATACGCAACCCAGCCCGTCGCGGCGAAGTCGCCGACGAACATCGAGACCATCACCAGCACCGCGCCCACCACCGAGAGCCAGTAGGAGAGCGAGTTCACGAACGGATACGCCACGTCGCGCGCGCCGATCTGCAGCGGCACGACCACGTTCATGAGCCCGAGAATGAGCGGCGTGGCCACGAAGAAGATCATGATGACGCCGTGCGCCGTGAAGATCTGGTCGTAGTGATGCGGCGGCAGATAGCCCGCCGCGTCGTTGAAGGCAACGGCCTGCTGCGCGCGCATCATGATCGCGTCGGCGAAGCCGCGCAGCAGCATGACGATCGCGAGCACGATGTACATGATGCCGATGCGCTTGTGGTCCACCGAGGTGATCCACTCGCGCCACAGGTAGCCCCACTTCCCCGCGAGGGTGATCGCGGCGAGCAAGGCCAGGCCGCCGAGCGCCACGACGGCGCCCGTGCCCATGATGATCGGCTCGTGCCAGGGAACTGCATCGAGCGTGAGTTTTCCGAACATGTGTGTTTACTCCGCTGCCAGGGTGGCGGGACGAGCGAGGGTGAGCGCCGGATTATTCACGCCCACGCCCGTGCCGCAGATCGGATTGCCGTGAACGTCGCGCATGTACTGGCCGACCACGCCATCGAAGAGGCCCGGCGCGACGTTCGAATAGAAAGTGACGGGCGTCTTCTCGCCCGGCTGCGCGAGCCGCGCGTAGGCGCCGCGGCTCAGCACCGCGGGCGAGGCTTGCGCGCGCGCGATCCAGGCGTCGAAGTCGGCACGGCTCGTGGCGAGCGTGTCGAAATGCATGTCCGAGAAGCCCGGTCCGCTGAATGCCGCCGAGCGGCCCGCGTAAGTGCCGGGATGGTTCGCGATCAGATGCAGTTGTGTCTGCATGCCCGACATCGCATAGACCTGGCTGCCGAGCTGCGGGATGAAGAACGAGTTCATCAGCGAGTCGGCGGTCAGGCGGAACGACACGGGCGTGTCGACCGGAATCGCGAGCTGGTTCACCGAAGCCACGCCGTAATCGGGGTAGATGAAGAGCCACTTCCAGTTCAGCGCGACCACGTCCACACGAATGGGCTTTTGCTGCGATTCGATCGGCCGGTATGGATCGAGCGCGTGCGTCGTGCGCCAGATCAGCACGCCGAGCGTGAGCACGATCACACAGGGAATCGACCACACGACGACTTCGATCGCGGTCGAATGCGCCCACTTCGGCGCGTAGGTCGCGCGCGTGTTGGTCGCGCGATAGCGCCACGCGAACCAGAGCGTGAGCGCGATCACGGGGATCACCACGAGCAGCATCAGGCCGAGCGCGATCAGGATGAGGTTCTTCTCCTGCACGCCGATGTCGCCTTTCGGGTCGAGCAGCACGGAGCTGCAGCCGCCGAGCAGCGCGAGCACGGCACAGAGCGCAAGCGTCGCGCCAGTGCGGCGCGTGCGCGGTGGGGATGAGCCTGAGCGCTCGGGTTGAGGAAACGGCGGGCCGGCTTCGATGGCCGATCCTCTTCGTGTGTGGAAGGTGCGCATGTCGGGTTCCATGGTTGACTTGTCGCGCAAACCCATCCATACGATGCTCACATCGCTGCCATGGCAGCAGCCAGACACCGCCGCCCAGATAGCCATACATAGCCTATATGTATGGATTTACGCGCTTCGTGTCCGCATGCTAGAGTAAGACATCATGCATACATCCGCGACAAAATGACGCGAAACGATCCCGTCGATCCAGACAACACGGCGCCTGAGTGGGCCGAGACATGGGCTTCGGCACTCCAGGGCGGCAGCGGGCCGCGCTATCTGCGGCTCGTCGACTTTATCGAGCGCGCCGTGGCCGAAGGCATGCTGGCGCCGGGCGAGCGCGTGCCCGCGCAGCGCTCGCTCGCGGCACTCCTCGGCGTGGACCTCACGACCGTGACGCGCGGCTTCAACGAGGCGCGGCGGCGCGCGCTGATCGAGGCGCGCGGACCGCTCGGCACCTTCATCGCCGCGCCGCGCGCGGAGCTCGAGCGGCGCGTGGACCTGAGCATGAACATCCCGCCTCCGCCGGCCGGCATCGACACCGACGCGCTGCTGCGCGAAGGTCTCTCGCGCCTCTTGCTGCGCAGCGACGCCGACTTGCTGATGACCTATCACGTCGGCGGCGGCAGCGCGGCCGATTGCGCGGCGGGCGCGAAATGGCTCGAGCCGATGCTCGGCAAGATCGATCCCGCGCAGGTGGCCGTGTGCCCCGGCGCGCAGGCGGCGCTGGCCGCGCTGATCCTCGCGTTCACGGAGCCCGGCGAGCGGGTGCTGAGCGAGCCGCTCGTCTATCCGGGGCTCCCGCACGCGCTCGCGCAGCTGGGGCGCCGCCTCGAAACCGTGGCGACGGACGCCGAAGGCATGCTGCCCGACGCACTCGAAGCCGCCTGCCGCCTGCACGGCGCGCGCCTCTTGTACCTGAATCCCACGCTGCAGAATCCCACCGCCACGACCATGCCGGAAACGCGCCGCCGCGCGCTCCTCGAGGTCGCGGCGCGCTGCGGCCTGCGCATTGTCGAAGACGATCCCTACTGGCGCTTCGCGCCCGAGGCCCCGCCGCCGCTCGCACGCCTCGCGCCGGCGCAGGTCTGCTACGTCTCCACGCTCTCGAAAACGCTCTCGCCGGGCCTGCGCACGGCGTTTCTGGCCTTGCCCGACGCCGCGTCGCGCGCACGCGTGCTGGCCGCGCTGCGCAGCTTCTCGCTCATGGCCGCGCCGCTCACGAACGCGCTGGCCCTGCAGTGGATCGAAGACGGCACGGCCGCGCGGATCTTCGAAGGCGTGCGTGCCGAGGCGCAGGCCCGTCAGCGCATGGCGGCGCAGACGCTCGGGCCGGCGGCCTGCGAGAACGCGGGCATTCATCTCTGGTACGCGCTGCCGAGCTACTGGCAGGCACGCGAACTCGCGGCGGCCGCGAGCACCGAAGGCCTCGCTGTGGCGCCGTCCACGGCGTTCGAGCAGGGCCTCGGCACGACCGGGAATACGGCAAACGCGATCCGCATCTCGTTGGGCGCAACCGGCGAGCGCACGCGTCTGCAGGCCGCGCTGCGGCGCCTTTCCGCGTTGCTCGCCAGCGACCGGTCGGCCCCCGCGCAAGTGCTCGTCTAGGCCACATGGCGGCTCGCGGGTTTCGTGTCCGCGTGCGCTTCTGGGCAAACCTCTGGGCGAACTTCCAGCCGCGCTTCGCCCGTGGCTTGCGCGCACAGGGCCTGGCATCGCGCTTGCTTCTCCTGCGGGCGGACGCCCTATACGCACGACAGACGGTTGCCGCACACACGGGCCGAGACGCTGTCACGCCGCGCCAGTACACTCACCGGATCGGATGCGGCCCGAAGCGGGTCACGCCACCGGGTCCCACGTCACCGCGCCGCGCGCCGGCGCCTTTATTCGGGAGGTTTGAAAATGGCCAACGACACCATGCTGCAGCAGATGCGCGAGAAACCGGGATTCATCGCCGCGCTTGACCAGAGCGGCGGCTCGACGCCTGGCGCGCTGCGGCAATACGGCATCCCGGAGAGCGAATACAGCGGCGAAGCCGAGATGTTCCGGCTCATGCACGAGATGCGCGTGCGCATCATCAGCGCGCCGGCCTTCACGGGCGCGAAGGTGATCGGCGCGATTCTCTTCGAGCAGACCATGGACGGCCAGGCGCACGGCAAGCCGGTGCCCGCGTTCCTGTGGGAAGAGCGCGGCGTGGTGCCCTTCCTCAAGGTCGACAAGGGTCTCGAGGCCGAAGCGGACGGCGTGCGGCTCATGAAGCCGATGCCCGGCCTCGACGCGCTGCTCGAGCGCGCCGTGAAAGCCGGCATCTTCGGCACCAAGATGCGCTCGGTGATCGAGCACGCGTCGCCTTCGGGCATCGCGGCCATCGCGAAGCAGCAGTTCGAGGTGGGTGAGCAGATCGGCGCCCGCGGCCTCGTGCCGATTCTCGAACCCGAGGTGTCGATCAAGGCGACGGACAAGGCCCAGGCCGAAGCGCTGCTGCGCGACGCCCTGCTCGAGGGGCTCGACGCCCTGCCCGCTTCGCGCAACGTCATGATCAAGCTGACGATTCCCGACACGCCCGACTTCTACAAGCCGCTCATCGATCACCCGCGTGTCGTGCGCGTGGTCGCGCTCTCGGGCGGCTATACGCGCAGCGACGCGTGCCGGCGGCTGGCGGCCAATCACGGGATGATCGCGAGTTTCTCGCGCGCGCTCATCAACGACCTCACGAAACAGATGAGCGATGCGCAATTCGACGCCGTGCTCGCGGCGAGCATCGACGAAATCTACAAGGCTTCCGTCGAGAAAGTCTGAGCAAGCTCAGAGGAAGCGCATTGAGATGAACAGCCGGGCGATGTCCCGGCTGTCTTTTTTCGTGGACGGCTATACTGTGCCCCTTTCATTCGCTCACCTGTTGTTTGCTCACGAAAGGACCGGCCATGAGGCGGTTACTCTGCCTGCTCGTCATGCTGCCCGGCCTCGTGCAATACGCAGCGGCCCAGCAGCCCCCCGAAGACGACAAGAAGCTCCCCACCTACCTGAGCCAGAAGTTCGGGCTGGCCAGGGACAAGGCTGCCCAGATTTCGCAGGCCGTGACCACGGCCGCCGAGAAATACTCGCTGCCGCCCGCCGTGCTCCTCGCCATCATCTCGATCGAATCGCGCTTTCGCGAAAAGGCGCGCGGCGCGAACCACGCGATCGGGCTCATGCAGGTCGTGCCCTCGGCACACCGTAACCTGCTGCGCGACGGCAAGGATCTCACGGACCCCGAAGTCAATATCGATGTGGGCTCATCGATTCTCTACGGCTACAAGCGCGCGGCCGGCGGCGATCTCGACGCAGCGATGAAGAACTACGGCGGCTCGAAGGCTTATGCGGAGAAGATCCGCACGCGTGCCGCGGAATTCAGCCGCGTGCTGGACACGGCGAGCGCGCCGCAAGCCGGTGCCGCAGCAGCAGATGCGCCGGCAACGTACAGCGGTGCTTTCTCCGCCGACATGGCCGGTAACATCGCGGCGAGCAACCTGTCCGCGGCTTCGGCCACGGCGGCGCCAGCCAGCGCGGCGCCGGCAACACAGGCTTCCGCGCAATCGCTGCGACCCGCATCGGCCTTGCCGCCGGCGAGCGCATCGGCTGCCCCCGTTACCGAGGCATCGGCCATGCGCGGCATGCTCGAGACCCGCGACAACGCCCGCTCGCGCGAACGCTGAAGCATCACGCGCATGGCGCGCCTGCATCGGCTTCAATCCGGTTGCCGCTCGATCGGCGGATACACATAGCGTCCGGCCAGATGCGCCTCTCCCGGCACGTACAGCCGCAACGCCAGATAAAAGCGCTCGGCGGGCGCGGGCAGCCAGTTGCAGCGCAGCACGGGATCCGCGGGTTCGCGCGCCGACACCGCGATACGCAAGCCGCCATCGTCATCGAGGCGCAGGCCGTGCGTGCGGTCGCCCAGCGAATAGCGGCCAATGGCGTTGCTGGCCAGCATGCAGGTCGCCCGCGCGTAAGCCGTCAGCGACCAGAACGCCTCAACCTGCGGCGCCTGGCCAGGCGCGAAACGCAGCACGTACGCGGCGTCGCCGTCTAGCGGCGCGCCCTCGGCATCGCAATCGGCCGTGATGTACATCGCCTCCTCGACACCCAGCGCGCCGATATAGCTGAGCGCCACCTGCGCCCGCTCTCGATAGTCGTTTCCAAACGTCTCGTGCACATCGACCGGCAACGCCCAGCCGCCGCCGAGCGCCTGTGGCGGCGCGCCCGTCAGCTCGCGCGTAAGCTGCGCGATCGCGCGCGCGAGCGCGTCGGCCTGCGCCGCATCGAGCGTCTCGCCCACGCAGTCCGCGCCGATGCCGCAGGCGCGAAAGCGCGCGACGTCCGCGAGCGCCTCGCGCGGCGGCGGGTGGTCGGCGAGCGCGCGGTTCACGACCTCGGCGAAGCGCGCCGCATCGCCGGGACGCTCCTGCGGTTGCAGCCACGCTGGCACGCGC
The DNA here is from genome assembly GCF_000685075.1 of Paraburkholderia oxyphila NBRC 105797. GTDB lineage: Bacteria > Pseudomonadota > Gammaproteobacteria > Burkholderiales > Burkholderiaceae > Paraburkholderia > Paraburkholderia oxyphila. The sequence continues at coordinate 76,829 of NZ_BAYD01000041.1, forward strand.
GTCGGCACCGGCTCGGGACTGCCTGCGGCGCGCTCGATCGCAAAGCGGTCCTGCAGCGCGACGGCCGCCGCGAGATCGGCTTCGCCATCCACGAGAATGCGTCCGATCAACCACACCGTTTCGGTCGGGCACGCGAGCGCGCGCATGCCCGCCGGCACTTCGCCCTGCCACGCCGGCCCGTGCAGGAAGAACGCGCCCGCCTCGCTGCCCGTCGTGCGGCTGCCGATATAGCCGAAGGGATTCGTGTACATGTCGAGCAGGCCCAGCACGTAGTAGCGCGCATGCATCGCCGGGACGCGGATCACGAGCGGGCCGCCGCTCAGGTCGAGCCATGCGCTCGAATAGAGCGTGTCGTTATTGGGCGTCACGACGCGCCGATGCTGCGGCCCGAGCAGCTCGCGCGAATGGAACCATGCGTTGGCCCAGCGTTGCTGCGACTCGGGCGATGCGCCTGCAAAGCGGCCCGCTGCGTCGATGCGCGGGCAGGTCGCCGAAAACATGCGCGCCATTTCGTAGAGCGGCAGCGTGAATTGGACCGCTTCGCGCGCGAGCTCGAGCAAATTGGAGCGATCGAGGCAGTCGTCGCGCGCGGCGGCGGGTTCGTGTAGCGGGATGGATGACATGAGCAAGCGTCCAGGATCAGGGAAGGCGTTTTGCAGAAGTTGGCTGGCGGGGCGTCGCGCCTCGCTCAGCTCGCCACGGCCCGCACAGGCGGAATCCGGTAGCGCCCGTCGAGAAACGCGGGCTGCGGGTGGTAGAGGCGCAGGATCAGATAGAAGCCGCCTGCCGGCGCGGGCAGCCAGTTCGCGTGCGACGACGGCGCCTCGTGCTGGATGGCGATGCGCAGGCCGCCGTCGGCGTCGTACTGCAGACCCGCGGTGCGGTCGCCGATCGCGTAGCGGCGTATCGGGTTGTCGACGAAGAAGCGGTCCGCGCCGTAGAGCGAGAGCGACCACAACGCATCGACGGGCGGCAACTGGCCCGGCGGGAAGTACAGCTCGTAGCGGCTGCCGCCGTGCAGCGGCGCGCCGGCGTCGTCGAAGTCGGCGCTCGCGTAGACGGCCTCTTCAGCCGCGAGCGCGCCGAGCCCCTTCATCGCCGTGCAGGCGCGCAGCAGATGCGCATGCCCGTAGCGACCCAGACCGAGGCTATAGCCCCAGCTGCGCCGGGCGCGGCTTTGCGTGAAAGCGAGCAGGAGCTGCTGGGCTTGCGCATAGCCGAGCCGCAGGCCGCACTGGACCGGCTCGGGCAGCGCAGCCACATCCACGCTCCCTTGCTCGCGCAGACCCGCGCGCTCGAGCAGACCCACGAGCGCGGCCTCGTCCTCGCGCGGCGGAAGATCGCCAAAGGTATCGAACAGGTTCTGGAAGAAGTCGAGCGCAGGGTCGCCGTTCTCGCGCCAGTTGCGCACGCACGCCGGGCCCTCGCAGCGCGGGCCGTCGAGACGGAACGCCCGCGCGGCCTCGCCGGCCCGGGCCAGATCGTCGTCGCCCTGGACCAGCACCCGGCCCAGCAGCCAGACGAGCGAGGTGGGGCACGCGATGGGCTCGCCCTCGCCCGTGGGCCGCTGCCCCGGCGCGTGCAGCACGAAGCGCGCGCCGCGCGTGCCGGCGTTGCGCGGCCCCAGGTTGCGGAAGTTGTCGGTGAAGGCGTCGAGCAGTTCGACCACATAAAAACGCGTGTCGTCGAGCGGCGGAATCTCCAGCACCACCGGCCCGTTCGAGAGATCGATCCACGCGTTGAGGTAGAGGAAATCGTTGGCCGGCGTGACGATGTCGCGGTCTTCGTGCGTCCAGCGGTGAGTGCTCGCGTAGAGCGTGTTGAACGGTGCGCGCAGCGGGCTGCGCGAATGCGGCAGCGTGTGCAATGCGCAGGTGCGCATGACCTCCACCACCGGATAGCGCGCGAGCGCGAGCGGGCCGGCGGCCATGCTCACGAGCGCGGCGAGCGGGTCTTGCTCGAGGTGAGCAGTCGGCTCGACGATGCTCATTGCCTGGTTGTACATATCGATGATCGCTCCTTTGATGCGGTGCGCGGCCCGCTCCCGGGCCGCTTGTTTCGTGGCCGCGCGCGAGACGAGTCGGCGGCGGCGCAATCAGTGCGTTTCTTTCTATGCTTCGTTATGCGAATCGCCTTGCGAATGAAGCGTGACGACGGCGTCAGCGGCAACGAGCCCGTCCCGCGTGACGATGAACGGATTGATTTCGAGCGTATCGAGCGTCTCGCCGAGGGCGGCGCCCAGGCGCGACACCGCCGCAAGCACCGCGGCCGCCGCGTCGAGCGATAGTGCCGGGTGGCCGCGATGCCCGCGCAGCAGCGCCGCCACGCCGCTCGTTTCGAGCATCGCGAGCGCGCGCTCGTGCGAGAGCGGCGCGAGGCCGAACGCCATCTTGCGGCCCAGCTCCACGCCGGTGCCGCCGAGGCCGGTCATGGCCACGGGGCCGAACACCGGATCGCGCCGCACGCCGACGATGATCTCGCCCCAGCCGTCGAGCATGCTTGCGACCACCACGCCCTCGAAGCCGCCCGGTATGCCGGCCTGCTCCGCCGCGGTGGCGATCGCGTCGAACGCCTGGGCAAGCGCCGCGGTGTCGCGCAGGTTCAGCCGCACGCCGCCCACGTCGCTCTTGTGCAGCACGTGGCGCGAGCGCAGCTTGAGCGCGACCGGAAAGCCGAGCCGTTGCGCCGCGGCCTGTGCTTCGGCGACCGAGCGCGCCACGCAATGCGGCGCGACCGGCACGCCGGCGGCGGCCAGCATGGCCATGGCCTCGGCTTCGTCGAGCGACGCCGCGTGAGCGGGCACGCTCGCCGGCAGCACGCTGGACGCTGGCTCAGTTGCCTCGCATCGACCGCTCACGTCCGGCGCCTGGGCACGCGCCGCATCCGCTTGCTCGCCGGCGCGCAGCAGCGCGGCAACGGCGTCCATCGCGTAGACCGGCTCGCGCAGGGCGAGCACGCCGCGCGCTTCCAGCCAGCTGCGCTGTCCGGCGTCGACCAGGCCGCATAGCACGAGCGGTGCGGCCTCCGAAGGCGCGCCGTGCTCACCGTCTTCGCCATGCTTGCCATGCGCCATCGCGCGCTCGACGGCCTGCTCGATCGCGGCCCACGCGCTGGGAACGTGAGCCGCCCCGGCCACGAACGCGACCACGCTGCCGTATGCGCCGCACGTCATGGCATCGACGAGCGTATCGGTCAGCACACCGGTCTGCGCGACCACCTGGCCCGTCACGTCGATGGGGTTCGCCGTCGACGCGAACGCCACGCTCTCGCGCAAGCGCGCGGCGCATGCCTCGGGCAGCGGCGGCAGCGCGAGCCCGAGCGCCTCCGCGCGGTCGGCCATCATGATCCCCACCCCGCCCGAGACGGTCACGATTGCGGTCTTCCGCGAGCGCGGCCTGCGGCCCTTCGACAGCGCATGGCCGAGCCTGAAGAAACCCTCGAGGGTATCGGCGCGGTGCACGCCGTATTCGTCGAATACCGCCTGATACACCGCGTCCTCGCCCGCGAGGCTCGCCGTGTGCGACTGGGCGGCGCGCGCGCCGGTCGCGGTCGTGCCCACCTTGGCGACGACCACGGGCTTGCCGGCGGCGCGCGCGGCAGCCAGCGCCCGGCGCAGCTTCGCGCCATCGGCGCAGCCTTCGAGATAGACGAGGATCACCGAGGTGAGCGGATCGTGCGCGAGCCACTCGACGGCATCGGCCACCTGCACGCCCGCCTCGTTGCCGGTCGTGATCCAGTGGCTCAGACCGAGCTGCGCCTCGCGCGCGAGCGCGAAGGCGTAGGCGCCGAAGGCGCCGCTCTGGCTGACGAGCGCGACATCGCCGAGCGGCGGCGCGCCCGCGAGCGCCACCGGCGAGAACGTTGCATAGACGCGTTCGCGCAGATTCATCAAGCCCAGACAATTCGGGCCGAGCAGCGCCATGCCGGCCTCCGAGGCCATATGCGCGATCTCGCGCTGGGCCGCGCCGCCCGCCTCACCGGTTTCCGCGAAGCCCGCCGTGAACAGCACGGCGGCGCGCGTGCGATTGCGCACCATCTGCGCGACGACGTCCGGCGCGGCTGCGGCGGGCACGGCGACGATCGCGAGATCGACGGGTTCGGGCAGCGCATCGAGCGAAGGCGCGGCGCGCATGCCCTGCACGTCCCCGCCGCGCGCGTTGACCGCGTAGACGCGGCCCGTGTAGCCTTGCTCGCGCAAGAGCCGCAGCGGCATGCCGCCGACTTTGGCAGCATCGTTCGACGCGCCCACGACGGCAATCGACGCGGGCCGCAACAGCGGTGTCAGATCGGCATCTCTCATATTAATCAGTATTCCTGTCAATCATGCGAAACAGCGTTCTCGATGGCCACAGCGCCTTTTGGCTCAGCGCTTTCCCGCGACGAGCGGCGGCACGACGCAGTTCTCCTCGCGCAACTGCGCGTGTGCCATGAAGCGCCGGCGGTCGGCCTGCGGATCGATCAGCACGGCGGCCACGAGACCGGCGGCAAGCGCAAACGTGCCCATGGCCGTCATGCCCATCCGGTAGCCCTCGATCTGCGTCGCCGCGCGGTCGATCATGAGACCGATTGCGGCGGGCGTGACGAGCCCCGCTAGCGTCGTGATGCAGATGTTGATGCCGAGCACGCCGCCGCGCTGCGCAGGAGGCACGATCTCGCCGGCAAGCGTCACGCCGCTCACGAACGTGAACGATGCCAGCGAGAACGCCAGGGTCACCGCGACGATGAGGAGCGGACCCGGGGGCACCGCAGCCATCAGCGTGAGCGCCGCGCCGGCCGCGACGACCGCTGCCGCGCCGAGCGTGCCGCGCGCATGGCGGCTCGACACGCCGCGCGCCATGAGCCGCTGCGACCAGGCGCTCAGGAGCGGCGACGCCACCATCTGGCCGAATGCGGGCAGCACGACGATCCACCCTGCCTGCGTGAGCGAATAGCCGGCCACGCGCACGAGGTAGCTGGGCAGCCAGACGGTCGCCACGGTCAGGATCACGTAGGCCGCGAAGCCCGCGAGGTTGCTGCCCACACAGGTGCGCGAGAGCAGCAGCGCGCCGAGCGGGATCCTTGCGGGGTAGCGCGACGCCGGGTCCGGGTCGGTCCCATCGGCGGCGGGCGTCTCGTCGCTCGTGCCGAGCGGCCCTTCCTTGCCGATCCACAGCCACAGGACGCTCCACACCATGCCCACGAGCGCGAGCATCTCGAACGCCGCGCGCCAGCCGAACGAAACGATGACCCAGGTGATGAGCGGCGCGATGAAACCCGCGCCGAACGAGGCGCCGACCGTGAGCACGGCGGAGGGCAAGGCGCGCTCGCGATCGGGAAACCATTTATAGAGCGCATGCACGGCCACCGGATAGGCCGGCCCTTCGCTCGCGCCCTGCAGCACGCGTGAGAGCACCAGCGTAGCGGGCGCGGCGTAGAGCAGCAGCGGCAGTTGCGAGATCGACCAGGTCACGGCCATCGCGAGCAGCAGCCAGCGCGTCTTCACGCGGTTGGCGAGCAGGCCGACCACCAAGGCCGAAATCGAGAAGAACGTGAAAAAGCTGGCGGCGATGCGCCCGAACTGGCTATGCGTGAGATGCAGCTCGCGCATGATGGGCTCGGCGGCGAGCCCGATGAGCGCCTTGTCGGCGAAATTGATGGCCAGGAACAAAAACAGGCCGGCGACGATTACCCAGCGCCGCAGCGTGCCGCGAGTCTCGAACGTCATTGCGTCTCCATTCGCGGCTTTTTCGTGGCCCCGGTCGGCGCTGCTCGCCGCCGGTTACCTGAGTTGCCTCTGTTGCCGCGTCCGGGACATTGGACGCCACGCGCATCAATAAGACAACTGCATAATTTGCATCGAATCGATGTGTTCAGCGCATCAATTGCCGAGTGGCGGCAATGCCCCGGCCACCCGCTGGAAAGTCTGGATCGTCTGCTCGGCCGCCGGCGAGAGCGTGCGGCCCGCCAGGTGGACGATGCCGAACTGCAGCCACAACGGCGAGCGCTCCGGCAACGAGAGCGGCACCAGCCCGGCCATGCGCGCGGGGTTCGACAACGCGTGCGTGGTGAGCAGCAGCAGCGCGTCGGTCTTGCGCGCATATTCCTGCAGCACGTTCACGTCGTTGCACACGAGGTGGAATTCCAGCTCGTGGCCCGGCGCGTAGCGCAGCCATTTGCGCAGCGCCTCGTGCATGGGGTCGGGCAGCGGCACGGAGACGATCGGAAACGCCTGCAGCTCGCGCGCGTCCAGCGTCTCACGCCGGGCGAGCGGATGGCCTTCGCGCACGAACCACGCCGCGCGGTGCTTTGGCAGCGCGATCACGTCGACCTCGCTGATCGGCTGCGCGCCGCGGATATCCACGACCAGAAAATCCAGCGACTCGGCGTGCAGCGCATCGTGCAGATTTTTCCAGTTGTCGACGGCGGCGTTGATCCGCAACTGCGGATGGCGGTGCGCGAGCTCGTCGAGCACGGCAGGCAGCAACACGGCCGCCGGATACGGACCGGCGCCGAAACTCACCGAGCCGACGTCGTGATTGCGCAGGAGATCGACGTCGCGCACGAGGCAGCGCGCCTCGAACAGCACTTTCTTCGCCCGGCGCACCACCATCTGGCCCGCGGGCGTGATCTGCACTTCTCGCGTGGTGCGGTCGAACAGCGCCATCTGCAGCTCGTCCTCGATGGACTGGATGCTGCGGCTCAAGGCCGGCTGGCTCAAATGCACGCGCTGCGCCGCACGCGCGAAAGTGCCCTCTTCAGCGAGGGCAATCACGTGTTCGAGTTGGCGCAGGTTCATGACGTGGCGCGGCGAACGGCTCGATCAGCAGACGCGGCGCTCGCGCCCCTGGGGCGAAGCGCCGGCCATGCCGATGCGCCGCTCAGCCTTGCGTGGCCGGTGCCTCGCCGTCGTTGCCAGGCGCCTCGCCGGCTGCCGCGGGGGCTTGCTCCGGCGCCGGCTGGGCCGGCTGCTGCGGCGCGGCCGCAGCCTGCTCCGCGGACTGCGCAGCGGCAGCGGGCTCCTGCGCGAGCGCGGCTGTGTCAGCACCCGCGGGGGCCGCGGCGGGCTCGGACGCCTGCGCCGCTGGTGTGGCCGGTGCGGCCTCCTGCGCCTTGGCGCGCGCCTCGGCCTTCGCCTTCTGGTGCGCGAGCGCCGCCTTGGCGCGGCCGACGTGCGAAGGCTCGATCCCCGGGCCTTCCGAGACCTTGCCGTCCAGCTCGTAGCGCGAGCCGCCTTCGGCCACGCGCTCGTGATAGCGCGGATGATTCACGTGGCGCTTGAGCACGGCGACGATCAGCGTGCGCTCGTAGTCGGGATGGCGCGCGACGAGGTCCTCGACCACGCCGATCTTCAGCGGCAAACGCTCGCGGAACGCCGGATAGTGCTTCGCGAAGACGTTCCAGACCGTGTTGAGCTGGCGATTGCGCTCGATGCGCGCCTTCTCGGCTTCGCTCAGATTGGCCATCGGCTGCTGCGCGCGCGCCGGGCGCTGGCGCTGGGCGCCGCGCTCGCCTTCGC
>NZ_BAYD01000040.1 GCF_000685075.1 Paraburkholderia oxyphila NBRC 105797
CCTTATTATGTTTAATTAATACAGCTGGACTTTAGACACTCGAACCCCGTCGCCGACCGTTGCTGAGTGGCAGTGGCGAGGCAGCGAACGAGACTGCGATCGCGATGAAGCAAACATGCGGAACCGCAGAAGCGGCATCGACTGGTAACTCAAGGGGCGTGACGCGCTTCGGGCCTCTGGAATTTTCGGGACTTCCCGTGCGCGGGAGTGTGGGGAGGCAAGTCCGGTAAATTCTCGACGCAGCCATTGGGCGACCAGGCCAGCGGTTCCTACCACACCCGTTTTGCCGACGTGACGCGTGACACCCATGCCCCACTTTTCGAGGAGACTGGCCACGAGATCCGACGTTCGGAACACGTCGTATCCGACCTCCGGATGCGCATGAATATCCCGGCGAATAGCCTGTATTTCGGACGCATGCGCCTCAATTTCAGCAATAAGTTCCATGGTGAATGAGTCGGCCCCGCGCGGAACGCGGGGCCTTTCGAAAATCAAACGTGAAAGATCTGGGCGACGAGCGCGGCGCCGAGGAACGTACCAGCGTTCGCGACGAACGAGACCAGCACGATACGCCAGCCGAGCCTGCGGAATGCCGGGATGTCCTTGGCAATGGAGAGGCCCGCGAACGTCAACATGGGGGTTGTCACGCCGAGGAAATCGTTCTTCGCGCTCAGCGCCGCAATCTGCGCAGCCCACGGGCAAAGCGGAGAGGTCATGAACATCGCGACGATCGATACCCAGCAGACAGCGGGAATTTTTCTGCCAGTCGCCGTGGCAAGCAGATCGCCAAGGACCGCGGCAAGCACCATGAAGCACAAGCCAGGCAAGCCTTGCAGCGGCGTCGTGCCGTGCGTGATCCAGTCGCAGACCAGCGAAAGCACGGCGGTCAGCACCCATGCAGCGACCTTGCCCGTAAAGCCGAGAACCGGCGCTTCGGTCTGAACGTCTCCGAGCTTCGGGCGCGAATCAACCGCCGCGTTCGATGCGCTCGACGCCCGGGTCGTGCGGCCGATGAGCGGCTCGAGCACGCGGTAGCCGAACAGCGCCATCGGCAGCGAAATGAACAGTGTGAAGTACGTGCCGACGGTCGTCGTGATGAGATTGCTCGCCGCCGCGAAGGTCATGACGTCTTTCGCCATTTCCGGCGTCTGCTGCGCCGCGATCGCGCCGGACGCCGCCGCCATCATGCTGCCCGATCCCACGCCCGAACCCATGGCGAGCGCAAGCGGGTGAAAGATGTGCAGGCTCGCAATGAAGCCGGCAAAGATCGCAATGAATACCGCGCCGAATACCGTGCCGGTCAGGTACTCGGCAAGAACGCCCCGCCCTTCGGCAGAGTCCATCCCGTACTTTTCGCCGATGATGGCAAGGCTCGGTTCGCGGCCAACCGAAAACGTCGCGCCAATGGCTTCGCGTTTAATGCCGAGAAGCAATGCCAGCGGAAGCCCGAGGAGAATGGTCCCGACAAAATGGCCCAGTTCCTGAAAGGCCAGAGCCCATCCCGACGCGGCAAGCTTCGGCAACGCGCTTCCGACCATCAACCCCAGTTTCGAAACGAAGAGCAGCAGCGCTGGCTGCAAGACCGCAGCGGCGAGCAGTTGCGTCTTGATGTCGAGACGCAGGCCGCTCGTCCAGCGCTCGGACAGCAGACCGAGCGCGCCGCCCATCAGCAGCGCCCAGATCATCGGCAGCAAAACGACTTTGCCGGGGCCGACACTAAACGTGAATGACCCAATGAATTCCGCGACAAGCAGGATCGCGGCCGCATAGACCAGAAGCTTCGCGCCCCTGAAGCCGTGGCTTCCCGTGCCTTCCGTCATCATCGTATGTTCCATGCCTATCTCCTCCGTGGTTCCAGGCGAACGCGAGGCCTCATATGCGGTGTTACCCGCGCTTCAGTTTCCGGCGAGGCCTCGGCTCACTCGGGCTATTTGTTTTTATCTCGCTCAATAGTTGCCACTCCAGGCGCTGTGCTCTGCCCGGAGGGGCTGCCGGTCAGAGATATCCAAACGCGGTTGCCGGATCCTTCGCCGTTTCCACCCAGACGCTCTTCGTCTGCGTGTATTCGTAGAGCGCTTCGACGCCGCTCGAGCGGCCATAGCCACTCATGCCGTAACCGCCGAACGGCGAGGCCACGTTGATGGTCTTGTAGCCGTTCACCCAGAACGTGCCCGCGTTGATCTGGCCGGCCACCCGATGCGCGCGCGCCACATCCTTCGTCCACACCGCGCCGGCAAGACCGAACTCCGTGTCGTTGGCGATCTGGATGGCTTCCTCTTCCGTGTCGAACGGAATCGCAACGACCACGGGCCCAAAAATTTCGGTGCGAGCGACGTCCATGGAGTTGTCCACGTTCGCGAGCACCGTCGGCGAGACGAAGTAGCCCGCGTCGGAGCGTTCCGTCGAGCCGGCCGCGAGCGTTGCGCCCGCTTCAACGCCGCTTGCGATCATCTTCATGACATGTTCGTACTGTGTACGATTGCAGATGGGTCCGACTTCCGTCGCGTCATCGGTCGGCATACCGACCTTGATCTTCTTGGCGCCGTTCGACACCATCGCGACGAACTCGTCATAAACGGAACGCTGCACCAGCAGACGCGAACCCGCCACACAGCTTTGGCCAGCGCCCGCGAAAATCGCGGCCTGAGCCGTGAGCGCCGCGCGCTTGAGGTCGGCATCTTCGAACACGATGTTCGCCGACTTGCCGCCGAGTTCGAGCACACAGGGCAAAACACGCTTCGCAGCCGCTTCCGCAATGCGCGCGCCGGTTGCCGGCGAGCCGACGAACACGACCTTCTTGATGGCCTTGTTGGCGATCGCCGCTTGCGCTACGGTCTGACCATAGCCCGCAAGCACGTTGATGAGGCCCTTCGGCACACCCGCTTTCTCGGCCAGCATGCCGACCACGAGCGAGCTGAACGGCGTGAGTTCGGACGGCTTGAGCAGAACCGCGTTGCCCATCGAGATGGCGGGCGCGAGCTGCCAGCCGCACGTGAAGACCGGCGCGTTCCACGGCGTGATCTGCAGGACCGCACCGGCGGGCTCGCGACGCGTGTAGTTGAGATGCGAGGTCGGAACCGGAATGACTTCGCCGTAAAACTTGTCGGCCCAGCCACCGTAGTATTCGAACATCTCGGCGACCTTCGCGACTTCGCCGCGGCAGTCGCGAATCGGCTTGCCCGAACCCAGCGACTCCAGGCGGGCCAGCGGCTCCGCGTGCTTCCTTAGTTCGCGTGCGACTTCGAACATCACACGGCCGCGCGCGGCGTGGGTCAGCGCCCACCACTCCTTTTGTGCAGCCGTTGCCGCGGACGCGGCCAGCGCCACGACTTCAGCGCCCCCATCCTTGTATGCGAGGCTTTTCTCGCCCGTCGCGGCGTCGTAGAGCTGGATAAGCTCGCCGTTGCCGGCGACCAGTTCGCCATTCACATAGGAGCCGACCGTGCTCGCGTTCGGGAAGAAGTGCTTGAATGCCTCAAGCAGGGTATCTGCAATTTGCTGTGCCATTTTTGCTTCCTGTTTCATTCAGTGCTTTTCGACGAATTCGACGATGCGGTTGAAGTCCTCGGCATCGGCGATCGATGTTTCGCTGTTGGCCCATAGCCGCCCCGCTTCTTTCGCGACGGGCGCGGACACACCCTGGCTCTCCAGCAGCGCCATCGCGAGGCGCATGTCCTTGCGCATCAGCTTCATCGTGAAGCCCGAGTCGAACTTGCCGTTCAGGATCCAGGTCGGGTAGTTGGTCAGCGTCGCGCTGTTCTTACCGGAGCCGCCGCTCAACGCCTCGATCAGGCGTTCCTTGTCGACGCCCACCGCCTCGGCCGCACGCACCGCCTCGCTCGTCACGAGCAGGTGGACGCCCGTGAGCAGGTTGTTGATGAGCTTCGTGACGTGGCCCGCGCCCGGCGGCCCGACATGGACCTGCCTGGCGCTGATGGCGCTCAGCAGCGGTTGCACGGCGGCGACGTCTTCGTCGGCGCCGCCCAGCACCATCGTCATCGTCGCGGTCGCGGCGCCCTTCGGGCCACCGCTCACCGGCCCGTCGATGAAGCGGACGCCCGCTTCCTTGAGCGCCGCCGCCACCTTGCGCGTGCTATTCGGGTCCGCGGTGGTGGTGTCGATCACGATCAGGTCCGGCTTCGCGCTCGCCAGCACGCCGCCCTCGCCGAACACGACCTGCTCGACAATCGCGGAAGTCGGCAACGAGAGAATGAGCACCTCAACCTGGCTTGCGATTTCCGCAATCGACGCGCAGGGCAGCACTCCTTCCTCGCCGAGCGCTCGCACGCTCTCCTGGTTGGCGTCGAACCCGAGCACCGTGAAACCCCCGCGTTTTGCCGACAAAGCCATGCCGCGGCCCATGTTTCCCAGTCCGATGACGCCTACCGTTTTCATCGATGCGCTCCTCTGAAGTTCAGCCAAATGGGTATTCGGACGGCATAGCTGGCCTCCGATGTCTGTGATGTTCGGCTTCTTGACGTAATCAAACAATAAGTGCCAATATCGTCTCTGTTCTAATTATTCGAACACTCGACATGAGCAACACCCTCACGGAGAGCCGTATCGCCTACTTTTTTGAGGCAGTACGGTCCGGCACCATCCGGGCAGCCGCAGACTGGTTGAACGTCGCACCATCGGCGGTCAGCCGGCAGATCAGCCTGCTCGAAGAGGAACTCGATGCGGCCCTGATTGAGCGGCACGCGCGAGGCGTGACCCCGACCGAAGCGGGCGAGTACGTCATCGAGTACTTTCGGGAGCAGCGCGCGCATCGGGACGACCTGCTCTCGCGGCTACAGGAATTGAGGGGCTTGCGCACCGGCCACGTGAACGTCGTGCTGGGCGAGGGATTCGTTTCCGATATGTTGTCGGGGCCCATGCAGCAGTTTTGCAGGCAGTACCCCAACATCAAGGTCAATCTCGACCTGGGAAGCACGAACGATGTCGTGAGGCGAATTTCAGAGGATGAGGGTGAAATCGGTCTCGTCTACAACCCGCCGAACGAGGCGCGCATCGTTTCACGGGCATCGCGCCGGCAACCGATGATGGCCATCGTCGGCATGCAGATGGCGCGCACGATCAACAGGAAGCGCCTGAGCGTGCAGGAACTGGCTTCCTATCCTTTGGCGGCGCCTCATCCCACCTACGGGACAAGGCAAATGCTCCAGGCCGTGGAATTTTCCGAGCGGATCAGCCTCGACCCGTTGGTCACGACCAACTCCATTAATATCATGAAACAGTTCGCGAAGTCGGAACTGGGCATCGTGGTATTGCCCGCGTTTGCCGTCGCAACCGAGCTTGAGGCCGGCGAGCTGACGGCCATTCCGATCGAACACCCCATTCTGGAGAACGCCGAGGCGCATCTGGTGACACGGGTGGGGCGCAAGTTGTCAGTGGCGGCAAACAAGATGCTGCAGATGATGTCTGCGCAGATGACTGCGTTTCGGTAATGTGCTGTAGAGGATGGCGCGACACCGTACTCAGAGTTCCTTTCCTGTGAGCGGACCGCGGTGACGGAGCCCGGACCGCGCGCACCGCAGAGCATCAGTGGTGAAAGAATTGCGCAACGAGAACGGCGGCAAGAAATGCGTGACATCGAGGAGTTGTTGCTTGAGCGGGGCGTCGTGGTGACGTACGAAACGATGCGACAAATTTGGAGCCGCCTTCGCCCGGCGAGCAAGGGCAGCGCGCCGCAAGACCGGCAGCACGTGGCATCTGGACGAGGTGTTGGCTGTGTCGCGTTAAGGACGATGGGACGATCAGGCGCCGTAGATAAAGAGGATTGCTTAAATCACGAGAGAATAGAATTGTTCGGCTGCAGCCGAGGCGACGCCATCGTCACACATCTGCCCCTTGCGGATCATGTGCGCGATCTCTATGCCGGACAGGCATGATGCGCGCACAGCGAAAATCCTTGAACCCCATCATCGGCTTGATGATGCGTTTGATCGCACGGTGATCCTGCTCAACGACGTTGTTCAGGTATTTGTTTTGCCGGACCTTGATCGGCGTTGAACGATCGGTATTGAGCGCTTCAAGCGCAGCCAGATTCGCGCCGCTCTTGTCCACGGTAATTGTCTCGGGCTCGCCTGCGCAACGCCAGCGGCGCTCGCATCAACTGGATGTTCTCTACCGAAAGGGCCCGGGAAAAATTGGCCAAAGCCGCCAGATGAAAAAGACTTCATCCTGATGCGCCGGTATATTGTGAATGCGCGGTGTAGCCTTGCGTCAATGACAATCTGGAACACCGATCATGAAAGCTCCTCAACGTGCCGCCATTTGTGCTCTCCTATCCATTCTCGCCTGTCCCGCATTTGCGTCGTCCAAACTTACGTCGCAGCAATGCCGTGACTACCCCTTCGTTCGCTCCGCACAGCCCCCGAGCCATAAGCAACTCGAGAACGAAATAAGCGAACTCGAGTCAGTCGGTTACAACCCGGCGACCGGCGACGACAACGAATATCCACTAGACCTTCAATCTGCGGAACACAAACTGCAAGCAAAATTTCGCCACGATTGCGTGCTTTCAGGCAACGACACGATTTCATCCGAAGCTCCACCGAGGAACACGACGCAGCGGTGACGGTGGCTAACGCGTAACCATCGCATCCATATGGAACACGCCAGTGTCCTTCTGTGCCAGCTGCTGGCAATCGACATCATTGCGTGTGAAAACTCGCGAATAGAGGCGCCTTCAAGAAGCTTTAGCGAAAGAAAGCACCTCTGTAATTGGCGGGAAGGCGCGCTCCGATAAAACACTGATTTTTGTTCCTGCCAACCATGAACCGGGCAACGGGCCTGTGGTTGGGGGAGGCGTGAGAGCCATTCGCTGAATGGCGCACGTCGTCATGGATGTTGGATAGTCGTGCCATCATGCTGGCCTGGAATTCACTGGGAAAGCCGTGTAAACTCCTACCACCTATGAATCCGTGGCACAATCGGGACATTGAGCGCAATGAGTGCGGATCGGTTTCGCGAGTTTGAGACCTTCGTCTGTGTGGTCGATTGCGGCAGCTTTTCAGCTGCTTCGCGCAAGCTCGACTGTACTCCTTCGGCCGTGAGCAAGCTCATTGACCGCATGGAGAACCGGCTTGGCGTCCGGTTGCTCCATCGGACGTCCCGCACCCTCGCTTTGACACAGGACGGAAGAAATTTTCACCAGGCCGCCATTCGCGCTCTCGAGGCAATCACCGAAGCGGAAGCTTCGCTGCTGCATACGGATGCTCCCATAAGCGGCCTGCTGCGTGTGCACACGACGCTCAACTTCGCGCAGCAGCAGCTGGCGTCCCTCCTGCCAGAATTTCTGGAGAAACATCCACAGTTGCGGCTCGAATTCATACTCCACAGTGACGCAGTGGACCTGATCGCGGCGGATATCGACCTTTCCCTGCAGGTAGGGCCGGTGACTAACCCGTCGCTTGTTGCGAGGCGTATCGCTACGACACGGTGGCTTCTTTGCGCATCGCCTGGATATCTGCGGCGTGCAGGAGTTCCGCAGACTCCCGGTGATCTGGCCGGCCATAACTGTCTGAATTTTCTGCCGCAGACTTATCGCAGCGTCTGGCCGATGTGCACGCCAAACGAGCACGGAATGCGCACATCTACGATCACGCGCTTCGAACTTGGTGGAAGTGTCGCCAGCAATTCCGATAATTTCCTGCGGGTTCTCGCGTGTCAGGGAATGGGCATCGCGCGCCTGGCTGCATTCCACATTGCGCCGGACCTGCGAGCCGGGACGCTACGCACGGTCCTTGCCGATTGGCTTCCCGAAGACCGCGAGCCAGTGTTCGCCGTGTTCCAGAGCCGACGCAATCTAAACCTGCGCGTGAAAGTCTTCGTCAAATTTCTGGAGGAGCGGCTCGCGCAGGCCGCGGACTGGGGGGTAAGCGAAGCCGGCGCGGAGCACCGGATCACTCGTTGACCCAACCTACCCATCAGGGCCTACTTGAATCAGACAAATTGGCCCCTTCACCTCGAAGCGGACGAGGTATTCCCCTTTCCCCTTCTTTCCCGGAACGCTGCACGTAACGACTTTCGCCGGTCGAACGCATCCCTCATCCCAAATCCCTACGTTGCGCTGCCATGCTCGGACTGGTCACACGGCGCCAGTACCTGTGCCTAAAATTCACAGGTGCTATGAGCTTGCATGGCTGTTGCACTGGCTTTCATATCGGCATCATGCAATCCGGGCACGCAAAACGGGCCTCCAGATAGATGCGTAACAGCATCGGGAAATAAAATTATTGGAGACAGTAATGCAACGATTCAGTCGCACGGCTGCCGCTGCAGGAATCGCGGCAGGGATGCTTGCCAGCCATAGCGCTTTCGCGTCATCCGTCATACTGTATGGCGTGCTGGACGACAGCCTGCTATATGTTTCTAACGCTGGAGGCCACCCGCTGTTCGCAGCGTCGAGCGGCGGGCGCGGAAGCTCCAAGTGGGGCATGCTTGGAACTGAAGACCTGGGCGGCGGCACGCAGGCCTACTTTCGTCTGGAGAGTGGCTTCGATACCAATACTGGCAAACTTGGGCAGAACGGCGCGCTCTTTGGGCGCTATGCCATCGTTGGGCTATCGGACAACAAGTACGGCTCGATCCAGCTCGGGCGCCAGTACGAACTGCTTCCGCTTTATCTCAATCCACAGGCGGCCAGCATTACGTTTGGCGGTGGACTTGCCGCCCACGCGGGCGACACGGACAACGTCTACGGCACGTATCAGCTCAACAACGTCATCCGTTATGAATCGCCAAAAATCGCGGGCGTGACAGTCAGCGCGCTTTTCTCCCCAGGCGGCGTACCGGGGTCATTTTCGACTGGTCGGGCATATGAGTTCGGCTTCAAGGGCGACTTTGGCGGTTTGTCTTATGCCGGGGTTTACTCGAACATCAACGACCCGGCAACGTCGCTCTGGTATGCGAGCGCGAATGCGCAGCCTGGAAAGGCTTTCACAAATCCGCTCACAAATACGGTCTACTCAGGTTACGCGTCCGCTGCAAACTACCAGGTCGCCGGCGGAACACTTGCCTATACCTTCGGTAACTCGATGATCACCACGGTCTTGACGAGTACACGATACGGAGACGTGATCAAGACCGCATCCACGCCGTACGCCGGCAATCATTTTCTGCGCAATGCCGAGTTGAGCTACACGTACCAGGTAACGCCCGCGCTACTGCTCGGCATTGGCGCCGACTATACCAAAGGTGATCTTGCACACTACTGGCAGGGCAATATGGGCGTCTCATACCTTCTTTCCAAGCGAACATACGTCTATGCCGTTGCCGTTGCTGCACACGCGAGCGGGATCGATTCCACAGGGCACCCCGCCGGGCCAGACCTGCTCGGTCAGGCCAGCTCGTCGTCGCCCAACGAAGTTGCCGCACGCATCGGCTTGCGTCATACCTTCTGAGCCCCGCTTGTCCATGGTCCGGCCAGCGGCCGGGCCAGCGCACACCGCGGTATTGTTTAACCAGGACGCGACGACGCTTGCGCTGACAAAGGCTCGCAGCGGAAGTATCGTGTCCCTGGCAGGAGACAGCTTTCATGGAACGGCCACTACGATCCATCCGCCTAGGATCGGTTGATGTAACGGACGTCATCGACCGCGGATCAATGAGCGGTACAGCATGGCGGGTACTCGCACTTTGCCTGATTGCAATGCTGGTGGACGGCTTCGACATACAGGTTATCACTTACGTCGCTCCAGTTCTGACGCGGGCGCTGGGCGTCAATCGCGCCCTGCTCGGACCAGTCTTCTCGAGCGGTCTGGTCGGCACTACGCTCGGCGCGTTTATTTTCGGCTCGCTGGGAGACCGGCTCGGCCGCAAGCAGGTGCTTTGCGCCTGCCTGCTTATCTTCGCGATCTGCTCACTTGGGACCACCACCGCATCCGGAATCGAGAGCCTGATGGCCTGGCGATTTGTATCCGGTCTCGGGCTCGGCGGCTTGACACCGCTTACTGTGACGTATGTGGCTGAATTTTGCCCTGGTCGCTACAAGGTTCCGGCGGCGATGATCACCACATCCGGTTACGCCATCGGTGCAGCCGGTGGTGGTCTACTTGCCTCTTTCATGATTCCCATGTTTGGATGGCGCTCCGTCTTCCTGCTGGGCGGCGTGACACCCCTCCTGATTGCAATTGCAATTGCTGCCCTTCTACCCCATTCCATTTTTGATTTGGCAAGACGCGGTTATGGGGACCAGCTCGCCAAAGCGATTCAAGGCATAGCGCCAAACATATCGGTTGACCCACGCGCGCAAATCAGCCTCGCAGAGAAGGCTGCAGGCTTCCCCGTGGGACGGCTATTCGCCGAGGGCCGAACGCCGCGCACGATTGCCCTCTGGGTAATGTTCTTCGCCAACATCCTGTCGTTATATTTCATGGTGTCGTGGCTACCGACTATCGCACACACCTCCGGGATAGAACTGTCGGCAGCCGTGCGAGCCGCCGCAGTCATGCAGGTGGGCAGCGTGCTGGGTACGTTCTCGCTCGCGGCGTTGGTGCGCAGGTTCGACACCTTCAGCATGGTCGGCACTGGCTTCGGCGTGGGAGCGCTGGCCCTGGTGCTGCTGGCCTTCGCAGGCAGTTCAGTTCAATACTTTACGACTGTTGCGTTTCTGGCAGGCTTCTTTGTGATTGGTACCCAGACCGGTGCGAATGCGGTCAGCGCGTTTGCCTACCCTCCCAGCCTGCGTTCGACAGGAGTTGGTTGGGCTCTGGGCATCGGCCGGACCGGTGCCATCCTGGGGCCGTCTGTCGGTGGAGTACTGATGGCTCTCGGCTGGCCGACCCGCGACCTGTTGCTCCTGGCTGCCTGTCCTGCACTGCTCGCATCGTGCTGCGGGTTTGTGCTCTCGTGCATGCTCCGTCGATCGTCCGACGTGAGAGACGCGGTTGCATCACCGACAGGTTGTTAAATTAACTTACTGTCTGAGAACGCACCGGCGCTAAGTGGTTCGTTTCCACATTCGTCGATCAGGCTGGACACGACGCCGGGCGGCAACAGGCAGACGAATGACTCACTTTCGGGCACATGCCGGCATACGCATGGTTGCGGTGAGCGCTCCAGCGGCTGGCCTGCTGTTATCTACATGCCGCTTGTACGCAATATAAAAGCGCGATCCAAAATACTCGCCATCCGGAGACCCGATTCGTAGTTCATAACCGAACGAGACCATTCCGCGTTGATGGCTTTCCCCAAGGATCTGATCCGCGGTTTCACAGGTTGTATGAATACTTTAGCCTTATGCAGTTAGCCGTGGTTCGGCATCATTCACAGCAAGTGATCAACATATTCAGGAGACGACAATGGATTTGAGACGAGTGGCACTGGTCACCGGTGGCGCAGGCGCATTGGGCCGAGGTATCGGAGCAAGACTGCAAAAGGACGGATATCAAATCGTTCTTGCCGATATTAACGCCAGCGCCTGTGATGATGCGGCGAATGACATTGGCGGCGACACTTTTGGCGTCCAGATGGACGTAACCTCTGCCCCTTCGGTCGAATCCGCAGTCGACCGCATTCTCGATCGCGTGGGCCGCATTGACATACTCGTTAACAATGCCGGTGTCCTTGTCAAGGATGACCATGCATCCATGGATGAAGAAACCTTTGATCGCATCGTCCGGGTCAATCTGAAAGGCCCCTTTCTCGTGACCCGCGCAGTCATTCCAGCGATGAAAAAACAGCGCTACGGCCGTCTGATTGCGATCACGTCGCGCAACAAGCTTTCCGGCGGCATGCCGGCATACGCGGCCAGCAAGGCCGGTCTCGACGCCCTAACGGTGGCGTGGGCCCGCGAACTGGGGGATTGGAATATCACCGCGAATGCCGTGGCCCCAGGATCGATCAAGGTGACCCCAGGTCTTGACATTCTGAATCGATCTCCCGAGCAGCAACTCGCCAGCAACCGGCTCGCAATCTCCCGTACGCCAATCCAGCGCCTGGCCACCCGGGAGGACATCGCGGGTGCGGTCGCGTATTTCGCGTCTGAGGAGGCAGGCTTCGTCACCGGCGAGACGCTCTTCGTAGCAGGTGGTTTTCAACTGGCGCCCGCGAGCCGGTACGCGTCAGATTCGGAATGACATGCATCAAAGGAGACAGGGCATGAGCGACAGCAAAAAACTTCGCATCGCCATCATCGGCGCGGTGCACGACCACTTCTGGCCTGTATGGGGAAAGGGGGTCTTCCACGAGTTTCGTGACCACCCAGGCGCCACACTTGTCGCCGCCACCGAGCACCACCCGGAACTGCAAACACGACTGCGCACTGAACTTGGTATTGAGCGTATCTATACCGACTATGAAGAGATGCTGGAAAAGGAATGTCTCGACGCGGTGCTGATCGGCCTACCGAGCAACGCCAAGGTAGGCCCGGTCCGCGCAGCTGCTCGAAAGGGTCTTCATATCCTGATGGACAAACCGCTGTGTACCACGATGGAAGATGCGCGGGAGCTGCAACAGATCGTGCGGGAGACCGGCGTCAACCTGGTGGTCAATTCGCTGTCGATCTGGAAGGCTCCTCTGCGCAAGGGCTTCGATCTCGTCAACGAGGGGGCTATTGGTCGCCCATTCTGGGCCAAGTGGCGCAATGCCAATGCCGGCACTGAAAAGGCTCCCGGCGTATCGCGACACTTCACGGACTGGCTCTGGGACATGGAGAAGAACGGTGGCGGTATCTTGATCAACTACTGCTACTACGGCATCAGCTACCTCTGTCACATCTTCGGGCGACCCAGGAGCGTCTCCGCAATGGCCGGCCACTTTGTGAAGGAACAGATCCCCACCGAGATGGAGGACAACGCTATCGTCACGATGAAGTGGGACGGTGCGCTCGGCCAGGCAGAGGGAAGCTGGACGCAATGGGACGAAGGTCTAGAGGAAGAGGTGGATCCAACCAATCGGGGTCTTATCGTCTACGGAACTAAAGGAGTACTACGAACCAGTAGCAAGGGCTATGTCGTGCTGGTGAACGCAGAGTTTCCCAAGGGAAAGCGCATTGATTGCAGCGCTGTGCCCGTCCGCTTCAAGGATGGAGCCGAGCACTTTGTGAGCGTGGTCCGCGGTGAGAGTCACGTAGACCCTTTGTGCAGCCTCGATCTCAATGTCCTTGTGCAGGAAATCAGCACTGCCGGATATCAGTCGATCCGGGAAAAGCGTGAGATCACGCTGCCCTCGTCTGACCTGCAGTAAACTTGATACCAATCCTCGCGATTTCGTCGGTCAGCTATTTTAACGTATGAAAATATGCTGAAGGCGGCTGGTCACGGCACACACGTCCAACCGTGCGAAGTCCTGAAGCGCGAGTGGATATGTGTGCCAATGCGATTCGCCTTGCCGACTCGACGAGGGAGTACAAGTCGGCGCTCGCGTTTGCTCCGTCGGCAGTGTCCGAGAACAGCCATCCGCGGCGCTTATCGAAGCATTTCTATAGAGTTCGGATTTACCTGTTCAAAGCCCGGATCCACTGAGATACAAAAAATAAAGGGAACCGAACCCCTCACAATTCAGGTGGATATGTGGCAACGCAGGCAAGCCTCAGCCCGACTGTGCCCGCGCTGCAAAACGGTGTCTATCAAGACATCACCACATACACCTTCCGTAGCGTCTGTCGAATGTCCCAGACGCCAACAGTATTGGCAGGGAAGAAAAGCGTATCTCCCGCACGAATCTCCTGCGGCGCGCCGTTCGTGGGCGTAAAGGTACAAGCGCCCGAAAGAATGTGCATGACTTCGGCATTGGCCAGCTGGCGCTCGAAGCGTCCGGGTGTGCATTCCCACAGGCCGGTAAGGTTTTCTCCCGCGCCCTCCATGGGCACTTCCATGCAGGAGGTCTGACAGGCAGGCACGGTCAGCGGACGCGCGACGGCGCCGGCGTTCTCGAGGCCACTGATCGAAGCGGATTGCGACAGGACAATAATCGACATACGGTGTTCCTATAGAGGGCTTGCGACGGCTCCGCCCATCGAATGATGGCGCGCGGGACCTGCCCCGCGCGATGATCGGCATACAAGGGCTAGCGGCCAGCTTCGACCGCCTCGGCCAGTTCAGCCAGTGTATGAAAATGGTAGTCCGGTGTTGTGATCGCCGACTCGATCGTTCCACCCGATCCCTTCTGCGCATGCCGACGCTCGATCCAGCATGTGGTGATGCCCAACTGCTTCGAAATGCCGATATCGTGATACTGACTCTGCGCAACATGCAGATTGTCGGCCTGTTTGTAGCCCCACTGGCCCTCGAAACGACCGCGCGCGTAGGCAAAGTAGCGCGCATCGGGCTTCTCGCACATGGCGTCGTCGCAGCTCAACTCCATATCGAATGGGTGTTCGAGCGTCGTGGCAAAATGCTTGAGGGCCCAGGATTGGGCATTCGTCATGGTCACCAGCTTGAAATGCTTGCGCAGCCGTTTGAGCGCCTCAATCGAGTCTGGAAACGCGGGCCATTGGGCCACGGAATCCCGAAACCCCTCCGCGATCGTGTCGCTATCCGGCAAACGCAGCCCGGGCGCAATGGCGTGCCAGCAGCGCACGAGGTCATCGGGGTACCACGTGGTGTCTTCGCTCTTGCGCGCCTGACGGTAGGCAGCGAGGAAATCCTCGTCGGAGATCCTGACGTCTGAAGCAACCGCATGCAGATAATTGAGCATGCCCTTCTCGAAGTCGATCAGCGTGCCGACGACGTCAAACGTGAGAACCTTGAAATCTTTGAGACTCATGGAGACTTCTCCAACAGGATAGAAAGAAGGAATACAACGCTGTCTGGACGTGAGCGCCAGCAGCGCGGAATGCATGAACGGGACACCGCGACAATCCTGGGCGAGCCGCGCCTGTACCTTCGTTGCGGACAATCTGGCAACTTTCCAGCCATTCATATCATGCGCTCCCGCGCTTGCAGACGGCCCAATTCGACGGCCGGGTGATGACAGAGGATTTCCGCACCCGACGGGAGCTTCTTGAGCGACGGCGCGGTTGCGTTGCACATACCGTCTATGCGGACCGGACAGCGCGCCCGGAAGCTGCATAGCTCGCCGTTGTGTGGAATATCCGGTCGAAGTGGCGGCAGCGCCGCGCCGACGACGTTACGGCGTGCGTCGAGCCATCCCGGCTTGAGTTCAGGCACGGAGTTGACGAGCAGCCCCGTATACGGGTGATGGGGCGGTGCCTTCAGAACCTCCCGCTGCCCTGCCTCGACACGTCTGCCGGAGTACAGCACAATCACGTCATCACAGATCGCCTTCACGGTCGCAATGTCGTGGCTGATGAACATGTACGACACGCCAAGTTCGCACCGCAACTCGGCCAGCAAATCGAGAATCGCCGCACCGACGACCGTATCGAGCGCCGACGTCACCTCGTCACACAGGATCAACGCCGGATTGGCGGCAAGTGCACGCGCAAGATTGACACGCTGCTTCTGGCCACCCGACAGACCAGCCGGAGTTCGCCTCGCAACCGATGCGGGCAGCCTTACCAGATCGAGCAACTCCAGTGTCCGCCTGGTCGCCGCCGCACCACGTATACAGTGATAAAAGTCGAGCGGACGGCCGAGGATCTCGGCAATCGTATGGCTCGGGTTCATCGCAGTATCCGCGTTCTGGAACACGATCTGGATTTGCCGATACTGCTCCTGCGTACGCTGCGAGAGCCGCGCCGGTAACGGTGTCCCGTTGAACAGCACTTCGCCGCTTGCCCGCTCGACCAGTCCGGCAATGACTCGGGCGAGCGTAGTCTTGCCGGATCCGGACTCGCCGATCACGCCCAGGGTCTTGCCTCGCCGAATCGACAGGCTGACGTCGTCGAGAATACGCACTGCGGGCGCGCCGGAGCGGTCAATGCGTCCATAGCCGGCCGACAGGCCACGAATCTCGAGCAGTGGCGGCATCGCGGTGGGCTCGGGCTGCAGCGCGTGCGGCGGGGGCTCCGCGTGGCGCGACGCATCAAGCAATTGCCGCGTATAGGCGTTGGCTGGGGCTTCGAGGACCTGCGCGACCGCGCCGTTCTCCTTCACGACACCGCCGTTGAGCACGACGATGCGGTCGGCCATCTGCGCGACCACGGCCAGATCGTGCGACACATACACGGCGGTCGTGCCCAGTTCGCGCACGACCTTCTTGAATGCGGCGAGCACTTCGATCTGCGTCGTCACGTCAAGCGCCGTCGTCGGTTCGTCAAACACGACCACCGCGGGGTCAGTAATGAGCGCCATTGCAGCCATCAGGCGTTGCAACTGCCCACCTGACACCTGATGCGGGTATCGGGCACCGATGGCTTCCGGCGCAGGCAACGCCAGCGCGCGAAACAGCTCGATTGCTTTCGCGCGCGCCGCTTCGCCCGTCATCACGCGATGCGTCAGGGCCGGCTCGATCACCTGATCCATGATCGTGCGCGCAGGGTTGAATCCCGCAGCAGCGCTTTGCGCCACATAAGCGACGGTACGCGCGCGCAGCGCGCGGCGCCCCTTCTGGTCGAGCGAGAGTACATCGACGTCGCCAATCCGCACGGTACCGCCGCTGATCGTGCAGCCCGCGCGGGCGTAGCCCAGCAATGACAGCGCGATCGTGGTCTTGCCCGAGCCTGATTCGCCGATCAGGGCAAGCACCTCGCCCTTTTTGACCGAGAAGTCCACTCCCTTGACGATCTCGATGACCGGATCGGGTGCCGCGCCCGCCACAACCCGCAATCCGCGGACCTCGATCATGTTGCCGGCACTCATCGCGCACCTCCCTGTCCGCGCCCGCCACGGCGGCGCACACTGTCAATCAGCAGATTCATTCCAATGGTCAATGTGGCGATCGCCACAGCGGGCATCAGCACCGCGGGTGCGCCTTCGGAGAGACCACCGATGTTCTCGCGCACGAGTGAGCCCCAGTCAGCGCTCGGCGGCTGCACGCCAAGTCCAAGAAAGCTCAGACCGCTTAACAGCAACACGATAAACACAAAGCGCAGCCCGAAATCGGCGAGCATCGGATGCATCATGTTGGGCAACAGTTCTTTGCGGGCGATATAGAAGAGCCCTTCGCCGCGCGCTTTCGCGACCTGCACGTACTCAAGCGTCATCAGATTCACCGCAAGCGAACGGGAAATGCGGAATGCCCCCGGGATATACGCCAGCGCGGCCACAGCTGTCAGTACCGGAATCGACGATCCGAATGCGGCGATCACGACCAGGGCGAGCACCTTGCTCGGAATCGAAATGAGCGCATCGAACAGGCGGCTCATGATTTCGTCGACCCAGCGGCCAGACACGGCCGCAAGCAGACCGCAGAAGGTTCCGATGAGGCTCGCCGCCACCGCGGCGGCCAGCGCAAGGCCCACCGTGTAGCGCGTGCCGTAGAGAATGCGGCTCAGCATGTCGCGGCCAAGGTAGTCGGTACCGAGCGGGTTTGCGGCGCTAAAGCCGCCGAAGATCTCGGTCGACGTGAGCGTGCCGCCCTTGTACGGCGCGACGAGCGGTCCGATGAACGCCACCACGAGCCAGAAAACGACGATCACAAGGCCCGCGAAGCCGAGCACCGACAGGCGTCGCACGACCCGCCTGAAAGGCCCTTGCCGTGGTGTAGCCAGGTCGGGCGGGCAAGGCTCGTCGAGCAGATCATCGCGGGGCATGTCGTAGAGCTCCGTGCCGGCATCGGAAATCCGGGGGTTGACTGGACGGTTCATCGTTGGCGCAGCCTCGGGTTGGATACGATTTGACACAGGTCCGCAATGAGCACGAGCACCAGATAGGCCGCACAGAACACCATCACACACCCTTGCACGAGTGGCATATCGCGATTCGTGACGGCATCGACCATCAGGCTCGCGAGGCCCGGATAGTTGAAAATGGACTCGACGATCACCACGCCGCCAAACAGGTAGGACAGACTCAGCGCCACCGCATTGGCGATCGGTCCAATCGTGTTCGGCAAGATGTGGCGCAAGACGATCCACACAGGCGAGGTGCCCTTGAGCACTGCCATCTCGACATACGGAGAATTGAGCTGATCGAGCACTGCGGCGCGCGTCATGCGCGCCATCTGCGCCACGATCACGCAGCACAGCGTCATGACGGGCAGGGCGTAAATGCGCAGCAAGCCGTCGAACGAAGTGACCTCGGAGAGATACGACAGCGCGGGCAGCCAGCGCAGTTTGACCGCGAAAATCAGCACGCCAATCGTCGCGATCAGGAACTCGGGAACCGCGACGGTCGAAAGCGTCACGACGTTCAGCGCGCGATCAAGCAGCGACCCGCGAAACATCGCCGACAGGATGCCAATCAGCAGTGCGACAGGTACCGACACCAGCGTCGTCAACCCAGCCAGCATCAGCGAGTTGGGCAAGCGCGACGCGATGAGCTGGCTGACCGGCATGCTGTTTGACAACGACGTCCCAAAGTCGCCAGTCACGACATGTAGCAGCCAGTGGGCGTAACGCAGTAGCGCAGGCTGATCAAGCCCGAACTGATGTCGCAACGCCGCCACGGCTTCGGGCGTGGCGGCCTGACCGAGTGCCTGCTGGGCCGCATCGCCCGGCAACAGGCCCGTCATGCCAAACACAGCCGCCGACACCAGCAGCAAGGTCAGCAAGGCCAGACCGAGCCTCGTGGCGATGAGTCTTTGTGCATGTGCGTTCATCGAATTTCATGTCCTTCACGAGAATTCGTATCCATCGACGCGGCTTGGTTGCGTCTGTCGTCGGCGCTGCGGGCGTTGCCCGGCAGCGCGACCACAATGCGTTGCTACCGCGTAACGTCCTTCAAGCCGTCAACCACACATGCTCTGCGAACATGAAACCCATCAGCCCGGCCAGTGGAATCGAGCCAAGGCCCTGCAGCTTTGTCGTATGGGCATCGAGGACGCTCAGGAACATCGGAATGCCAATACCACCGCTCTCGTTCACCAGCACTTGCATGTCGCCGTATATCTTCTTGCGCTTGGCCTCGTCACGCTCTCCACGCGCGGCGAGCAGCATCTGGTCGAACTGCGCGCTCTTCCAGTTCGCCTCGTTCCACGGCGCGTCGGACTTGAAGAATTGCGTGAACAACACATCAGGACTCGGCCGGGCATTCACCGCACCATAGCCGAGCGGATGCTTCATCCAGTGGTTCGACCAGTACCCATCCGCTGGCACACGGCTCACCTGCAGGTTCACGCCCGCCTGTTGCGCGGCCTGCTGAAGCAGGATGGCCATGTCGACCGATCCGGCGGCCGCTGGCGAGGCAAACACCTGGAGCGGCGTGTTGCCCAGATTTGCCTTGCGGAAATGAAACTTCGCCTTATCCGGGTCGAAGGCGCGTTGCGGCAAACCCGCGAAGTAATACCGGCTGGTCGGATCGATGGGTTGGTCGTTGCCGATCGCGCCGTAGCCCTGGAATATCGCACTCTTCAACTGCTCGCGATTCTGCAGGTACTTCATGCCCATACGAAAATCCTGATTACCGGTAATTCCACCCTCGTCGCGCATGATCAGGTCCGTGTACTGCCCCGTCTTCGTCTCGAGCACCGTATATCCCGGCGTACTCTTGATGCGTGCGCTCGAGCGGGGGCTGACTGCAGTGATCAGTTGCACGTCGCCGGCAAGCAGCGCGTTCACGCGCGCGGACTCGTCGCTGATGCCAATCAGTTCGACCTCGTCGAGATGCGGCAAGCCCGGCTTCCAGTAGTGCTCGTTCCTGACGCCTACCGTGTTCACGCCCGGCGCAAACGTCTTGAGCTTGAAGGGGCCCGTGCCCACTGCCGTCGAGAAATTCCGGGTGCCGTCCTTGACAATCAGGAAATGCGAATCGGCGAGAATGACGGGCAAATCCGCGTTTGCACCCGTCAAGGTAATCGTCACTTCGTTCGGCCCGGTGGCCTTCACTTCCTTGAACTGCTCGGCGACCGCCATCACCTTCGACGCAGTGGCGGGGTCCTTGTGGCGCATGAGTGAATACACCACGTCGGCCGGTGCCAACGGCTTGCCATCGTGAAACTGCACGCCCTTGCGCAGCTTCGCGACCCAGACGATCGCATCTTTCGAATCGAGCGATTCAGCTAGCGACATCTGCGCGCCCAGATGCGAATCGAGTTCGGTCAGGCCGTTGTAGAAGAAATAGCAGCGTACGTAGTCGGTACCGAGCGCACCTCTGGCCGGATCGAGTGTATCCGCGGTCGATGCGGATTGCGTCGCCACGCGAACCTTGCCGCCCTGCCTCGGCGTGCCTTGCGCGCGCGCCGGGCGGCTCGCGGCAAGCAGGCTGCCGCCGGTCAGCGACATGATGCCTGCGGCCGTCAATGCGCGCAGCACGTCGCGACGCGACGCCCCCTTCGCCGTCAAGCCCGCGAGACCGGCGTCGGGCTGCTTTAAACCGTATTGCGAATGTTCCTTGCTCATTGACTCTCTCCGCGACTGTCTTTGTAGTCACCAGGTGCTTTTGATCCGGCTTGTTTAATAGAAAATGTCTTTGATGCGGTAATACGTGCCCACGATGGGCAGGAACCATGGCTTGCCGGTGTGACCCGGAATTGCCGGCCAGGGCAAATCGCGCCACGGGTTCGCGTCCCCTCTGCCCTCGATGACATTCGCCATCACCTGGCCCATGTGGGTTGACATTTGCGTGCCGTGTCCGCTGTAGCCCATCGAGAAGTAGATGCCGTCATGCTGGCCCGCACGCGGCAGACGATCGACCGTCATGTCGACGAGACCGCCCCAGCAATAGTCAATGCGAGCCGTCGCCAATTCCGGAAACATCGCCGCGAGCCCCCGTTGCAGGATCCGCCCGCTCCTGGCATCGGAGGGTTGCTCCGATGCGGAAAAGCGCGCGCGGCCACCGAACAGCAGGCGAGAATCCGGCGTGATCCGGAAGTAGTTGTGCATCAGGCGCGTGGTCGTATACGCGCGCCGGTTCGGCAGCAGTCGCGCCAGCGTCGCCGGTGCAAGCGGCTCCGTGACGACGATAAACGAACCCACCGGCGCAAGACGCCTGCGGTACCAGCCAAAGGGGCCGTGCCGCGACGGACCCGTCGCGACGAAGACCTGCTTTGCATCAAGCTCACCGCGCTCCGAGACGATCCGGTATCCGCCACCATTCCTTGAAATCGCCGACACGGGCGCGTGCTCATGGAGCGTCGCGCCATGGCGCACGGCGGCGTTTGCAAGGCCGACGGCGAAACGTCCCATGTGCATCTGGCCACCGTGGCGTTGCAACAGGCCACCATGAAAGCTGTCCGACTGCACTTCGTCGCGAATGCGGTCTCTGCCGATCAATTCGATGTCCTGATCGACTTCGCGATAGATGATCTCGGCCGTCTTCGCCAGATATTCGAAGTGACGCGGTTTTGAAGCGAGCTTCAGCTTGCCCGAGGGAAGATAGTCGCAGTCGATACCCTCCTCGCGGATCAACCGCTCGACCGTATCGACGGCCGACGCATACGCCAGGTAACAGGCCCGGGCCCGCTCTACGCCGACCTGCGCGACGAGGGACGCGAAATCCTGCGCGACACCCGTGTTCACCTGGCCGCCGTTGCGCCCCGACGCGCCGCCACCGATACGTCCCGCGTCCAGCACGGCCACCGAGGCGCCGCGCCGCGCAAGAGCAAGCGCCGCGGACAGGCCAGTGAATCCGCCACCGATCACGGCCACGTCGACCCGGCCCTGCACCGGCGCATCGGCAACGGCCTGCAGCGGCGGGGCGGTGTCGAGCCAGTAGGAGTCGAGTTTCATCCGCAGTCTCCTCAGGTGCGCCGCACGAGGTTCAAGTGCAATAGGTACATACCGACTGGAGACATTCGTCAGTTCACCTGCATCGTGGCTTTCAACGCCCGCCCGAACATCTGGAGGGCTTCGGCCACGTCCTGGTCTGAAACGGTCAGTGGGCCCAGAAAACGCACGACGTTGCGCTCGACACCGCACTTGATCAGCAGCAAACCCTCTTCGCGCGCGGCATCCAGCACCCGTTGCACGAGCGCGGCTGCGGGGGCTTTCGTCGCACGATCCGTCACGAACTCGACCGCGCACATGGCGCCGACCTGACGAATCTCGCCAATCTCGTCGTATGTTTCGCGCAACGATTCGAGACCATGGCGCAGTTGCGCGCCGATTTTCCGGCTGCGCTCGAGCAAATTTTCCTGTTCGAAAATATCGAGCACCGCATTCGCCGCTGCGCACGCCAGCGGATTACCGCCGTACGTGCCGCCAAGGCCGCCCGGTTGCGGTGCATCCATGATGTCGGCCCGGCCGACCACGCCCGAGAGCGGCAAGCCGCCGGCCAGACTCTTGGCGACAGTCACGAGATCCGGCTGGATGCCGGCGTGCTCAAAGCCGAACATTTTTCCGGTACGGCCAAAGCCGGTCTGAATCTCGTCGGCAATCAACACGATACCGTGTTGCTGGGTGAGCGCGCGCAATCCCTGCATGAACTCCGGCGGCGCAGCAAGAAATCCGCCATCGCCCTGCACCGGTTCAATGATGATCGCGGCCACACGTTCCGCGGCAATCTGCGTATCGAAGACGGTCTGCAGCGCGGCCAGCGCATCTTCCGTACTCACGCCGCGATAGGCGTTCGGATAGGGGGCGTGATAGACGTCCGGCGCGAACGGCCCAAAGTTCTGCTTGTACGGGGCGCTCATGCCGGTGAGCGTCATGCCGAGCAGCGTGCGGCCATGAAAGCCGCCGCGGAACGCAATCACGCCGGGCCGGTTGGTGAAGCCACGCGCAATCTTGATCGCGTTCTCGACCGCTTCGGCGCCGGTCGTGAGGAACACCGACTTATAGCCCGCTCCAGGCGCAACCAGTTCGGAAAGGCGTGCTGCAAGCCGCACATACGGGTCGTAGCCCACGACCTGGAAGCAGACATGCGAAAACGACTCGAGCTGTTGCTGCACTGCAGAAACCACGGCCGGATGATTGTGACCGACGTTCAGCACGCCGATCCCCCCCACGAAGTCCAGATATTTGCGTCCCACCGCATCCCATAAGTAAGCACCCGCGGCACGCCGTGCCGAAATCGGATGGGCTGTCACTACACCGCGTGCCACGTAATCGCCGCGCGTGGCGGCCACGTCGTCACCGAAATCCTGATTTTTCGCCATGAAGTTCACCCTCGAAGAATGAACTCATCGTAGGAACACAATAAATTGACCGGTATCTACAAAGAGTAGGAAAATCGACCCGCTTTTTCATATTTTCTATCGTTGCACTGTTTCGCCCACAGGCGAAAACTCCCTCCGGTTCCATGCGGAACCGACCGGATGCGCCGCCGGCCG
Organism: Paraburkholderia oxyphila NBRC 105797; assembly: GCF_000685075.1. Taxonomy (GTDB): domain Bacteria; phylum Pseudomonadota; class Gammaproteobacteria; order Burkholderiales; family Burkholderiaceae; genus Paraburkholderia; species Paraburkholderia oxyphila. The sequence continues at coordinate 23,218 of NZ_BAYD01000040.1, forward strand.
TGCCAACGAACGGGCGCGACGCGGGCGATCGGCATGTCCCCCTACGGCAACGAAGCTACGGAGCCCCCATGAAACTCGACACGGCGATCCGCGAAACCATTCTTCGTGAAGCCAGCGTCGTAGCCGGCAACGGCTGTCTGGAGCGCGAGATAACGTGGGTTCATATGGTCGACCATCCGGACATCGCGAACTGGGTCAAGGCAGGCGAATTGTTGCTCACAACGGGCTATAACTGGCCGACCAGCGCGGCGGCATCAAGAGATCTGGTCAGAAAGTTGAGCGCGGTCGGACTGGTTGGCGTCGTGCTGGCGGTACCTCATTTCCGCGACCACTTTCCTCCTGAGGCACTGGAGGAAGCGGACCAGGTCGGTCTGCCCCTGCTCGAGCTTCCCTGGGAGGTACCGTTCAGCGAGGTCACGCACGAAATCCTCGCGAAGATCATCAATTTCCAGGGCGACATTATCGAGCGCTCCGAACAGCTTCACCGGGCGTTGACGAACGCCGCCGTCTCGGCCACGAGCCTGTCCGATATCGCGCGTGCCATGACAGGTCTGCTCGGCCGGGCTGTCACCTTTACTGACCCGATGGGACACGTGTTAGGCGGATCCGATTCCCCGGAGGTCCTGGCGCAGCGTGAGGCCCAATTCGTGCGGGCCGTGGAAAGCCCCGGGATATCTGTGGACCCCAGGAACGCGCAACGTCCGTCCGTCGTCAAGTTCGACACCGAGCACGGCAGCCACTGCCTGAGCCTGCCCGTGCGTCTTCACGATGCCATCGTCGCACTGATCTGGCTTGATCTGGCCGGCTGCGAAGCGCAGGAACTGGACGCACGGGCGATCGAACACGCGAGTGTGGTTGCAGCGCTGCACATGATGCATCAGAGGCAGCTCACGGAGCAGGAAGACCGGCTTGGCTATGCGCTCGTCGCGGGCCTGCTCGACGGAGAGTTTTCGGCTTCGGCGAACGCGCTCGAACGTGCCCGGGTCTACGGCTGGAGCGACTCCAAACCCTATCGCGTATGCCTGATCCTGCTTGACGAACCTATTCCGCTCACGCCCGAAGGGCTGCAGCGGCGCGAGCGCTGGGTCGAGCTTCTGAAGCGCCAGTTGCGTTTGAGGAAACAGCCTGAGCTCATGGTCCTCTGGCTCAACCAGATCAAACTGATCTTGCCCGCGGACATCGGGCCGGAGAGCATCTGGGAAGCGATATCCGATCGCGGCGCTGCAATGGCTGTCAGCCGTGTGCATACCGGCGTACAGGGCATGGCGATCGGGGCGCAGGACGTCGATGCCCTGCTGCCGACGTTGCGCCCGGGCCGTCTGCATCAATTCGACGAGATCCTGTTTCCTCGCGCCCTGCTCGGCGATGCCAACGCGCGCGACATGCTGATCGACAGATTGATCGGGCCCCTGACCGAAAAGCGCCGCGGCGAATCCATGCTGGAGACGCTCCATACCCTGACTGAGGAGGGTTTCCAGCTTGCCAGCACCGCCAGGGCACTCGGCATTCACATCAGTACGCTGCGATACCGGCTGGAGCGGATCGAGAGCATCCTGAACGTGTCGCTCGAGGACCCCAAGGTGCGCTTTCAGGTACAGGTGGCAATGGCACTCTACCAGCTTCGCGAAGAATGACTTGCTTATTCCTACGTTTCATAGGATGACCGCGACTTTTCTTCACGCTTAAATCCGCTTACCAACTGTCGTACTCACACGCCGGCGATCATGGCGAGTGCGGTTTGGAAGGCAACGCGGAGGCGACTCAACTCAACGCCTCGCGTCAACGATTTGAGCGTGAATCAATGAAAACTCGTGGCGCCCCACCCCGGTACGATCTTAACGTCCTGCTCGCGCTTGAACACCGCATCAAAAGCGCCACGCGTGCCGAGGTGAAGTTCGACGCGGGCTCGCGGGCAGCCTACGCATCGGAAGCGTCGAATTACCGTCAGGTGCCCCTTGGCGTCGTCGTGCCACGCACGATCGACGACGTCGTCGAGATCATGCGCGCTTGCCATGATGCCGGCGTACCCGTGTTGACGCGCGGCGCGGGCACATCGATGTGCGGCCAGTCCGTCAATGTGGCGGTCGTGATCGAGGCGTCCAGGTATCTCACCGGCATTGAAGCGATCGACGTTGCCGGGCGCGTGGCGACCGTACAGCCTGGCGTGATCTGCGATCAGTTGAAGGACGCCGCAGCCGTTCACGGACTCACGTTCGGGCCCGACCCGGCTACCCATAGCCGCTGCACGATCGGCGGGATGGTAGGCAATAATTCATGCGGCGCCCATTCGGTGATGGCGGGCAAGACCGCCGAAAACATCGAAGCACTTGAAATTCTGACCTACGACGGGGCACGCTTCTGGGTTGGCCCCACCGACAATGAAGCCCTGGCGGAGCATCTGGCCGCCGGCGGCCGCCGTGCCGAGATCGTCACCGCCCTGCTGAAGCTGGTCGAGCAATATGGCGATGCAATCCGCGCGGGGTTCCCCAGCTTGAAACGTCGCGTATCCGGCTACAGCCTGGACCAGTTGTTGCCCGAAAACGGCTTTAACATTGCCCGCGCGCTGGTCGGCTCGGAGGGCACCTGTGTCTCGGTGCTGCGAGCCAAAACCGCGCTCGTGACCAATCCGTCATATCGTAACCTGGTCGTATTCGGCTTTCCGACGATCTTTGACGCCGCGGACTGCGTTCCGCAGTTGCTCCCCCTCGGCCCGATCGCGATGGAAGGGCTCGACACAGGCATCGTCGGGGGCTTGAGAGAGCGCGGGCTCGCGCTAGCTGATATCGCTGAATTGCCTCAGGGCAACGCCTGGCTGATGGTCGAATTCGGTGCGTCGAGCGAAGCGGAATGCGCGGCGCTGGCGGAACGCGCGGCAGCGCTCGCACCGTTCCTGCCTGGCCAGCCTGCAGCGCGTGTCGTGACCGAATCCGGCCTCATGAAGCGCCTGTGGTCGGTGCGCGAAACCGGCGCTTCGGCGACTTCAATCGGTGACGATCCGTCAAAGCCGGATCCGGTGGTCGGCTGGGAGGATGCCGCCGTCGAGCCACGCCTCCTCGGCGCCTATCTGCGTGAATTCTCGGCGCTGGTCGAGCACTATGGCTACACGACGAACCTGTATGGCCACTTCGGCGACGGCTGCATCCACTCGCGTATCACCTTCGATCTGCGTGACGCGCGAGGCATTCAAAGGTGGCGCGAGTTTCTCGTCGAAGCCGCGCAACTGGTCATCAAATACGAAGGCTCGCTGTCCGGCGAGCATGGCGATGGACAGGCCAAAGGCGAATTGCTGTCCCTGATGTACTCACCCGAGCTGATGGACGCGTTTCGCGCATTCAAGGCGATCTGGGATCCGCAAGGCCGCATGAATCCCGGCAAGCTGATCGATGCGATGCCGGTCGACGAGAACCTCCGTCTTGGCCCAACCTACCGGCGGGTCGAAACCGCCAGCCATTTCAGCTTTGGCAACCTGAGCGGCGCGGACAGTTTCGCGCGCGCGACCGAACGCTGCATCGGCATGGGCAAGTGCCGCTCGCTTGAAGGCGGAACCATGTGCCCGAGCTTTCGCGCCACCCATGAAGAGCAATACTCCACGCGTGGGCGCGCACGGCTGCTCTTCGAATTGCTCAAAGGCGAGGTCATCGAGGACGGCTGGCAAAGCGAAGCGGTCAAGGATTCACTCGACCACTGCCTCGCCTGCAAGGGCTGCCGCAGCGACTGTCCGACCCATGTCGATATTGCGACATACAAGAGCCATTTCCTGTACGAGCACTTCAAGACCCGGCGCCGCCCGCTGATGGACGCGATGATCGGACGCATTGGCACGTGGCTGCCGGCGGCGACACATATGAGCGGCGCGCTCAATCGCCTGATGCGCAATCGTACCCTGCGCAAGCTGGTGAAGTATGCCGGCCTTGCCGACGGTGTGCCATTTCCGTCGATTGCGAGGCAAAGCTTCCGGAACAGCGCGACTGCCAGGCAATTGCTGGCATCGGACCACACCAGCCGTCAAGCCGCGAACGCTCGCGTGTTCCTGTGGACAGATACATTCAACAACGGCTTTTCCCCTGCTGTACTGGAAGCCGCAGTCCGGGTATTGCGCACGCACGGATTTGTCGTCCAGCTTTTGAGCCGGCAGATCTGCTGCGGCCGACCGTTCTACGACGCGGGCATGCTCGACCACGCCCGCGACAATCTGCAGAGGATCATGACGGCCATGAGCGACGTGATCGACGCGCAAACACCCGTCGTCGTCCTTGAACCCAGTTGCCTGTCCGTGTTTCGTGACGAGCTTCGCGCGCTATTTCCGCAGGATGCCCGCGCGTCGGCATTGGCGCGATCGGTCAAGACGCTGGCTGAACTTCTGCAGGAGAGGGGCGTCGCGTTGCCGCGACTCGACGAATCGGTGCACGTGCATGGCCACTGCCACCAAAAAGCCTGCGGTGGCATGCAGGCCGAAGCAGCGTTGCTCAGGCATACGACCGGGGACCGCGGCGTCCTGCCTACCGGCTGCTGTGGAATGGCCGGCGCATACGGCTATCACACACGTACGGCCGACGTCGCGAAGACGGTGGCCGAGTCGGAACTCGTCCCTGTGCTCAACAAGTTGCCGGATGGGGCGGTGATTGTCAGCGATGGCTTCAGTTGCCGGTCGCAAATTCGCAATACGACTGGCCGAACCGCGATCCATCTTGCCCAATGGCTCGACCGCCGCGGCCGCCATGACCTGCCACACGAGCAGCCACTGGCGACGGCCACCGAACAGCAGGGGGAAGCGTGAATGACGTGATCCTCGCGAGCGTCGGCGCGCCTGCCTTGTCGGGCAGCGGCCGTATCTGAGGTTCGAGCGCGTCGAGAAGATGTTCGACGAAGTAGTCGGAAAGCTCGCCATGCGGGCAGCGCTGTGACGTACATACCAACGAAGAATCCGACCGGATCGCTGCGCAAAAGCCGCATCGAGCCGGCTCTTGTGAAAACCGATGGAGAACTTCCCATGTCTCTCAAACTCACACGCGGCGATCTGATGCGCAGCCAAAACCTCATCGGCGGCAAGTGGGTCGACGCCGCGGGCGCGGCACGCTTCCCGGTGACGAATCCGGCAACTGGCGAGACGATCGTCGAGGTGGCGAACAGCACTGCGGCAGACGCACGTGCCGCTGCCGATGCAGCTGCCAAGGCGTTCAAGGACTGGCGCGATCGCTTGCCCAGGGAGCGCGCGGAGATCCTGCGCCGCTGGCACGCATTGATCGTCGCAACTTCGGAAGACCTCGCGAAGCTGATGTCGATGGAGCAAGGCAAGCCGATGGCCGAAAGCCGCGGCGAGGTAGCCTACGGCGCATCCTATGTCGCGTGGTTCGCGGACGAAGCCACCCGCATTTACGGTGATCTGATTCCACAGCAGCAACGCGGCAAGCGCATGAGCGCAATCAAGGAGCCGGTGGGCATCGTCGCAGCCATCACACCATGGAACTTTCCTCTTGCCATGATTGCGCGCAAGATCGCACCCGCTCTCGCGGCCGGTTGCACGGTCGTGGCAAAACCCGCTGAAGACACACCGCTCACCGCGCTTGCGCTCGCTGCTCTGGCACAGGAAGCTGGCGTGCCGGACGGTGTGCTGAACATGCTGTCAGCGTCACGCGAGTATGGAATCGAGGCGGTAGCGGACTGGCTTTCAGACGAGCGTATCCGCAAGATCACTTTCACCGGCTCGACCGCGGTAGGCAAGCATCTCGCACGCGAATCCGCCGGCACCCTCAAAAAGCTGTCGCTCGAACTCGGCGGCAACGCACCGTTCATCGTCTTCGACGACGCCGATCTGGACGCCGCGGTGACTGGCGTGATGGCGGCGAAATTCCGCAATGGCGGGCAAACCTGTGTGTGCCCCAACCGCATTTACGTGCAGGCGGGCGTCTATGGCCGCTTCGCCGATCTGCTGAGCAAGCGGGTTGCTGCGCTGAAGGTCGCGCCAGCAACGGATCCCGACGCGCAAATCGGGCCGATGATCAATGCCCGTGCGATCGACAAGATTGCCCTTCACGTCGACGACGCCGTGAGCCATGGCGCCAGCGTTCTGGTTGGCGGCAAGCGCCTGACGGAACTTGGCGCGAACTACTACGCGCCGACCGTTCTGGCGGGAGCGAAAGATGGCATGCTGGTTTGCAGCGAAGAGACGTTCGGGCCCGTCGCCCCGCTTTTCCGCTTCGAAGACGAAGCCGAAGCCATTCGTTTCGCAAACGACACACCCTTTGGCCTGGCCGCGTATTTCTACACCCGGGATATCCGCCGCATCGAGCGAGTGGGACGCCAGCTGGAAGCCGGCGTAATCGGCGTCAACGAAGGGGCAGTTGCCAGCGAAGCGGCGCCGTTCGGCGGCGTCAAGGAATCGGGCTACGGGCGGGAAGGCTCGAAGTACGGTCTCGACGATTACCTGTCGATCAAGTATCTCTGCCAGGGCGGTCTCGACTGAACTGGCTGAACAAGGGTCGTGCGGGGCCATGCTGTGGCCCACCCAGGAATGACCGTACTCCTGCATCTCGTGCAACAACTCGCAGCCGTCAGAGCTGGAACGCGACAAGACAGACGCGCGTTCCAGTCTCGCCGTCAGTGCAGCCTCGCGGCCCAATACGCTCTACATATCCGAAGGAAAGGCTTGTCCGTGCCCATCACCTACAGACACTTCACTGACAACGACGTCTCGTCTGCGCAAGCTCTCACGGCCAGACACAAGTGGCCGCTTCGCGCGGAGGACTGGCGCTTCATGGCGCGAGCAGGCACAGGGTTCGTCGCGCTCGACGGCAGCGCCGTGATCGGCGCCGCGCTGTGCTGGACACATGGCGCGACATTCGCGTCCCTGGGGATGGTCACCGTCTCGCCGGCATACCGCCGGCGTGGCCTGGGCAGGAAGCTGACAAAGCTCGCGCTCGAAGCTCTCGGTTCGCGGGTTACCTTCGTGCATGCGACAGACACCGGGCGTTCCCTCCACGAAAAGCTGGGCTTCCGCGTGGCCGGCAAGATCGACCAGCATCAAGGCGCCGCATTCCAGCCGCCCCTCATTGCGCTGCCGAGCGGGGAACGATTGCGGCCACTCTGCGCCAGCGACATGACGCGGCTCGTGGAACTTGCGCGGCGCGCGAGCGGGCTCGACCGGAGCAAGATCCTGCCCGATCTGGTCAGAAACGCCGACGGCATCGCGCTCGATCGCGGTGGTGAATTGATCGGCTTCTCGCTGTTCCGCCGTTTTGGCAGCGGACGCACAATCGGCCCGGTCATCGCGCCCCATATAGTCAACGAGGCACTTTGCTGACACGCCATGACTTTTCTCTACAAGGCTGATCCCACACGCGGCGCCCAGTGGGCAGCGCTCTTTGCGCAGAAAGCGCCCGATGTACCGTTTCGCATCTGGCCCGACGTCGGCGATCCGGCCGAGATCCGTTACCTGGCCGCCTGGCAACCGCCGGAAGACCCGGCCCGCACGCTGCCGAATCTCGAAGTCGTGTTTTCGATCGGTGCAGGGGTCGACCAGTTCGACCTGTCCGGCGTGCCGGAGCACGTGCCGGTGGTCCGGATGATCGAACCGGGCATCGTCGAAGGGATGGTCGAATATGTAACCCAAGCAGTACTGACGCTGCATCGCGATCTGTTCGTCTATGCGAATCAACAACAACAACAGATCTGGCGCGAAGCACCAGTGCGCGCTGCGGCGTCGCGGCGGGTCGGGGTGCTTGGTCTGGGCGTGCTCGGCGTCGCCGTGCTGGAGCGACTGCGGCTTTTCGGCTTCGAGTGCGCGGGCTGGAGCCGGTCGCCACGGCAAATATCCGGCGTCCAGTGTTACGCGGGCGCCAATGCGCTCGATGCCTTTGTGGCGCGCACTGACATCCTGATCTGTCTGTTGCCCCTGACGCCCGCCACGCGTGGCATTCTGAATGCAAGGCTGTTCGCGAATCTACCGCACGGGGCCTCCTTGATCCAGACAGGGCGCGGCCCTCATCTTGTGCAGGAAGACCTGCTTACCGCGCTCGATAGCGGTCAAGTTGAACATGCCATTCTCGATGTGACCGACCCCGAGCCGTTGCCCGCAGGACATCCGCTCTGGAGTCACCCGCGGGTACGCGTCACCCCGCATATCGCGAGCGTCACGCGCCCCGAAACGGCCGTCGACGTTGTGCTGGAGAATTTGCGCCGCCATCGTGCGGGGCTGACCATGCTTGGGCAAATCGATCGTACTCGGGGGTATTAGCGTCCAAGTTCAAGCATGAAGTAGTACTAATCGCTTATGCAGAACATCTGGTTAAACTCGACCAGTTGCGCTTTCCCTCGGTGCAATGTGTCTGGTGCAACTCCCGAGATAGTTCGCCAGCGTACCGCCTGCCTTCAACCAGAATCCGAGCCGCGTCGGTTGCACAAAAGTCCGCCTGCCCGTTGAGATCGCGGAACTTGCCTCGGTAGATACCAGTGACCGGATCGAATCCACCACGGCTTCGTAGCCGTTGATCATTACCGGGTGAATCCACGGCGGCGATCGGCCATGACGAGCATAGCCGTGAAGCACCACGGCCTCCATCAACGTCCGCTTTGTCCTGATCAGTATCAGAATGCATTGATTAGCTACGTCGTCTTGTAAGCAGGTCTGCCACGCCGGCACGGGTGGCAATTTCCCAGATATATCCGCGGGAATAATCGACACCGAAAGCTGCGCGATTATTGAGGACCGGACTATCCTCAAAACGACATCAGTCACCAGGCAATTTCTATCCAGTACCGCGTGGAACCATTGGCTCAAGCGAATTTACAACATTAAATATCTGATGCTTGAGCACTCCATGTAAATGCAGCATAACCATCGCGGAAATTGCGTATCCACCCACTACGTGTAGGTTAACCGGCAGATCGTGCGCCGTCTCTTTTGCTGGGGCTCGAAGATGAGCGAGTATCGTGATCGGCGGCAGAATAAACAGGCCAAACTATCTGAGCGATCGAATCAAACCTTCGGTTTGAAGGCAACACCTGAACTGATTGCTCGCATTGACGCGAACCGAGCAAACTCAGACCTCGTATTTCTTGCACGCTTTATTACCTGTTTCCCGGAGATTGAAGCGAACCACGCGAACCCGCAACAGTTTGCCGGCTTCGTATTTGCGACTCTACGAGGTATCGGCGCTTTTGGGCTATTCGACATCGCGCAGGACGAGACAGAGGGACAACTGGAAGTGCTGGTCCAGGTGATCGTCGAGGCGGGAAGCCTACGTTGGGTGTGAAGAAGACCACCGGGGCAGGACCTCACTGGAGTTCCGGACTCTGTGCTGCCACGCACATCTTCGCGTTATCCGCGTAAAGCTTCCTTTTCCAGTGACAGTCCCCAAAATAGCTCGCGCCCGGGAAAGCCCCTGCCAGCGCGGTCGCATGCAGCCGCCCGGAATCAGTGATCGGTCAGTCCGAGCATTTTGTCGAAGAAGACAATCGCCAACACCCCCACGGTATAGCCGTTCTTCGGCGTTCCCGCATACGCCGGGTTGCCCCAAGTGTTCGTATTCCAGGTGCGCATGACGTATGGACTCAAGAGAACACTTCGGGTAAGCGCGATGTTGGCATCTAACCTCAGGCCGTATTGGGTCCGTCCTACGGTATAGCCCGTGCCACCGGCCGCCAGGTTCTGCTCCTTCAAATACACCTGCTCGTGCGGTGTCAACGTGGCCCAGTTAAACGACAGCGATACGCTGTCGTGCGGTCTACTGCGCAGCGGCGCTTCGACGATCACGCCGGCGCTTCCGGTCATCTCGAGCCCGGTGCTGGAGTGAGAATCGAAGCTTCCCGTCGCAGTCGCAAACAGCGATACGGCAGTCGGATCGGACGCGCCAGCCTTGCCGCCATCCGGGCGATACACCACCTGCCGGCCACCGAAATAGATCCCCGAGGTGCCTTTATGCGTGCCGAGCGTAAGCGGATCGATCTGGGTACTCGTGTTGTGGTAGAACATGAGTTCGTACGTTTTGGGCCAAGGATCTGTGCGGTACGTCGTACGGTACGCGAGGTCCGCGAGATAGACGTTGCTGTCTGGCACGCTGTCAGTCCACTCCCAACCGTTGGTGAACGGGAACGCCGGATTTGAACGCCACACGCCGCCCTGAATCGACCACGCCGGCGTCAGGTTGTAGCGCACGCGGCCGCCCCAATTCACGTAGATCGGCGGGTTCATGCCGGCGTTATGCTGCAGAATCAGACTCTGACAGCCGAAGCCCTGGTTGCAGACGGGCGTGGCGAAATACAAGCCAGAATTGGTCTTGCCGAATTCGACGTCGAGTCTGTCGTGAAAAGCCTTCTGCTCCCAGGTCAGCAACGCAAGATGTGCAACCTTGGGCACGTACGGACCCACGTTGGCCAGCACGTCGCCCACCTGCGTCCCCCAGTCGAGGTTGACCCGGAACGGTACGAACAACTCCTGAAAATGGAGTGTGGCGCCGGGGAAACCTGCGATCTTCTGCATGTCGAAATCGCCGCCGGCGGCAATGAACGTCAGCGCCTCGTGGTTGCCGGTTTCCTGTCCCACGCTCGGATTAGTGAGGTACATCTGCACCAGATTCAATGTTGGCGTGAAACCCCAGTCGTTCAGCATCTGCCCTATGCCCGACAGCGGCCCCTGGCGCACACCTTCGGGTGCGGACGGCTGCGCGTCGTCGGCATGGGGCACGGCAAGCTGGTCAGTCTTTGGCACACCTTGCTGCATCGCCGGACGATCCGTCGACACCAGTTTGACCGGACCGCTTTCCTGGGCAGCGTCAAATCCGCGTTCCCCGCTCGCTACACGCTGTGCGCGGGAATCCGGCACCCCGTCCCCTTTCGTCGGCGTAGTGGTAGTTCCCGCGGCCGAAGTATCCACCGGCTCAGCCGTCGCTGCAGTCGGTGTGGTTTGGGCCAAGGCCGTCGCGCCACTCGTGAACATCACCGCCGATACGATCGCCGAGAGCGACCGCAGCACCGCTTTATTGCCTTGAAAGAACTCCCACCCGCTCGATGACATTTATCGTCTCCTAATTTTTTATCAAACCCGTCTACCATCTCTCGACGTAGATGTGCAGTGTTTCGCGTAACTCGTGCGGAAACGCGAATCTCGCCGCCTACCTGGGCGGTCGCACAATCCGTCGGCAACTCGCAGGCTTCGGCACGAAGTTGCCCAAACCCGTAATGGTTGCCGTACAGATTAGCCTTCGACTCCATCGGCGCAGGCGGCACCTGGCTGTGGCATACAACGACGTAGCCGGATCGCTGCGGGAAATGCCCGCGCAGTATGCCCACCATCTCGCGCCTCAACCTCGAGCATGGCGCCGCGGGCTGATTGGTTCGAGCGCCGAACGTGATTCACCGGTCAATATCTGTTTATTAAGCTTAACTAATCGATATGCATGTATTCCGCTCTTCCGCTAGTCACGCCCCCCACGGACCAACTAGTTCATTGAACCAAGGAATTCGCACCGCGCAGCGCAACGATGGCCGTTGACCAGGTAAGGCGAGCGCGGCTGACCCTGCTGCTTGACGAAGGGGCCTCGCGCGGGACGGCCATGAACGAATTGCGATGCGATTTGCGTTTCGTCACCCCATCGCAAACCCGCTTCGCCAGTGAACGTATGGCCAGCCCGTATGGCAGGTACCCAGGTAGTGCGCCGCGCCTTGACCAGGCGCGTCTTGAGGCGAGAGTGCTCGACTACACGCTGCGGCGCAAGCCGGCTGACGTCTCGACGCATTGGTGCAGCCGCAAGTTGGCGGCGCAGTTGGGCATGCCCTCCATGATGCTTCAACGTATCTGGCGCAAGCACGAAGTTCGGCCACATCGTCTCAATACGCACATGGTGCCGAACGATCCCGACTTTGAGGCCAAGGCTACCGATGTGATCGGGCTGTACCTGAACCCGCCGTTGCATGCGGCGTTGTTCTGCGTGGACAAGAAAACGGCCATTCAGGCGTTTGATCGCAAAGGCCATACGAACGTCTCGATACATTATTCCCCCACGTATTTGTCATGGTCGAACCAGGTCGAGAACTGGATTGCCCGCATCCAGCCCGACATCATCACGCGCGGGGTATTCACCACCACCAGAGACCTCGACAATAGCTCATGCGTTTCATCCGCCAATGGAGCCAGCAGGCTGCCTCGTTGAAATGGAAGTAAGCCGATCCAACTCGACGTATCCGGTGCAATTCATCCGGTTCAACGGACTAGCGGTCGAACACGGGGATGATCAGCGATTTGACTTCGGTGTACTGCTCGATGGCGCCGCGTCCATGTTCCCGGCCATATCCCGACTGTTTGGTTCCACCGAACGGCAGGCTCGGATCCAATGGAATATGGCTGTTGATCCAGACCGTACCCGCCTCCACGAGGCGTGCGGCACGCAGCGCGCTATTCAAATCGTTCGTCCAGATGCTGGCGGCCAGGCCATACCGGCTACAGTTCGCCATCTCGATGGCCTCGTCGAGGGAATCGACCGGAACGGCGGTGATTACCGGGCCGAAGATTTCCTGCTGCATGGCCCGGCTCGTTGGCGCTTGATCGATCAGCAGCGTCGGAGCGTAGTAGTACCCGTCGCGCTCCGGCACGTTGCCGCCCGTCACGACCTTGGCGCCCTCGGCGCGGCATGCCGCGACTGCATCCGCCACGCGCGCGCGATGGCGCTCGGAAGTGAGCGGCTGCAGGCCCGCCGCAGGATCCAATCCCGGGCCGAGCGACAACGCCTGTATCGTGGCTGCCAGTTGTTCGAGCGTCTTGTCGAAGATTTCCCGATGAATGTATAGACGCGAAGCAGCGGCACAAACCTGGCCCTGGTTGAAAAAGCATCCGCCCATGAGGCCGGGCAGGATCCGCTCGGGATCGACGTCGTTCATGACGATCATCGGATTCTTGCCGCCGAGTTCCAGCGTGAATCGCGTCATGTTGGTCAGCGCTATGCGACCGAGTTCCTGGCCGACCGCAGTGGATCCGGTAAACGTGAGCTTGTCGATGCCTGCGTGGCCGGCCAGCACCGCACCGACATCGATGCCTGTTCCCGTCACCACGTTGACCACGCCTGGCGGAAAGCCGGCGGCCCGCGTCAGCTCGGCCAGGTAGAGTGCGGTCAGCGGAGTGTCCTCCGAGGGCTTGAGCACGAGGGTACAGCCGCACGCCAGCGCGGAAGCCAGTTTCCAGACCGCGATCGCGAGAGGGAAATTCCATGGCACGATCGCGCCCACGACGCCGACCGGCTCGCGCAAGGTCACCCCGAGATTGCGTGCCCCTTCGGGAATCGGGATCGACAGATCCGACGATGTGCCTTCGATCTTCGTGGCCCATCCGGCCATATAGCGTATGTATTCGACCGAGCCGCGCACCTCGATGGCCCGAGCGGCGTGGATCGACTTTCCTTGATTGAGGGTTTCCAACTGAGCCAACGCCTCGCCATCGGCCTCGAGCATGTCGGCAAGCTTGAGCAAAAGCCGCTCGCGTTCGGCCGGACGGCAGCGCGCCCAGCCGGGAAAGGCCCGATTCGCGGCGGCCACCGCGCGATCCACGTCCTCGGGGCCGGCGTCCGTCACGCTCGAAATGACTTTTCCCGTCGAGGGATCGAATACGTTGCGGCGCCGATCGAACTTCGATTCGACGTGTTCGCCGTCGATCCACAGCAGATGCCGTCGCGCCAGGAATTCGCCGACGCGCGGCAACACCGGGATCAATGCGGATGCGTTGTGTTCACTCATGGCCGTGCTCTCCTCTGGAAGCAATCGCGTCGATACGCTGAGCCGCCATCGCGCTGCCCTTGATCAGGAACCCGAGATCGGTCCCGCAAGAAATGAATCGTGCACCCGTTGCCAACCATCGACCCACTTCTTCGGGTTGCCCCGACAATCCGCCAATGCCGACGTGCTTTCCCGCGCGGCGGCAGGTATCGACGACGTGCTGCAGCGCGGCCCGGACGCGGGGATGGCACACCTCCCCGGGCAACCCCATGTCCATCGACAGGTCGTACGTGCCGACGAAGACCATGTCGACACCGTCCACTTCGGCGATAGCCGCGATGTTGTCCAGCCCTCGACGCGATTCGAGCATGACCGCCACCATCGTCGCGTCGTTCAGTGCCTGGCACACGGCTTCGGCGGGAAACTGGCGATAGCCGAGCAAAGGCAATTGGGGCGACGCGGAACGCTCGCCGGCCGGAAAGTACCGCGCGCGCCGCACGATCTCGCGGGCATCCTCCGCAGTTTCCACGTGTGGCGCGATGATCCCCATCGCCCCGGCATCCAGTGCGCGCCCGATATCCGCGCCGCGCCAGTCGGCCACGCGCATCAACGGCGTCACGCCGCACGCCTGCGCCGCTAGACATATCTGCCCGGCATCGCGCAGATCCATGGTCGAATGCTCGAGGTCCACATACAGCGTATCGAAGCCCGCCGCTTGCGCGACGCGGGCTATTTCCGATCCACGGCCGTAAGTCACGGTCATGGACAGGACCGTTCTGCCCGCGGACAACTTCTCCTTGACACGGTTGCGTGTCAGCTCCACCAGATTCATCTCGTTCCTCGCATCGTCCATCAGGTTGCCGTTGACGCAGTACGCATCAGACCGCAGCGAAATTGTTCATGCGCATCCCGACGCTCAGCCCCGCGCGCGCACGCTGGAGACGCGACGAGTCAGCCAGCACGCTTGCATCGATACGGGCGAAATCCGGCGCGCCACATAACTGCATGGCTCTGCGCAACTCGTCCTCGAGAATATCGAGCGCCCTGCGTGCGCCCGGGGCTCCGGCGGCAATGGCGCCATACAGCGTGGCGCGCCCGAGCAGCACGGCGTTCGCGCCAAGGGCGCGTGCCTTGAGGATGTCGACGCCGCGCCTGACTCCGCCGTCGAGCATCACTTCCATCTTTCCCGCGGCGGCGGCCACCGCAGGCAGCGCATCGAAGGTCGCCATCGAGGTGTCCAGCTGACGCCCACCGTGGTTCGATACCACGACGGCATCGCACCCCAGGCTGCTCAAGCGCTCGGCATCGTCCGGCCGCAACACGCCCTTGACGACGAGCTTTCTCGGCCACACATCGCGCAGCGCCGCCAGCCGCGCCCAATCGAACGACGGGTCGTAGTCGCGTCCCGCTGCCGACGCCAGGGTCGACCGGGGTGCCGCATCGCCGTCCAGGCCGTGCAGGTTGCCCGCGGGCGGCGTGCCGCGGATCAGCATGTCAATCGACCAGCGTGGGTGCGAGACGAGATCCAACAGACCTGCGCGTGTGGGCCTGAACGGCGCGCTGAATCCGTTGCGCAGATCGCGTTCGCGCTTACCGCCCACGGCGAGATCCACGGTGATCACCAGCGCCTCGTAATCGGCCGCACGCGCCCGATCGATCATCTTCGCCAGGAACGCCTGATTTTGAAGAATATAGGCCTGGAACCAATGACGGCCCGGCGCCGCATCCGCGATCTCCTCGATCGACGCGCTCGATCGAGTGGACAGCGTGTAGGGAATGCCGCTGTCCGCCGCCGCCTTGGCGATGCAGACGTCGCCGCCGCGCCGGCCGAGATCGACCCCGCCGGTCGGCCCGACGACTATCGGGAGGGCTGCCGGCACGCCGAGAATGTTCGTGCGCGTCTCGACCGTCGCGACGTCGACCAGTATGCGAGGCGCAATCCTAGTCTGCTCGAACGCCGCGCGATTGGCGCGCAAGGTGACCTCGTCCTCGGCGCCCCCGTCAAAGAAATCGAAGACCAGCCGAGGAAGGCGTCGCATAGCCATCATGCGCAGATCTTCTATGGAAAAGGCAGAATCTGCCCTACGCTCGAGATTCATCTTCTGTGCTCATGTGGGTATAGTCGAAACGTCCGTCGCACCGACGATGCTCCGTACCGAAATGTATGCATCATCGGCAACTGCAATGAATCCATTCTATCCAGCCTCAAACGCGCAATTTGCTAAACGAACTGTTCGCATTTCGCGGACGACGTCGCTGGCTGCAAGACGATCGCGGGCATGCTCCAGCCCGCCCGCGGCGTCCCGGCCGGGTGCCGGCGAGATGCCCCTGCGGCAGACGAAGCCCGGCTACTTCCGGCCCGCATTCGGCACAGGACTGTCCCAGACTTTCGGCTGCTTGGCCCAGGCGCGCAAAAAATCGAGCAAACGGGTGGTTCTCGCGGGCACCAAATCGCGGTTCGAATACAAAACGTGAATCGACGTGCTATGCGGCTCGTATTCGGGCAGTATCCTGCACAGCTGACCACGCTCGACTTCACCCGCGAACATATAGTAGGGATGCATGGCGATGCCGTGCCCGAGCAAAGCCGCCTGCTTAATCACCTCGCCGAAAGTGGCGCTCAAGGTTCCGCGCACATGCACCGACTCCGAACCGAGTGGACCGTTGAAGCGCCATATCGAACCGGGGGAGTTGAGCAGGTTCACCAGGCAATTGCAACGCTTCAGGTCCGCCGGCGTTTCGATCGGCCCACAGCGTTCGAGATAGGCTTGGGAGGCGACCAGAACCTGCGGCGACTCGGCCAGCAGAAATGCTTTGTGGCTCGAATCGGGAAGCGACTGCGCGACGATGATGGCGACGTCGAGACCCTGTGCGGTGAACTGATCGACCGTATTGCACGCGAACACCTTGATCTCGATCAACGGATATTGCGCGGCGAACTCGAGGAGCATCGGCGTCAGGTACCGGGCGCCGAACGACGGCGGTACGCCGATGCGCAAGATGCCCTTGACGTCCTCCTCGAGACGGCCGACGGAATCGAGCATCTCACCGTAATCGGCCAACAGTTGCGCGGCCTGGCTGAATACCTGTTCGCCCGCTTGCGTGAGGGCGATCTGCTTGGTGGTACGTGCGACCAGGGTCACGCCGAAGGTCTGCTCGAGCGCAGCCACCTGGTTCGAGGCACTCGCCTTCGATATGCCGAGGTGCTCGGCGGCAAAGGTGAAGTTCCCATGCTTCACCACCTCGAGGAAAGTCCGTAAGCAATCCAGTTTGTCCATCGTCGTGACTTGCTAGGTGAGAGAACTGGCCGGTCGCGAGACTGGCGTCCGGTCGGCAATGCGGACGCACGGCCAATCGGCGCGAGCCGAGACCGACTCTCGCGCCGCGACACCTTCGCTCGCTTTGCGCGAGGTTCCTGGCCTGCCGAACCGTGCTACTCGGCTCGCTGAATCAGCGCGACACCGTATCCGCCGGGCGCCGCGACGGTAGCGAACACGCGCTTTCCGAACGGCATCCGCGCGGCGCGACGCGTGATCGTGCCCCCCCGTGCCTCGACAGCCTGACAGGCCTCGAAGACATTCTCCACCTCGAACCCGATGTGCCCCAGCGTTTCCCCGGGGCGAACCTGCGCGTCATCCCAGACGTGCATGAGTTCGAGCCTGGCAGTGGAACCACACGCGCCGTCCTCGAGCAGCGCGAGCGAGAAACGCCCTTGCGGATAATCGTGCCGCCGCACCAGCCTCATGCCGAGGATGTTGACGTAGAAGGAAAGCGACTCCTCCAGGCTTTCCACTTTCAGCATCGTATGCGCCAGCCTCACGCGTAACCTCCCGTCCTCTCGAATCGAAATCCATCGCGCACACGGCGTGGTGAACGCCGTGGCGGCCGTGGGCAGTAGGTGCTATGCCTGTGCCAGGGGTGCGAGAACGCACTGCACGAACGCGGGATCGAACACCCGATCGGCCATCACCTGGCAGCGTTTGATCAAGCGTCGTTCGGACGCCGTGTAGTCGGGATTCGCCATGTGCAGGGTTCCGATGTGATCCCACATCAATACGTCGCCGACCTCCCAACGATGCACGTACTGATACTTCTCCTGCAATTGGTGCGCAAAGAGGAAATTCAGCGTCTCCTGGCTCTGAACCTCGCTCATCCCTTCGATCGCGACCGTATAGCCAGGATTTGCGTAGAGAATCCTGTCTCCCGTCACGGGGTGATCCAGGAAGACGGGATGCCGGGACGGCGGCAGCAACGCCCGCATCTCCGCGGTCATCGGTCCGCGCTTGCTGCCCGGGCGGGCGCGCGTCGCCTCCCAGAATTTGTTGAAATCGTGCACGGCGACGGCCGTCGACAAGGATTGCTTGTAGCGCTCCGGAAGATCGTCGTAGGCCAATTTCATGTTCGCGAACAAGGTGGCGCCGAGCGCCTCGCCGTTTCGCCGCGGGATCTCGATCCCATAGAGCACGTTCGTGTAGCCGACTACGCTGTTGTAGGACATGTCGGTATGCCAATCCTGCCCCGCGTCTGGCGCGCCCAGCGACTTTCCGTTCTCCACGATGTTCGAGAGAATCGTCACCTCGGGAAGGCCAGCCTCGCAGTCCTTCCCGGTGGGCGACGCCTGCAGGCTTCCGAATCGCTGGCTGAACTGCTTGAGTTGAATCGGCGTCAGTGTCTGCCGGGGAAAACGCAGCACGCCGTGTTCGCTCAACGCGCGAACGATCTTCGCGAAATTCACTGGGTCGACCTGTTGGGCCAGATCGACTTCCTCGATAACGGCACCCAACACCAGACCCGAGGGTACGATTTTCATTTTAAGACTCCTACTTAATAGATATCACTATGTGTCCGGCCAGGCTTTCGCGGCAGCCGGTACATCTCTACGAATATCTCGGCCGAACACTCGCGCGGTATCCTGGCTCTGCATTCCATCGGTAGATGCGAGATCCGTCCCACGCTCAGGACGTAGCGCCGTGCCCGGCGACGTATGGCACTTCGTCGACCGCGCCGCGCTCTTCCCTCATTTGCGGATACCGGCCAATTCCGGCGAAGAGCCACGCCACCACGACCGTGCCGAGTGTGAAGATCAGCATCGGGATCTGGTAGGAGCCCATCCGGTCGTAGAAGAAGGCCATCACGAGCGGGCCAGAAGACGCGCCGAGCATGAAGCCGATGAAGCCAAGTGCATAAATTCGCGCGGCGGAACGCATGCCGAACCAGCGCCGCACAATCAGCCCCATTACATCGACCTCGACGCCGGCGGCCAGCCCGAGGAAGATCGGCACCAGAAACTCGCGTCCGGGTATCGAAAGCTGCAGCAGCGCCAGGGCCGCGGTCGTGAACATGTAGATCGAGGTGGAGAAGCGAATGATCTTCACGCGATCGAGCACGGCCGCGCAAAGCAGGCGCCCCGAAATCTGCGCTATGCCCATCAGGCCGAAGAACATCGCCGCGCGTTGCGGCGACATGCCTTGATCGATCATGATCGGCACGAAGTGAACCGACACGCCCGCGAAAATCATCCCCATCAGGAAGAAGCACACGACCACCCGCCAGAACACAGGATGCGCCACCGCGTCACGCAGCGAGAATCCGGCGAGCACCGCTACGTGATTCTTGTGGCGCTTTTTTGCGGCCACGACTGCCTTGTTGTCCCAAACCAGCAGCAGCGCGTTCAGAATCCCGATCGTGCCTAGAATCAGCGCCTCGACCCGGAAGGCCTCCCGCCATCCCCACAGCGCGATCCAATGCGAGATCAGCGGCGGCAGGAGCGCGGTACCGATGCCCAGCGCCGCCATCGACAGTCCCAGCGCCATTCCCAAGCGCTTGTCGAACCATTGCAGCAGAATCGACGTGAGCGACGCAGGCGTCGACAGGCTATTCACGACGCCGCCGAAACACGTGACGAGCAGAAACTGCCACATCACGGGTTGCAACGTGCTAAATGCCATCAGGAGCGTAGGAATGGCCATCGCCTGGACCAGAATGACCCCGCGGTTCCCCACCCGGTCGATGATCAGGCCGACGACGAATGCCAGCGGCGCCGCCACCAGCGGAACAATCGAATATCCCAGAGTGACCATCGTGCGGTCCCAGCCGAAACTGGCCGCGATCGGCTTCATGTAGATCCCCCACGGCTGCTGAATCGCCGGGGAGTACGAAACCATCAGGGCGATGGCAGACCCTATCAGCACGACCCACTTGGTCAGGGGATTCTGTTGATTCTGCATATCAAGTCTCCTCTCGTCTTCAATGCAATCTGGCGCGGCACCGGCCGAACACGCCACGCGCGCCGATCGCTGCTCGATTGTGGCGCGCTGCTCAGATCACCCTTCGAATCCGGCCAGATCCATCGGGTTCGTGAAGGTGTGCGGTGGTTTGAGCCCCCATCCGAGCCCGGTCTTCTGAATACCTTCTACCCATCCGAAATGCTCTTCGATATGGTCCATGTCCGCGTAATATTCGACAAAATTTCCGGCGGGGTCCTGCAGGTACCAGAAGAAATTCGAACCGATGTAATGCCGGCCGAGCCCCCAGACGTGGGTTTCGCCGTTTCGCTTGATCATATGAGTCGCGCCGCGTCCGACTTCGTCGACATCCTCGACCTGCCAGCCCGTGTGATGCATGAAATCGACGTTCGACTCGAGCAGGAACACGTTGTGATGCTCAGTGGAACAGCGCATGAACGTTCCCACGCCGTTGACCGTGTCGGACGCCTTGAATCCCAACCCGTCTATAAAGAAGGCGCGCGTGACCTTGGCGTTGGACGATCCGAGCACCACGTGGCCAAGCTTTCGCGGTTTGACCGGACCGGTCCGGTAGAACGCGTCGATCCGCTCGTTGGGCCGCGCGTAGCGCCCGGGAAGATTGAGGCGTGGAGCCGCCGCCGCGCGTTGCTCAATACGCGGCGCGATCCGCACACTGATCGCCGTTCCCGATACCGGCTCGGCTGTATGCAAGGCATCAGACTCAAGTCGCAGCGGCGCATCCAGACGCACCAGACGCTCCCCTATCGCCAGCAGATCTTCCGCCGCGTCCGCGCCAATGCATATCTCCTTGAGCTGCCGCTTGGGCGTCTCGACGAGCGTGAGCTGATGCCCACCCTCTACAGTTCCGAAGCGGTGCTCGCCGAGCGGCGCAAGGCCGAAAGCTTCGTAGTACTCACCGGTGGTTTCGACATTCGGGACGCCCAGAATAATCCTCGAAATACCATGCAGAGCCATATCTATCTCCTAAGCGCCGATTCCACGGCTGACGATGTCCCGGATGGCATCGAAATTGAAATCCGTTCTTCTTCCGCTCGACACCCTTGGGTATCGCTTGCGCCCCGGAGTTGAACGCGCAGCGTTTGCAGCATGCGCTTCAGCTCCGTCCGGGTCCGGGCCGCACCGTAGATATATCGATCCGGACGGATCACGACAGCCGCATACCCGCGGGCCTGCGCGAAACCGCGGAACATCCCCTCCGTCTCGTGCAGCACATCGATCGCCCCGTCGTCGGCCGCGCCGTGCTCCGCTATCTTCAGGAAAGCTCCGCCGATCTCGGCCCAGAACGAACGGTCCACCTCGTCCAGCCACGAACTGGCCTCGTCCGAAACGACGGCGATCACGAAGCGCAGATCGACGACTTCGTCGAACAGCGCGAGCCGACCGTCCGCCGCGCGCAGAAGGGGCTGTACGCAAAGCTCCCCGGCGGTGGCCAACGATGCGTCGACGTCGGCGTTACCACGATCCAGGATCCCCTCGCGAATACCGGGAATCGAGACATGGCGCTGCGTGGACTGCGCTGCATCGGTCCGCATCGCGCGCAAGCGCGCATCGCGCAAACGTGCGGCTTGTTCGTCGAGTTCACCGATCACTCTCCCGGCCTCTTTCGCCAACTCGACCAGCCTTCTGGTTTGCGGCTCGCGTTCGCGCTCGTAACTGTCCAGCAGCGATTCATCGGCCGTGCCCTGGATCACCATCGCCAGCTTCCAGGCGAGATTCGCGACGTCGCGAATGCCCGAGCACAGTCCCTGGCCGAGAAACGGCGGGGTTTGATGCGCCGAATCGCCAACCAGGAAGACATTCCCGTGGCGCCAGCGTTCGGCGACCAGCGCGTGGAAGCGATAGACCGCCGTACGCCATAGATCGACGGCACCCGGATCGACATAGCTGCTCAAGGCGTCGACGAGCGCGGCGAAATCGAACGAATCGCGATCCTCGCCTGGCAGCAGTTTCAATTCCCAGCGCCGCAGTGCTCCCGGTCCGACGATGTAGGAAGCCGGTCGCTTAGGCCAGCAGTACTGAATATTTCGCTCGGGTACCGCTACCGGATCCAGCAACCACGCGTCGATCACCGCCCACGTCTCGTCGAACCGAAGATCGTCGAGCGGGATATTCAGGTGCGTGCGGATCGGGCTGCTCGCGCCATCGCAGGCAAGCACGTACTTAGCGCGCACCACAAGGGACTCGCGGGACGTCGTGTGTTCCGCGATCACCTGGCATCCCGCGGCGATCCTTTCGAGCCCTTTCCAGCCATAGCCCAGCATGACCGTCACGTTGTTGCGCCGGGCCGCCGCCTCGCGCAGCATGCGTTCCAGTTCGGGCTGCACGAACAGGAACGAGGGTGGCCAGCCCAACGGATAGGGGCGCTGCGGGGGCACGAAGCTGCGGATGACTTCCCCGTCGACGCCCAGATAATCGGTGCCGCGATAGTCCGCCGTATGCGCCGCAAACTGATCGCCGATGCCGCACCACTGCATCACGCGGAAGAATTCGTGGTCTCCGCCTATGGCGCGGGGCTTGTCGTAGATCTCGGGCTCGCGCTCAATCACCACGACCTTCAATCCGAGGCGGGCGAGCAGGTTGGCGGCGGTAGCGCCTACCGGACCGTACCCGACCACCGCGACATCGCAGTCCAGATCGAGCGGGGTCATTGATTTGCGCCCGCCAATGCGCGAATCTCAGCATCGATGCCGAACGACTCTACCTCGAGCGCACGCAAGTTCTCCTTGACCTGGTCGACCGTACGCGCGCCGAAGACGACCGAGGCGACCGACGGATTCTGCAGCGGAAAACTCATGGCCAGCGCGGTGGCGGGAAGCCGGTTGCGACGCGCCAAATCAGCGAGGTTTCGCGCGATGCTCATCGAGCGTTCATCCAACGCGGCTTGCTTGTCGCTCAGCCGGCCGGCTTCGCGTGCCTGGGGCTGCAAGTATTTGCCGCTCAGGATTCCGCCGGCCATCGTCGTGGTTGCCGTCAGCATCAAGCCGCGCGAATGATGCAAGTTCCCCAATTCCAGACTGGTCGCGGCTTCCGGCTCAACCAGGCTATAACGGATCTGCGCCACTGCGGGAGCGAGTAGCCTATGGGTCTCGACGATGGAGAAGATGCGCTGGATAGCTTCGGGTTTGGAATTCGCGAATCCATATGCCTTGATCAAGCCTTCCTGCTTGAGCGCCGCCATTTCCTCGGCGATCGACACGACCAGGGCCTCGTAATCGAACGTGATCTCCGGATGAGCCGTCGCCAGGCGGTCCGGTCGGTCGACGTAGAGGAGATCGACGTACTCCTGATCCAGCCTATGCAGCGCCTTCAAAAGCTGCTCGCGCAGCGAGAGGCGTGGATACTGGTCCCACCAGAGCTTGTCCGCAATTGCGTATTCGTTCCGGTGCCGGCCAATCGCGCGCAGCGCCCGGCCGACGATGACTTCCGTCGTCGGGATGCCGCCCGGCACGCCGGGCGCCCGGCCATATCTGCAATCGTCGATGAAGTTGATCCCCGCATCGAAACACGCGTCAATGACGGCGACGATATCGTCGAATTCCATCGCCTCGAAGGTCTTCCACGACCCGATGGATAGTTCGGACGTTGCCAGGGAGAGCCCTGGAATGTTACGAAATCTCATGATGTTGCTCACTGATCTCTGTATTTGGAACTTACGGAACGATGCGATTGCGCAATTTGCCCAATCCGCTGACTTCCGTCTCGAGCACGTCGCCCGCCTGGAGGAAGACCGGCGGCACGCGCGAACCACCGATCCCCTCGGGGGTGCCGGTGAGAATGACGTCGCCGCTCAGGAGCGTCATGCCGCGCGAGAGCTCCGCGACGATCCTCGCGACCGGGAAGATCATCTGGCGCGTGTGGGCATGCTGCATGGTCTGGCCATTCAAGCGGCAAGTGACGTTGAGCGCGGCTGGATCGACCTCGTCCGAGGTGGTCAGCCAGGGGCCGAGCGGACAGGTTCCGTCGAGGCTCTTGCCCTTGAACCATTGTCCGCCGTGCGCACGCTGCACGTCTCGCGCGGAAATGTCGTTGGCCACGGCATAGGCGAATACGTGTTCGAGCGCGTCCTGCTCGGCGATATCCGCCCCGCCACGACCGATCACGACGGCCAGTTCCGCCTCCCAATCCAGCCGCTCGGTCGTGCCCGCGTGCAGCGGGACGTCGTCGTATGGACCACACACCGTGGTCGTCGCCTTGGTGAAGATGGAGGGGCGCTCGGGCAGTTCGACCGGCGGCCGCGTGTCCTTCCCTTCCTCGAAATGGGCCAGGTAGTTCCAGCCGATGCAAAAGATATTGCGGCGAGGCTGCAGGAACGGCGCCAGGAGACGGACTTCGTCCAGTCGGCGGCGCGGCTCCTCTAGCCGCTCAAGAATCTCGGAAACCGGCAGTTGCGCCAGTTCGAGCATGGATGCCGCGCCGTGGACACGCTGGATCGTTTGCCGCGCATCGTCAACGACGCCAACGCCGATGGCGCCGTCGCATGAAAAAGTGGCAAGCTTCATATCGGTTCAGCCCTCGAGATCAGCGTGCAGTCGTTCGATACTCGGCCATGACGGCCTCGGTCGGGGGAGCCACGTCGTCGAGCGAAGCACCGCTGCTGATCTTCGCCTTCAGAAATTCGTCGAGCGCTTCCTGTTCGCGGCTGACTTTGACAACTTCTCGGGCAATCTTCCACGGAATGATCACGACGCCGTCCTCGTCTCCCACCACGAGATCGCCGGGTTCGACCAGCACCTCGCCGCAGGCGACCGGAACATTGATCTCGGCCGCCGCATGCACGTTGCGAAACGTCATCGTATGCGTCGCGCCTGCGTGCACCGGAAAGTCCGACGGATAATTGCGCGTGTCTCGAACCGCTCCGTCGGTCACGAAGGCCACCGCACCGTTCACCTTGGCGCACTCGATCAGCAGATCTCCAATCACGGCGGCATGCAGTACACCGCGTGCCGCGACCACGATGACGTCATTCGGGCCGGCGCCGTCGACAATTTCCCGATGAGCGTTGCGTGAACGGCGCTCGCTCTGGGTATCAGCCACTTTGTCCTCTCGATAAGGCAAGGTCGCCAAGGTCCGCGCGCGGCCGACGAATCGGCACGCAGCCGTCACCGGTCGAATTCCTTCGATCTGGCAGTGCTTATACCCGTTTTTTATCAAGCATAACGAAATAGTTCCGACCGATACGCCTTGCAATTGCTTGACCAAGTCGTCGAATTCCCTTTCAGATAGGTCCGTCACATCTCCTCCTTCATCGCACATATGCGTTACGCCAACACGCCTAACTTAACATATTAAGTCTAGGTGGCATCTAGGGGTTTTTGCTAAACCGCGAGCATGCCCGAACGACCTATCGGAGCGATCGCAGTCACTTCCTTCGGATGACTCTTTGCTTGCGGGGCGCCCGCGAATGCTCCACGCCCGATGGCCGCAAGCGGCAACCCGTGAGAGCTGCCTTACGTGGCGCCGCAACCCGCGATCGCGATGAGCACATCGCGTAGGGCTCTTGGGTGAGCGGCGGCGCTTTTGCGCACGGCGCAGCTATGCTAGGTCCAACTGCCGCTTCTCGATTACTGAATAGATTGTTTCGCGGCGAGATCAGGCACTGACGAACCTGGCCGGCGCGGTGCGTGCCGATGACATCGCACTCAGGTTTGGCTATCATGGGACACGCACGGTGCATCGCGCCGCGCAGCATGCCAGCGACCGCCTCGCCTGCCGAGTCTCGAAGCTACGCGCCGGCGAGCGGCCCTTTGTTCGGCCGCATCGCCTGCGGTGCGGGTCGCTTGCCAAAGCAACGGTCCGGCGGCGCGAGGCCAGCATTCCGGCACGAGCGGCCGTAACTTTATCCGCCAGAGATGACAAGAGTCTTGCCACCCGATCAGAGAGCGCAGCCTGCCACGTCGCGCGCGAATGGCGCCAGCGGAGAGTCGCCGCACACGCTCCAGCCCATCGACGAAACTTTGGCCTTATTGTTGGCACGCGCGCGGGAGTCGCTCATGACGCCGCTGCGGCCATTGTTACGCGATGCGGATCTTACCGAACAGCAATGGCGGGTGCTGCGCACGGTCGGCGCGCGCTCGGAGATGGACCTCACGGAAATTGCTTTCGCCACGTCGCTGTTGCCTGCCAGCCTGACGCGCATCGTGCGTGACTTGACCCTGCGAAGGCTGGTGGCCAGGCGCGAACAGCAGAAGAATCAGCGCTTCGCGCCGATCTATCTGACGCCCGAAGGCCACGCGCTGATCGAACGAATCGCGCCCGACATCATCGCCATCAACGAACAGATCGTCGACCTGTTCGGGCAGGCGCGTACGGAGCATCTGATGGCCCTGCTGCGCGACTTCCGCGTCGCGATGGCATCGCGCTTCGGTCAGGAGTGAACGCCGGGCTTGCCCAGCCTATGTGGCGGCGCGCTCGTGCAATACCAACGCGGCCCGCATCGGCGAGATGCATCAGCCTCCTATCGGAACTCAAGCTTCAGGCGCAGTTGCGAACCAGTGCACCCATGTATTCGTCCGCCATATGCGGCAGCACAATCTCGGCGAATAGGGGTAGGAAACGGTGATCGTCGCCCCCCCCGAACCCGGTGTGCAGTCTTCCCGCACTAAATGAGGGCGGACCCGCGCCCTGGGCGGTCAGGAAAGCCCCTCAACTGTGTCGGCAGATGTCGCGGGAGAGAAAGACACGATCGTCGTCAACTCTCAAGATCCGGTTAGTGATCTTCCCGACGACCTTGCCGGTCGCTCACTTGAAGAAAGTCATGGTGAGGCCCCGCCAGCCCCGCCGGCAACCCTGGAGTCATTTCCCACCTCCGCAATACCGCAGCGAAACCCGGTACCGCTCCCCTTTGCTTCCGTGACCAGCCTGGACAATCTTGACGGTATCGAACCGATAGCGGATGCCTTGCTCAGGACGCTGCCAGGTAAAGCACGCACGGGTCGCCTGGACGAATTGAAAGCGCTGGAACTCTTGCAGCAGGCGGTCCTGTTGTGAGTAAGTGGTAGCGTGCCAGGCCCACTCGCGCGACGACGCATCAAGCGCATCGAGGTGACCTGGGCCCGGTGTGCGCGAAAAATCGCCGCGTTGCGAGTCGACGAGGTCAGGCCGAATCCTGCCGAAGGGTTTATCTTTTCCGATGCCACCTGGCGCGGCACCCGCTGCCTCATCGCTGAAATGCAGCGCGTCAGCCAGCGCGAGCAGGTCAAGGTCACCGGCTCCCATATGTAGTTACCATGCACGAAGGCTGGCACGGGCGCACACCGCGATCCAGGTCTGTCGTGCATTGGGCCCGGCTTCCCGCCGGGCCGTGGGGCCACTGCCCCCTTGCCACGGCCGACCGGCGGAGCCCTTTGCGCGCGACCTTCACGGTGCCGTTCATAGGCTGCCCCTGCGTGTAATGCCCAGCCCTCGGCGAGGGCATCAGCATGGGCCTGCTCGCGCGGAAACGCACCCCACGCATCGACGGGCCCATCTCCTCGCCATCCAGGTAAAAGCGAAGGTTGATAGCCACCGCCGGGTTCAGCGGTGCGCGGTGAGACCCGGTAGGTGTATTTGGGCATGCGGGACCTCCGTGATCAATCTAATGGGTGTACCCACCCTGACCCGTGAAAGTATTGTCGCGTCAGAGTATTTCGGGTTGGCGTTTCCCCGCCGTCACGCTGGCCGCCTGAATCGGGGTATTCGTACCTTTTGTGCGATTTCTGGCGGTTCGCCGAAAAAATCCTTATAGATCAGCTCCTTGAATTTCTCGCGTTCTGCTTCGCCCGCTGGTCAGCAAAGTCTTGTCGCATGGGGCTCCCGATGTCGCAAGCACCAGAAATTGCACAAAAAAGTACGCTCCCAACTGAGGCTTCGCCGACTGCTATGCCCCGGAGGAACGGTCATCGAGCAATTTTTTGTTTCTCTTGACCTAATGTACAGAAGTGTCCATTATGCAGGCACGAAGTGCGCTAACGCATCCACGCGTTTAAGTGTGAGGATTGGACATGACTGAAGCGAAGATTATTGATGGCATAGCCGTATCGAAGCGACTCCGAGAGGAAGTTGCTACGCGTGCTGCCGCCTTGACTGCAAAGGGCGTCACACCAGGGCTTGCTGTTATTCTTGTTGGCGATGACGCGGCCAGTGCCGTCTACGTACGCAACAAGGTCAAAGCGTGTGAGCAGCACGGGTTATTCTCGGCTCTGGACCGTTTACCGGCTACGGTCACGGAAGGTGACCTCCTCAAGCGTATTCGTCAGCTGAACGAAGACCCCAAGATTCATGGCATCCTCGTTCAACTGCCGCTGCCCCGCCACATCGACAGTCACAAAGTCATCGAGGCCGTTGCAGCCGAGAAGGATGTCGACGGGTTCCACGTTGCTAATGCTGGCGCCTTGATGACTGGTCGCCCCCAGTTTCGGCCGTGCACGCCGTATGGCGTCATGAAGCTGCTCGAAGCCTACGACATCCCCGTTTCGGGCAAGCACGCCGTAGTGATTGGGCGCTCGAACATCGTCGGCAAACCGATGGCGCTGCTGCTGCTGGAAGCTGGAGCAACGGTCACAGTCTGCCATAGCAAGACTCCGGACCTGGCCCACCACACGAAGGCCGCGGACATCGTCGTGGCGGCGGTCGGCAAGCGCAATCTCGTGACGGGTGATATGGTCAAGCCCGGCGCAGCGGTCATCGATGTCGGTATGAACAAGACAGACGAAGGTACGTTGTGCGGCGACGTCGATTTCGAGTCCGTGCGAAATGTTGCTGGTTACGTCACGCCAGTGCCGGGCGGCGTCGGACCAATGACGATTACTCTGCTCCTCGTGAATACGTTGGAATCGGCAGAGCGCGCAGCCCACGCTGGAGTGTAGCGATGCTCGCCGCGATCGATGAGTGCCGCCTCCGAGGTCCTTCACCCCCTATTTTCCCGTCACTTCGCGCTCATTCGTCGTTCAAAAAATGAGCGACCTTTGTGTCGCGCTGACCAGTCCAGCGCGACCCTTTTCCGTTCTGCTGACAGGCTACCAGAGACAGGTTGGACCAGGGTATGACACGTATTGAGTCACCAATTGTGGGTTGCGATGCGGACACAGGGAAAGCAAGTCGCAGATGACGAGCTCGCCTTGCGGTGCCGACGGCTCTTTCTGCATAACTGGCGATGCTCGGAAGCTTTGGCCGTGGCGGGGTCGTTACGCGTGGACGTTGAAATCTTCGTGTCATACACCGACTCGGTGTCCAGTGGCGATGAACTGTCAACTGTCGTCGACTACAACGTAATGCGCGACGCGCTGCTCGAAGCGGGAAATCCGTCGATGGAGGGTTTTGTCGAGTCAGCATTCGACGCGCTCTTTCGCGCACCTCTCATGCTGGCCACAATTGAAGTCCGGGACCACCGGTCCGGCGCAGGTATTCCTGCCATTCGGCGTGAAAGCCGCAAAATCCGAAGGTGAGACTGTCACGCCGGGCAAACATGTAGCTCTGTACGGTGATACGTCAGCACAACATAAGCGCCCGGACGTTCAACCGTACGCTGCCCCTCCTGCTCCGGGGACTCATGGAGTCGATTGCCCTGAACTGCCACTCCCACAAGGCGAATCCCGGCGTGAGCATCTACGACAATATGAGAGCAATGAGCGTCGTGTAGTGCCCTTCACGACCGCTCTTTTTCATGCGCTCATAGTTTGATGCCGCTAAGAACCTCGAGATAGCGCGGCGCGACACGCTTGCGCACTGCTTCGCTTTCCTTGATACCGGTGAGGTAGTAACCGAGCTGGTGGAAATAGAGAATTTTCGCCCGAATGAGGCTGTCCGGCTTGGAGTGGCCCATGTCCTGGAAAATCTTCTGGAGATGCGCGATGCGTTGCCGGTCTATACGAGCGACCTGCTTCGCGACGCTGTCGTCCTTTCTCGCCCATTCGCGGATTGCCATGTCGAATTCCGACGAAAACTGGCGCTCATCAATGAACAGGATGACCAGTTGCCGAAGCCGTACCCTGGCCAGCTGCTCGCGGCCCTTCGGGTCCGATTCGTGTGGCTCAACGAGCGAGCGGAGGACCCGGTCGTTCACTTCTGTCCAGTATTCCAGGAGCGCGTCGAGCAGCTCCTGCCGGTTTTTGAAATGCCAGTAGAAGCTGCTCCGGCTAATCTCCAGCATCGAAGCTAGCGGCTCGACCTTTACCGCATCAATCCCCTGCTCAATCAGGATTGAACGCGCAGCGTCCAGCCACACCGCCCGGTCGACGACCGGACGTGCGGCCTTCGTCATCCTCCTGGTCACCTTCTCGCTATTTGTTTCCTGCGGCATCAGCATTCACTGTGAGTTCGTTCGCTGGCAAGCATAGCACTGTTGATGCCCCCTCCCGGCGCCGGTCACATATCCAGCCGGCGCACCTCCCCGCATTGAGATGTTGACTGGCACGCAGACCACCGACAGTTAACTAGACATATATGAACATTACCACGGTACATGCCCACTTCGTGGGCGCCGCGTTTGTGGCGCAACAGGCACGGTCACAGGCAGGCTTTGCCTGCACAGATTAAGCGCCACCTACACGACCGCAGCGCTGTGAAACCGTGCCAGAGGCTTCCTGGACAACCCTCCGCGCGGCATCGCAACCCCCTCCATCGCGGCCAACCAGGGGGCGACACGTGTAAACCACTACCGCAGTCATGCCGAAAAATCATTGCCCAAACATTTTGAAAATCTTATTGTTTGGACAGTCCTGTACATTCTAAGGGAAGTAGATTTGCGGATGTGTGTTCTACAGGAAGGAGCCGTCCAGCCCACCAATCGCTGTACATTTGGGCGTGGAGGGTCGAGCAGCCAAAACTCCAATGAGGTTAAGCACATGCAAGCGGGAAAACGAAATGCTCTAACGCTGACCTGTCTGGCCATCGCTTCGGCAAGCGCTTATGCGGACCAGACTGTCACCATCGGCTACGCCGGCCCCCTGACAGGTCAAGTTGCACATGTTGGGAAGGATGCCGAGAACGGTGTGCGACTGGCCATCGACGAGGCCAATGCCGCCGGGATAAAAATTAAGGGCGGGCCGGTCACCTTCGTATTGAACTCTCAGGACGACGCCGCAGACCCAAGAACGGCAGTCACGGTTGCCCAACAGTTCGTCGACGCAAAGGTTGCCGGTGTCGTCGGACACCTGAACTCTGGCGCGACGCTCCCGGCATCGAAGGTCTATGCGAACGCTGGCATTCCACAGGTGTCCCCATCAGCAACAAACCCTATGTTTACCAGGCAAGGTTTCGCCACGGCGTTTCGTGTAATCGGGGACGACAGCTCCGTTGGCAAGGTCGTCGCCCAGTACATGGCGAAGAAAGGCTATAAGCGGATAGCCATCGTGGACGACCGCACTTCCTACGGACAAGGGCTCGCCGACGTCGTCGACACGGAAGCCAAGGCAGCGGGCATCGACGTCGTTGACCGTGAGTTCGTCAACGACAAGACCATCGACTTTCGCGGAATCCTCACCGCCATCAAGTCGATGGACGTGCAAGCCATCTTCTACGGCGGCGTCGATGCGCAGGCCGGCCCTCTTCGCAAGCAGATGACCAGCCTCGCCTTGAAGGCTCCTCTCGTCGGTTCGGCCATTGAAACGGACAAGTTCATCGAGCTCGCGGGGCCGGCTGCCGCCGAAGGCACGGTTTCGGCGGAATCGGGACAGCCGCTTGAAAGTATGCCGAACGGCAAGGCGTTCGAGCAGAAGTACAAGAAATACGGCACCGTAGTTCTCTATGCGCCCTATGCCTATGACGCCACCTGGGCTCTCATCAACGCGATGATATTGGCCAACTCCGCCGCACCCGCGGACTACCTTCCAGCAATGAAGAAAGTCGACTTCGAGGGCGTAACTGGCCGAATCGCGTTCGACAACAAGGGTGACCTCCGTGCCGCACGCGTCACTCTATACGAGGCCAGGAGCGGAAAATTTTCACCGATGACCACTGTCACGCTCAAATAATGCGCACCGCAGTAAAAGCATAATAGACGCTCATTTAATGGGTTCTTTTTCGCATCATTTAGTTTGGAGTTCGAATTGAAAATTAGACTTCTCGCCGCCTTGCTGCTTTGCAGCGGACCGGCCTTTGCCCAGTCGTCAGTCACTCTCTACGGCCTGATGGATGCCGGCATCACGTACACGAACAATGTCGCCACTTCGACGGGCCACGGTGCTAGCGTGCAGTTCATTTCGGGGTCTTCACAGGGTGACCGGTGGGGCATGAGAGGCGCAGAGGATTTGGGAGGCGGACTGCAAGCCGTCTTCGTACTGGAAAATGGCTATGACCTTGGCACGGGACAGCTGGGTCAAGGGGGCTTGATGTTCGGCCGCCAGGCTTTCGTCGGGTTGTCGAGCTCGTGGGGCACCCTGACCCTTGGTCGCCAGTACGACTTCATCGGCGACATCTTTCCTGCATACGCAATCGGGGCAAATACGCCCGCTGGTCTGCTCGCGTGGAGTCTGCCCGCATACGCTGCAGGCGGATACACGCTGGACAACCGTGTCTGGGGCGACGAGGTCAACAATTCGGTGAAGTACCTCTCTCCCACTATCGCTGGCTTCAGCTTCGGCGCGATGTACGGGTTCGGGAACGTGGCTGGTTCGATGGGCACAGACAGCTCATCCAACTTCGTCCTGAACTACAACCAGGGTCCGTTAAGTGCCTCGTTGGCTTATATGTCCATTCACAACGCGACGGCCTCGGCAAACTCGACGGAATACGCGGGTGGCGGCGCATACAACATCGGTAAGGCGCGCATTTTCGCGCTCGTCACCGACGTGCAGCTCTCCAGCGGAACAAAGCCCCGCGCGACCACGTACGAGGGTGGGCTAAGTTACGCAATCGTTCCGGCGCTCTCTCTGGCCGGCGGCTTTCAGTACCAGCATCGTAACAACGACCTGGGCAGCGCAAACCAACTAGTTCTGAGCGCAGACTACTTCCTG
The DNA here is from genome assembly GCF_000685075.1 of Paraburkholderia oxyphila NBRC 105797. Classification (GTDB taxonomy): domain Bacteria; phylum Pseudomonadota; class Gammaproteobacteria; order Burkholderiales; family Burkholderiaceae; genus Paraburkholderia; species Paraburkholderia oxyphila. The sequence continues at coordinate 56,111 of NZ_BAYD01000040.1, forward strand.
TCGAAGCGGACTGACGTCTATCTCGTCGGCACCCTCGCGCACGACCACGCGTTCGGCGCTCAGGCTCAAGCCGCATACGGCTCCCCTTCGAGCACCGACGTGCAGACGGCCGTGCGGGTAGCCATTCGCCATAAGTTCTAACTGAAACAGGCTTAGTATCACTGCCGTCCGATGCCACGCATCAGGCGGCATTTTCGCATCGGCAAATCTTCAATGATGCGATTTACTGGGGCGCGGCACATTCGCCATCAATAAAAAAGCCTGCAATACCGACGCAGGCCTTATGAGAAGCTATCGAGGCGCGGCTCAGCTCGTCTGGTGCACGAACTCCTCCGCGGCTTTCAGCAACCACGTGACGACGTATTCGGTGGCGCTCACGTCGAAGTAAAGCACGTACTCTGAGCTTTCGGGGTGCATCATCATCGCAGGAAGGCCAGCAAAGCGAGTGATAACGACGTGGCCAACCTCAAAGCTCGAAGGATGCACGTCAATTGCACATCCAGAAGCAAGAAGCGCAGCTGCATCCGCGCCTGAAACCTGGATTGCGACGCGGCTGTCAGACACGATAGTGACGGTTGCAAACTGTCCGGCTAACGCATTGACAAGTGAGGTCGCATATCGCTCTTCGCTTGCCAGAGGACAAAAGCAAAGGCACTCGTTCGGACCGGCCCACGCGAGCTGAACATCGCCGCCTTCTGATACCCGCTCCGGACCCGGTAGTGGGACGCCGACTGCAGAGGCTACGCCCAAACGAATTGCGCCATCCTCGCTCTTGCCTTGAATCCGAATGATGCCCGACAGCGGCAACTCTTCCAAACGCAGCGAGTTCGTGCGAACCGGGAACTCGCTCTCGTTGAAGAAGCCCGGAGATACAGTTGTACGTGCGATGAGCTTATCCATTAAGACGCTCTCCCTTCGGGTCAAAGTGGGCCGTCGGGACAACCCGCGCCGCCATCATTTTGCCCTTCGCATAGATGTTGACGACCTCTCCCAGACGAGAAGCGCCATTGCGCAAAATCCCCAGGCCGATTGCCTTGTTGAGCATCGGGCTCATGACGGCTGATGTGACGTAGCCCTGCGACGCCGCCGGAATCTTCGGGTTCACCTCGTCAACGAAGTGCCCACCTACCGGTAGCGGCACGCTCGGGTCAACGGACTCGAGCCCGACGAAATCGAGGCGGCCACTACCTTTGTCTGCAGGACGCTGCAGCGAACGACGACCGATGAAGTCGTCTGCCTTCTTCTCGATAATCTTCGACCACCCAATGTCGAGAGGATTTGAATTGCCATCTGTATCCGCGCCGACGTGAAGATAGCCCTTCTCGGTACGCATGACTTCAAGTGCTTCGATACCGTATGGCGTGATGCCGAACGGCTTGCCGGCTTCGGCGATGCTGTCCCACAGCGACTTCCCATAGCGGCTGGCGATGGACACCTCGAAAGTCACCTCGCCCGTGAAGCTCGCGCGCAGAATCCGCACGGGGATGTCCGCCAGCTTGCCCGCGCGGAAATGCATATGAGGGAAGCTCTCGGCCGAGAAGTCAATATCGGACTCGAACTTCTGGAGCACGAGGCGCGCTTTCGGACCTGACAATGTTACGTTCGCCCACTGGGTGGTGACATTGTTCACGTGCACGCGCAGTTCCGGCCATTCGCATTGCAGGTACTCCTCGAACAGCAGGAATACACGACTGACAGCACCGCTCGTCGCGTGGACGAGGTAGTGGTCTTCAGCAAGCCGCACGACCACACCATCGTCGATAAGCACACCATTTTCGTTGGTCAGCATCGCATAGCGCGCGGAACCAGGCTTCACACTTGCCAGGTTGTTGACATACATCCGGTTCAGGAACGTCGCAGCATCGGGACCCTTGACCTCTATCTTGCCAAGCGGCGAGCCGTCAAACATACCCACTCCGCTCCGAACGGCGAGCACCTCACGCTGCGTTGCGGCGACGACGTCCTCCAGCCTTTGAGGATAGTACTCTGGGCGTCGGAACCCATAGTCGCCGAAACGAGCCTTCGAAGCTTCGTGGGACGTTGCTGCGTGCAATGAATACCAGGGAGCGTACAGTTCACCAACCGTGTTGCCGGCAAACGCGCCAATGGTCACGGGCTGATAAGGCGGACGGAAGCGCGTCGTGCCGACCTTGACAATCGGCTGGCCGCTCAACTCCGCCATGATGGCCAGGATATTGAAGTTGCTCGATTTGCCCTGGTCGATGCTCATGCCGCCGGTCGTGTACCGTTTTACGTGCTCGACGGACCGGAAGTTCTCGCGCAACGCCAGTTCAATGTCCGACACTTTCACGTCGTACTGGAAATCGAGCCATTGCTTGTCGGTCCGCGTGCTTTGCGTGTACCAATATGGCTCGATTCGCAGGGCCTCGCGGTCAGTCGCGTGAGTTTGTGGTGCCGGGATAGTCAAAGAGAAGTCAACATCGAGTCGCTTCGCCGCGTCCAAGCCCGCGATACGGCCTTCCTCGAGACACTCAGGAAGCGAGAACGCACCATTCGCGGCACCCACGACCTGTACAGCTTGCGAGCAGGACTGAGGCACCAGGCAAGCAAGGTGTTCGTTGTACTCAAGCGAGCCACCGGCCTGACTGTACAGGTGAGTAGTGGGAGTCCAGCCACTGGACATGGCGATGGTATCGCACTCGACGGTCGTCGATTCATCAGCAAGCTTCCCGTTGCCGAGATGTGGTGACAGCTTCACCGCCTTGACGCGCCGACTGCCCACGACGTCACGAATTCCATAGCCGACGTAGTGTTTGATTCCGCGCTCTTTCAGTGCGGAATACATCTCGCTCGCCACGTTCGCGCGCGTATCGACGACCGTAAGCGCCTTGAGGCCTGCGGCGTGGAGGTCGAGCGCCGTGCGATAGGCATCGTCATTATTCGTTGCGACGACCACATGGGAGCCCGGCAAGACCCCATATTGATTCGTATATGCACGCGCGGCGGACGCCAGCATCACACCAGGCCGGTCATTATTGGTGAATACGAGTGGACGCTCGATTGCACCGGTCGCCAGAATCACCGACCTCGCGCGGATGCGCCACAGGCGCTCTCGCATCTTGCCAGCCTGGCCCTTCGGCCCGAGGTGGTTGCGCACGCGCTCGGCGGCCACGAGGAAGTTGTTCTCGTAGTAACCGCTCACATTCGTGCGTGAAAGCAATTGAACGTTCCGCATCTGCTCGAGCTGCGTCACCGTCCGCTGTGCCCACTCTGCTCCCGGCAGCTTATCGAGCTTGAATCGCTCGCCCAGAAGAGCCCCGCCGAACTTCTCGCGGTCATCCGTGAGAATGACGCGCAGACCTGACTGTGCCGCAGCCAGTGCAGCAGACAAGCCAGCGGGTCCACCGCCAACCACGAGGATGTCGCAGTGCACGTTGCGCTTGAAGTACGTTTGGGCGTCGGGTTCCTTCGGGGCTTTACCGAGACCTGCGATGGGCCGCACGAAACGCTCGTAGAAGTGCCAGTTTGGCCACATCATCGATTTGTAATAGAACGACGCTGGCAGCAGCTTTGCGAACCGGTCCATGACGCCGAGAACGTCACGCTGAGCGCTGGGCCACGCGTTCTGGCTCGACGCCTGCAGACCCTCGTACAGTGGCATCATCGTCGAGCGAACATTCGGCTCGTCAAACTGACCTGACTCGAGTTGCACGAGCCCATTCGGCTCTTCGACTGCAAAGCCCATGATGCCGCGGGGACGATGCAGCTTGAAGCTACGGCCAACGATGCCGATACCGTTGGCAAGCAGAGCGGCGGCAAGGCTGTCGCCCTCCAGCCCCTCATAGCTCTTCCCGTCAAAGGTGAACTTCATCTTGCGACGAGTTTCGTTCGCCGGCCGGCCGAACACGGGAACGCGGTTACGCGGCTTCATGGAGACCTCCGTCCACCTGATTGACAGCAGACATCTGACGAGGCATCTCGGCAAACGTGAAGATGCGGCGGATTTCGTGGCTCACCGTATCGCGCTCGATGCCAAACCATTGCCTGCAACCAAACGTATGTCGCCAGCGTTCAAGCAAGTTGCCGCGAATGTTGTCGCGCGTAAACAGAAAATCAGCCCATTGCTCGTCGGATAGCTCCTGTGGAGCGAGTGGGCGAACGCGGTCGTAGGGGCCGCCAAACGTGAATTCGTCTTCGTCTCGCGCGCTGCCGCAATACGGACATTTAATGCGTAACATGAGTGTTCCTGCCTAGTGGTCGACGCCCGCGGCGGCGGCTTCATTCACGAAACGGCCGGTGGCAAACCGGCCAAGTCCGAACGGCTCGATGAGCTCGTGCGGCCGGTCATTGGCAACCGTGTAGGCGAGCGTCTCACCGCCCACCGGAATGGCCTTGAAGCCGCCAGTACCCCAACCGGTACTGATGTACAGAGCTGTCACCGGCGTCTTGCCAATAATCGGGCTCGAATCGGGTGAAATATCGACGATACCGGCCCATTGACGCATCAATTTGAGGCGACTGAAAGACGGGAACAGGTTTAGCACCGCGCTGAGCGTGTCCTCCAACGCAGGCAGCGTTCCGCGCTGACCGTACGAGGGGTATGCGTCAGCCCTGCCGCCGATGAGAATTTCGCCACGGTCGGACTGACTGACGTAGCAATGCACGAGGGGCGAAACCACGAGGCCATCGAGGACTGGCTTCACCGGCTCACTGACCATTGCCTGCAGCGCCATGCTATTGATGGGCAGGGAAATCCCAGCCATCTTCGAGAGCACCGATGAATTGCCAGCGACCGCGATGACTACCTTATCCGCCTCGATGTAACCGAGCCTGGTCTTGACGCCCTTGACCCGGTCGCCGCTCATTTGCAGACCGGTCACCTCGCAGTTCTGGATGATTTCGACACCGAGGTTGTCGGCAGCGCGAGCGTAGCCCCACGCCACCGCATCGTGGCGCGCGACGCCCGCACGGCGCTGGATGAAGCCACCCAGGATGGGATAGCGCGCGCTGGAACGGGTATCGAGGGCCGGCATAAATTCGCGAACCTGATTGAGGTCCAGCATCTCGGCGTCGATACCCTGTAACTGGATAGAATTCGACCAGCGCTGCAGACCGTCCAACTGATGCGGGTTGTGCGCGAGTGTGAGCGCCCCCCCCTGGCTCAGCATGATGTTGTAGTTGAGCTCCTTGCTCAGACCTTCGTACAGCTTCAGGGAGCGTTCAAAAAAATTCGTCGACTCCTTGTAGAAATAGTTGGAGCGAATGGCGGTTGTATTTCGCCCTGTGTTCCCGCCGCCAAGCCATCCCTTTTCAATCACGGCCACGTTCGTGATGCCGTGATTCTTCGCCAGGTAGTACGCCGTCGCCAGCCCTTGACCTCCACCGCCGACGATGACTACGTCATATCGTGATTTAGGTTCGCGGGAGCGCCACGCTGGCGTCCAGTTCCGATGGCCGGACAGCGCGTGCTTCGCGAGTGACCAAAATGAGTAATGTTCCAAGCGCGACCTCTTCCGCGTTGCAATTACAGGACAACTGTGCGAGCACCATTCAGGAAGATTCGACCTTCACTGAAGAGTCGAACCGCACTCGCGAGCGCGACTGCCTCGGTATCATGCCCGACCAGCACCATGTCTTCAGCAGTGTACGTATGGTCAATGGGCTTCACTTCCTGCGCAATGATCGGACCTTCATCGAGGTCGCTCGTAACAAAATGCGCCGTCGCGCCGATAACCTTGACACCACGGTCGTGCGCCTGGTGATACGGGCGCGCACCCTTGAACCCGGGCAGGAACGAGTGATGGATGTTGATGGCGCGGCCCTCGAGCCTGCGGCTCATGTCGTCCGACAGGATTTGCATGTAGCGTGCGAGCACCAGCAACTCGGAGCCACTGGTGGCGAACAGGTCCAGAATCTGTGCTTCCTGCTGCGGTTTGGTCTCCCGGGTAATCGGATAGTGGTGAAAGGGAATGCCATACCATTCGACCAGACTGCGACAGTCGTTGTGATTTGATACGACGCCTGCGATGTCGATATTCAGCGCACCGGCGCGCCACTTGGTCAGCAGCAGATTCAGGCAATGGTCGTACTTCGAAACCGCAATCAGAACCTTTGGGCGATAGCCCGCGGGACGAATGGTGAAGTTCATCTCGAGCTCTTTCGCAAGTTCCCCTACCTTGCCCTTCAGGTCTTCGACGGACGATTTGAGGACGTGGTCGTTGAAAACCATGCGCGCGAAGAACTTCGCCGTTTGCGGGTCGCCGTAGTGGAACGATTCGGTGACGAAAGCACCGCTCTCGAAAAGCAGATTCGACACCTTGGCGATGATGCCGAGGCGGTCGGGGCATTCAAAGGTAAACAGATAGTCGGTCGTCTTGTTTTCAGCAGCGGTCGACATGGTATTTCCTGTTGAGTAACATAATTGACGTCAATAAGTGGCTGGTCACGTAGCCGACTGTGCAACTTCGGCGCATGTGACACGCTCCTTGCGATAGCGGCCGGTGATGCGATAAGCCACGAAGACAATGGCTAACCAGACGGGCATCGCGTATGCGGAGACCCGGATGGGAGGCGTCATCAGCATAATGACGACGACCATGGCGAGGAAGGCAAGGCAGAGGTAGTTGCTAAAGGGGCTGGCGATTGCCCTGAACTGCGTCGACTTACCCAGCGTACGCATGCGCCGATGAAATTTGAGGTGCGCAATGATGATGACCGTCCAACTGAAAATCAGCCCCGCAACGATGAGCGAAATGAGCAGCTCAATTGCCCCCTGCGGCAGAACATAGTTGAGGAATACGCACAGCGCCGTGAAAGCTCCCGGGAGCAGGATGGCCGCCGTTGGAACGCCACGTCGATTCACTTTCATCAATGCTCGGGGTGCGTGACCTTCGTTTGCCATGCCGTACAACAGGCGACTGTTGCAGTAGACCATGCCGTTGTAGACGGAGAGTGCAGCCGTGAGGATGATGAAGTTCAGGACGTCCGCGGCAAACTTGTTGCCGAGCACCGAGAAAATCATTACGAACGGGCTGTTGCTGTAGGTATCGCCGCCAGATTTGAGGGACGCAAGCAAATGGCTCCACGGCGTCAGAGAGAGCAGAATGAGCATCGAGCCGATGTAGAAAATCAGGACGCGGAAGATGACCTGATTGATGGCCTTCGGGATTGTCTTCGTGGGATTCGCCGTCTCCGACGCCGTGAATCCGAGCATTTCCAGACCGCCAAACGAGAAAACAATAAACGCCATTGCCATCACGAGACCGTGAGCGCCGTGCGGGAAGAACCCGCCATCGCGCCACAGGTTAGCAACCGTAGCCTGTGCGCCGTCCTTCCCCGAAATGAGGAGATAGAGACCGAGAACAATCATCCCGACCACGGCGGCGATTTTGACCATCGAAAACCAGAACTCCGTCTCGCCATAGAGACGGACGTTGACAAAGTTCATGCCGTTGATGACGACGAAGAAGACGGCTGCCGTCGCCCAGGTCGGAATGCCCGGCCACCAGAACTGAATGAATTTGCCGGCTGCGGTCAGCTCCAGCATCCCGACGAGGATGTAGAGGACACAACAATTCCAGCCCGAGAAGAAGCCAGAGAATTCGCTCCAGTAGTGCTTCGCAAAATGGCTGAATGAAGACGAGACCGGGTCTTCAACGAGCATCTCGCCCAGGAACCGCATGATGAGAAAAGCGACGATGCCCGCGAGGGCGTAGCCCAGCACCATCGAGGGCCCCGCGAGTTCAAGCACCCCTGCCGAGCCGAGGAACAAGCCGGTGCCGATGGTGCCGCCCAGAGCGATGAGCTGCACATGCCTGTTTGTGAGCCTGCGCTCCAGATGTTGAGACTGCTTGCCTCCGTCCTGCATGCCTTTCTCCAGTTTCGGTCCAGGGGACCAAAGTCATTTCCTCAACCATGCTGTGCCAGCTCGCTCTTACAATCAACATTAATTACTTATTGTTTTTAATCGCGCCGGAACAGTCATGCAACCGACCGAAGCAGAAGCCGACACTTCGGTTCGAGGTAGTATAGGGACGGCCAAGGTCAATAACAATAAGAATTTAATGTTACTTGTTTGTGGTATACCCTAGGGGAATGGAGCCAGGGTGGCAACCCTGCGCTACACTCCGCTCGCAGGAAATAACGAGGCCGAGATGAGCACAGTTAGCAAACAGGAGCCGGTTCGCAGGGCACGGCAGCGGCGCACGCAAGAGGAGCGCAGCGATGAGACTCGCCGACGCATCGTTCAGTCGGCGATGTTGTTGCTCCACAAGAAGGGCTTTCGCGCGGCGAACCTTCAGGACATCGCACAAGGCGCAAAGGTCACCTTGGGCGCTCTGCAGCACCACTTCTCCAACCGCCAGGTCCTCATGGAGCGGCTCATTGACGAAGTGATGGCACCACTATCAGTGGATGGCGTCGTCTGGCCACCGCTAGACCTGCCGCTCGAGAAGCGGGCGCGACAGTTCGTGCACCTGGCGTGGGAGAAGATTTACGGCGTTCCGAGCTACGTGGCCGCGTGGAGTCTTTTCTTCGGTTGCAAGGCAACGCCTGAACTGTTTGCTCGCATTGACGCGAACCGAGCGAGCTCAGACCCCATATTTTTTGCACGTTTCATTACCTGTTTCCCGGAGATTGAAACGAACCACGCGAACCCGCAACAGTTTGCTGGCTTTGTGTTCGCGACCCTACGAGGTATCGGCGTTTTTGGGCTATTCGACGTCGCACAGGACGAGACAAAGGGACAACTGGAAGTGCTGATTCAGGTCATTATCCAGGCGGGAAGCCTACGTCGAGTGTGAGGAAGATCGCCGGGGCAGGACCGCACCAGAGTTCCGGACTGCTGTTGAAGTGCGTGAATTCTGCTAGCCGCGTTCACGGGGATGCTAATCAACAACACGTTGCCGATGCCTGCGGGCACTGTTAATCCTGCCGCGAGAACATTCCACTGAAGGTCCTATTGCCGGCGGGTAGCAGCTACGCCCGACACGGTCAAAAAATATGTTGCTTAAGGTCATTCTGTTGCGGGCGAAAAGGGCGCGGGTACACGTGCGTCGTTTACGGGGTGACCGTACTTTCCATGCGGAATCTGGCGGTTGCAGGGCGCAGACGCTTAGCCAACAAGGGTTTGCCTTTCTTGGATGCCGCACTTTCGCGTGGCAGACAAATCGTTGATTTTTCGTCAATTTTTCCTAAAAACCGCCAGAATTTGCACGATCCGAACAATTACCGAGAACAGTCACCAACCTACGCGCCGCCGTGAGCGCGCCATGAACGGGTTTCGCGATCCGCTTCGCACGCAAGTGTTTCTATCCAGTTTCGGCCCGATCCGTCAGCACTTCGCATTATCCCGCCACCGCATGACGGCACAGTCCCATCGCACCAAACTCAAGGAACGCCTTGCAGCGTGGAATCGCTGGACCGTGATTGATGCTGCCAAGTTTGCACGTTGATAAGGATATCGATTCGTTCTTCATCTTGCCCCATCGGTTGCCGTCAAGTTGACAACGCTCCTTTTCGAAGTAACGCCGGGCCGCGGCCCTGTCGCGATGGGCGCGCAGCAGGAAATCGACCGTATTGCCTGCCTTGTCGACCGCGCGGTACAGATATTTCCATTGCCCCCCTGCCCAGCGCTCACGCAACTAAAGTTGTAGTTACCAGTGTGCAGTTGCAATATCCCCTCGTGTCCTTGTCACACAAGGCGCAGAGGCGCTTCCCATTTCAACTAAAGCCTCCGGTTTCATGAAACCGGAGGCTTTAGTTGAAATTTAGCTACAACTTTAGTTGCGTGAGCGCAAGTTTTCCGCAGAAACGTGCGGATCGACACGGCCATTACGATAAATGTTTTCTAAGTAGCCTTTGCGCTCTGTCGATCTGTTTGCCGGTTCAAACGCCCTCTCTACAAGCCAGACCGCCTCTCTGTGTTGGCACCAGACTCCGTACTACGGCACCACATCTCTCGTCACTCGGCGACCGAGTCGGGACGACACGCCGATTGAGTCCGCACGAGTCGCACAGCATGCGATGCGTGTCGATGTCGCTACAGACAATATCCTGACCAGAAACAGATGTCCGCCTCCCCGCCAAGTTCAATCTATGGCGGACGTTATCGTGTAGCCGCTACAGTCAGTCAAAAAATTTGATCATCTTAATTATGTAAAATTTATGTTTCGGCACGCACGCGGGCAGCTTGGGGTCGTCGTACTTTCCATGCAGAATCTGGCGGTTGTAGGGCGCAAAGGCTTACCCAGCAACAATTTGCCGTTTCTTGAATGTCGTACTTTTGCGTGGCATGCAAGTCTTTGATTTTTTCGGTAATTTTTCGCTCATGCCGCCAGAATTTGCACGATCTGAACGGTTGCCCCGTGTTTACACCAGCCAGGCTATGCCGTTGCGACTTGACTATCTATCTACAGATAGATATACTGCAGACCAAGTCAATGATCGCTCCTCCTGGACTCTGTGTCCTCGGTACACCGACTCGGCATCCTTCGGATCAGGTTCTGTACCAAGAAGGATGTTAAGTTGCCAGTTACGACTTAATACCTATCTAGTGATAGATATGTACGAGTCCAGATGGCCTCGTCCATTTTTTTAGGCTTCACATCTATCTACACATAGATAGATGTGAAGCCCCCCCCTGATGTGTTGGAAGAAGGAGTTCCACGATGTCAATCGAAAGCGTTCTCTACCGCGCCCACGCTCTTGCCACCGGTGGCCCAGACGGCCGTGTCTTCGTGGCCGAGAGCAACATGGATGTCAAGCTGACCGCCCCGCGTGAACTGGGCGGTGCGGGCGGCTCTGGCGCCAACCCCGAGCAACTGTTCGCGGCCGGCTACAGCGCCTGCTTTATCGGCGCGATGAAGTTCGTTGCCGCGCGCGACAAGATTGCCCTACCCGCCGATGTGTCGATCGACAGCAGCGTCGGCATCGGCGCCATTCCGATCGGCTTCGGCATTGAAGTCGAACTGAAGATTTCGTTGCCCGGCATGCAGCGCGAGGTCACACAGGCCCTAATCGAGAAGGCTCACACCGTATGCCCGTACTCGAATGCGACACGCGGCAACATCGACGTCACGCTCACCCTTGCCTGATGATCAGGACAACCTATTAAGTATATCGATCATGAAAACGCTTAAGCCCCTGACAATCGCCGTACTTCTGGCCGCCCATGCTGCGTTCGCCGCGGCAGCCGCCCCCGCCATTCCCGCTTCCCCCGACAAGGTGACTTCGGCCTTCCTGCACGTCCTGAACAGTGGCACCGGTCCCGCCATCAACACCTTGCCCCCCGCCAAGGCCCGCCAGGTCCTCGTCGACGCACAGAACGGCGTCAAGGTCGATCTCTCCGGTATCGAGGTGTCGAACCGCACCATTGACCAGGACGGCATCAGCGTGCCGGTCACCATCGTCCGTCCGCAGGGCGTGAGCGGCACCCTGCCCGTGTTCATGTTCTTCCATGGCGGCGGCTGGATTCTCGGCGACTTCCAGACCCATGAGCGGCTCGTCCGCGACCTCGTCGTGCAATCGGGCGCCGCCGCCGTGTTCGTGAACTACACGCCCTCGCCCGAGGCGCGTTATCCGGTGGCCATCAACCAGGCCTACGCAGCAACGAAGTGGGTAGCGCAGCACGGCGCGGAAATTGGCGTCGATGGCAGCCGTCTCGCAGTCGTCGGCAACAGCGTCGGCGGCAACATGGCCGCCGTCGTCAGCCTCATGGCCAAGGACAAGCAAGGCCCGAACATCCGCTTCCAGGGCCTGATGTGGCCTGTCACGAACGCCAATTTCGACGACGGCTCGTACCTCACCTACCAGAACGGCCATTTCCTCACCCGCGACATGATGAAGTGGTTCTGGGACGCCTATACGAAGGATCCCGCACAGCGCAACCAGATTTACGCATCGCCGCTGCGTGCCTCGCAGGAGGAACTCAAGGGCTTGCCGCCCGCGCTGATCCAGGTTGCCGAATTCGACGTGCTGCGTGACGAGGGCGAGGCCTACGGCAGAAAGCTCGACGCCGCGGGCAACGAAGTCACGACGACGCGCTACGACGGCACCATCCACGACTTCGGCCTGCTCAATGCACTGGCCGACGACGCGCCGACGAAGGCCGCGACGAAGCAACTCGCCGACCAGTTGAAGGCGCGCCTGCAGTAAGCGCCCGGCATGAAGCGCACGCCGTGCGGTGCGATCGCAACACCGCACGGCGAACGACTGCAATGTGTTCCCTTTTTTGCCACCCGATTCTTTCAAGCCGGAAAGCCATGGCCATGAAATCCAGAACCGTTCCGATACTGTTTGTCCTTGGCGCGAACCTGAGCGCCGTCGCACTCGTCGCCGCGACGGCCGCGCTTTGCGCGCCTGCCTTCGCAAGCGGCTATGGTCCGTCGGCTGCGTATGGACGTACGCCGGGCATGCATGATCCGGGGCGCGCAATGCGCTCACTCGGACTCAGGATGAAACAACGCGTCGCCAGTGCACACGGCGACGCGCCGAGCGATGCGGGCGACGCCCGATCCATTGCCAGAAGCAATCAGCGTCTGGATCTGATCGGGATGAGTACGTCGGCGCCTGTCTAACGTTGATGCTGGCCACCACGGAAACGCAATTTCCCGCATGGCGCTTCGTCACACGATTCCGACTCGGCAACTCGAATGTCCATACGCTGGATTGCCGCGGCCAGTATCATTTCCGCACAGTTGGCCGGACAATAACCACCGCGCCACTGAGGTCGATAAACCTGGTCTCCACGTTGGATCGTGCAGCCGCTCAACGCGCAGCATCCCTTTGCGCGCGAAGTTCCAATCACCCATCGCTGGTACGCATACCTGCCACGCGTCGCGTCACTCCAGCAAATGATCAGCGCGCAATCCTCCGACATCTCCAATGCCACAACCGACGGGCAATCTCCGACGCGGTTCAGAGTTGAGCCGCGCGGGGCGTGTTGCCTTCGCGCTGGGGGCGGCGGCTCCATGCGCGCGTCGAGTTCACCCGCCAGTGAGCCAACAATTCGTGTCCACGTGTTGAATTCGTCCATAACGGCATGCCTCTCACGATCAAAGGCAGCGGAGCCAATAAGCCGGCACCGCCAGGCGTAGTTCAGATTACGTGTACGGTTTACGTCCGTGTGTGACAGCCGATTTCAAGCGAGGTTTTCAGGGGTCCTCTTACCCCTAGCCGAACCTCACGAGCGGCATATGGAGCGATCTGAAAGGCCGATGTTTCGCGCGCAGGTCCCGCTGGACGGAAATGGGGCATTCCAACGCTATCTAGTTCACCTCGGACGTTCGAATGCCATGAAAACATCGTGGCACACCCGCGCGCGCGTGGACCTGAATCCTTCTGATATGTCCTGATTCGCTCCATCTGGTCCCCGCACCGCTTTGCAGCTTTGCCTACCCGCTTTGCGAAAGCTCAGAACTTTTCAGATCATTTTCAGGACTTTGCGAGCTAGCCCGCGTAGCGTAGCGACTAACGCGGCCACGCCCTTGTACCTACTGATGGGCGCACAACACTGAACGCAAGTCCACCGGAGACGGAACAATGACTTTGCAGACCGCTGCCGCTACGCCTCTGCCGCTCAGCACCGCGGGCGCGCAACGAATGCCAGCGAATTCGCGGGGGCCGTCGTTCGGCGCGCCAATCTGATCATGACTGCACTCCTTGGCCGTATCGCTGCAAACTCGACAGACATCGGTCTGCTGTTTCTCCGAGTCTGCGCGAGCGTCCTGCTCCTGATCGTCCACGGTTTGCCCAAGATCGAGCATTACCGTCGCGAAGCCGCAGTCATCGAAGATCCGTTCCATTTTGGAAAGAAAGTAACAATAGGCCTTGCCATTTTTGCGGAAGTGGTTTGTCCGGTGCTAGTCATCGTCGGCATCGCGACGCGCCTTTCCGCACTGCCGATCATGATCGTCACTGCTATTGCGTTGTTTCGGGTTCATCCAGAGTGGACTATCAATCAGGCGCAGTTTGCGTGGATGCTTCTGATCCTCTTCGGCACAATCGCGATTGCGGGTCCGGGGCGGTATGCCCTGGCCACGTGGCTCAGTCTATGAACGGAGTGCACCGATGACCCGGATCATTGCAGGCGTGCCGATTCCCAACAGCCCCTTCGCAAAGGCGGTAACCGCCACCGTTTTTGCGAACGTGCCGCCGATCTTGTTTCGGCACTCGCTCCGCGTCTTCCTTTTTGGAGCATTGATAGGCGGACACCGGGCGCTGGCTTTCGATCCGGAATTGCTCTATGCGGCCGCACTCTTTCACGACATCGGACTGACGGCTGCCTATAACGACTCGCATCGGCGCTTCGAAGTCGATGGCGCACGCGCGCTACGCACCTTTCTGGAACATCATCGCGTGTCTCAGGAACAGATCAACGAGGCGTGGCTCGCCGTAGCTCTGCATACTTCAATGGGAATAGCGGCCGAGCTGACTTCGTTGACCGTGCTACTCGCCGCTGGCGTAGAGACCGATCTGCTCGGCATGCACTTTGACGAGGTTAGCGAAGCGAAGCGCCTCGCAGTACTGCATGAATATCCGCGCGGCGCCGATTTCAAGGAAGACATCATCGATGCGTTTGCTCGAGGTTTGGCACATCGGCCGGCGACCACATTTGGCTCAGTTAGCGCAGATGTCCTCGAACGTAGCGATCCCAATTACCGGCGACTCAATTTCTGTGGCCTGATCCTCGGGTCCAGCTGGAAGGAGTGAATTGCAGCAGCCTGCAATACCTGTTCCGGTCGCGTCGCGACGCGCGGACAGCCGCTACAGAAAACCGCAGACGTGCCCGGCGCCCAGGTGGGTTCGTCTGTTCACCGTCCCTAAACAGGAGATCATGATGCCCACCGCCAAAGCTCAACCCGGCAAGACTTTGCTTGATCCCAGCAATCACACGCTGATCATGATTGATCACCAGTCGCAGATGTCGTTCGCCACCAAGTCGATCGATGCCGTTTCGCTGCGCAACAATGCTGCACTGGTCTCCAAAGCGGCCAAGGAGTTCAACGTATCCGTGATCCTCACGACTGTTGCCGAAAAGTCGTTTTCCGGTCCAATCTTCGACGAGATCCGCTCGGTCTTCCCCGATGCGAATGTGATCGACCGCACGACCATGAACACGTGGGAGGACGGGCGTATTGCTGAGCGCGTCAACGCGATCGGCAAGGACAAGATCGTCCTCGCGGGTCTGTGGACGTCGGTGTGCATTGTCGGTCCGGCGCTTTCCGCACTCGACCAGGGCTTCGAAGTCTACGTGATCGCCGACGCCTGCGGCGACGTTTCCGATGAGGCTCACGAACGGGCCATGGAGCGGATGACGCAGTTGGGTGCCCGCCCGATGACATCGCTGCAATATCTGCTCGAACTGCAACGGGACTGGGCTCGCGGCGAAACGTACAACCAGACGGTCGCAACGTCGATCGCGCACGGCGGCGCGTATGGTCTTGGCCTTATTTACGCGAAAACGATGTTCGGGGCGAGCGAAGGACACTGAGCTCGCACGCACCGCACGACAGGCTCTCGCGCCCGTTGCCCATGGACCAGACGGCCATTTCGAACGGCGCTCCCGGGACGCCGCCTGCTTTCCAGCCGGCGGCGGCCACACCTGCGCCCGAGCACGTCCGTGCGTTGCTGATCGGCCTCGGACTCGCGACGGGAATGGAGTTCTACACGTTCGACAGCGTGAATCTCGTCCTCACGGACCTCACGGGTACACTCGGTGTTTCCGCCGACGAGGCCAGCTGGATTCTTACCGTCTACAGCTGCTCGCTGTTTCTCGGTGTGCCGATATCGATCTGGATGGCGGGCCATTTCGGCTACAAGCGTTTCCTGCTTGGCACCGTATGCGCGTTCGCGGCCACCTCCATCGGCTGCTCTCTCGCGCCTGATCTCGATACCATGTTGTTCTGGCGCGCCCTGCAAGGACTGGCCGCAGCGGGCCTCGTCGTGTGGTGGCGCGCCAGCATCTACGTGCTCATGCCCAAACCTCAGCGCAGTCCCTCACTGATGCGCGTCTCGACGCTGCTCTATCTGTCGAGCGCCGCGGGACTGCTCGCGAGTGGCTACATCACCGATCACGCCAACTGGCGCCTGATATTTTTGCCTAACCTCGTGTACGCCGCCGGCGCATTGTGGCTGATCTCACGGCACTTCCCCGACCAGCCCAAGTCGGGTTCTGAGCGCCTTGTCTCCACCGACTGGCCTGGGATCGTCCTCCTTGCCATCGCGCTGATCGCGCTGCAAGTGATACTCAATCGCGGCGAAATCGACGACTGGTTCGGCTCGGCACAGTTGCGCACGCTCGGATTTGTCTGCGCCGGGGCGTTGGTGCTCTTCGTCGCGTGGCAGACAAGCAGCGTCAACCGGACCCCGCTGCTCTGTCTCGATCTCCTGCGCGACCGTCACGTGCTCTCGTCCGCGTTGCTCGGGGTGCTCACTGGCATGATCCTCTCGGGCAGCGTCTTCGTCCTGCCGGAATTCCTGCGCAATGTCGCGTCGAATACGCACAGCGCCACCCAGACCGGCCAGATCATGTGCGTCTATGCACTGAGCGCGGCCGCGATACGGCCGCTCATGGTTAGCTTCATCGCGCGCGTGGGGCAACGCAAGGCCATCGCCTTCGCGCTCGCGATGCTGATCATGTCGATGCTGATCTGCAACCGTCTTCTGACCACCGCGACACCCGGCTGGTACTTCGCCTTACCCCTGTTTCTTTACGCGTGCTGCCTCTCACCGCTATTGCCGGCGGTGGGTAGCGGTACGGTGGCGCGCATCGAGCAGAACAAGCTCCTCGATGGTGTTTCGCTGTACATGACGTTTCGCCAGTTCGGCGCGTCGCTTGGCGTCGCCCTGCTGACGATCTTGCTCTCGCATCGCGAAACCTTGCATTCAGCGCGCCTCTTCGAACACGTGCGGCACGACAACATCGTGACGCGAGCATGGCTTTCGACAGTCTCGAGCACGCTCACGACGCACGGCGGTTATGCGCCCTTCGAGGCACAGCAGGCAGCCGTGCGCCTGCTCGCAGAACAGGGCGCCCGCCAGGCGGCGGCGTACGCCTACGCAGATGCGTTCGCATTCATGGCCGTCGTGGGCGTGGTTGCGCTGTGCATACTTCCGATTGTTCCGCCTACCCCTGTGCAGGGCAAGTAGGACTATCGCCGTGAAACCGCGACATTTACCACTGACCGCGACGCATGCCCCGTGGGAGGAGCGATGAGCGAAGCTCCGCCCGTAGCGATGCCCAATGACACGCGCACGACGACGGGGCCGCAGAAGCCGGCGCAGGAGCCGGCACCTGGCGCACCGAAGCCGAACCGGCGGGCCTGGCTGATTGCGGTCATCGGCATCATCGTACTGATCGCCGCCACGCTGTATTTTTTCCTGCCGGGACTCTACGAGCAGGAAACGGACGACGCGTATGTCGATGCACACGTCGTATCGATCATCCCCAAGGTGCCGGCCTACGTCCGGCAGCTCAATTTCGACGACAACAGCACGGTAACCGCGGGGCAACTCTTGATCGAACTCGATCCGCGGGATTATGCGGTCGCACTGGCACAGGCTCAAGCCAATCTGGCCAATGCAGAAAGCAAGCTCCAGGAAGCGCGTGACCAGATTCCGGTGGCGGACGCACGCATCGCGCAACAGCGCGCAGAACTGAACGTCGCGCAAGCGAATTCCAGACTTGCGGACTCCAACCTGAAACGGCTGCAATCAGTTTCAGACGTGCGTGCAGTGTCATCGGAGCGGGTCGACGAAGGTACAGCAGCGGCGCAGAGCACGGGAGCGAACGTCGTAGCCTCGCAGGTGAGCATCCAGGCGGCCGAAGCAGCGGCGAAACTCACGCGCACTCAAGCGCTCACGGCCGAGGCTGCGGTCGCACAGGCACGCGCGGCACTTGCCCAGGCGCAATTGAACCTGTCGTACACGAAGATCTACGCCCCGGAAACCGGCAGCGTGGCCAGAAAAAGTGTGGAACCCGGCAACTTCGTCCAGCCGGGGCAGTTGCTGCTCTCCATCGTGCCAGAGCGGCTCTATGTGATCGCAAACTATAAGGAAACGCAATTGACTCACGTGCGGCCGGGTCAGCCAGTATCGATTCACGTCGACGCATTTCCCGGCGTCAAACTGCACGCACACGTCGACAGCATCCAGCGCGGCACCGGCTCGCGCTTTGCGCTGCTGCCACCAGAAAACGCCACAGGTAATTTCGTGAAGGTCGTGCAGCGCGTGCCCGTGAAAATCGTATTCGACGATTCCGCCGACGCTCAGCGCTGGATCTCTCCGGGAATGTCTGTCGAGACCCGTATCTTTACCCTGGAGCCCCCAAGATGGCTCGGCTTGTTGAACTAGCCATCGCATGGGGGCGACTCACAGACGAGCGGTCTCGCGTTTTGGCCGCGCCGCTGGTCTGCGCCATTGCCTTTCTTGGCGCATGTACGGTTGGCCCGGATTACGTCCCGCCCAAAGCAAGCCTGCCGGCCAGCTACAGCGAAGCAGCACAATCGACTTCGAATGCGCCGCCTGCGGCTTCAGCACTTGAAAGCACCTGGTGGATGAACTTTGGCGACCCCGTTCTGAACCATCTGATCGATGAAGCTCAGCAAACGGCCCCGGATCTCGCGGAGGCCGAAGCGCGAGTGCGCGAAGCGCGGGCATTGCGCGGCGTGGCCGGTGCTGCTGAATATCCCGAGGTCGAGGCGGGAGCCGCCTATGCGAGAACCCATGGCAGCGCGAACGTGCCAGTTGGCGTACCACCCGGTGGGCTCGGCCAGGGTATCGACGGCAATCTGTGGCAGGCTGGCTTCGACGCCACGTGGGAAATCGACGTGTTCGGCGGGACGCGTCGGCGCATCGAAGCCGCCAATGCGGCTTACGCGGCTTCCGTGGCCGAGCGCGGAGACGCCGTCCTCACCCTGGACGGCGAAATCGCCCGCGACTATGTCGCCCTTCGGGGCGCACAACGCCGGCTCGCGGTTGCTCAGGAAAACCTGTCAATCCAGCGTGACGCCTTCGCGCTCACGCGCTCCCAGTTTGACGCTGGACTAGCTTCGCGTCTGGACGTGCTGCGGGCACAGGCGCAAGTCGAAGCGACTGAAGCCGAAATTCCGACATTCGTGACCGACGCGCGAGCATCGATCTACCGGATTGGCGCACTCGTAGGTGTCCCGCCCGAATCGCTGCTGCCTGAGCTCGACCCACCCCAGCCCATTCCCACGCCGATTACGGACGTGCCCGTCGGTTTGCCGTCAGACCTGCTTCAGCGCCGCCCCGACATTCGCGCTGCGGAGCGGCGCCTCGCGGCGGCGAATGCGCGCATAGGCGAGGCGAAGGCCGACCTTTACCCTCACTTCTACCTTACCGGCGCGGCGGGACTCGAAAGTCTCGACGCCTCGACCTTTCTCACCGCACCAAGCCGCTATCTCTCGATAGGCCCCGCCATCAGCTGGCTTGTCTTCGACGCGGGCAAGGTCCGATTCACGGTTCAGGCTCAGGAAGCCAGCACTGACGAAGCTGCGGCCCAATACCGGCGTGTCGTGCTTGGCGCTTTGCGGGACGTCGAGACGGCGCTGGTTGCGTATGGTCAGGCAAAGGTACGTCGCGAGAATCTGGCCGCCGAAACCTCGGCTGACCGCGACGCGGTGCAGATAGCAGAACGACTTTACGGCCAGGGCCTGGACGACTTTCTTCCGGTACTCGATGCGGAGCGGTCTCTTTACGTGGCAGAAGACAAACTCGCACAAACCGATCGTGACAGGGATATTGCACTGGTGGCGCTTTACAAGGCATTGGGTGGCGGTTGGCTCGACGCCACTGCTCCGGTCGCTTCGAGTTCCCCCGCGAAACCGTGATGGACCTCGGCCGGTGTGCACAGTTCGCTCAGGAGATCATAGAGATTACGGATGTCACGTGCTCTCGATCGCGGGTCGAAAATCGCAGCAAAAGGTTGAAGGTGGCTGCGAGCTTGAGCGCGCAGGCCCTGCCTGACAAGCAGCCGCGCGAGCGCCAGGGTGGCACGCAGCGCCCACATCGATGCCCGATGTTCACCAGCGATGCGAATGGCTGTCTCGAAGTGTCCTCGCGCGCGTGCCTCGTGCGAGACGGCCTCCTCGGTCGTTGCGCACCGTGTCGCCTCTTCGAACTCGACGATACCCATCACACGCCAGATTTCCGGCACGAACAGCTGCTCGCCATGACCATCGCACCAGGCGAGCGCATCGGCAAGCCGCCTTTTCGCGTCGGCGGCGCGCCCACAGCGCGCGAGAGAAGCTGCGCATTCGCCGACGAACAATGTCAGCACACGGCGAAAGCCGCGCGCAAGCAGCGCGTCGAGGGCCGCTTCGAATGACGGCAATGACCGGCTGCCGTCTCCGGCCAGCTCGTCGCGTTGAGCGCTCAGGCAATCGCAATACTTGCACCACATGTCCATGCGGTGAAGGGCCACCTGCGAACGCAAAACGTCCAGATAGCGGTCCACTGAATGCAGATCGCCGGTCATCAAGGCGAGCGGCACAGCGACCGCCGCCAGCACATGGCTCAGGGAGGGTTCTAGTGTTTCGGTCCGCACGAGATTGACTGTCTGCTCGACCATCTTCATCGCGCGGTCGGGGTCGCCCTGGATCCAGGCGATACGCGCCAATGTCCCGTGACTGAAGATGAGCGGATCCACGGACAAGCCGCCCCTCGGGACCTCATGCTGAAGGGCCTCCAGGTGCTGGATACCTTGCTCGAGATTCACGCGCGCCTGTTCATGCATGCCGAAGCAGTGCAACGTGACCGCAACGAGCTGATCGCCGAGGATGCGCTGCCATTGCGTCCCGTGCTCGGTCGCAAACTGGCGGTAACGCATCGCATAGCCCATTGCGGTATTCATGTCGGCGAGCGAGATCATCGTATTCCAAAGACCCCAGATCGCCTTGGCCTGGTAGTCGAGATCTCCGGTCCGCGAGGCGAGTGCCAACACCCGCTGCCAGAGCTGTGCCGAGCTGCTGACGGGCCCTTTCGTGTTTGCCAATGTCGAGGCGAGCGTTGCACACAAATGCATCTCGCACGCCGGGTCCACCGAGTCCGGGGGCAACGCGTCGATCGCATCGACAGCCCGGCCCGCTCGTGCGCAGCACTCGTCCACGAGGGAGCACTCGAGCAACGGCCCCACCAGCGCCCCTGCGAGAGCGACGCCAAGCCGACTATTGCCCACCGGCGAAAATGCCCAGTCGAAGCTATCGCGTGCATCGTCCAACGCGTGTCTGAGATCGATTTGTCTCGACGGCGCCCCGGCTTTACATCCGTCCAGCGGGCACTCCTCGAAGCTCTGCTGGATAAACCTCGCATGACGTTCGGCGGTACGCTGAACCTCGCCCTCGTCCTGCAATTTTTCCAGCGCATAGGCGCGGGTCGATTCGGACAGCCGGTAACGCGCGACGTCATCTTCAAACTCGACATTGAGCAAGGACTTTGCCGTCAGCTCACCGATGCCCGAGATGACCGCGGCCATGGTCATAACGTCATCCATGGCGACCGCGCATGCGGCTTCGAAGGTGAATCTGGCGGCGAATACGCCTAGCCGGCGGAACAGCTTGCGCGACGATGTATCAAGCAGCGCGTAGCTCCAGTCGAAGGTCGCCCTGAGCGTCTGATGTCGGGGTAATGCGTTACGCTTTCCCCCTGCAAGCAATTGCAGGCGATCGTCCAGGTGCGCGTAGACGCCCGCCACTCCTAGCGCTGCAGAACGCGCCGCTGCCAGTTCGATCGCAAGCGGAATGCCGTCGAGCCGTTGGCAGATCACGCCGACGAGCCGCACGTTCCGCTCGTCCGTCCCGACACCGCGCCCCAACGACTGCGCCCGCCGCATGAAGAGCTGGACTGAGGGGCAGGTATTCAGGTACTCGAGAGGCGCGTCGTCAGACGCGACGGCGAGTGGCTCCACGCGGTAAATCGATTCGGAGGCAATCCTGAGCGGTTCCCGGCTTGTCGCCAGTACGGTGACCGCTGGGTAATATGCGGCTAATGCATCAGCCAACTCGGCGACAGCTGCAACCACATGCTCCGCGTTGTCGAGTATCACAAGACACTTTTGCCGTGCGAGGCGCTGCGCCAAGGATACGGCACTCGCCGCGCCGTCGGCAAAGCGAACCCCGCACGCCTCGGCTGCCGCCGATACGACCTCTCCCGGTTCGCCCACCGGCGCCAGCTCTACGTACCGCACACCGTCCGCAAAACGATGTCCATACTCGCGTGCCGCGCGGATTGCGAGACTCGTCTTGCCGATGCCGCCTGCGCCAACGAGCGTCAGTACAGGTGACTCGCCTAGCAGCGCACCGATGTCCGCTACGTCTGTCTCACGCCCAATTAGTTCGCCCTGTGCCGGTATATTGTGGAGCTGGTCACGCGTTGCAGAGCCACTCGGTCCCACGCTCACGGGCTCTAACCCGACCAACTGGTAGCCGCGTCCGGGTATCGTGCGGATCATGCCGCGATCTTCACCCAGCGCCTTGCGTAGCACTGCGATCTGAACCTGCAGGTTGTTCTCTTCGACGACGGTATCGGGCCAGACGTGGCTAATAATCTCGTCCTTCAAGACGAGCGAGCCACTCGCATCGATCAAGAACTCCAGCACATCGAAGGCACGCGAACCGATGCGCAGCGGAAGGCCGTTTTCGGTTACCTCTCTCCGCTCGAGGTTAACCCGCAGTTTGCCGACCTGGACCATCGACGATCTACCCTCGCGGTGTGCCACTATCTGGATGTTCTCATAGTAGCCCCTGCGCTTGTCCGACACTTGCCTGAACCGGAACGATGGCTTGCCTTAACTCGCACGGGCTGGATCGCGACCCGCACCGTCAATGGCGATCTACTCGTCGCTGCCGTGCGGCACACTGCGCAAATCGTCCGACGAAAGCGTCGCACTTTTGCCAGCCGCACGATATTCACTGGGCGACAAAGCAAACTGCTCCCTGAAGCAACGGCTGAAATGTGCCGAGTCCACGAAGCCCCACGACAGCGCGACCTCGGTCACGCTTCGATGAGCGAGGCGAGGCGCGGCGAGGTCGCGTGCGCACCGTTCGAGGCGCAGCTCCCGCAGGTAGGTCCGGTACGGCGTTTCGGCATCGCTGAACAATCCGCTCAAATAGCGCGACGAAACGCCAAGTGCGGCCGCCACCCTATCGAGTGAAAGATCGGAGTCGGGCAGATTCTGCGCAATAAAGGTCTTCGCGTAATGCAGGATCGCGGCGCGCCGAGCCTGGCCGTCAGGTGTCGGCGTGCCGATATCGTGCTCCACCGCCATGGCGAGGAGGTCAAGCGCCTGCTCACCGATGCTACGCGCGTTCTCGCCATTGAGTTGCCCCGCCATGGCGGCAACGCTGCGGATGAAATCCATCGCCAGTTTGGCGTAAGGATTGCTCGATTCGAGCTTGAGACCAGCCAATGCTTCGACGCGACTAAAGTGGGAGGGCAAACGATCCTTGGGCACATGAAACCAGACATAGCCGAAGTCGTTAGCGATGTCCTGCTCGTAGGGTCGCGCAGAATCGATAAACGATAATTCTCCAGGCCGCACACATCGCTCATAGCCAGCCTGCACGAAAGCAAGCTTGCCGCTTGTGGGTATGTAGATGCTTAACGGACAGGTGTCCGGATCGCCGATCTGACGTGCCTCGCGCCGCACATTGAGATTCGTTACGCTGCTCGACCCTATCGGCATCCCGTCGATCGCGCTGCGCGCCGTTCGATAATGGAACGCCTCTTCATAGCTGGAGCGCACCGTCACCGGCAAGAACAAGTTCGACGCCTGATCACGCCACAGCGCGAAGCGGCGAGTGGCGGGCAATTCATCCGTGTCGAAGACGCTGAACACCGTGGGCGCTCCTTGGAATCGGGGTAGCGAACCTTCTAAAAGGAATCCGGGCGAAAAATAACGGCGAAATGCCGTTCACCGCTGGTGTCCGCAGACAATTCACCCGACAAATTGCTTGCTCACAGCACCGCCACGCGCGCTGTGTGCCACCCGCCCATTGTTGAACAAGCACGGGTCGCCGCCTCCGCATTTGCTTATTCGCTTTGCATCATGATAGTGCATACCGCAGACGTATGTACCGGCAATGGCCAGCCGTTGCGCCGCCAGCACCACCGGAGACGTAAGATTTGCCAGCCCCCTGTTTCGGTAGGCTTGTGATACCGAAATGCGAGCTAACACACAGCGGAGCAGTTCGGCGCTATCCTCTCCACTCTCCACGAGCGACCGCTGCGCGGCGTGGTTCCATTTCTCGCATCATTGAGCGACAGCGTGAATCTCTGCGATATACCCTCCCGGGAACTGAACGATCGCGGCCTCGCGGCCGTCTGCCTTAAATGGCTGCACCAGCACGGTAACACCCGCAGCCTGTGCCTTCTTTAGCGTTTCGCCAAGGTCACTCACCTCATATCCTGTCAACTCGCGCCCATAGGGCCATGGCAGGTGACCATCGGTCACGAGTACGACCATCCTGCCAAAGCCCGATTCGATACGAACACGGCGGTATGTTTCGTCTGGCCGGCCAATCTCCACGCCGGGGGCACTCCGCTCGTCAGAAACAACCTTTCCATGTGAAAACGCGACGAAATCCCGTATGAGTGCATCGGCCCGCTCATGCGAAACATACACACGGTTTTCCGGCACGGTCTGCAATGGGTCGTAATGTGGCGCCTGCGTGTGCCAGTACAACTGCATATTCAGGCCGCCTGGCCACGAGATGATCACATCACGACCGATAGGGTCAGGAAATGTCTCGGCCATCACGTCCGCGCCATGCGCCGTGGCGGATTTGACCGCGGCGTCGATATCGTTCACGAGGTAGCCTGTTCTCTCTGCGCCGAACGGATAGGGCACCGGTGTCTTGAAGCCGAATACCGATATCGTTCCGACAGGCGTAAAGACGAGCTGCGACATGGTCTGACTCGGCGTCGGCGTGACCTGGAAGACACCCTGTCGAGACTTGTGGCCTCCGAACGTCGCGACGAAGCTGTCCGTGAAGCGGTCAAAGTCGTCGGGCGATACGTAGACATGCGTCGTATCGTACTGAGGTCCAACAGCGAAGGACGTCCCTGTCGCCGCCTTCGAATTCACTGGAGACAAAACGACGACGCCAACTACGACGAGCAGCGTTGCTATCCATACGCGGAGATTAGGCATTTTTATCGTCCTCTTATCGGCGCTTGCGGTCTGCGAAATGTCATATCTATCCAGGCCGACGTCGCCTTCTTCTCGCATGTTCGCGGCGAATTCGGAGCGCAAAATCATCGGGAAAACACCTGGTCCCGAGACGACGAATGCGGGCTATCGCCGTTAGCGGCAGTAGCCCGCACTTAACCGCTCCACTTTCACATCGCAAGACGCGAGCGATTTATCAAGTTCAGACAGCCCAACAAGAGCAGCCGAGCGCTCCCCAGAAGCCCTTAAGGTCCGAGGTGGGTACGCTGCGCGACCATGCTCGAGCATGCGCGTGGCCGTGCACACCGCACGCCTTCGCACAGCTACAGGCCAGTTCTGCCGCACGCTGAAGTGGCGCGCTTCCTGTGCGCTGTGTGGCTCCCCAGCCGCCATATCCACCCCACGCTCGCACAGGCGACCAATCGGGCATCGCGGGCGGAACTGGCGCGTCATGCGGCGCAAATGGGCCAGCGCCGTATACAATCTTGCCGCCCACGATTGTCAGGAGTGAGGTGGTATCGACAATATCCCCCTCGGGGCACGTCATGTAATCACGGTCGGGTACGATCAGATCCGCGAACTGTCCCGCCTCTATGCGCCCCTTCTTGCCCTCCTCATTTGAGAACCAGGTCACGTTCTCGGTCCACATGCGCAGCGCCGTTTCACGATCGAGACAGTTGCGCTGCGGATAGATCCGCAGTCCCGCGAGTGTCTTTCCGCTCACAAGCCAGGAGAGCGACACCCATGGGTTGTAAGAAGCCACTCGTGTAGCATCCGTGCCCGCAGAGATCCGCAGGCCCCTTTCAATCATGTGCTTCACCGGCGGCGTTGCCTCTGCGGCCTCTGCGCCGTAGCGTTCGACGAAGTACTCCCCTTGGTAGGCCATGCGATGCTGCACAGCCACTCCGCCACCGAGCGCCGCGATGCGATCGATGGAGCGCTCCCCGATCGTTTCCGCGTGATCAAAGAACCAATTCAGTCCCGCGAGGGGAATCTCCTTGTTCACACGTTCGAATACGTCCAGTGCGCGGCTAATCGTCTCGTCGTATGTTGCATGCAGGCGCCACGGCCAACGATTCTCCGCGAGGATGCGAACAACGCCCTCCAGGTCCCCTTCCATCTCTGGAGTCATATCCGGGCGCGCCTGCCGGAAGTCCTCGAAGTCGGCTGCGGAAAAGACCAGCATTTCACCAGCTCCGTTGTGGCGAAAATAGTCCGTGCCCTGCTTGTACTTCGACGTCTTCGTCCAGTTCAGAAAATCTTCCTTTTCTCCCTTGGGCTTTTGCGTGAAGAGGTTATAAGCCAGGCGGATAGTCAGCAGCCCTTCGTCCGAGAGCTTCTGGATCACCGCGTAATCGTCGGGGTAATTTTGGAATCCGCCCCCCGCGTCGATCGCGCCAGTCACGCCCAAGCGGTTCAATTCGCGCATGAAATGCCGCGTCGAATTCAGTTGATACTCGGGAGGCAGCTTGGGTCCCTTCGCAAGGGTCGCATAGAGAATTCCCGCATTCGGCTTTGCGAGTAGCAGGCCCGTCGGATTGCCAGCGCTGTCTCGCACGATTTCGCCGCCCGGGGGTTCCGGTGTGTCCTTCGTGTACCCCACTGCGCGCAGCGCCGCTCCGTTGAGGATTGCGCGGTCATAGAGATGAAGCAGGAACACGGGCGTATCGGGCGCGACGGCATTCAGTTCGTCGATGGTCGGCAGACGCTTCTCAGTGAACTGATGTTCCGTGAATCCGCCCACTACGCGTACCCATTGCGGTGGCGGAGTAATCGCTACCTGCGCACGGAGCATCTCCATCGCGGTGGCAAGCGAACGGACGCCATCCCACCGCAGCTCCATGTTGAAATTGAGGCCGCCACGGATGATATGCAGGTGATTGTCAATGAGACCCGGAAGTACCCGCTGTCCCTGCAAGTCGATCACACGCGTTGCTGCGCCCGCTTGCTGCATGATTTCGCCCTCGCTACCGACTGCAGTGAAAACGCCATTGCGGATAGCCACAGCGGTCGCTTCGGGCTTCGTGCGGTCGAGTGTCGTGAACCGGCCGTTATGCAGGATCAGGTCGGGCGTATCGACGGACGGGCTGGTCATGATCTTTTCTCCGGCGTGTCAGTGGTGGCGACGCTCGTCGTGCGTCGGGTGAGTGGCGGGCCGCCAGGCAGGGAGCCGAACAGGTGCTGGTTGCACTTTGACTCTTGCCACGCAGTGTGAAAACCTGAACCAGAGAGCATCTGCTTCGCCACAGGAATGATCTGCTCACCACCAAGGATGCCGAGCAGTCCGACGAGGGCGACTAGCGGCGGCGCAGGCGAGCGTACGTGCAGCAGGCTATAGACCATGCCGACCAGAAGACCGGCGGCGAGAGAAAGTATGTACGGTTTCATCGGCACGATCTCCTGATGGCATACCGGCTATGCATTGAACGCGAAACGGCGCGAAGCCGCAGACAAGGCGCCAAGTTGAGTACAAAGCCGCGAACTAACACGCATCGCGGCAAAGTCGGCCCGTGCAAAAGGACTGGCCTCTAGGTTGACTTGGGGCCTGTATGCCTCGAACAACCACGACCTGTGTGTGCCGACAGGGAAAAGATTAATCGCTTTGCCTGAGCGGTGACGTTTCGCTGCGCAAAGCTCTATGCGATGTGCGCACGTACCGAACGCCAGCACGTTATCTAACATAATCGCACGCGCGAACAGGCCGTCCCGACGCGGCGAACCATGTATCTCGGAGCAAGTGGGCTCCGCTCAGCTTGCCTAAGGATTTTTCAGGTGTCGTTCAATAGAATGGCTTTGTGAACAACTGACTGGTTCGCTTGCCGTTGTGTCGACGAGCCGGCGGTCAAGGCAGTCTGCGGGCCTCGTACTACATGAGAACTGTTCAGGCGTGGAGTCGTGCTTTCACACCGATGATGGAGTCGGATAATGGATATGCTATGTGCTCTTGCTTCGTTGTTGTTATTTCAGTGCCTTGGCGAGGGTGTGTCGTATGTCCTCAAGCTGCCGATACCAGGCCCCGTAATTGGCATGCTCCTGTTACTCGGTTTTCTGTCAATTCGCCCCCAAACTGCCAACGCGATCGAGCCGACCGCGCTTGAGCTACTGCGCCATCTATCTTTGCTTTTCATCCCGGCCGGCGTCGGCATTATGGCTTCCGCTGGATCGGTGAGCGGACAGATCATTGCGATAGTCGCGGCAATCGTCGTCAGCACTACCTTGGCGATCGTCGTGACGGCGCTTGTGACCCGTGCGCTCTTACGCCGGCAGCAACGCACGGCTGCCACAAGGGGAGCAGCGCAATGACCTCCATCCCGAAAATCGGAGCAATCTGGGTCTACCTTGCGGCATCGCCGCTGCTCGGCTTAACGCTAACTCTGCTAGCCTACCTCTTTGCCATGACGGTGTACGCGAAGGCACACTACAATCCGATGGCCAATCCTGTATTGATTGCCGTTGCGCTCGTCGTCGCGCTCCTCGAATTCACGCATACCCCGTATGCCACATATTTCCAGGGGGCGCAGTTCGTCCACTTCCTGCTTGGTCCCGCAACCGTGGCCCTGGCAGTGCCCCTCTATCGCCAGTGGTCGAACCTGAAACGAGCTGCACTGCCCCTGATTGCCGGCCTGGCCGCGGGATCCCTGACAGCGATCGTTTCAGCTGTCGCCACCGCGGAATTACTCGGAGCCTCCGCTCAGACGCTCTCTTCGCTGGCTCCGAAATCGGCGACCACCCCCATTGCGATGGCAGTCGCATCCGAAGTCGGCGGCTTACCTTCATTGACCGCAGTATTGGTGATTTCCACCGGTGTGCTGGGTGCGGTTACCGCGCGGCCAATCCTCAACCTTCTTCGCGTTACCGAGGCCGAGGTCCGCGGATTTGCGCTCGGAGTGGCGTCCCACGGAATAGGTACCGCACGTGCCTTCCAGGTCAGTGAACAAATGGGTGCCTTCGCAGGGCTCGGAATGGGCTTGAACGGCGTGTTCACCGCGATCGTCGTGCCGATACTGCTGCCTTTTCTCACGCGATGGCTTTAGCAGGCTGTTGAAATTGGATACGGTGTAAACGGGCGCTGCGGGCTGTGCGTTAGACATATCGTGTTCATGACCTTGGGCGGACGAGAGCGATGCGCGGAATGGATGAGATGCAAGAACCTCTGTTCACAA
>NZ_BAYD01000039.1 GCF_000685075.1 Paraburkholderia oxyphila NBRC 105797
GTACGACAATAGAGCACGCAACTGATTTTATGACACAGTAGTACTAACAAGAGCTAACAACCGGGCGCCCCGGTTTTGCTAGCCTAGCGGATGAAAAGCAAGCAGCAGCAGAGGTGAATCATGCCCCTCATGAACCCGAGTACGAGCACCTGGCGAGCGATCGCCGGCACCATTGCCAGCTCCTTCGTTGACGCCGTCAACGCCAGCGACGCTGACCGGTTAGCTAACCTCTTCATCGAAGATGCGTACCTGAACGACCAGTTGCGCGACTTTTGGGGAAAGGAAGCGATTGCGCGTTGGATACGCGACGAGATCGTCGCCGAGCGGTTCTATATGAACGTTACCGATGCGCGCTTACACTTTGGCGATCTCATGCTCAGGGCGGAAGTAGGCGGCGATTTTGAGAAGATGGGATTGCCATCACCGCTGATACTGAGCTTTATCTTTACGTTCTTCGACGACAAGATCGCGCGTCTGCTCATCTTGCTGAACCGTCCGGACGAAGCGGAGCCGGAAATCAGGATCGGCACTGAGTGAGCACTCACAATGAGCACCCACAACCACCGGCCTGCAATCAGGCCCGTTCCGCGAAGATCCCGATAACCCGCTCACGCAGCCACTTCACCTTGGGATCCTGCACAAACCGGCGATGCCAGTAAACCTTCAGGTCATAGCGCGGAATCTCAACGGGCGGCTCAACAACGCGCACGTCCATCAAGTCGGAAAAGACATCGGCGACGGTCCTCGGCAAGACCACCACGAGGTCCGATTCCGCAATGACGATTGGAATGCTGAGGTAATGTGATGTTTGCAGAACGACGTTTCGCTTAACCTCTTTCTGAGCCAGTGTGGCCTCGACCCTCTCCTGAGTGCGGCTGCCATCTTTGACGAAAACCTGTTCAGTAGTGGCAAACTGATTCAAGGTCATGCGTGGACCCTTGATGCGATGGCCCGATCGCACCATGCAGACGAAGTCATGCGAAAAGAGCCGCCGCTGAAAAAATTCGGCCTTCTTGAGATCGGGAAAATAACCCAGCGCCAGGTCCACTTCTCCGCACCCTAGCGCCTCCTCGAGCTGTTCGGGTGCAAGGCTGACGCTTTTCACAAGCGCGCGCGGCGCTTGCTCGCGGATGTGCCTCATCAAGGTGGGCAGAAAGACGATCTCGCCAATAGCGCTGAGGCAAAACACGAACTCGACATCGTCCGCTTGCGGATCGAATTCAGGTGGCCTCAGGATATCGTGATCAATGGCGTCGAGGACTTGCCTCGCCTTGCCGGCGAGCGTGTCCGCGCGCGGCGTCGGCAACATGCCGTCGGCCTGTCGAATGAACAAGGGGTCGGCCAGCGACTCGCGCAGCCTGCCCAGCGCGGCGCTGACCGCGGGCTGGCTCATCCCAAGCTGCTGCGCCGCCTTCGTCACGCTGCCCGACTCGTGGATAGCGACAAGCACTCGCAATAAATTCAGATCGAGCTTCATGGTTATCCATAAAGCAAATAATCCACATCATAAACATTTGCTGGGAATATGGCCGCAAGCTGGCTAAATTGTCGGCACGCGCCGACGGGGTGGAAGCCGATTCGAAAAAGGCGCACTATCATTTCCACTCGGCAGGCCGGCAACACGCGGCACGGTGGGATTCCAAACGAGGGCGGCCTCAGGGAATGGCGGCTCGCGCTAAAGGGATGGCTGCAATGCATCGAACAACAACGCACAGCACCACGTGGCGAGCCTCGTTTGGGCCGTTCACGCTGTCTCCATCGGAGCGCCTGCTCGAACGCGATGGCTTGCCCGTGCGGCTCGGCGGGCGAGCGCTCGACCTGCTCGTCGCGCTGGTCGATTCGGCCGGGGAAATCGTCAGCAAAAAGGATTTGATCGCGCGTGTCTGGCCCGATGTGGTGGTCGAAGAGGGCAGCCTGCGCTTTCATATCGTCGCCGTGCGCAAGGCGCTTGGGGAAGGCGACGCCGGCGGGCGCTATATCGTCAACACCGCCAACAAGGGCTACACGTTCGTCGCCGTAGTCGAGCGCCATGAGCTCGAAGCGCCGCTCCAGGCGTCCCCGCTGCGCACGGCAAGGGCGCTGCCGGCGCCGGCCTCTTCGGTAGTCGGGCGCGACGAGGACGTCCAGCAGGTCCTCGCGAACATGCTGCAGCAGCGGCTCGTCTCCATCGTCGGGCCGGGCGGCATCGGCAAGACGACAGTTGCCATCGCTTCGACACATTCGGCCATCCGGCAATTCAATGGCGACGTGCATTTCATCGACCTTTCGGCAATCGCGGACGCGGGGCTCGTGCGCTCGTCGGTGGCAAGCGCGGTTGGGCTGCAGAACAGGCTCGATGATCCGGCCGCGCTGGCGGCCCATCTGGGCGAGCGCCACGCGCTGATCGTGCTCGATTGCTGCGAGCACGTCATCGCGGCGGTCGCGGAGCTTGCCGAGCTGCTGGTTCAGCAGTGTTCGAGGCTCCATATTCTCTGCACCAGCCGCGAGCCGCTGCGCGCGCAAGGGGAGTGCGTTTATCGTCTGCAGCCGTTGGCGTTTCCGCCCAAAGGCGAGGGAACGACCGCCGCCGCCGCGCTCGCTTACCCGGCAGTCAGGCTGTTTGTGGATCGCGCAACGGCGAGCTGCGCGGGCTTTGAACTGAGCGATAGCGACGCGCCGCTGGCGTCCCAGCTCTGCCGCGAGCTGGACGGCATCGCGCTGGCCATCGAGCTGGCGGCGGGCCGTATCGAGGCGCTGGGCCTCAAGGCCATTACCTCGCACTTCGATGCCAGCGTGAGACTGATGTGGCACGGCAGGCGCACGGTCGTGCCACGCCACCAGACACTGCGCGCCACGCTCGACTGGAGCTTCAATCTGCTGTCCGACGACGAGCAACGTCTGATAGGCAGGCTTTCCGTTTTCGCCGGAAGCTTTACCCTTGACGCGGCCATCGCTGCCTGTTGCAACGACCACGACCCATCCGTCGCCATCGAGCTGATTGCGTGTCTCGTGTCGAAGTCGCTCGTCACCGTCGATGCCGGGCAAGCGACGCTGCGCTATGGCATGTCGGATACGACCCGGGCCTACTGCGCGAAGAAGCTGTCCGAGTCCGGGGAGCGGGCCGCTGCCATGCAGCGCTTTTCCCGCTATTTCGCGGACTGGGTACAGCACTATGCGGCCGATGTCCTCGACAAGGACGCGCTCGAGGCCGTGAAGCTCGAACTGCCCAACCTGCGCACGGCCGTCGAGTGGCTGTTCGCCAACGGCGGGAAGGATGCCGAGGCATTCCGGCTGGTGGCTTCGCTCTGTCCTTTGCTATTGCAATTGTCGAACGTCACCGAATGCTCTCGCTGGGCAGAGGCCGCGCTGGCGCAGTTGCCCGCGGAGCTTGTCGGGTCGCGCCATGAAATGCGGATACAGGGCGCGCTAGGCCAGTCGCTGATGTTCTCGCGAGGCGGCAGCGATGCGGAGGCCGCCTATCGCCGCGGCATCGAGGTGGCTGGGCAGCTCGGGGATTTCCGCAGCACGCTGCATCTGCTCAATGGCTACGCCGTCCTGCTGCACCGCGACGGCCGGTACAGCGATGCGCTCGCGACCGCTCGCAAGACGCAGTCGCTGTTGTCCGAGTTGAAAGACGCGGAGTCGCACGCCATTGTCGATTCCCTGATGGGCGTGGCGCTGCACCTCGTGGGCGAGGTCGAGGAGGCCATGCAGCATTGGGAACGGTGTTTTGCCCGAAGCTTCGGCGCCTCGTCCAGCACGACCTCCAGGCTCGGATTCGACTTTCATAATCGCGCCATGTGCGGCCGCGCCCGCAGTCTGTGGCTCACTGGGCGCTATGCGGAAGCGCTTGCCGTTGCCGACCGGACCATCGCCGATGCGCGCGATTCGGGCCACGCGGTCACCCAATGCATCGCGCTCATCTGGGCCGGGTCGGTGTACGTCTGGGCGAGGGATGTCGAGCGGATGCAAAGCGTGGTCGAGGCGCTCGAGCACGTCGCGAAGCGCCATTCGCTCACGCCGTATCTCAGTGTTGCATGCGTATTGCGCGGGCAGTTGTCGATTACGCGAGGCCGGCCAGCCGATGGCGTCGAACTCATCCGCTCTGCCGTGGACGTGCTTCACCGCTACCAGTACGAAATGATTACGAGCGTCTCGTTGGCGATGCTGGCGATCGGACTCTCGGACATGTCGCTGCATGCGGCTGCGCTCGCGATGTGCGACGAGGTCGAGGAGCTCATTCGCACTTGCGGCGATTTCCTTCGCATGCCGGAACTGCTGTTCGCTCGCGGATATTGCCAGGCTGCCGCGGGTCAACTGGAGCTGGCCGAAAGCAGCTATCTGGCCGCAATCGAACTCTCCCGCTCACAAGGGGTAAGGTCGGGACAGGTCAGGGCGGCCGTCGTACTGGCTCAGCAGTGGATCGGCACCGGGCGTGCGCAGGATGCACAACGTTTGCTGCGCCCACTCGTCGAAGACGCTGGCGACGAGACTTCCCTCGACCTCTCGGTTGCCCGCAGTGTGCTTGGGCAAGCCGCTCCGACCGATGCTGCGAAGATGCAGGACGGCACGGAATTGTCCGGCGGCTCGAGGGACTGAGCGCGCGAGTCCGCGGCGCTCACATGACCGCACATGCCGACTCGTCGCCCTGGGGGACGAGGAAGGGCTGGGACAGCAAGGCACGGCGTTGCCGGTTCGTCGCGCCCGGGGATTTGACTCGCCGCGATGATGCGGCCGGCAGGTCCATGAGGCCCCGTTCAGTGGCGATCCGCGCCGCTTCGGTACGGCAACTGGCGTCGAGCTTGCCCATGATCGACTTGACGTGGGCTTTCACGGTTCCGACCGCGATCTCGAGGTCGCGCGCGATCGATTTGTTGCATAGTCCCATCGTCAAGAGCCGCAGCACTTCGTCTTCGCGGCTCGTCAGCACCTCGCGCTGGGAGACCTGTGCCATCTGCCAGCGGATTTGCGGGCACAGGTAGCGGCCGCCGCTCGCCAGGGCCCGCACGCCTGCAAGGAGATCGTGGACCGGGGAGCGGGTCAGCACGAGGCCCCGAATGCCTTGTTCCAGGGCGCAGCGGACGGCGTGCTCGCGCGCCTGGGCCGAGATCGCCAGGATGGCGGCGAACTCGAGCCGCGGGCCGAGACGCTGGCGCTGCCGATCGAGCGCGAGCGCCGCCGCAGTGTCCGTATCCGCGACCAGCACGTCGACGTTGCGTCCGCCGCAGGCGTGCTCGGAGTCGATGAGCTGGATGTCCGGCTCAGCCACGAGGCTCGTGCGCACGCCGACTGCCAGAAGGGGTTCCGCGACGCAGACGAGCACGGCGACTCGCTGCCCGGTTTCGCGCTCACTCATTTCACTCTCCTTGGGCGTTGGCAGATGTTCTTGCTGTGCCTATATCTTTGCCGGGCAGCGCTGCGGAGTCGAGTTATGCGTTGTTGGCACTTGCAAGTTGGGTGCAATGCCGCCGCAACAGAGGTAAACGAACATCGACACTTCGCCGTTTTCGCCCTTCCAGGACTAACCGGACGGTCGGAAACGGAAAACCCGCAAGCCGCGTCGCTCCGATGGGCACCGCGTTCGGCGGCCGTCTCCGAAGCTTTCGCTCAACAATCTGTTGTCGCTGCAGTCAACTTTCGGTGCAAGAAGCGCGGATATACTCGTATCGAGGGCTGGCCACTATTCAGAGTGCAACCCGGATGCGAATGAGCCCCCTCCGGGGGAAAACGACAGTATTGGAGCCTTTTTGATGAGCAGCGAAGTCGCAGTGGTTGAAACGCAATTTGCCGGCGTGCGTGTCGAGGTGAGGACGCCTGCGTCCTTTGACGACGTAGTGGAGCGCCTCAACAAGCTCTGCGGGAAGTCGTCCATTCCCGAACTGGTGAAGCTCGCCGGAGAAGACATTTCGGAAGGCACTTATGTGAAGGAAGTCGAGCGGCGCTTTGTCGGCGAAAGCGGCTTCATGCTGTTCAGTGAGATCGATCACGGGGGCTGGATTGCAAAATTCGGCATCAAGCGCCGGACCGTGCGATGGATCCTCGGGAATCCGCTGATTGCGATTACCATGCTGCGCCACGACATCTCCGCCGGTCTGTTTGCCCCTGTTGAAGTGCTGCTGACCGAGGCGAGTGACGGCGAGGGAACGTTCGTCACCTATGTCCGCCCCTCGTCACTCATCGTGCTGGGCGACAATCCCGAGCTCAAGCAAGCTGCACAAGCGCTCGACCGGAAGTTCGAATTGCTGATCGAGCGCATTACCGCGCCCCATTGATCGAGCCTCGAGCATGTAAATTTCGCTTCGATTCGAGTCTATAGTTTCGGAATGCGAATCAATCGATTAACCCCGAAGATGACATGCTGGCGGGCCAATGGACTATATCGAAAGCTTGCGTATTTTTCGTGCCGTCGTCGAGGCAAAGGGCTTCAGGCGCGCGGCTGACGTGCTGGACACGACGCCGCCTGTCATTTCCCGGGCCATCGCCATGCTGGAGCAGCGTCTTGCGACCCGCCTGTTCAATCGCACTACAAGGCAGGTGTCGCTTACGGAGCCGGCTGAGCGCATTTATGAGCGCTGCTGCCGAATTCTGGATGACCTTTCGAACCTTGAAACGCAGATGACCGGCGAGACTCAAGTGCCCTCCGGCGTGCTGCGGGTGGTCGCGCACACCACGGCCACGAACAACCGCCTCGTCCCGCTCATCGCGAGGTTCAAGCGCAAGTATCCCGAAGTCACCCTCGATATCACCATGACGGAGCGTCCAGTCGATCTTGTCGCCGACGGGTTCGACCTGGGCATCGTGTTGCCGTTCATGCTGAGCTCGGAACAGGCCGTGACCCGGCTGCTGGAGCGGGTGCCGCTTGGCATCTTTGCGACAGAAGCGTATCTGGCGAACCACCCGCGCCCGCAGACGCCCGCTGACCTCACCGGGCACAAGTTCGTGGTGATGCCGCCTTCCTTGCGCAAGCCTGCGCTGACGTTCCGCGGCGCAGGGCAAGAAGGTGTTGCGGTGCCGATCAGCTATGACGTCGCATCGAACAGTTCGATTTTTAACCGGGAGATGGTCCTTCGCGGCCTGGGGATCGGCGCCTTGCCGGTCCCGCTGGTTCAGGAGGAAATCCGCTCGGGCAAGCTCGTTCGGCTATTGGACCAGTTCAAGATCAAGGAGGGAGAAGTGGAGATCAGGCTGGCCTATAACACACGCACGCTGATGCCGGCGAAGGTGCGGGCATTCATCGATTACGCGAGCGAGTTCTTCGACGAACTGGCCCAGGATCAGGCAGCCTAAGCTTCAGCGTGCCGCTTCGCTGCCGGCAAGCCATTCATCACTTTCTCGAGATGGGCCGGGCCCGCGTCAATGGCGCTCAGGAACACGGAGATCGAGAAGTGGATCATCTGATCGAGTCGAACGGGAAGATCCGATCGCGGCACCCGGTCGGAAAGGATCAGGGTCGCGAGCCCATGCTCGACGCTCCAGGCCGCGTGCGTGACCAACGTCAGCGCGCTTTTTTTCCAGCCGCTTTCGAGCGCCGCCTGCTCGACGACCTTTGCGAACAGCCCGAATGATTTCGATGCTTCTTCGGTAAGTTCGGGATACGAATCGCGAGCGACGATCCGGGGCCCAACCATCAAGTCGAACAACCCTTTGTGCGTTTGAGCAAATTCGACGTACACCCTCATCATCCGATAGGCCTTGGTCATGGTCGGGTCATCGGACATCAAGATGCCGCTGCGGATTCTCGCGAGATCACTCCATCCGTCGGCCGCGATGGCCGCGAGCAACCCCTCCTTGCCCGCGAAATGCCGTGATGGCGCTGCCTCGGAGACCCCGACGGCGCGCGCCAGGTATCTGAGACTCAGTTCACGAGCGCCAACTTCTTCGAGCGCGCGGCGGCCCTCCGCGATCAGGGCGTTGCGCAGATCGCCGTGGTGGTAGGGCGTGGCGGCCGCAGGGGACGGTTTCGAACTCACAGTGCAAGAAGGGTCGGTAAAGGGGGCGAGTCATTATAGGCGGGCGTCTTTCTGGCACGCAATGATCTCGCCCCGGCGCCCGGGGAAATGGGGATCGGTTGAGTGGCACGCGCTTCGATGGCCTGGGATTACCCTGGTTTGCATCTAAGTTAACACTGTTATCATCGAGCCATACAGAACCTCTGTCTGAATGCCGGGACGATTGCAGGAAACCCGGCTTCAGCACTGAAGTTTCTTATGCCATTTCGGCATCCTATGTATTTTTCCGAGCGTTTCAACCACCCCGCCCGACATGGCGTCGGGCCACGATGCAGGACGAGAGATGAGCACTGTCGAGTTTGAAAAGGACGGCGCAGTTGGCGTCGTCACGATGTCGAAGCCGCCCCATAACCTGATCGAGAATAACTTCTTGAATGACCTTCTCGCGGCCTACGGCAAGGCCGTCGCTGAAGGTTGCCGCTCCATCCTGTTGCGCAGCGGCATGCGCCACTTCTGCGCTGGCGCCGACGTTGCCGGATTCACGGGCGGTGCCCGCCGCCGCGATCATGCTGCCCTCGAGGAGCTGCTCGACGCGCTCGAGAACGTTCCGTTGCCCTCGGTTGCCGCGGTGCACGGCGGCGCGCTGGGTGGCGGATTCGAATTGGCGCTGACCTGCGACATGATCGTGGCGGCCGATACTGCGTTCTTTGCCGCGGCCGAGGCGAGCCTCGGTCTGCTGCCGTTGCTCGGAGGCGTGCAGCGTGTCGTCCAGCGTGCGGGCCCGGCCCGTGCGAAGGAGATCGCCATGTTCGGCCGGCGTCACGACCCCGTGGCCCTGGAGCGTTGGGGCGTCATCAACCTCGTGACAGCCGAAGCGGAGCTGGCGGCCGTGTCGATGTCCTGGGCGCGCCAGTTGGCAGCCGGCCCAACGGTCGCCCTGAAGGGGATCAAGACGCTGGCCAATCTTTCGGCGCGCCACGGGATTGCGGGTGCCGATGCGCGCCAGACCGAGATCAGCAACATGATGTGGGCCAGTGCCGATCAAAAGCGCGGCCTTGAAGCGTTTGCAAAGTCGGGCCCGGGCTCGGCCATTTTCGAGGGGAACTGATCATGGGTGCTCCTCTCGAGGGAATGAAGGTGATCGACTTCACGCGCGTGCTGGCGGGACCGCTGTGCACGAAGACGCTACGCGATCTTGGCGCCGAGGTGATCAAGATCGAGCCGCCGGGCGGCGACTCGGGCCGTGGCGGTGTCCCCCACATCGGGACGATGTCGGTCTACTACGCGCAGCAGAATGCGGGCAAGCGCAATCTCAGCCTGGACCTGAACTGGCCCGAGGCGCGAGCCATCGTCACGGATTTGTGCCGCGAAGCCGACATCATTGTCGAGAACTTCCGGCCGGGCACGCTGGCCCGCTTTGGGCTCGGCTATGAGCAGGTGCGCGAATTCAATCCTGGGGTCGTGTACGTGTCGATGAGCGGTTATGGCCAGACCGGGCCGTGGCGCAACCGCCCGGCTTTTGCGCCTACCGTGCAGGCGGAAACGGGGCTGACCGACATTCTGCGCGAGCACTATGAGTTCGGTCCTGACGAGATGAAGAACGACGCGTGCAGCCATGCCGACGTCTATACGGGCCTGCATGGCGCCATCGCCGTTCTCGCCGCCCTGCAACATCGGAACCGGACCGGCGAAGGCCAGCACGTGGATGTCTCGATGGCCGCCACGATGCTCGCGGTCAACGAGCGTGCAGGCGCGCAGCTCTCCGGCGTGGACACCAACGGTGAGCCCCCCGCGTTGAGCGCCACGGAATCGCATATCTTCCGCATGCCCGATGGCCGCCACGTCACGATCGCGGCCAGCCCGATCTATACGCCCATGTTCCTGCGCTTCTGTTCGATGATGCGCCGCACCGATCTGCTGCTCGATCCCCGGTTCGCGTCGGCCCATCTGCGTCGGCAGAACCTCGCCGCGCTGCTGGCGGAAGTGCGGGCGTGGATTCTGACTTTCACCGACCTGGAAGAACTGCAGGCGCAGGTCAGTGAACAGGGGCTCGCAATCGGCGTCGTTCGCACTACCAATGAACTGGCGGAATCAGAATGGGCCGCGGATTGGGGGGCCATCGTGGAGGTCGACGACCGCAACGGCGGAACGATGCGTATGCCGGGTTCGCCGTGGCGGTTCAGTGGCGCAACCTTGCCGGCGCCCGGAATTCCCGCCTTTCAGGGCGAGCACAACATCGAATTGCTGACCGAGCGGAACGTCGACCCTGCGCTGATCCAGGCGCTCCGCGAGCGCCGGATTCTGTTGAGCCGCAACAGCCTGCGCGGGGACTTCGATGCGCCTTGATCACACGCACGACGTCGGCGCGAGGAGTTGGGTCGAATCGGCCAATGCGCTTCAAAGTGCGTTCCCTCTGCAGAATCTGCCATTCGCCGTGTTTCGTCGCGCGGGCGCGGCGGAGGCATTTCGCGGGGGCGTCGCTTTGGGCGACTACGTCATCGACCTCGAGGCAGTGGCGGCGCTCGGTGGTCTTTCCGGCATGGCAGCGCAAGCTGCCAGCGCGTGCGCCCAGCCTACGCTGAACGCGTTCTTCGCGTTGGGGCCGGACGCATGGCGCGCCTTGCGCCATGCGCTCTTCGCAGGGTTCAAGGCGGGCGATTCGGCCGCACGTACTGGCGTTTCGATTGATGGGCTCACGGGCTGTCTGGTGCCGCGCAATGAGGTCGAGTACGCGCTGCCGGCACAGATTGGCGACTACACGGACTTCTATACGTCTGTCGATCACGCGCGCAACATCGTCAAATTGATGCGTCCTGATGGCTCGCTGTCGCCGAATTTCCAGTGGATGCCGATCGCCTACCACGGCAGAGTGTCGAGCATCGGATTGTCGGGGCAGCCTGTGCGGCGGCCGGTTGGGCAGCGCCTCGCGGCTGGAAAGCGCGAGCCTGAACTCGGCCCGTCTGCCCGGCTCGACTACGAAATGGAATTGGGCATTTTCATTGGCGTGGGTAACGAGCAGGGGACGCGCATTCCCGTCGAGTCGGCGGATGAACACGTGTTTGGGCTCTGTCTGCTCAATGACTGGTCGGCGCGCGATATTCAAGCGTGGGAGTCGGTGCCGCTTGGACCGTTTCTCGCCAAGAACTTCGCCACCACGATTTCTCCGTGGATCGTCACCATGGACGCGCTCGCGCCGTTTCGCGCGGCGCTGGCTCGACCCGAGGGAGACCCGCAGCCGCTCGACTACCTCGCCTCGCAGGCGTTGCCCGATCACTCGGCGTTCGACATCCAGCTGGAAGTGGCGCTCGAAACGGCGGACGCACGGCGCAGCGGGAGGCGCGCCAGCCGTCTTTCTCGCACGAGTTTCCGCCACCAGTATTGGAGCATCGCGCAGATGGTTGCGCACCACACGATCGGTGGGTGCAATCTCCGCTCAGGCGACCTGCTGGGGAGCGGAACCATCTCCGGGCCGACGGCTTCCGAGGCCGGTGCATTGATTGAGCTGTCTCGGGCCGGTCAGTCACCCGTCAAGCTCGACACCGGCGAGACGCGCGCATTCCTCGAAGACGGAGACGCCGTTGTCATGAGCGGCTGGTGCGAGCGTCCCGGTTTCGCGAGCATCGGCTTCGGCGAAAACCGCAGCGAAGTCCTTCCCGCAATTCTGGACTGAAAGAGTGTCCGTCTGGGCAACACCCGGACGGACCCATTTTCAAGTCATCCTGAAAAAAGATCGGGACATTTGTGCCTGGAGACGAACCCATGAGCGTGTTGTGCGAAACAGACGCAGCAAAACCGGTCAGTCAATCGGACCGTGAGCTGAGCAAGGCATTTTTGTCGTCGGAGTGGCGCATCATTCCGCTGCTCTTTTGCTTGTGGATGCTGGCGTGGGTGGACCGCGCCAATGTTGCCTTTGCGAAGCTTCAGATGCTGTCCGATCTGCACTTTACCGAAACGGCGTACGGGCTCGGCGCCGGCCTGTTCTTCCTCGGCTACGTCGTGATGGGGGTGCCAAGCACCGCGCTCCAGCAACGGTGGGGCGCGCGGACCGTAATCTCGGCAATCGCAATTGGCTGGGGCATGACGAGCGTCGCGATGATGTTCGTGAGCTCGCCCACGGTGTTCTACGCGCTTCGCTTTTTACTCGGTGCGTTCGAGGCGGGATTCTATCCCGGCGTCATTCTCTACTTCAACGAGTGGTTTCCGACGAAGCGCCGGACGCGCAATTTCAGCATCTTTCATTCCGCGGCGATCTGCTCGACCATTGCGGTTGGCTTGAGCGGCGGCTTCGTGCTCGAACACATGAGCGGGGTGTTGGGCCTCGCCGGCTGGCGGTGGATGTTCGTGCTTCAGGCCGTGCCCACCGTGTTGCTCGGCTGCGTCGCTGCATTTTTGCTACCCGATGGACCCGCTAACGCCCGTTGGCTCTCCGCTCGCGAACGCGAGATGATCTTGCAGAGTATCGCGGAAGACCGGCAGAAGTTTGCTCCTGCCTCCGGCCATTCGTCGGCGCTCTTTGCCAATCCGATGCTCTGGATGCTGGCGGGAATCTACTTCTGCATTTTGACCGCAAATTCCGCTCTGGGATTCTTCATGCCGACCATCCTGCATGAAGCGGGCTTTGGCGGATACCGCGAAATCGGAAATGCAATTGCAGCAATCTGCCTGCTCGGTGCGGCCGGGAACATCGCTTTTTCGACCTTCGCGAGCCGATATCGTGATAACCGCTGGTTTTGCGCGATGGCGTCGCTGGTTAGCGTGATCAGCTTGATGGTGCTGGTCTTTGCGTGGCACAGCAACCGGACGACGACGTTCTGCACGCTCGTGCTCGCCATTGCGGGAACCGGTGCAGGCGTGTCGTTATTCTGGCAAATCCCCACGCGGTTCCTGAAAGCGGGCGAAACGGCGCTGGCTATCCCGCTCATCAGCTCGATTTCGAACCTCGCGGGTTTCCTCACGCCGTGGTTGACCGGCTACGTGCGGGACCTCTCGGGAAGTTACGCAAGCGGATTTATCACGGCGGGTGCGGTTCAGGCTATTTCGGCGGTTTTGCTGGTTGCCGGGATTCCTCTGATCGCGCGGCGAATGCAGTCAACCATTCAGGCGACTAAGGTCTAGCACCGAAGATCGCGCTGGAACAATCAACGAAGACTACCTCTGATAAAAATAATCAGTTATCCGTATGAAAATGAGACCTATGAAGATGAAGGGAAAGAACCGGATACGGGTGCTGTCCATGGCAATCGCCGCGGCGACACCTGCCTTCGCACTGGCGCAGAGCAGCGTGACGCTCTACGGCATCGTGGATGCCGGGCTTGGCTATGTCAACAACGTCGCGACCCAGGCGGGTGGCGCAGGGTCCAGCAAGTTTCAGGAAACTAGCGGAGTTGGCTTGCCCTCACGTTGGGGATTGCGCGGCAATGAAGATCTTGGAGGAGGAAACTCGGCCATCTTCGTGCTGGAAAACGGCTTCAGCGTGGCAAACGGCACCATGTTGCAAGGTTCACGTCTGTTTGGAAGGCAGGCCTACGTAGGGCTGCAGAACAACGCTGTTGGCTCGTTTTCGCTGGGGCGCCAGTATGAGCCGCTCGTGGATTTCGTTGGCCCGTTTGTGTCGTCGCGGCAATGGGGTACGCAGTACGGCGCCCACGTCGGCGACGTCGACAATCTCTATACCACGTTCCGGCTGAACAATACGGTCAAGTTCGAGAGCGCGAATTTCGCCGGATTCACGCTTGGCGGACTCTACGCGTTCAGCAACCAGGCAGCCGGCGCAGAGGGAGAGGGGTTCCAGAACAATCGGGCATGGAGTGTCGGCGGAAGCTACGCGCGCAATTCGCTTTCGGTGGGCGTCGCGCATTTCCACCTCAGTAGCCCTTCGGCCGGCGCCACCGGCGGCAACAATACCTCGGGTGCCGTCGTGGGGGACTACTCGAACACGACGTCGATCTTCTACACACGGCCCGTGACTTCCCAGGACATCACAGGCGCCGGTATTGCCTACGAGGTGAATAAATTCACGGTGGGCGGCGCGTATACCTTTGTAAAGCTGCGCTATAGCGATCACACCAACTTCTCGATCGGCAATTACGAAGTCAACGGCCGGTATCGGTTTACGCCTGCCTTGCAGGCCGGGGTGGCCGTCATCTATAGCGTTGGCAACGTGGGCGGCGCATCGTCGATGGCCGGCGTCAGCGATGGTCCGCATCCGCACTGGCTCCAGTTCAACAGTGGCCTGATCTATTCGATGAGCAAGCTCACCGATCTATACGGGGCTGTGGTGTATCAAAAGGCGCTGAACGGCGCGCTGGTGGCCGCCATCAACAATATTGGCGGCGCGACGGGAACGAACTCCCGCTATCAAGTCGCGGCGACTGTGGGAGTGAGGCACCGTTTCTAGCGTTTGCCTGCGAAATGGGGTGCTATTGAAGTTGCCAAATTGCACAACACTCTGGTGCCCGGCCTGAGGTTCATTCCGCGAGGAGGCCGACATAGAATCGGTCATCAAATGATTCAGGTCGAGGTATCCGATGCGTTCAGTCATTGCGTACGTTCTATTGGCTTTCGTTGCTGTCGCTTACTTTACGCCGTCGATGATCGCCCAGCGAAGGATGAAGGAGCAAGCGGCGAGGATATTCCTGTTCAATCTGCTGCTGGGTTGGACAGTGACGGGCTGGCTGGGCGTACTGAGTTGGGCGACCAGTTCGCAAGAAGCCGATTTGCGCAGTGCGCAAAACGCGATCCGGTGGCATCGCCCCATTGGCGACGCGCGGCGCGCCCGTGGGCCGCGGTGTTGAGCAAACGGAGGGAATTGGCGTTCGATCGCTACGCCGTTATGTGTATATTGCAGGTGGCGTGGCAGTGCATTTCATTACGAAACACTTTCAAACGAGGCGGATGGTCATGGACTACGTTGAATCGTTGCGGGTGTTTCGTACCGTCGTTGAGGCGCGCAGCTTCACCCGGGCCGCCGACACGCTGGGCGTGACGACGCCGGTCGTTTCTCGGGCCATTGCCGCGCTGGAACAGCGCCTGGGGGGCCGGCTGTTTCACCGGACCACCCGTCAAATCTCGATGACGGAAACCGCCGAGCGATTTTACGAGCGGTGTGTCCGGATCCTCGACGATCTCGATGCGCTCGAGGCGGAGACGTTCAACGAGGCC
Source organism: Paraburkholderia oxyphila NBRC 105797 (assembly GCF_000685075.1). Classification (GTDB taxonomy): domain Bacteria; phylum Pseudomonadota; class Gammaproteobacteria; order Burkholderiales; family Burkholderiaceae; genus Paraburkholderia; species Paraburkholderia oxyphila. The sequence goes on from NZ_BAYD01000039.1 coordinate 15,090, forward strand.
AAAGAGGCCACGGGCGTGTTGCGTCTGGTCGCGCATACCACCGCCACAGTCAATCTTCTGGTGCCGCTTCTGGCCAGCTTCAAGGTGCAAAACCCCAAGGTCGTCCTTGAAGTCACGCTCATCGAGCGCCCCGTCGATCTGGTTGCCGATGGATACGACCTGGGGATCGTCGTGCCGTACATGCTCACCAGTGGCACGACGGTGACGAAGCTGCTGGAACGCGTCCCGCAGATCATCGTTGGCTCGCCGGAGTATCTCGAGAAGCATCGGCGGCCGAGTGAGCCCGCGGACCTTGCCGAGCACGTTTTTGTAGCGTTTTCCCCATCGATCAGGAAGCCAGCGCTGGCGTTCAAGGTTGGGGAGGAAGAGGTCTCGATTCCCTTGAAGTTCGATATTGCCTCCAACAATCCGATGTTCAACCGCGAGATGGTCCGCAAAGGGTTTGGCTTGGGGGTGCTGCCCGAAGCGTTGTTGCGTGATGAGCTGGCGTCCGGGCGCCTCGTGCGGCTGCTGGAAGATTTCGAGTTGGCCGAAAGCGCCATTGAGCTGCGGCTGGCCTATGTGACGAGGACCCTGATGCCTGCAAAAGTTCGGGCGTTTATAGACCACGCTACGGCTTTCTTCGACTCTCAGCCGTAGCGCAACAGAAACGAATTCTGGCAACAATCTGTTCGGTTCCCGTCATTTATGTTTCACCCGTCCTGCCTTAGTCTGAATTGACGCCGCGCACACCGAAATTGTGGCGAATTTTCAGGCGATATTCGAAGGGGATTACGGTGAAACTAGCAGCAAGCATGATTTTCGTGGCAGGCGTTTTTACGATGCCTGTCGTCGCGAACGCACAGTCCGTTACTACGGCGGATAGCCTCCAGGCACAGTCGCAGCACACGGTCCAGGTTCAGACGGCCGCCGGCTTCGCGAGTCAAGAGGTCGATGCCTTGTCTCGTGAAGTTCAGCCGGTTGCCGCCGGCAATGACCGATCGGGCGCCAGCGGCCAGGCGAATGAAACCCGGCGCGCCGAAGTGACATACAGCTCCTATTCGCCGCCGATTTACGTTGTGCGCTAGTACCACCTGGCGTTGGCAGGCCACAGGCGTTCGATCCAATCAATCTCGTCATGCTGAATCGGGGTGAAACGCGTGCTGACAGTGACAGTGCTGATTCAAACCGGAATCGTGATGGCATGAGGCCGCGAGTGTCTGCCATTGCGGCACGCAAGGCCATTCTGGAGTCGGCAGTAGCGTTGGCGGGCGAGGAGGGGTTCGAATCGGTGAGCCTTACCCGCCTCGCCAGACACGCTGGACTTCACAAGATGGCAATCTATCGAGCGTTCGGCTCGCGAGAGGCACTGCTCGAGGCCTGCGTCGCGGAGTTGTGCCAGCGTGAACGCAATCGATGGAATGCCATGGCCTCATGCATCGATCAGTATGCCTGCGTGGATCAACGTGATCGTATCGTGGATGTCATGGCCGACCTCGTGGTCGAACGACTATCGGCCTCTTCGATCAAGATCCTGGCATCGCAATCCATGGCGGAGGACCATCCGCTAAGCATCAATCTGCGGGAGCACGAACGAGCATTTCGAGCGTTGTTGCTCGGGCTTGCTCACTCAGCGGGTGTGCTGAATTGTGAAGCGCTGGTGGATACGTTGATGCTGGTTTGCCGCGGCGTCGCGCTTACCCCACGCGTCGAGCTGGATGTGCAGCGTGTTGATCAGCGCGTTCGGGACTTGTCGCTTCACATCATACTTGGCTACGTCGATGGCATAGGCGGCAACAGACCACTCTCGCGCACACACTCTTGCACCGCTTGATGATGCGCGGTGCGCCACCCGTTTGAGTGCCCGGTCAGGCGAGGCGTCCCGCGCGGAATCTCCTCGACGATGCAGAAGACTCGCGGCCCGTTGCTATCGCCCTTCGATCCATCGGCTTCAAGGTAGAGCCCTGCATCGGCACCCGTGCGCTGCGAGGCAAGCGGGCTTGCGCTCCAGAGCAACTGCCGCGCGTGCGGCTGGCCTATCTTTGTCTCATCGGCGCAAGACGCTCACCCCTTATGGACGCCGACTCGACTACCCAGGAGACGAAGATGGAAATCAAAGAGAAGATCCGCGAAGAGGCGGTGCAGATTAACGAAATTCCGTGGAAGCCATTTCCCGATGCGCTTTCGCAAGGCGGCATTCGCTGGAAGATGCTGCATGCGTCACCCGAAATGGGCGCGTGGACGGCTATCTTCGACTGCCCCGCTGGATCGTCCTTCAACGCCCATTTCCACGTGGGGCCGGGCGAGTATCTGTTGACGAAAGGAAGGATGGACGTGCGTGGCGGGAAAGAGCACGGCGGGGACACCGTCGTCGCCCCGGCTTACGGTTACGAGTCGGCCAACGCCCGCCACGACAAAACGTTCTTCCCCGTGGACAGCGAGTTCTACATGACCTTTCTCGGTCCTCTGTCGTTTATCCGCGAGGACGGCACGCCGATCGTCGTTGTCACGTGGGACGAGGCGCAGCGGGCCTACGCCGGCTGAGGGTCACCGGAGCTCGCACGCGCGTCGGGTGCGTGCGAGCCCCATCATTTGAGGAGTCGATTTCCATGACGGAAACTACCGCACCAATCGAGGAATCAACGAAGCGAGTCTTTGAACATCATCTTGGGGCGTTCGCGCAGGGCCTCGATGCCATCCTGAGCGACTATGACGAGACCTCGGTACTGGTCACGCCGCAGAAGGTTTATCGCGGGCTCGACGAGATCCGTGGCTTCTTCAAAGGATTCCTCGACGGTGCCGATCCCGCGTTCTGGCCGGCATTCAAGATCGTGAGCCAATGCATTGCTCGCGAAGTGGCTTACTTTGCCTGGGAAGCGAAGCCCTGGGTCACGCTGGCAACCGACACGCTTGTCATCAGGAACGGAAAGATTTCCATCCAGACCTTCACTTCGCTGTCCGCTTGATGCTTGCCGGCGCGTCGAATGGCGCGTCGCGCAATTCTGCAAGGATTGAATAAATTGGCAAAGCTGATTCATACCATGATTCGGGTCCGGGAACTCGACCGGTCGCTCGAGTTCTACCGCGAGGCTTTCGGGCTGACCGAAAGCCACCGGCTCGATTTCCCGGACTTCGCCCTGGTCTATCTGCGCAACGCCGAAAACGATTTCGAAATCGAGCTTACGTGGAACAAGGGCCGCGAGCAGGCTTATACCCACGGCGACGGTTACGGGCATGTGGCGGTTGCGGTCGCCGAACTCGAAGCGGAGCGGGCCCGCTTCGCGGTGCTCGGATTCGAGCCAACGCCCGTAAAGGAGTTCAAGGACGGCGACCAACTGCTCGCACGTTACTTCTTTGTTCAGGACCCCGATGGCTACAAGATCGAAGTGCTCGAGAAGTCGGGCCACTACGTCTGATCCCGCTGTTCTCCATACCGCATCGCCCCAGATCGCCGCGTTCCTTCGCCTTGTTGCACCGCGTCACGGTGCGTCAGGGCGTGTGAGCCGTTGCAGCAAAAAATTCAGCTAGTTCCTGAATGGCGGCTCGCGCACTTTCGCAAGAATATCGTTGTCGCGGAAGCGATAAATTGATGCCATCGACAGGATGGTTCGCGGGATTCGACATCGATATTCTGTCGCCATGGATACTCTCTCCCCCTATGCCGACGATTGCTTCGCTGTCCGGCAAGCTGCCCGGCACATCTCGAAGCTGTATGAGCGTCACCTCTCCGAAGTGGGCATTACGCCGACCCAGTTCAGTATTTTGAGCACTTTGGATCGGACGCCCGCACTGACCATGCAGGAAATGGCCGATGCGATGGTCATGGACAGAACAACCCTCATCCGCACGCTAAGGCCGTTGCAGCGCAGCGGCCTCGTTAGCGAGTCCGCCGAGCCGGGGAACAAGCGCCGCTTCAGGCTGCATATCACCGCGGCCGGCGAAGTGAAGCTGGCCGAGGCCGTAGGGCATTGGCGCACCGCGCAGGCCAGCTTCGAGACGAGTTTCGGCGAGCAGGAGGCTGCCCGGCTGCGGCTGGAGCTCTTCAGACTCACAGGCGACCACACCGCGCGCTAGCAGGTGCCCAAGCGCCGGCGTGCGGCCAACACGGCGAAAAGCAATCAACTCGCGCCCGCCAGCCAGGGAACAGGCAGGCACGTCAAGCCCGTCGTACGCCCCCAGGTAATCCACTCCTCGTGCCGGTTCCGGCAAGCATTGAGCGTCCCGGAAACCCTGCCGGCAGGTCAAACCCATGGTCTTCGCCGCAGGACAGTGCCAATCAGATTGGCTGCTGTCGCTCTGTTGCGCGCGATGGCGACTCCAGCAGGGAAATGGATCCGCGGTTGGCAACAATCTTGTGTCCCGAAGATCGTTGATGGCGTACGGACCCCACACTATTCTGTGTACATACACCTAACCACATGCGAAAGCATGCGACAGATATGGATGCTGAAAAAATGGCAATCAAGACGAAGGTTTATCGCTCGTCCAGAAATTTGGGTACCTGGCTGTCTCCGCTAGCTGCTGCCGCGGCGTTGACGTTGGCGGGCTGCGTGAACTACGCGGGCATCAAGAGCGATCATCAGATCGAGCCGCCGGCCAAATATGAAACTCAGCAGAGCTTGCCGACTGAAGGCGGGCAATGGCCTTCGCTCGACTGGTCCGAGCAGTTCGGCGATCCGCAACTGCCGAAGTTGATTGACGAAGCGCTGAAGGACAATCCGGACATCGATGAAGCGCGCGCTCGCGTCGACAAGGCGGCCTCGTATGCAGGCAGTGCGAAGTCGACGCTCTATCCGAATGCCAGCGCCAGCTACTCGTGGCAGCGCAATCTCTACTCGGAGAACACCATTTATCCGTCGCCGATCGGCGGCAGCTGGGAAAGCGAGAACACCTTGTTGACGGGCGCTTCCTGGGATCTCGACTTCTGGGGAAAAAATCACCAGAAGCTGAAGGGGGCCATCTCCGACGCGAACGTGTCCGAGGCCGAAATGGAGGAGGTGCGCATTACGCTTGCCACCTCGGTCGCCACGACCTACAACGAGCTCGCGCGTCTGTATGTACTGCGCGACATCGCCGTGAACGAACTAAAGAACCGGCAAGATATCGAGCAGATTACCAACGGGCGCGTTCATGCCGGTCTGGACACGAACGTGGAACGGGAAACGGCCAATGGCGACACGGCGACCATCCGTTCGAGCGTGACGAGTCTCGATGGACAGATTACGACGGTGCGCTATCAGCTTGCCGCGCTGCTTGGCGCGGGCCCCGATCGCGGACTCGCTATCGCTGTTCCGACGCTCGGTGCCGGCGCAGCGGTTTCGTTGCCCGACAATCTGCCGGCGGATCTGATCTCGCGCCGCCCGGACCTCGTTGCCGCGTATTGGCAAGTCGATTCCGCGGCCCATGGCGTGAAGGAAGCGAAGGCCGAATTCTTCCCCGATATCAACCTCTCGGCCTCGCTGAGCCTGGACGCGTTCGGCTGGGGCCGCTTCCTGACGGCCGGCAGCCGGCAGATCCAGGCGGGTCCGGCCATTCATCTGCCGATTTTCGATGCCGGCGCGCTGCGCTCGCAGTTGAAGGGCCGCTATGCCGACTTCGACTACGACGTTGCGAACTACAACAAGACGCTGGTCAACGCACTGTCTGAAGTTGCCACGCAGGTCACGCTGATTCGTTCGACCGACAAGCAGCTCGTGGATGCGCAAGCCGCCCTCGATGCACAGACGAAGGCGTATCAACTCGCGGCCGTGCGCTACCGGTCGGGTTTGAACGAGCAGCTCCAGGTGCTGAATGCAGACGATAACCGGCTCGCCGCCGATCAGGCCGTGGCGAACCTGCAAATGGATCGGCGCAACCAGCAGATTGCGCTGATCAAGGCACTGGGTGGCGGATTCGACGCCACGAAAACCGATCTGGCAACCCAATCGGGCACGCCGGATACGACGCTGTCTGCGCTGCATCCCAACCGCTGAAATTTCCCTCTTTAAACCGTTGTGCGTCATCGATCGGTGACGCAGGCCAAGCTTTGTCGGAGAGCATCCATGAACCAGACTCAACCCGCTGTGAAAATCGAAAACGACGAGAACAACGAAGAAAAGAAGAAGGGCGGCAAGCGCAAATTCCTGCTTGCCACGCTGGTAGCGGCGCTGGCCGTTGCCGGGGTCGCCTATGGCGCCTACTACGAGCTCGTTGCACGCTATCACGTTGACACAGACGACGCCTATGTGAACGGCAACGTGGTTCAAATCACACCCCAGGTGACTGGTACCGTGGTGGCGGTGAATGCCGACAACACACAAGTCGTCAAAACGGGCGAGCCGGTCGTGCAGCTGGACCCCGCCGACACGCGGATTACGCTGCAGCAGGCCGAAGCCGACCTCGGACAGACGGTGCGCCGCGTGCATGGACTGTATGCCGACGACGACCAGGACCGCGCGGAGATTGCGGAACGCCAGTCCGACCTGAACAGGGCACAGGACGATCTGCGCCGCCGGCTCGCAACCGGCGTCACGGGCGCGGTTTCGGAAGAGGATATCGCCCACGCACGCGACGCCGTCAACAACGCGAAGGCCGCGCTCGATGCCGCCACGCACAAGCTCGGCGCGAACCGTGCCCTCACGGCCAACACGACGGTCGATCAGCATCCGGACGTCCTCGCCAGCGCGGCAAAGGTGCGGGACGCCTGGCTGGCCTACTCGCGCACCACCTTGCCGGCGCCCGTGACCGGCTACGTTGCGCAGCGCACGGTGCAAGTCGGGCAGCGCGTATCGCCCGGCACGCCGCTCATGTCGGTGGTGCCGCTCAATCAGGTGTGGGTGGACGCGAACTTCAAGGAATGGCAGCTCCGGCATATCCGGGTGGGGCAGCCGGTGGAGCTGACGGCGGACGTCTATGGCTCGTCGATCGTCTATCACGGCAAGGTGGTCGGGTTCACGCCGGGCACGGGCTCGGCGCTCGCGCTGCTGCCTGCCCAGAACGCCACGGGCAACTGGATCAAGGTGGTTCAGCGTCTGCCGGTGCGGATCGAAATCCCGGTCGACGAGCTGCAGAAGCACCCGCTGCGTGTCGGCCTTTCGATGAACGTCGACGTCAACACCAAAGACGCAAGCGGCGCGCAACTCGGTGCGGACTCCACGTCGACCTACCAGACCAGCGTATTCGTCCACGATGGCGACGAAGCCAATGCGGCGATTGCCAGCATCATCAAGGCGAACGACTGACGCGGTCATGACGAACCATTTGGCCTGACGGTTAACCAGGCAGTAAGGACTGCCACTCATTTATGGATTGCCATGACTACCAGTCATCCGGAACATCCGCCCCTCACGGGGGCAACTCTGGCGCTCGGCTCGCTGTGCGTGGGCCTCGCCGGTTTCATGACCGTGCTCGACTCGTCGATCGCCAACGTCGCCATTCCAACCATCTCAGGCAACCTCGGCGTTTCCGGCGACGAGGGCACCTGGGTGATCACGGTGTTCGCCGCGGCGAACTCGGTATCGATCCCGTTGACCGGCTGGTTGACGCAACGCCTCGGGCAGGTGCGCCTGTTCGTGGGCTCGATTCTGTTGTTCGTCTTTGCCTCGTGGCTGTGCGGTGTCGCGCCAACGCTTCCCATCCTGCTGATGGCGCGTGTGTTTCAGGGTGCGGTGGCCGGGCCGCTGATTCCCATGTCGCAGGCCCTGCTGCTCAGCTCCTGGCCAAAGAGCAAGTCGGCGCTGGCGCTTTCGCTATTCTCGATGATCGTCGTCACAGGCCCGATCGTGGGGCCCGCGCTGGGCGGCTGGGTGACCGACAGCTACAGCTGGTCGTGGATCTTCTACATCAATATTCCTGTGGGGCTGCTTTCGGCGGGCGGTGTCTGGGCGATCTTCCGCCACCGCGATACGCCGCGCAAGAAGCTGCCGGTTGATATGGTCGGCTTGCTGCTGCTGATTGTCTGGGTGGCGTCGCTTCAGGTCATGCTGGACAAGGGCAAGGATCTGGACTGGTTTTCGTCGAACACGATTATCGTTCTTGCGATCACGGCAGCAGTGGGGCTTGCGCTCTTCATCATCTGGGAGCTCACGGACAAGAATCCGGTGGTGGACCTGACGCTGTTCAAGCAGCGCAATTTCCTCGGTGGAACCGTTTCAATCGCTGTGGTGTACGGGATTTTCTTCGGGACGCTCGTGTTGCTTCCGCAATGGATGCAGGAGTACCTGGGCTACCGGGCCGTGGACGCAGGGCTGGCCACGGCGCCACTGGGCATCTTCGCGGTAATAGGCGCGCCGATCATGGGCAAGATCCTACCGCGCTCGGACGCCCGCATCATCGGCACCTGTGCGTTCGTTGGCTTCGCCATCGTGTACTACATGCGCTCGTTCTTCTACACGGACCTGAGCGAAGGCTACATCATCCTGCCGACGCTGCTGCAAGGCATCCCGATGGCGCTTTTCTTCGCACCGCTGACGGTCATCATCCTGTCGGGGCAGCCGCCTGCGAAGATACCCGCGGCGGCCGGTCTCTCGACCTTCGCACGGATGTTCTTTGGCGGAATCGGAACCTCGATCGCGAACGTCATCTGGAACAACCGGACGATTCTTCATCACGAGATCCTGACGCAGCAATCGAGCGCGACCAACCCGATGTTCAACCAGCAACTGGACGCCTATCATTCGCTGCTGCATCTCGGTCAAGGGGCCTCGTACGCACTGTTCGATCAGGTGGTTCAGAAGCAGGCGGCAATGATGGGGTTGAACGACGTTTTCTATGGCTCCGCACTGGTGATGATTGTCATCATCCCGCTGATCTGGATTACGAAGAGGCCGGGCAAGTCGGCCGCCGGAAGCGACGCCGCCGCTGCAGCACATTGAACGCAAGCACGGACTGAAACGCTGCGCCTCGCGTCCGGAAGGGGGCGAGGCGAAGCGACTACGTTTTGAATGACGGTGTGGTACGATCCAAAAAAGCGTGCATATACGCTTAATCCTCGAAAGGAGTGTTGACGATGAGTGCTCGACAAGTAGTGATTTGCAATCCCGTTCGAACCCCAATCGGGGCGTTCGGCGGAGCGTTGAAAGACGTGCCGGCGACCACGCTGGGCGCAGTCGCGGTGCGCGAAACGGTGCGTCGGAGCGGGATCGATCCGGCGGAACTGGCGTCCGTTGTGATGGGCAACGTCATTCAGGCCGGCAACCGGATGAACCCGGCGCGTCAGGCGGCCGTTGGCGGTGGCGTGCCGGTGGCGGTGCCGGCGCTCAGCGTGAATCGCGTGTGCGGATCGGGTGCGCAGGCGATTGCGAATGCCGCACAGGAAATCTGGCTCGGATTCGGCGACGTTGCCGTGGCCGGCGGCATGGAGAACATGGACCGCGCGCCGTATCTGCTCGGCAGCGGCCGCTGGGGTCATCGCATGGGCAACGTCGAGATCGTCGACAGCATGCTCGCGGACGGTCTCGTCGATGCGTTCTCCGGTCAGCATTCCGGGTGGCACACGGAAGACCTCGTTGCGAAGCTCGAGATTAGCCGCGAGCGGCAGGACCGCTGGGCGGAGCGCTCGCAAAAGCGTTTTGCAGCGGCTCAAGCGCGAGGCGCATTCGACGCCGAACTGGTGGCGGTGGAGATCGAAGGGCGTAAGCAGGCTGTCAAGTTCGAGCGTGACGAGCAGCCGCGTCCCGATACGACCTTCGAGGCGCTTGCGAAGCTGCGCCCGGCGTTTCGTCCCGATGGCACCATCACTGCCGGCAATGCCCCGGGATTGAATAGCGGTGCAGCGGCGATGGTGGTGGCCGGGCGGCAGTACGCCGAGGCCCATGGCATCGAGCCGATCGCGAAGATCGTGTCCTATGGCGTGGCGGCCGTCGAACCGGGCATGTTTGGACTGGGCCCCGTGCCCGCGGTGCAGATGGCGCTTGCGCGGGCCGGCTGGTCGCTCAGCGACGTGCAGCGCTTCGAGATCAACGAAGCGTTTGCGGCCGTGCCGCTCGCGGTCCTGCAACAACTCGGCATCGACGAAGAGCTGGTCAATGTCGAAGGCGGTGCGATCGCGCATGGGCACGCGATCGGCGCGACCGGTGCCGTATTGACGACTCGCCTCGCTCATTCCATGCGGCGTGACGGCATCAAGCGTGGCATCGTGACGTTGTGCATCGGCGGCGGGCAGGGCATTGCGGTGGCGCTGGAAGCGCTGTAGAGCACGCGAGTGCGTGCTGCGGCCTCCCGGTTCGCCGCACGCTAGTTGAGTGCGATTTACACAGGGCGCCGCGATGGCGCCCTGTTTCCGTTTGCAGACTGGCTGCCTGGCGATAAACAATCTGCTATCGTCGTGCTCGGCTGGATGGGTGTCCGGCTCTAAAGTGAGGAAGTCCAGGTGGAACTCAAGCATTGCAACTGTGCGTCACTCCGGGGCGCGACGCGGGCCGTATCGCTCGCCTATGACGAAGCCCTGCGGCCGAGCGGGCTACGTGTCACGCAGTTTTCGATCCTCGCCAAGGTCGCGTCGGCACAAGAAGTATCGATGGGCGAACTCGCGGACCAGATCGCCATGGATCGAACCACACTCGCACGCAATTTGAAGCCGCTCGAGCGCGATAAACTCATTCAGGTCGTGGTGGGAGAGGACCGGCGCGAGCGTATCGTCAGCGTGACGGCAACCGGACGCAAGACGCTCGAGCGCGCGATTCCGCTTTGGCGTGCTGTGCAGACGAGGTTCGAGGAAAAGGTCGGCAAGCGCGAAGCAAAGCGCATTCTGGAACTGACCCAATCGCTGATTCTCGTCGGACGCGAGCTTTCCGCCGAGAATGGTTAGACGCAGTGGGCCGCAGTGGGCTATAGCATCGCAGCACGGCGCGCGTCGCTGGGCGAGACGCCGTAACGCTCCTTGAACGTCCGGCAAAAATGGCTGACTGAATTGAAGCCCCAGCGGAATGCCACCTCGGAGATCTGCAGCCGCTGGAAGGCGGGATCGGTGAGCGCCTGTTTGCACGCGTGCAGGCGGCTGTTGAGGATATAGCCGGAGACGGTCATATCGCTGCGCTGGAACAGCATGTGCAGATATCGCAGCGAGATATGGTTCGCTTCGGCGATGCGCGTCGGATTCAGATCCTCCTCATGAAGATGCTGGAGGATAAAGTCCTGAACGCGTCGCAGCATCGCTGCGCTCGCATCGAAAGCGCGCGAGGGTTGCAGCCCGGAGAGGGCAATGCCAAGCAGCTCGAGCGTGGACCGGCTCACGGAACCCTGTACGCTTTGATCGAGCGTCTCGATCTGGTTGGACAGGGCGAGCAGATGAACGGCGAGCAGCGAACCTACGCCGCTGCGGCTTTCGATCTTGCCACCTGAAGGCGGTTGCCTGCGCTCCGGCAGGCGTTCGCGCATCAACGACCACGGGATCATCAGCGTCACCTTGTGGAGCCGTTCCAGCACTTCGAACTGCACCACCTGATCGGTCGTCCAGACCACCAGGTCGCCTGAGGTGACCTCGACGCCGGCGTCCCCCATCTTGAAGCGCTCACGGCCGCTAGTGGTCAACTGGACGCCGACATACAAGGCGTCGTCGTGGCTCAGCTGGCGACGGGTCCTTTGCCCCATGCAAGGATCGCATATCGTTTCAACAATGCCGGCGCCTGCAAAGTCGTGTTGCCTCACGCGCGCGTAGAACGTTGCCGGCAAGCGTTGCGGCACTTGCCATTCCTGGTAGCTGCGGCTCAGCACATCTTGCCAGGCGTCGGTTCGATCGCTTGTGGGGACCTGTTCGATCGACCATTCGGTGGAAGCGTTCGGCAAGTTCGTCTCCTGTTTCCAGGCACGGCGCCTCTTCAACGGGAGGCACCCGCGCAATCATCAACACTACACCCAATGCGCCACTCGGGGCAGAGGTGCATCCGTCATCAGCCGAGATTCGCTGCATTGCATCACAGCGAAAGAAGGATCAGCGGCGGCGCAAGTATTCGTGCCGCTCGAACAATTCGATGACCCAGTCGATGAAGGCGCGGACCTTCGCGCTCAGATACCGATTGGGCGCATAGAGCACATGCACGGGGATCAGGCTTTGGTCCCAGTCCTCGAGCACGGGCACCAGCTGGCCGCTCACGATGGCTTCCCGCACGCAATAGATGGGTGCCTGAATGATCCCCAGGCTGGCCAGCCCCGCAGCCAGATAGGCGTTGGTGTCGTTGACCACCAGTTTGTGGTTCAGCGCCAATTCGTGTTCTTGCCCGCCCTTGGAGAATTGAAAGGGCAGGGACCGGCCATCGCGAGCCGAGCCCATCCCGACAGTCGGTTGCGCGCGTAAATCGTCGGGGGAATCGGGCGTGCCGTGAAGCCGAAGATAGTCCGGCGACGCGCACGTCGTGAAGCCGAACTCGCCTATCTGGCGTGCAGCAAGGTACTGCGCGTCCACTTCCCCTGCGCGGATGGCACAGTCGATGCCTTCCGCGACGAGGTCGATATGCCGGTTGCCGATGTCGAGCTCGATGTCGACATCGGGATAGAGGCGGTAGAAGTCGGCAAGGGCCGGTACGACCACGAGCGCGCCAATGGCTGCGGGTGTAACGACCCGGATCTTGCCCGAGGGCCTGGCGCGCGACTCCTTGGTCGACGACTCGATGTCGGCGAGATCGGCGAGCAGGCGCACGACGCGCTCGTAATAGGTCGCGCCTTCGGGCGTAACGGTAATCACGCGGGTCGTGCGGTGCAGCAAGCGGACCTTCAGATCGTCTTCCAGTTGCTGGATCAGCCGCGTCACTGTCGAGTTGGGCAAATCCAGCGTGTCGGCCGCTTTCGTGAATGTCCCGGCCTCGACCACGCGGACGAATGCGTTCATAGCGGCGATGCGGTCCATGATGTGTCTCCGCGTGACGGGAGGCATCATTAGACCGCAAACCGTGTTCATCCCGCTAGCGACCCTTGAACTCCAATACCGGTCGCGGCCGGCCCGCGTTGAGGGCTTCCACGGCGGAGCGCAGGCCGCGCTGGACATCGTCGGTTTCGAACAGCGGCATGGCAATGTCGAACATCGCTTCGTCGGCCGCGGAGACGCCACCCACAGCCCAGGCGCGCAGCAGCGCCTTGTGGGCCGCATAGGCGCGCGTGGGGCCGCGGGCCACTTTCTCCGCGAAAGCCAGCGTTTCCTGCAGAAGGCTGTCGTCGGCGACCACGCGATTGACGATGCCGAAGTGGGCCATCGTGGCGGCCGGAACCTTCTCGGACGTCATCGCCCATTCGGCCGCGCGTGAACGCCCGGCGCGCTCGGCCACGCGGTAGATGCCCCCGAGGATCGTAACGATCCCGAGGCTTTGCTCAGGATGCCCAAACGTGGCCGACTCCGCGGCAAAGATCATGTCGGCGCGCAGCGCCAGCTCGAAGCCGCCACCGAAGCACAAGCCTTGCACCGCCGCGATCACCGGCAACGCGAGCCGCTCGAAGCGATTGAAGACCGAGAGGTAATACTCGAAGCGGGCGCGAAGTTCGCGAACGTCCGCATCGGGCCCCGTCATGATGTCGCCGCCGAACGAGAAGTCCTTGCCCTCGCTTCGCACGACGACAACGCGTGCGTCGCTGCGCTCGATCGCGGTCACCGCGGCGGCGAGCTCATCGATCATCTGGTCGTCGATGCGATTCTGAGGCGGGCGATTCAGGACGATGGTTGCAATGCGATCGTCGAAATGGACAGTCAAATGAGCCATGGAAAACCTTGGTCCGAAGAAATGGGCATTAGCCCAGGTGGAGCTTGAACCACTCGACGGCGGCTTCGCTGGACTGCTTGAACAGGGAAAGATACGGATCGAAATGGCCGCCTTCGAGGGTCACGAGGCGCTTGGGCTGCAGCGCGCGTTCGTACGCGGCAAGCTCGAGGTCGGTCAGCGTGATGGTGTCTCGCGTGGCCACGACCATCAGCAGCGGAGTCGGCGAAACGCGCGCGATCCAGTGCCCCGGCTCATACATGCGAGCCGCACGCGTGGAGCGGACCGTGACGTCGTTCTGCCAGACGCCCTCGGGCAGCGGCTGCAGGTAGAAGTCGATCGCATCCTTCGCGCGATACGACGCCGCAATGCCGGGGTCGGCGCTGACGATCGCCTGGCGGCGGGGAGGCTCGCCGCGCAATTGCGCGCGGTCGTCGTCGGCAAAGGCTTCTTCGATCGCGGCTACATTTTCGGGAGCAATCCGGCGCAGGCCCTGCTCGTAGCCGCTGATCGTCGGAACCTGTGAGACGACGCAGCGCAGCCGCAGCTCCGTCGCGCCGAGCACGATGGCGTGGCCGCCGGCATAGCTGGTGCCCCACAAGCCGATGCGTTTCGGGTCCACGACCTCCAGGGTTTCCAGATAGCTGATTGCGCGTCGCCAGTCGGCGATCTGGCGCCAGGGATCGATGTCGTGGCGCGGCGTGCCTTCACTTGCGCCGAAGCCGCGATGGTCGTGCAGCAGGACCACGAATCCCGCCTCGGCGAAGGCTTGGGCAAAAGGCTCGAGGCCGTGTTCTTTCACGCCGGCATAGCCGTGCGCCATCGTGATAGCGGGACGCCGCCCAGCGCCTGGCGGCACGTAGAGCCAGCCACGCAGCTTGACGTTGCCGTCGACTTCGAATTCCACATCTGTACGTTTTACCAATTCAATTTCCTCTTGCAAGGATGCATGCGCCGGATCCCGCCGCTTTGAGATCGGGCGTGGCTTGCGGCTACTGTAGAAAAAGTCGCTGCGCAAGGGAAGGTGGCCCGGATGAATGCAACATTCGACATTTAGCAATAATGCGCCGACACGTGAAACGATGACGTCCACGATTCGCTGCGGATTGTTCTTCTCCGCGCAATAACAAGTTCGCTCTGCAATGCTGTTGAGACGAGCCACTGGCTCCTAGAATGCGTGCAAGGCGCTCATGCGGTGATGCTGGAAATGAGTGTCCGGGAGCCTGGTCGGCACAGGAAGAGGTACGACACGGCTTCGTCCAGGGGCAAAAAATCGGTGTGAGGCAATGATGGGTGCGATAGAAGTTCTGCCAGGAGCGAGTGATTGGACGGATGCTCCTGTCCTGATGGACGCTGGCGAGCGTGTCTGGATCGACAAGAAGGGTCAGCCTGTCACTCTGCGTCCAATCCAGGCGGACGACGTCGACCTTGCACGCGATTTCGTCGCCGGCCTGTCCAGGCATACGGGGTACATGAGAATGATGTCCACGAGATGTCCGTCTCCCGCCGAACTGCAACGCTGGGCCAATCTCGACCGCCGATATCAGGGCGCCGTGGTGGCGACGGCGTCTGTGGAAGGCCACCTGAGGCAGATTGGCGTGGCCCGATACGCGATGGAGCCCGGAGACGAAGAGGCCGAGTTCGCCATTGTCATTGCGGACGAATGGCAGAAAGCGGGCCTGGGTGGGGCGTTGCTGACCAGCCTGCTCGACCTCGCCAGAGCGTCCGGTGTGAAGCGCCTGTTTGGCACCACCCTCAGCGAGAACCACGCAATGGTGACCCTTGCGCGGCGTCTTGGATTCAAGATCGCCTTCGAGCCGGGCGCGGCTGCGTACACGAGAATTTCCGTGGATATGCACCTTCCTGACTGAAGCGGTTTGAGAGGACAGCAACGTTCGCCTCAATGAATTATGATCATCATATAAAGAGGTGTACTCTGTTCAGCGGGCCGCAAACGCGGTACGTCCAGCAAATATCAGGAGATAACCTTGTCAGATATCGTAGTCGCTGCCTATGCACGCTCGCCGTTCCACTTTGCCCGAAAGGGGGCCTTGATCGACGTCCGGCCTGACGACCTGGCCGCCCAGGTGGTTTCGGCATTGCTGTCGCGCACGGGCCTCGAACCGGCCATGATCGAGGACATCGTCGTGGGATGTTCGTATCCGGAAGCCGAGCAGGGCCTGAACATCGCACGCATCATCGGCTTTTTGGCCGGATTCGGGGACACCGTTCCAGGCGTGACCATCAACCGCTTCTGCGGCTCTTCGATGTCTTCCGTCCACTACGCCGCGGGTCAAATCGCGCTGGGGCTTGGGGAGGCGTTCATTTGCGCAGGCGTCGAGTCGATGACGCGGGTGCCGCAAGGCGGCTTCAACCGCTCGCCCAATCCCCGCCTGCAGGAGACGTTTCCGCAAGCCTATGTCTCAATGGGGATCACCGCGGAAAATGTCGCGAAGGCGTTCGGCGTCGATCGCGCAGCCCAGGAGGCGCTCGCCGTAGTCTCGCACGCGAAGGCTGCCGCCGCACGTGAGGAGGGCAGGCTGGACGCCGAGATCGTCCCCATTCAGACCCCGCAAGGCCTGGTCTCGCAGGACGGCTGCATCCGCCCCGGTACGAATCTGGAAGCCCTGCGCTCGCTCAAGCCGGCCTTCATTGAAGACGGCAGTGTGACTGCGGGCACGTCCTCGCCGTTGACCGATGGGGCATCGGCAATTTTGCTCTGCAGTGCAGAATTCGCGCGCCGCAATGGACTGCGTCCGCTCGCGAAGTATCGCAGCGCGGCGGTTGCGTCCTGCCAGCCGGAATTGATGGGCATCGGGCCGATTCCCGCGACTCGCAAGGCACTTGCGCGCGCCGGGATCGCTGCAAAAGATCTCGACGTCGTGGAAATCAACGAGGCATTTGCCAGCCAGGCCATTGCCAGTGTCCGCGAGCTGGGGCTCGATCCTGAGCGCACCAACGTGGACGGCGGGGCGCTCGCCATCGGGCACCCGCTAGGGGCGACCGGGGCGCGCCTTGTCGGCAAGGCCGCCGCGCTGCTCGCACGAGACGGCGGTCAGTTCGCTCTGGCTACGCAGTGCATTGGCGGCGGGCAGGGTATTGCGACGATCCTCGAAGCGGTCTAGACGCCAGCTGTCCGGGCTTTATGCGGAGCGGGGCACGATGCAGCAACGCCCCGCGCGGCTAGGTCATGTTTCGCACCGCATCGAGTATCTCCTGGGAGAGCGCATCGGGGCGAACCGCGCGCGCCAGGACCATGCCACCGACCATGGCCGCCAGGGTCGTGATGGTCGCCGCGCGCGCCTCGCTGTCTTGCTCCTCTCCGCCGATCAGTTCGATCAGCGCGTTGATGCCCGATGCGAAAGCGCGCTTTGCGGCGGCGTCCAGGCGCGAGACATCGGCGCCGAGCGCGGGGATGACGCAACCGGCTTCCGGGTGATCGCGATGCGCTTGCGACAGGTAGGCGTCGAGCACGGCGCGCCGATGCTGATCGGGCGGCGCGTCCGACACCGCGGTTTCGAGCCGGGTTCTCATCTGCTCGAAGGCCGCGTCGATTGCCGCGACCACAAGTGCATCCTTGGAGTCGAAATGGGCGTAGAAGCCGCCATGCGTGAGCTTGGCACCTTTCATCAACTGTGCGACGCCAATGCCGTCAACGCCGTGCTTGCGGAACGCCTTGGCCGCCGCCTTGACGATCTTGCCGCGGGTTTCTTCCTTGTGCTCGGGGGGGTAGCGCATCATTGAACTCCGGTCATGCAAACATTGAAACCTGTAGCCGATATATTAGATGATAACCGTCATTGCATCGGATTGCCCTTGATCGAAGCTCGGTCAACTCGAGGTGTCGGGTAAACACCAGCCGGGATTCACACGGTCGGCTCTTGACCATGCCGACATGGCTCCCAAGCATGTTATCGGTGATTACATCGCCGGATTGAAGGAGGATGTTTTGGAATTCAAAGGATCACAGCACATCAATGCGTCCCGCGCCGTCGTGTGGCAGCGGCTCAATGACCCGCAGACCTTGCGGCAATGCCTGCCCGGCTGCGAACAGTATGAGCTGGCCGATGACGGCAGCTACGACGCCGTCATCGCAGCGGCCTTCGGGCCGATCAAGGCCCGTTTCAAAGGCACTGCGCGTTTCTCGGATCTGCGCGAGGACACTGGCTACCGAATCGAAGGCAACGGCAGCGGCGGAATCGCGGGCTTCGGCAAACTGACGGCCGACGTTCATCTGGAAGACATCGATGGCGGGACCACGCTGCACTATGCCGCCACGGTGCAGCTCGGCGGCAAGCTCGCACAAATCGGCTCGCGACTTGTCGGCTCCGTGGCCAACAAGTTTCTCGCGGACTTCTTTTCGCGGTTCGAAAAACGGGTGAGCGAGTGCGAGGATATCGCTTCGCCGTAAAGTATGATGATCATCATTTAATGAGTTCGCGCGGTGCCGGAAAGCTTCCGGCCGTCCAGCGAGACGCGCGGACAACGAGACAGGGTGAGACCCATGCAGATACAGAATTCCGTCAATGGTGAGTTGTGCACCATTGAGGCAGAACCGAGGCGGCTGCTCGCCCATGTGCTGCGAGATTCATTGCGGCTGACGGGCGTGCATATCGGCTGTGACACCTCGCAGTGCGGCGCCTGCACGGTGCTGATCGACCAGAAGACCGCCAAGTCGTGCACTGTGCTCGCAGTGCAGACCGAGGGCTGCAGCGTGCGGACCATCGAAGGCATGGAGCAGGATCGCATCACCACCGTGCTCAAGCGCGCGTTCAATGAATGCCATGGGCTGCAGTGCGGGTTCTGTACGCCCGGCATGCTGATGGCGGCGCGCGCGCTGCTGGTCACGACGCCCGAACCTTCGGAGCATGCGGTGCGCGAGGCGCTGCATGGCAATCTGTGCCGCTGCACGGGATACCAGAACATCGTGGATGCCGTCCTGCTTGCCGCCGACCGCTTGAAGGAGCACGCCGCTCGACCGCTAGAGGAGGTGAGCCATGAGTGAAGGCAATAGCGAAGTCGGCACGCGGTATATCGGCAAGCCCGTGAAGCGGCGGGAAGACGAGCGCCTGATGAGCGGCAAGGGCCGGTTTACGGACGATCATCAATTCCCCGGGATGACGTTTGCCGCGTTCGTCCGCTCGCCCTTTGCCCATGCGCGCGTCCGGCATATCGACACGGCCGCCGCGCTGGCGTTGCCCGGTGTGGTGGGGGTGCTGACCCATGCCGATATTGCCGGCAAGGTCGGCGATATCCGCCCCAACTGGGTCGTGGGCAATTCCATCGTGCCGCCGCACCCCGTGCTGCCTGCCGAATACGTGCGCTATGCGGGAGAGGCCGTGGTCATGGTGGTGGCCGAGACGCGCGAACTGGCCGCCGACGCCGCCGAGCTCGTGAACGTCGAGTACGACGAACTGCCCGTGGTCGTGGATGCGGAGGCGGCGCTTCAGGAGGGGGCTCCGCAGCTGCACGGCAATGTGCCCGGCAACCTGATCGGCGTATTCAAGCTGAAGGGCGGCAACTACGAAGAGGCCGCGAAGGCGGCCGACCAAGTCGTGTCCATCCGCATCGTCAACCAGCGGCTGATTCCGAGTCCGCTGGAGCCGCGCGCGCTCTGCGCCAGCTACGATGCGCTGGACGAGCGGCTCACCTTCATCTTGCCGAGCCAGGTGCCGCATATGTCCCGGCGCTGGCTCGCCGAGACGCTGGGCTGGCCCGAACACCGGGTCCGCATCGTTGCGCCCGATATCGGCGGCGGCTTCGGGTGCAAGATGCACTTCTACGTCGAGGAGGTGCTCGTCGCCTTTGCCTCGAAGCGCTTCGGCCGCCCGGTGAGCTGGACGGAAACGCGCAGCGAGAACCACGTGGCCACCACGCACGGTCGTGATCACGTGGAATATGTGGATGCCGCCGTCACGAAGGAAGGCAAGGTACTGGGGATCAAGGTCCGCTCGTGTGCGAACCTGGGCGCCTACCTCTCCAACATGGGGACCGGCATTCCCACCATCAACACGGCGAGCTACGTCACCGGCAACTATCAGATTGCGAGTGTGGATGTGCAGGTCGACCTCGTGACGACCAATACCACGCCCGTCGATGCCTATCGCGGCGCGGGCCGGCCGGAGGCCGCCTATATCATCGAGCGCGCGATGGATGCGGTGGCCAATGCGCTCGACCTCGACCCCGTCGCGCTGCGCCGCCTGAATCTGGTCCAGGCGCACCAGTTTCCCTATCAGCCGCACGACACGGCGCGCGGCAAGTGGGACAGTGGCGACTATGAGGCCTGCCTGTCGCGCGCCACGGAGATGATCGATTACGACGGCTGGCGCAAACGGCAGGCCGCGCTGAGGCACGAAGGCCGGTATATCGGCATTGGCGTGATCTGCTATCTCGAACTCGTTGGCATGGGCAATTCCCAACTGTTGCGCCGGGTGGGCTTCGATCGCGGCGGCTGGGAGAGCGCCCACGTTCGTGTGCATTCCGATGGCAAGGTGACCTTGTTCAGCGGATCGATGCCACAAGGCCACGGTCACGCCACGAGCTATGCCCAGATCGTGGGCGACGCGCTGCAACTGCCGATGGAGGACATCGACGTCGTGCAGGGCGACACCGACCGCGTGCTGGCCGGCCATGGCACGTTCAATTCGCGTTCCATGCCGGTGGGGGGCTCCGCAGCCTGGATTGCGGCGGGCAAGATCCTTGCCAAGGCGCGCAAGATTGCCGCGATCATGCTGGAGACCCAAGAAGAAGGCGTGCAGTACGCGGGCGGCATGTTTTCCACGAAAGCGGGCGCGAGGGTGTCCTTTGCCGAGGTCGCCAGGATGGCCTATGTGGCCAGCAAGCTCCCGCGCGACATGGAGGCCGGCCTGGAAGAGCGCGTGTTCTACGAACCCGTCGCGATGGGCGCACCCAACGGATGTCACGCGGTGGTCGTGGAAGTCGATCCGGAAACCGGGGTCGTTAGCATTCTTGACTATGTCGCGGTTGACGACGTTGGCGTGCTGATCAACCCCATGCTGTGCCATGGGCAGATGCACGGCGGCATCGCCCAGGGCATCGGCCAGGCGCTCTATGAGGAAGCGCGATATGACGCAAGCGGGCAGCTGCTTTCGGGATCCCTGCTCGATTACGGGTTCCCGCGCATCGAGCAGGTGCCGCGCATGCGCACGGCTTTCCACGTATCGCCATCGCCGACGAATCCGCTTGGCGCGAAGGGGATTGGCGAAGCGGGTTGCGTCGGCGCGCCGCCTGCGATCGTCTCCGCCGTTTGCGATGCGCTGAGGCCATTCGGCATCACCCATCTCGACATGCCGCTTACGCCGCCGAAAATCTGGCGCGCCGTCCAGGCCGCCACCAGGAGCCCTGCATGATCCCCTATGCGGTTGACTACGTTAGAGCCACCAGCGTGGCGCATGCGCTTGCCGCGCTCGCCAGCGACCCCGACGCCCGCTTGCTGGCCGGGGGCCATTCGCTGATCCCGCTCATGAAGCTGCGCCTCACCGGCGTCTCGCGGCTCGTCGACATCGGCACGCTGCCGGAATTGCGAGGCATCGAGATCCATCCCGATCACATTGCGATCGGTGCGGCGACCACGCATGCCGAGCTTGGCAGTCATGCCGGGCTGGCGGAGCGCCTGCCGTTGATCGCGCTGGCCGCGGGCGTCATTGCGGATCCGACTGTGCGCAATCGCGGAACCCTCGGTGGCTCACTGGTCCACGCCGACCCGTCGGCGGACTGGCCCGCCGTCATGCTGGCGCTGGATGCGCGCATGGAAGTCACTGGCAGCGCTGGGGTGCGCGTGGTGCCCGCTGACGAATTCTTTGTCGGGCTCATGGCGTCGGCGGTGCAACAGGACGAGTTGCTGACGCGCATTGTCGTTCCCTTGCCCGGGCCCGATCGCGTGGCCTACCGGAAATTCCGCCATCCCGCTTCGGGCTACGCCGTTGCCGCGGCCGCCGTTGCCTTGCGCTACGCGGGCAATCGCTGTACGGGAGGCATGATCGGCGTGACCGGTGTAGCGGAAACAGCGTTCCGCGCTCATGCGGCTGAAGTAGAGCTGGGCCACGGGTTCACCGGATCGGCGGAGGAAATCCGCCGCATTGTCGAGGCCGCTTTCGCCGACGTGACGCCGCTCGAAGACGGTTTCGCCGATGGCGCTTATCGCACGCAACTGGCCAAAGTCATGCTCGGCCGGGCGCTCGCTGACGCGGCGCGGCTATCGTAGGGGCCGCGGATGATGAGGCCCTTCCGCATCACACGCATTGCGATCCCTGTTTATCTTGGACTCCTTTCTATCTCCGCACATAGCGGACAATCGTCGATTACCATGCAAACCGATCCTTTGATTCAAACTTCAGCGCAGCAAATCGCTGTCACCCACGTCACCCTGGAAGCCAGGGTCGATTTTGGGGCGTTCACGCAACACCTGGAAGCCTTGCTGGGCCGCTTCGACCCTTCCTCCCTCAAGGCACTGCTGCAAACCGACCCGGCCGCAGCGGATGCCCGTCTCGCGAAGATGGAAGGGGATCAGGGATTGATGATCTTCTCGACGCAGAATCACGGGATGGTGCTCAATATCGCCGGGGCCCCGAGGCAAGCCATCCGCTACAACATCGGCAACCCGCGTGTTGCCATGCAGATGACGCGCCATGATATCCGTGCCGGTCTTTATGCACCGCTGTCCGTGCTGGTCCATGAATCGGCGCCTGGCACGGTGCGGGTCGAGTACGACCAGCCCTCTACGCTGTTCGGCCAGTTCGGCAATGCGGATGTCGCCGCGGTGGGACGCGAGCTCGATGGCAAGCTCGCCAGAGTCATCGAGCATGCGGCGAGGCTGGCGGCGGCGTCTTGAGCCATCCCAACCTATTTTTCATGGCGTGGCTTACGGTCCGTAAGCAGGCGATCGAACGCCCGGATTGCCGCGTTTTCCCGACTGCCGGGGGGGGGGGGCGCAACGAGGCAAAACGATATCGGGACGATTCGAACGTTCAATTGTTCTCGGCGGCCAATTCCCGGCAACATGATTCCTGCCATCGTGCTGGCCGTTCGGCGGCCCGACTTGAACAGGAAGAACGACATGAGCACCGCTGAAGGACAACTGGGACTGACCGAGCGTACCTCGCGAGCGATCGCCGGCGTGCTGGCCGGGCGCGACGACAGCTGGCGCTCGAAGCTGCTCTTCGCCGGACCCGCCGTCGTGGCGTCGATTGCCTATATGGACCCGGGCAACTTCGCGACCAACATCCAGGCGGGGGCGAAATACGGGTACTCGCTGCTCTGGGTCGTGCTGGCGGCCAATGTCATCGCCATGTTGTTTCAGGCGCTGTCCGCGAAGCTCGGCATCGTGACGAATCGCAATCTCGCACAGTTGAGCCGCGAGCATTTCCCGCTGCCGGTGGCCTATGGGATGTGGGGCGTGAGCGAAATCGCGGCGATGGCAACCGATCTTGCCGAGTTCCTCGGCGGCGCGATCGGCCTGTCTCTGCTTTTTCACATCCCGTTACTGGTCGGCATGATCGTCACGGGCATCGTCACCTATGCGATTCTCACTGGAGAGAAGCAGGGGTTCCGCCCACTCGAGCTGGTGATTGGCGGCCTCATCGTAGCTGTCGCGCTGTCTTACGTGTTCGAGCTCTTGATCGTGCATGTCGATTGGCCCGCTGCGCTCAAGGGCACCGTCGTCCCCAGGCTTCACGGTGCCGATGCGCTGTCTGTCGCGGTCGGCATTCTCGGCGCCACGGTGATGCCGCACGCGATTTATCTGCACTCGGGGCTGACCCAGGGCCGCACGCGGGCTCGCAGCAATACGGAACGCTTCAAGCTCGTGCGCTTTTCGAATGTCGAGGTCATGGTCGCGCTCACCGTTGCCGGGCTCGTCAACATGGCGATGGTGATCATGGCGTCAGGGGCGTTTCATGCGGGCCATCCCGAAGTGGCCGAAATCGAAACGGCGTATCACAGCCTGACGCCGGTGCTCGGCGCGGCAGCAGCAGGCATCTTTCTCGTCGCGCTGCTGGCATCCGGTGTGTCCAGTTCAGTAGTCGGAACGATGGCCGGGCAGATGATCATGCAAGGCTTCACGGGGTGGCACATTCCGGTTTGGGTTCGCAGGCTCGTCACCATGGTGCCGGCGTTCGTTGTCGTCGCATGCGGTGTCAACGCGACCGAGGCGCTCGTCTACAGCCAGGTGGTGTTGAGCTTCGCCTTGCCTGTGCCGATGATCGCTCTCGTCATTCTCACTTCACGGCAAGACGTGATGGGACCGTTTGCGAATCGCCGTTGGGTGGCCGGCCTGGCCATCCTTGGAACCGTGGTTATCCTGGCGCTCAACGGGGTGTTGCTTCTTCAGACCTTTGGTGTGGCGATTCCCGGACTGTGATGGGGGCCCCGCGGCGATTGTTCGGGTTATGCGAAAGCATATTTCGTCCCGGCCTCGTTGATCTTCGTGCGCTAGCGCGTACTCTGTCAAACAGGAGGCGTCGAATCTGGCGCAGCGCGAATCGTAGAGTACTGAGGCAAGGAGCAGGAAATGGACATCCTGAACGTCGCCCGACAATCCGGCATGACGATCGTGCTCGACGCACGCATCGGACAACAGGAATATCACTCGGTGCACAGCAGCGTGGCTGCACTGGAGCGATTCGCTGCGCTGATAGCCGCGGCGAAACAGGCCGAAGCCAAAGAGCAACACTAACTTGTCCTGCTAGCGAGATGCGGGACATTCTTCAATAGCCGACATTCAACCGTTTTCCGCGATGACGCGGGAAACAGGAGCATCGAACGTGGTGAATCTGTTTGACCTCACAGCAAAAGTCGCCGTCGTAACGGCATCCACCAAGGGCATGGGCCTGGCTATTGCGCGAGCACTCGGCGCAGCGGGAGCGAAGCTCGTCATCTCTGGACGCACCCAGGAAACGGCCGATGCGGCCGCCGCGAAGTTGCGCGACGAAGACGGCTTCGAAGTCGCGGCATTCGCGTGCGATATCACGGACCCCGCGAGCGTGCAGCGTTTCGCGGCCGATGCGCTTGCCGCCTTCGGGCGCGTGGACGCGCTCGTGCTCAATGCGGCGGGCAATCCTCCCGCGGGCCCGATGCTGGGCCAGACGGCGGAGGAATTCGACAAGACCATGGCCGAAGGGGTGCGCGGCAGCTTCTCGCTTGTCCAGGCGCTCGCTCCGCAGATGGTCGAACGCAAATACGGCTCGATCGTCTTGATGTCGAGCCGCGCAGCGAAGCGCGGCACGGGTGTGCTCGGCCTGTACGGCATGGCCAAGGCGTCGATCGACCAGCTCGTGCGCAATCTGGCCGTCGAGCTCGGGCCGTCGAACATCAACGTCAACTCGATCAATCCGGGCGCGGTGCGCACGGACTTCTCGCGCATGCTTTGGGAGAACCCCGAGCGCGAGAAGATGACGGTTTCGACCATTCCGATGGGACGCATTGCCGAGCCTGAGGATGTGGCCGGCCTGGCGCTTCTGCTCGTGTCGGGCGCCGGCCACTATATCAATGGCCAGAGCATCAGCGTGGATGGTGGCGGTACGGCTTAAGGCCGCCTTGCGGCCATCCGCGTCGCCGGCGCCGGGGTCCACATCAATCACCCAATCGCCTTGTGGCAGGCCATGACAGGTCGTGCACGCACCCTGCGGCCTGTTCGGCGATAAATCCGCGATACAGCATCGGCAAGTTTGCCGTGCGTGAGTCTGGTACGCGTGATGTATTCGCGCACCAGACTCACGCACGGCGCTGATCCCGCCCGAATGCCAGATAAAGATCGAACAAGCGCCCACTGTGCCGTCTGCCGCCTCATCAAGCCAGCGCGGCCACGCGAACCTGTCTCCCGCCTCGATTGCTGCCCACCGGTCCGTAGACCGGTCGGGTAAACCTTTAATTTTGAAAAGATTGACGCCACCAGCGGATGTGCTTACGATCCATTTCGTCAGCATACTGATCAATTTGGCGGAGCAGCTCAAATGGCACTCGTATTTGCGGCGAACCTTTCGGAGCTCGTGGAAGACGAGCCGCTTCCGGTGAGGCTGGGCGAAGAGCACATCGCCCTGTATCTGCTCGATGGCGAAGTGCGTGCAACGCACAACGTTTGCACGCACCAGTTCGCCTTGCTGAGCGACGGTTATATGGAGGACGGCTGCATCGAGTGTCCTCTGCACCAGGGCAAGTTCGATATCAGGACGGGCGCCGCGGTTTGTGCGCCTGTCACCCAGCCGATCCGCGTGTACCCGGTCCATGTCGAGGGCGACGCGATCATGGTCGATCTCTGATGAGCGGCGAAGCCATGGACGATACGATTCTGGTCGTGGGTGGAGGGCAGGCGGGCGGGTGTGCTGCACAAGCGCTGCGTGCCGGCGGCTTCGAGGGGCGCGTGATCATCGTGGGGAATGAAAGCTGGCGGCCCTACGAGCGCCCCCCACTATCGAAGGACGTTCTTCTCGCGACTGACGATACCGATTGCTTCAAGGGTTGGCTCCACGAAGCGACGTTTTACGACGATGCGTCGGTGGAGCGCATCGTCGCCAACGTGACGCATCTCGACACCCATCGGCGCGTGGCCGTGCTCGGGAGCGGACGCGAACTGCGCTATGACCGCTGCTTGCTGGCGACCGGCGGCCGCGCGCGCGGTCTCGCTGGCGTGCAGCACGGCCCGCGTGTCGCATCGCTGCGCACGCTGGATGACGCCATGCGTTTGCGCAGCCTGATGGCTCGGGCGAAGTCTGTTGCGGTCGTCGGTGGCGGCTTTCTTGGCCTCGAGTTCGCAGCGAGCGCGCGTGCGCGCGGCCTGGAGGTGGTCGTCTTCGAGGCCGGTGCGCGTCTGCTTTCAAAGGCGATGCCGGCTGCGTTCTCCGGACAACTGCACGCCAAACATGAAGCGCATGGCGTGCGCATCGTCCTTGACGCGGGTTCAGTTCGTATAGCGGAGTCGGACTCGGCCGTCGTCGTGACGAGCGCCATCGGGACATCGTCGTTCGACTTTTGCGTGGTGGCGGTCGGGCAGGAGCCGAACGACGAGATTGCGCGTGCTTCGCGCATCGACGTAAGCAACGGCATCGTCGTTGACGAGTATTGCCGTACTTCGGCGCCATACGTGTATGCGGCCGGCGATTGCGCCAATTTTCCGCTTGGCGCGGCGGCTCGCGCGACGCGGCTCGAATCGTGGCAGAACGCGCAGGAGCAGGGGGTCGCGGCCGCCCGGAACATGTTGGGCGAGAGCTACGCGTATCGGCCCACGCCGTGGTTCTGGACGGACCAGTATGACTGGAACATCCAGATGCTTGGGATGCCGAACGAAAGCGTGGACCGCTGGATCGCCCGCCCGGGTGCCGGTGACAAGACGTTGCTCATCGGACTGCGCGAGAACGTTATCGTTTATGTGCTGGCGTTGAACCAGGGGGGCGAGTTGCGTGCGCTCAGGCGCCTCGTGGAACAGGCCGTGCGGGTGGAGCCGGACCAGCTTGCCGATATGAGCGTGAAGCTGCGCAAGCTCGAACAGCTCGCCCATTAAGTTTCTGGAGACAATTGTGTATTCATGTGAAACCATCATCGGTGGCGCCGCGGCTTCAGGCAAAAACGCGCCCGTCGACTCGCTCGCGTGGCCGGAAGAGGGCCTGCAAACCATCCCCGACTGGGTCTACACGAGCGAGTCGGTCTATGCACGCGAAGTCGAGCGCATCTTTCACGGGCGTACCTGGAACTTCGTCGCGCTGGAGGCCGAGGTGCCGAACGCGGGCGATTACAAGCGCTCATACGTCGGGCCGACTCCGGTGGTCGTGTCGCGTGCCGAAGACGGATCGATCAACGTGTTCGAAAACCGCTGCGCGCATCGCGGCGCGGAGTTTTGCCGCCACAGCAGGGGCAATAACAAAGAGTTCGTTTGTCCCTATCATCAATGGTCATATGACCTGAAGGGCAACTTGCAGGGCATTCCGTTCAAACGGGGTGTGAACCGGCAAGGGGGGATGCCCAAGGACTTCCGGAACGAGCAGCATGGACTGCGCAAGCTTGCTGTCGCCGCGCGCAACGGCGTGGTATTCGCATCGTTCGCGTCGGAGATGGAGTCGCTCGAGGCGTATCTGACGCCGGAGATCCTGAAGGACTTCGATGCCGTCTTCACGGGCAAGCCGTTGCGCATTCTCGGCTTCTACAAGAATGAGCTGCCATGCAACTGGAAGATGTATCACGAGAACCTGAAGGACCCCTATCACGCCACGCTGCTGCATTCGTTTCTGGTGGTCTTCGGCCTGCTCGTGGCGGGCAACCGCTCCGCGATGGTGGCCGACAGCAAGTACGGCATCCACGGCACGATGGCCTCGGCGAAGAGCGACACGCTCTACGCCAGCGTGGATGAGGACAAGAAGAAGGAAATGCGCTCGTTCCACGAGGGCATGACGCTGCGCGACGAACGCTTTCTTGAGTTCGTGAAGGAGTTCGACTCGGAGTGGTCGGTCACCATGCAGACGATCTGGCCGAACCTGATCGTGCAGCGCGAGATGAACACCCTGGGTGTGCGCCATATCGTGCCGAATGGCCCGAACAGCATGGTCATGCTCTGGACCATGTTCGGCTATGAAGACGATTCGGACGAGATGACCCGGCACCGCCTGCGCCAGGGCAACCTGATGGGCCCCTCGGGCTTTCTCGGCCTTGAGGACAACGAGGCGATGAAGTTCGTGCAGGAAGGCGTGCGCCGTTCCGTGACCGACCGCAGCATCATCCGCCTCGACGGCGACAAGGTCGGCACCGCAGACAATCTGATCTCGGAAGCCGCCATTCGGGCGATGTACAAGCACTATCGTGAAGTCATGGGGTTCTAGATGCTGCCAGGTTTCGAAAAAAAGGCCATTGCGTACGACAAGGCGCTGATCGCACGCGCAGCCGTCGAGGATTTCCATGCCGAATATTGCGCCGCGCTGGATGGGGGCGACATCGAGCGCTGGCCCGAATTCTTCACGGAGGGCTGCCTGTACCGCGTGACCGAATACGAGAACGCGGCGCGCGGGTTGCCGGTCGGTCTCGTGTATGCGGAGGGCCGCGACATGCTCCATGATCGCGCGGTAGCGATTGCCCGCACGCAGATGTTCGCGCCGCGGCAAATGCTGCATTTCGTCTCGAACGTCCGGATTCTCGATGCCAACGACGAAGAGATCGTTGCGCAGAGCAACTATATGTTGCTGCAGACCCTTGTAGAAGGCGCCACCACGCTGCATCAGGCTGGACGCCTTTTTGATCGCTTCGCACGCCGTGGTAACGTCCTGCTGCTCAAGGAACGTCAGGCGGTGTATGACACGGCGGTGATCGCGAACGACCTGGCGTATCCGGTCTGAGCATCGGCGCATGGAAATGGGAGAAACGCGATGAGCATGACCGAGCACCCTGAAGCACCGGTCGAGAGCGGTGGCGTCGGCGCCCGCGTGAGGCGTCGCGAGGACGAGCGCCATTTGCACGGCAAGGGGCGCTTCGTGGCGGACTACACGTTCCCCGACCTGCAGGAGGTGGCGTTTCTGCGCAGCCCGGTTGCGCATGCGCGTATCTTGCACATCGGCAAGCCGCAGCGTTACGCGGATCAAATCATCGTGCGCGGGGATATGCAAGGCGCGGCGGACATCGTCGCCGATTCGAGCTTGCCGTCGTACAAGCCGTCCGCGCATCCGCCGCTCGCTGCGGAGAAGGTGCGATTCGTTGGCGAGCCTGTCGCGATGTGCTTTGCGAAAACGCGTGCACAAGCCGAGGATATTGCGGAAGAGGTCGAGCTGGATCTCGATGAACTGCCTGCGTTTGCCAACGCCTTCACGGCGCGTGAACGAACCGATGTGCGCGTGCATGAGCATTGGACCGACAATCTGTTCCTCGATCTGATCGCCGACATCGACTTCGATGCGCGCGCGAAGGACGCACCGGTCGTCGTCAAGCAGAAGGTGGATCTCGCGCGTCAATGCATGGTGCCCATGGAGGGCAAAGCCGTGCTGGCGTACTGGGATCATCCGCAGTCGCAGCTCGTCGTGATCACGTCGACGCAAGTGCCGCACATGATACGCACGGTGCTTGCGCAGTGCCTCGGCATCGATCATGCGCAGGTGCGCGTGATTTCGCCGGATGTGGGCGGCGCGTTCGGCTACAAGTGCGTGCTGCAGCAGGAGGAGCTGTGCATTGCGTGGCTGGCGCTGACGTTCAAGAAGCCCTTCCGCTTTATTGAAGACCGGCGCGAGCATCTGATCGCGGGCGCCAATACCCGGCAGCATCACTATGAGCTCACCGCCTATGCCGATAAAAGCGGCCGCCTGCTCGCGCTCGATGCCCAACTGCTGATCGACGGTGGCGCCTATTCGGCGTGGCCTTTCACCATTGGGCTGGAAACGGGGCAGGCGCTCGGCAATCTGCCGGGGCCGTACGACTTCAGAGGGTATCGATGCCGTACCCAATGCGCCGCGACGAACAAGCCGGGCTTTCTGCCGTATCGCGGCGTGGCGCGCACGGGCGTGTGCTTTGCCATCGAACTGACGATGGACGCGATCGCGCGTGCCGTTGGCCGCGAAGCGTGGGAAGTGCGCCACGACAACCTCGTGCGCGGCGCCGACATGCCGTACACGAACGTGGTCAAGAAGCACTACGACAGCGGCGACTTCCAGGAAAGCCTGAAGCGGGCGGTCGAGCAACTGGACGTCGACAAATGGCGCCGGCGTCAGCAGGCCGGCGAGCCGGACGGGCGTTTGATCGGCATTGGCTTCGCGACCTTTACCGAGCAATCGGCGCACGGCACGTCCGTGTTCGCTTCGTGGGGCTTGCCCGTGGTGCCCGGCTACGACCTCGCGACGGTCCGCGTCACGGCGGATGGCGGCCTCGAGTTGCGTGCGGGCATTCATTCCCACGGACAGGGCATGGAAACGACGCTTGCGCAGATCGCCAATGAAGTGCTCGGCGTGCCCCTGCACAAGATCCGTCTCGTGCATGGCGATACTGCGCTTACGCCTTATTCGACTGGAACCTACGCATCGCGCAGCATTGTCATGGCAGGCGGCGCGGTGGCGGCGACCTGCCGCGAGCTGATTCCGCGCATTGTCAGCATCGGCGCGCATCTGCTGGGCGAGCCAGCCGATGCCGTGCGCTTCGAAGCCGGAGAAGTGATTGGCGCGAGTGGCCGCGTGCCGCTCGCCGATATCGCGGCCGCATGGTACCTGCGGCCCGAACGTTTGCCCGCAGGCGTCAATCTCGCGGGCCTGGAAGCTACCCAGGGATTCAAGCCCAAGGTTGATACCGGGGCCTTCAGTTATGCAACGCACGCGGCGGCTGTCGCTGTCGATGCGCGAACGGGCCATGTCGATATTCTCGAGTATGTGATCGTCGAGGATTGCGGCCGGATGATCAACCCGATGGTGGTCGAAGGGCAAACCATCGGCGGCACGGCGCAGGGCATCGGCACGGCATTTTATGAAGAGACGCTGTACGACGATAATGCGCAGCCGCTGACTTCCACGCTGGCGGACTACATGCTGCCGGGCCCGACCGAGTTACCGCCGCTCAAGATCATTCATATGGAAACGCCGTCGCCTTATACCGAGTTCGGTGCGAAGGGCGTGGGGGAAGGCGGGGCGATTGCGCCGCCGGCGGCGCTCTTCAATGCCGTCAATGACGCGTTGCATCCGCTTGGCGCCAGCGTCTCCGAAACGCCCTTGACGCCGCGCCGGCTGCTCGCCGCGATTGCGGCCGCGAAGCACGCAAATGCAGCCGACGTCAAGCAGGATCTGACTGACGAGGTGGTGCAATGAAGGCCGCCGCATTCGACTATGTGATGGCACAGACGCTGCCTGAGGCACTTGCGGCGCTAGGTGGACCAACGGCCGGCACCAAGCCCATTGCCGGGAGTCAGTCGATGGGCCCGATGCTGAATCTGCGGCTCGCGCGTCCTCGCCAGGTGATCGACGTTTCGCGCATTCCTGATTTACGTTCGGTGTCCGAAGCGGGGGATGCGATCCGGGTCGGCGCGGCTGTTACGCACGCGGAGATCGAGGACGGGCGGCATCCCTTGTTGCGCCATCCCTACCTTCAGTTCGTGGCCGGAGGGATCGCGTATCGTGCGATCCGCAATCGCGGCACGATCGGAGGCAGTCTCGCGCATGCCGATCCCGCCGCCGACTGGCCGCTCGCCTTGTCGGCACTCGATGCACGGATCGAGCTGGTCAGGAGCGGCGGCACGCGCATCGTGCGTGCCGCGGACTTCATGCTGGGCGCGTTCACCACGCTGCTCGAAGAAGGCGAAATGATTTCTGCCGTGCTGTTGCCGAAGCTGGGTTCGTCGCTGCGATGGGGCTATTACAAGCTCTGCCGTAAAACCGGGGAATTCGCGCATGCGAGCGCCGCGGCCGCGTTCGATGCGCGCGCGGGCCTTGCACGCGTCGTGCTCGGCGCCCTGGATGGGCCGCCCGTTGCGCTGGACGATCTCGCGCAACACATCGCGCAACAGGGCGCGGACGCCGCGGCACCGGAAGCACTGGAAAACGCAGTGGCCCGCGCGATGCCCAATGCGGACGCAATCGATCGCGCGATGCATGCCGCGACGCTTGAACGCTGCTTGCAGCAGGCGTTCGGCGTATCTAACAGGTAGACGAGGGTTTTTATGTCGGTAATCGAACTGACTGTCAACGACCTGCCCGTACGCAGCGAGATCGAGCCGCGCGTGCATCTGGGCGATTTTCTGCGTGACGAGCAGCATCTGACCGGTACGCATCTGGGCTGCGAGCATGGCGTCTGCGGCGCCTGCACCGTGCTGGTCGACGACCAGCCCGTACGCTCGTGCATCACGTTTGCCGTCGCATGCAACCGTCAGCAGGTACGCACGATCGAAGGATTCGGCGACGACGAGCTCATGGCGCGTCTGCGCCGTTCTTTTTCACAGCATCATGCGCTGCAATGCGGCTACTGCACGCCTGGCATGCTGATCACCGCGCGAGACATCGTGCAGCGCTATCCGGACGCCGACGAGGCCCGGATCCGCCTCGAATTGTCGGGCAATCTGTGCCGTTGCACGGGTTACATGGGCATTGTGGCGGCGATCAAGGCGGTGCTCGCCGACTTGAAGATCCATCCGCTCGCACAGGCGCCGGAAGCGGCGGCCGCTCCGGCCGCCCATGTCGCTCCGGCAGTACCTCAGAGCCACACCTTTGAGACTTTCACCGCCGCTCCCGCTGTGCCCGCTGCGCCATCGACTCCAGCGGCAATCACTACAGGATCGAGTGACCAGGCAAGCGCGCAGCGAAAAGGCTGGACCGCGATCGACGACAGTTTTGTCGTGCCGTTTCCGCTCGAGAAGGTGTGGGCTTTCATGGGCGATCTGCCCTCCGTTACAGCCTGTCTTCCCGGCGCCGAGCTGACGGAGCACGACGACGAAGCGGTGAAGGGGAAAATCGCGATCAAGTTCGGCCCGATGTCGGCTAATTTCGCGGGCGCGGCGCGTCTCGAACGTGACGATGCCGCGCATCGTGCCGTCATGCGCGGGGCAGGGCAGGACAACATCAGCCGCTCCCGCGCGAATGGCGATGTCACGTATGCGTTGAGCCCCGAAGCCAGCGGCACCAGCACGCGCGTGGCCGTCACGCTCGAATACATGCTACAGGGACCCCTCGCGCAGTTCTCGCGTTCGGGGCTCGTCAAGGACTTTGTGCGGCGGATGATCGCCGACTTTGGCTCACGCATTACGGCACAACTTGGCGGCAGCGACGCGCCGCAGGCGAGCCCGGCGTCCCAGAAGTTCAACATGGGCAGTCTGATCTGGAGTGTGGTCTGGGGCCGTATTGCGCGGCTGTTTGGCAAGCGGGGTTAGCCGATAGCGCACACCGGGTTTACTCCCGGATTTCGCAAACCTATTTCGTCAGTACGCTGATTATATGGAACGTGACATGACCCACCGGATTCGCAAGATCGCGCTGGAAGAACATTTTTCGGCGCCAGGATTCCAGAGCTACTCGAAGAGTTTCACGCAGCATATTGCGCCCGAGGTCTTGCGCGACCTTGCTGCGCGTCTAACTGACTTCAACGAACAGCGCCTCGATGAAATGGATCGCGCGGGCATCGCCTATACGATCCTCTCGCAGACGGGGCCGAGCGTTCAGGGCGAACCCGATCCCGCGGTGGCGATTGCGCGTGCGAGAGAGAACAACGATTTCCTTGCCCGGCAGATTGCGCGCCATCCCGCGCGCTTCGGCGGATTCGCCACGTTGCCGATGCACAGCCCGGAGGCGGCGTCGGTAGAGTTGACGCGCGCCGTGCGTGAACTCGGCTTCAAGGGCGCGCTCGTCAACGGCCATACATTCGGCACGTATTACGACGACCCTGCCTACGACGCGTTCTGGGCGACGCTGCAGGAACTCGACGTGCCGTTCTACCTGCACCCGGCAGACGCATGCGTGAACCCGCGCGTGCTCGACGGCCACCCGGAACTCACGGGGGCGACATGGGGCTGGGGCGTCGAAACAGCAAGCCATGCGCTGCGTCTGTTATTCGGGGGCGTTTTCGACCGCTTCCCGAACGTGAAGCTGATTCTGGGCCACATGGGCGAAGGGCTGCCGTTCCTGCGCTGGCGCTTCGATAGCCGCTTTGCGGCCTACCCGTATGGCGTGGTGCTGGCGCGCGCGCCGTCGGCCTACATCGGCACCAATATCGTGATCACGACGTCGGGTGTGTGCTCTGCGCCGGCGCTGCTCGGCGCGATCGGTGAGATGGGCCCGCAAGCCGTGTTGTTCTCCGTTGACTACCCGTACGAATCGACGGCGATTGCAGCGGATTTCATCGAACAGGCGCCGCTCGACGAGGCGGTCCGCGAGCTCGTCTGCTATCGCAACGCAGAGCGCCTGTTCAGGCTTTGACGCGCCGGTGCACGAGCCTTCTTTCTAACCTCACTGAAGCAGGTTGATATGTACAAGACTTTTCGGATTGGCCAGATCGTGCCGAGCTCGAATACGACGATGGAAACGGAAATCCCGGCGATGCTGATGGCGCGCCAGTCCATTCGTCCCGAGCGGTTCACGTTCCATTCGAGCCGGATGCGCATGAAGAAAGTGGTCAAGGAAGAACTCGCCGCGATGGATGCCGAGTCGGACCGCTGCGCCATGGAACTCAGCGATGCGCGCGTCGACGTGCTGGGCTACGCGTGTCTCGTTGCGATCATGGCCATGGGGCACGGCTATCACCGCGTGTCGCAGGAGCGTCTGCGCGGGCGCACCGTAGAAAACGGCGGGGCCGCACCGGTCATCACCAGTGCGGGCGCGCTTGTCGATGCACTCAAGGTGATCGGCGCCCGGCGCATCGTGGTGGTCGCGCCGTACATGAAGCCGCTCACGGAGCTGGTGGTCGACTACATCCGCAACGAAGGCTACGAGGTGCTGGACTATCGCGCGCTCGAGATCCCGGACAACCTGGAGGTGGGGCGTCATGACCCGGGCCTGCTGCCGGGCATCGTGGCGCAGATGGACACGCAACACGCCGACGCCATCGTTCTTTCGGCGTGTGTACAGATGCCGTCACTGCCTGCTGTTGCGAAGGTGGAGGCGATGACGGGCAAGCCGGTGATCACCGCCTCGATCGCCACGACCTACGCGATGCTCAAGCAACTGGGGCTGGAAGCGGTGGTGCCGGGTGCGGGTGCGCTGCTTTCGGGCGCTTACTGAACACGCCATCGATTGATACCGGAGCGGAGAACCCTATGAGCCTGCGTTCAACTTTCCTGTATGGCGGCAACGTTCATGCGAACGGGATCCGTCAACACTATCTGCGCTTCGGCGGGACAGAGGCCGGGCGAAGCGGGCGCGATCCCGTGATCATCGTGCCGGGCATCACCAGCCCCGCTGTGACATGGGGCTTCGTCGGCGAGCACTTCGGCCAGGCGTTCGACACCTACGTGCTCGACGTGCGCGGGCGTGGCCTGTCGTCGTCCTCCAACGACCTCGATTACAGCCTCGATGCACAGGCGGCAGACCTCATCGCCTTCGCGCAAGCGCTGAATCTGGAGCGCTATAGCGTGGCGGGTCATTCAATGGGCGGACGCATCGGCATGCGTGCGGCGCGCGCAAAGCCGGCTGGACTCGCGCGGCTGGCGATGATCGATCCCCCGGTGTCCGGGCCCGGGCGGCGCGCCTATCCGGCGCAGCTTCCCTGGTACATCGATTCGATCCGGCAAGCGAGCGGCGGCATGGACGCCGAGGCCATGCGCGCGTACTGCCCAACCTGGACCGACGAACAATTGAAACTGCGCGCCGAGTGGCTGCATACCTGCAATGAGCGTGCGGTCCGTACCAGCTTCGAAGGCTTCCATACAGACGACGTGCACGCGGACCTCGCGCAGCTGGCCATTCCTCTGCTGCTGATCACGGCCGCCCGCGGCGACGTCGTTCGCGACGCGGACGTGGAAGCGATGCGCGCGCTCGCCCCGCAACTGCAGGACACGCGAGTGCCGGATGCCGGCCACATGATTCCGTGGGACAACGCGCCCGGATTCTATCGCGCATTCGGCGATTTTCTTGGCGTGGCGCTTCCGTCTTCGTCAGCCATTGTTTGCTGATTCACACAATCAAGGAGGCGAGATGCCTGTTAGTGACTTCCAGATGGTCGAAGCGTGGACGAAGGTCCTCAAGCTATCGCGGCTCGAACCCCGGCAGAACGTCACGATTTTGACCAGCTCGGCCACACATCCGCAGACGCTCGCGACCGCGCTGATTGCAACCCAGTCGATGGGCGCGGTCGTGAACCGGCTCGATCTGCCGCCCGTCAATGGCGAGAAGGCCCTGAGCCGCGATTCGCTGGCTTATTTGGGCACGACGCCGCTGACCGGAAACCGGGCCGCCATTGCGGCGCTCAAGGAAAGCGACCTCGTGCTCGACCTGATGACGTTGCTGTTTTCGCCGGAGCAACTCGATATCCTGAAGACCGGAACGAAGATTCTGCTCGCCGTCGAGCCCCCCGAAGTGCTGACGCGGCTCGTGCCCACCGAGGCGGATCGCGAGCGCGTACTGGCCGCGCGAGCGCGCATTGCGCGGGCGAAAGAGATGCGCATCGTTTCCGGGGCAGGCACGGATTTTCGCTGCCCGCTCGGTGAATTCGAGCCGATCGCGGAATATGGTTATGTGGATGAGCCCGGACGGTGGGACCACTGGCCAAGCGGTTTCGCATTGACGTTCCCGAACGAGGGCGGCGCACACGGGCGTATCGTGATCGATCGCGGGGATATTCTGCTGCCGCAAAAGTGTTACGTGAACGCCCCGATCGCATTGACCGTCGAGCAGGGCTTCGCCACGCGCATCGAAGGCGCGATCGACGCGCAGTTACTGTCCGAATACATGGCCAGCTTCAACGATCCCGAGGCCTACGCGATCTCGCATATTGGCTGGGGGCTGCAACCGCGTGCCCACTGGTCGACGCTCGGGCTCTACGACCGCGAGGCGACCATCGGGATGGATGCGCGTGCCTTCGAGGGCAATTTTCTGTTCTCTCTCGGGCCCAACAACGAGGCCGGCGGAAAACGCACGACCACCTGCCACATCGACATTCCTCTGCGGCACTGCGACGTCTACCTCGACGGCGAGGCAGTCGTGCGCAATGGCGTGGTACTCGACCGATAGGAGCAACCTATGCCCAGCGATATCGACACCTACCAGCGCCAAAGCTTCGGGACGCCATTACAGCCGAAGGGGCAGGCAGGGCTGCTCATCATCGACTTCGTCAACGGCTTCGCCGATCCGGCCGTGTTTGGCGGCGGCAACATTGCGCAGGCGATTGCCAATACGGTGCCGCTCCTCGCGCATGCCCGAGAACAGGGCTGGCCGATCGCGCATACGCGCATCGTCTTTGCCGACGACGACTCGGACGAAAACATATTCACACTGAAGGTTCCTGGCTTGCTCACGTTGAAGGAGCACGCACACAACAGCGCGATCGTGCCGCAATTGACGCCTCGCGAAGGGGAACTCGTGGTGCGAAAAACGGTGCCTTCGGCGTTCTTCGGGACCTCGTTGGCCGCGTGGCTCGCGCAGCGTGGCGTGCAAACGCTGGTGGTGGCGGGGGCGGTGACAAGCGGTTGCGTGCGCTCGAGCGTCGTGGATGCCATGCAGTATGGCTTTCGGCCTTTCGTGTTGTCGGATTGTGTCGGCGATCGCGCCATCGCGCCGCACGATGCCAATCTGTTCGATATGGCGCAGAAGTATGCTGCCGTGATGCCGTGCGACGAAGCGCTCGACATGCTCGCGGCGCGATAGCAGGTAACAAGGAGCGGGCGCGTGAAACGTCGCGCGTTCGCTCCAGTGTCATGTCGTGAGGCGATTTCCGGCGATATGGACTCGCCGCTATTAATCAGTATAACTATTAAATATAAGGCCATCGTGCCTGCATGGAGAGACAATGGATATCCCCAGGTCGGCGTCCTCGGCGCGCCCTGTCACCCGGCACGAGTTGACGCTGATCGTCGCGTCCTCGTTTGGCGCACTGCTCGAATGGTACGACTTTTATATCTACGCCGCGCTAGCTGGCACGTTCAGTACGTTGTTTTTCCCCAGCGGCAATGAAACCACGGCATTTCTGGCCAGTCTCGCCACGTTCGGCGCCGGGTTTCTTGTTCGTCCGCTCGGTGCGTTGTTTTTCGGCCGGCTCGGCGACAGGATTGGCCGCAAATACACCTTCATGGCCACCATCGTTCTGATGGGCATGGCGACCGTCGGTGTCGGGCTGCTGCCGCCTTTCACGAAAATCGGCATGCTCGCGCCGCTATTGCTCGTCGTGCTGCGACTGATGCAAGGCTTCGCGCTGGGAGGGGAAACGGGCGGCGCGGCGACTTACCTGGCCGAACACTCACCTGCGCACCGCCGCGGCTTTTACACCAGTTCTTTGCAGACTACGGCAACCCTGGGTCTGCTGACCTCGATCGCCGTAGTGAGCGCCAGTCGGGCGTTGATGGACAGCGCTGCGTTTCAGGAGTGGGGCTGGCGCGTGCCGTTCCTGGTATCGCTGATCTTGCTTCTGATCTCGGTCTATCTTCGCACCAGGCTGGCCGAATCGCCGACATTTCAGGCAATGAAACACGCGGGCACGTTGTCGAAGTCTCCGATTAGCGAGAGCTTTGGCAAGTGGGAGAACCTCAAGTATGTGCTCATCATGCTGTTTAGCACCGCGTCGGGTGTCGGGGTCGTGTTTGGGACCGGCCACTTCTACACGATGTATTTTCTGCAGAATACGTTGAAGGTCGCGCCCAACACCGTCAATCTTTACCTCTCCATTGCGCTGATCGGTGTCTTCCCGTTCTATCTGCTCTTCGGATGGCTTTCCGACCGTATCGGCCGCAAGTGGATCATGATGAGCGCCTGTCTGTTGCTGATGCTCACGACGCAGCCGATCTTTCACGCGCTGACCCATTACGCGAATCCCGAACTGGAAGCGTTCCAGCAACGCTCGCCCGTGGTTGTCCATGCCGATGATTGCCGCTTTTCGCTGTTTGGCGCGCCGAAGTCCGAGTGCGACCGTATTCGCGCATTGCTGACTGCATCGGGGGTTTCGTACCAGCGGGTCCCGCTGCAAGCGGGTCAAACCACCGCAACCACCATCGGCGGTTTGACTGTGCATGGGGCCGACCAGCAAGCCCTGGAGCATGCGCTGCTGGCGGCCGGCTGGGTGCAACACGCCGATCCCGAGCGGATCAACGCCCCCATGGTCGTGTTCCTCATGTGGGTGCTGATCATGTATCTGGCGATGATCTACGGACCCATGGCCGCGTTCATGGTCGAACTGTTCCCCGCGAGGATCCGCTATACGTCGCTGTCACTCCCGTTCCATGTCGGATCCGGATGGTTTGGCGGGATGCTGCCGTTTGTGGTTTCGGCGATGGCGGTGGCGAAGGGGAACGTCTACTTCGGCCTTTGGTACCCCGTAGTCGTCGCGGGTATCTCGCTGATCGTCGGTGTCGCTTTTGTCCCGGAAACCTGCCACCGGGACATATCGAAGTAACTGAAAGCGCTCACTTCAATCAGGAAGTTTCTCCCTGTGCGTTCGCACAGGGAGGCCTTCTTGCGACCTCTCGAACAGGGATTCGAAATGAAAATGTCATGGGCCGCAGCTGCGACGGCATGGACTTTCGTGGCCGCCGCATCCGTGCATGCGCAGTCTTCCGTGCAACTCTGGGGGGCGCTGGACGCGGGCATTACGATGGTGACCAATGCGAAAGGTGGCCACGCCTACACGATGGACAACGGCATCGCGACGCCCAACCTGTGGGGCCTGCGGGGCACAGAAGACCTCGGTGGCGGCAATAAGGCGATATTCGAACTGATCGACCAGTTCAATCTCGGTACGGGCGCCATTTTTCCGACCAATGGCGGCGGACTTTTTGGTCGAAATGCTTATGTGGGGCTTGCGAATGACCGCTACGGGAAGCTGACGCTCGGCGAGCAGTACGATTTCATGATCGACTCGTTGCTGCGCTTCGACAATTCGATCTCCATCGCGGGACTCTATGGTTTCAGACAGGGGCCGTTTTCCGCGCTTGGCATTCCTGGCAACTCAACCGGGAGCTCGAACTTCGATCGCATGTCCGGCACCGCCATGCCGAACTCGGTCAAATACACGACGCCCACCTGGTACGGACTGTCGGCCGGGGCGCAATACGGCTTTGGTGGCGCCGCGGGCTCGGTGGCGCGCAATGACGGCAACAGCTTCGGCGTCAATTATTCCAATGGCCCGGTTTCCGTCGGCGCGGCGTACACGTATCAGCGCTACGCGCAACTCTCGGACGGTATAGGCGGGATACGCAACTTCGGCGCCGGTGCGGAGTACCGGTTCGGTCTGTCCGGCATTAACGTGCTGTACACGAACACGAAAAACACGGCAAACAACGCGACGATCAACGTGTACCTGATCGGCGCGCACTATCAGGCGACGCCGGCTTTATCGGTGGGTGGCGACTACGAACTGATGAAAGGCAATGCGGTGCTCGCCGGCAACAAGGCCAACCAGTTTGCACTGGGCCTGCGTTACGCGCTGTCGAAAGCTACCTTGCTGTACACGGAAGCGGTGTACCAGAAGGTGAGCGGGGAGCACGATCCCCAGGCGTGGATCATGGCGGTATCGAGCGCATCGAGCAACGACAAGCAACTGCTCGCGCGGGTGGGAATCCTGCATCGCTTCTGATGGCGCACGCCAGTGGACTTTCAGTCGAAATGTTTCAGCGATGTACGTCCGTACTGGTTATTGCCTTCGACCAGCAGCATCATCATGCGAACGAACTCGGCGCGCTCTTTTGGATCCAGCGGGGCAAGAAACCGGACTTGGGCTTCGCGCATGCTCTCGTACATCTCGTTCATGACACGACGTCCTTTGGTGGTGATATTGGCGATCTTCTGGCGCCCGTCGGCGGGACTCGGCTCGCGCTTGACGAGCCCACGTTCCTCGAGCCGGCGCAACACATCGGCCATCGTTGTGCGGTCGACACCGACTTCGGCGCACAGGGAGGTCTGGTCGAGTCCCGGCCGCTCACTCAGGGTGGTCAACAGGCCGTATTGAACCGGTGTGATTTCGAAGCCCTTGCAGCACTCGAAGAACAGCGCGATATGAATCTGATTGAGACGGCGGATGAGAAAGCCAGGGCGCTGCCACAAATGCCCGGTTTCGATGGTGGCGCTGGCAGCTTTCGTATCGGCAACGGTGCCCATGTTCGACCTTTTGAAAAGCACTAACTATGCAAGTTTAACGGCGTCCTGCTCACCTGTCACAAACGTCGGTTCGAACAGGAGGCCGGCCTGTATCGGGACGACGAACGAATCAGGACAAACCCTCCCTTGAACACTCGACAAAGGATGTTGCGCACGGCATTTTTTCCGGATACAACGTAAACCGTCAGCGTACTGAATAATTGATGACGGAGCAAATCTTTTCCACCCCACGGTCCGAGTAGCCGCCGCTAACAAGAAAACGGCACTTCGCAACAAGATCGGGAACCTTGGGACTTTTGTCCTCATGTTCCACCCATATGATCAGTGTACTGATTATGTGAGGCGTGCGTCGGCCTCGGATTCAATCTGTGTTTGGAGATCAGCGATGAGTTCTACCCCTATCCGTACGGATCAGGCTGCCCTGGAAGGGCGCTCAATGAGCCGCAACGACATCAAGACCCTCTCGCTTGCGTCGCTGGGCGGCGCGCTCGAGTACTACGACTTCATCGTTGCCGTGTTCTTTACCAAGCTGCTTGCAACGGTATTTTTCCCGCCCCACACGCCGCCGTGGCTCGCGCAACTGGAGGTGTTCTGCATTTTCGCGGCCGGGTATCTGGTGCGCCCCATCGGCGGGATCTTCTTTGCGCACTTCGGCGACAGAATAGGCCGCAAGAAGATGTTTGCACTGAGCCTGTTCCTGATGGCCGCTCCCACGCTGCTAATCGGACTCTTGCCCAGCTATGCCACGTTCGGCCTCGGTGCGCCCTTGCTGTTCCTGCTATGCCGCGTGCTCCAGGGTTTGTCGGTCGGCGGTGAGGTGCCGGGGGCATGGATCTTCTGTGCGGAACATGTCCGGCGTGACCGGGTCGGTCTCGCATGCGGCCTGCTGATGTCGGGCTTGTGCACGGGCATCCTGCTTGGCGCATTGAGCGCGAAGTTTCTCATCGGCAATCTCGACGCAGACAGCCTCACGACATGGGGATGGCGTGTTCCTTTCATTGCCGGCGGTCTGTTCGGGTTGATCTCGGTTTATCTGCGCCGCTACTTGCAGGAAACGCCGGTGTTCGAGGCCCTTCGTGTGAAGCGTCAAGCCGACTCGCGGCTGCCGCTTTCGGTCGTGCTCACGCAGCATGGCAAGGCGGTGCTTGTCGGCCTGCTGGTTACGTGGGTGTTCTCGGGAATTTTCGTTCTCTATTTCCTTTACACGCCCACGCTTTTGCAGACGCAGTTTCACTTTGCGCCCAGGGAGGTGTTCACCAATAACTCGTGGTCGATACTCGGTCTGATTATGGGCAGCTC
The DNA here is from genome assembly GCF_000685075.1 of Paraburkholderia oxyphila NBRC 105797. GTDB lineage: Bacteria > Pseudomonadota > Gammaproteobacteria > Burkholderiales > Burkholderiaceae > Paraburkholderia > Paraburkholderia oxyphila. The sequence continues at coordinate 57,712 of NZ_BAYD01000039.1, forward strand.
AGTGGCGGGCTGGGCCGCGGACAAGATCGGCGGCGGCCGCGCCTATGCGATCGGCAGCGCCGCGATGCTGGCCGTGAGTGTGGCCTTCTTCATGGCGCTTGCCGCGAAGAGCGCCGCGGTTTGGCCGCTTTATATCGCCGGAGGATTCATCATCGGCACGATCACGCTCGGGCCTTACATCATCGTCAAGTCGTTTCCGGCTGAAGTTCGCTTCACGGGCTTCGGGCTGTCGTACAACGTCGCCTATGCCGTGTTCGGCGGCACCGCGCCGGCGCTCGCGTCCTATCTCGTGGGCAAGCAGGGCATCGTGATGGCGCCGGCGTGGTATATCGCAGCACTGTCCGTGCTGGGGCTGCTGATCGGCGTGATCTGGCGTGCGCCGCATCACGCCGACCCTGTGGCAGCGCACTGATTCTGCTGCGCGGCCCGCACCGTTTCTGGGTCGCCATACGGGTGCGGGCCGTTTCACGGCGCCAGGTCATCTGTGCGCCGGCCCGAATCCGGCACATGGGCGTGAACGCCGCGTTGTCACGAATCACACCGCCTGCAACAACGCACCGGCGCCTGGCACCACCGGCGCCAAATCGAGATGCTCGAGCATCCGCCGTACCGTGCAGATAGCAGTCGACACCGTTGGAATTCCGGTCGCATCCTGAATGCGCTGGACGGCCGGCAGCGACGGCATCTGCACGCATGCGGATGCGACGATCACGTCGACGCCACGCGTATCCAGGCGCTTTACGTCTTCCAGCAATTGCAGCGGGTCACGCCGGCCCACTTCCAGATTGTCGGGAATTTCGAAGCAGATCGCATCGGCGACTTCGATCCCTTCGTGCTCGATGTACTGCACGACAAGGTCGGTCAGTGGCTTCATGTAAGGCGCCATGAGCGCAATGCGGCGCGCACCCAGCGTCTTCAGCCCTTCGACCAGCGCGCCAGCCGATGTCATCACCGGGGCGAGGCACTGGTTGGCCCGCGCGACTTCGGTCAGTTCCCGCTCGGTCTGGCGGTGATACCCGAGACCCATCGCCATGATGGCCACGAGGCACGCGGTGCTCATCACGTCCACCCGTGCGTCGGCCAGTTCCGCGGCGCAGCGCAGCCCCTCCTTGTTCATCGCAGCCAGTTCCTCCCGGGTCACCTTGTGCATGCGCATTCGGCTCGAGTGGAACGTGAAGCGCTCGTCGGGGCGAATCGCCTCGCGTGCGCGGAACATGGCGGGAATCTCGGTCTCCATCGTCGTGTTGGAGCTGGGCACGATTTGCCCGATGCGGTAAAGCTGGGTCACGGTGTCTTCCTCTATTCGAAGGTGCGGGTATCAGGCAACCACGGGGCTACCCTGCAGCGCTTCGCAGGCCGCGGCGAAACGCGGGTCGCGCTGCTTGAGGTCCTCGTGGCTGACCTGTCCGGTGCGGCGCATATAGTCGTAGGCGAAGCGCAGCGGATCGAGGTGCAGCTTGTCGGCGACGTTCTCGTACCAGTCGAGGCTTTTCGCCGCCGCGCTCTGGAAGCTCGACGAGGCGGGCCGGCGCTCGGCCTCGAATGCCTCGAACGCGCTGGGGAGGCTGTCCGGATGCGCCGCCACCGCGCGGTGCAGCGCGATCGCGTCCTGCATCGCCATGCGCGTGCCCGAGCCGAGCGAGAAGTGCACGGTGCGCAGCGCATCGCCGAGCAGGACGATGTTGCCGTGGCTCCAGCGCTCGTTGCTGACGATGTTCGCTTCGAACCAGAGCGAACGGTTGGTCAGCAACTCGTTGCTGCCCAGCTCGGCGCGAAACACCTCGGTGCAGAAACGCCGGCTCTCGTCCTCGCTCGCCTTGTCGAGCCCGGCGCGTTGCCAGGTCGAGGGATCGACCTCGACCAGGAAGGTCGACAGTTCGGGGCTGTACTGATAGCTGTGCGCGATGAACACGCCATGCTCGGTTTCACGAAAAATCAGCGAGACGGGGTGGAAGCGCTGATGCGTACCGTACCAGGCGAACTTGTTGCGGCGCCTGACGAACTGCGGTTGAAAGTGTGCGGCCAATTGGGTGCGCACCGCGCTGTTGCCGCCGTCGGCGGCCACCAGCAAGTCGCAGTCCGTGGCAAGCGCACGGACATCGTCGATGCGCCGGCCGTATTCGAAGCGGATCCCCTCGCGCTCGCATGCATGCTGCAGAACCCGCAACATGTCGATGCGCGAGGTGCGCGAGAAGTGGTTGCCGTGCACCTGCACGTGGGTGCCCCGGTGCACGATTTCCATGTAGTCGCAGCGCTCATGGTGAGCGATGAACGCCTCGAAGAAAGCCGGGTCGGCTTCCTTGAGGAAGGACAGGCCGACGTCGGAGAACACGACGCCCCAGCCATAAGTCGCGCCCTCGGGGTTTTGTTCGTAGATGCGGATTTGATGAGCGCGATTGTGCTTCTTGGCTAGCAGTGCGAAATACATGCCGGCCGGGCCGGCGCCCACGATGTCGATCTTCATGGTGTGTCGTCCTGGGTCTTGGAGGTTGCTGATGCGCGTTCGCAGTCGCGCGGGTAGGGCAGGTAGTCGATCGGAGCCGGCGCGTTCATCGCTTGCCCTCCTGTTCCAGGATGCCGGCGATGTGCCGCTTCATCGCCGGCTTGTCCACCTTGCCCACACGCGTGAGCGGAAACTCATCGACCACCATGACGCGCTCGGGGCACTTGTATTTGGCGAGGCCGCGCTCCACGAGAAATTGTCCGAGCGCCTGCACGTCCGGCGCCGGCATGCCGGGGCGCGCGATGATGTAGATGCAGCCCTTCTCGCCGTAGAACGGATCGGGCATGGCCACGAGCTTGGCGTCGGCCACGGCGGGATGCTGGCTGACATGGCCTTCCACCTCCTCGCAGCCGATCTTCTCGCCGCCGCGGTTGACGTTGTCGCGCAGACGTCCCTCGAACGTGTAATAGAGCGCGTCGCCAATCCGGCGTGCGGTGACCAGGTCGCCGGTCCGGTAGAAGCCATCGGTGGTGAAGGATTGGGCGTTGGCTTCGGGGCTCGCGACATAGCCCGTGAGGCTCGAGGGGCCGCGAAAGCACAGCTCGCCAATCTGGCCTTCCGGCACCGCGCGTTCGGATCCGGGCTCGAGCAGCCGGATCTCGTCATCGTCGCAGCCGGAGCGGCCCTGGGTCTCATGGCGCGCCTCGGCGGGGGCGTCGGCCGGCGAGCCGAGCAGCAGACCTTCGGTGATGCCGTACAGGTTCGAACAAGGCACGCCCAGATGGGCCTCCAGGGTATCGGAGCGGCTCAGCGTCGAGAACAGCTTCAGCGACGACAGATCGTGGCGCGCGATGTCCGGATAGGCCATCAGCTGGGGCGCGATGGGCCCGATCGACAGCGCGTGCGTGACCCGGTGCTTCCCGATCAGGTCCAGCATGCGCGGAATGTCCACCTTGGGCATCAGCACCACGGTGACGCCCGACAGGGCGGCGGGAATCAGTGTGTATAGCTGGCCGGCGTTGTGCATCAGCGGCAGCGACCAGATCAGCCGGCTGTCGGCGTCGATGCGGTAGCGCCGCATCCAGCCGGCGGAGTGGCCCAGGTACTCGGCATGAAAGCGTGGAATGATCTTGGGTACGCCGGTGGTGCCGCCGGAGAGCTGGAAACTGAGCACATCCGCAAGGCCAATGGGCGCGCGGGCAAGGTGCTCACGGGCCCGTTCGAGCGGCATGCCGTCGATCAGCGCTTGCAGACTGGCGGCGCCGGCGCGTTCTCCGCGCACGATGACGAGGTGCTCGAGCGAGGCATGGCGCGCCATCATCGACTCGGCAAAGGCCGGCAGGTCGAAGCTCGTTCCAAAGTCCGCCTGCACGAAGTAGCCGCGCGCGCCGGATTGCTCAGTGAGCTGGCCGATCTCGATCTCGCGGTGTTGAGGCAGCGAGCAGACCGGCACGATGCCGGCCTTGAAGCAGGCCAGCAGCGCGATGGCGGTCTCGATCGTGGTGCCGAGCTGAAAGATGGCCCGGTCGCCCGGCACGAGCCCGGATGTCAAAAGGGCGGCGCCGAGTCGTTCGGTCGCCTCGTCGAGCTCGGCGAAACTGATGCTGCGCTCGTCGCCGATAAAGGCCGCGCGCTGCGGATGGCGCCGGGCACTCACGCGCAACGCGTCGCCGACGGTCGTGGCGATCCAGGAACCGCTGGCGAGCGCGGCTTCGGCGCGCGCCGGAGTGGGGTACACGACGCCGGCAATCGGGTGTTCGACATGGGTCTGCATGGTGGTCTCCTCCTGCGCCTGCTCAGGATTGTGCCGGCGCAATGCGCAGGACGTCGCGGTCGAAACGCTCGATGAGCCCATGCACGCCGCCGGTCAGCATGCCGTACCACAAGGCCGGCTTGAAACCGAGTGCCTTGCGTTCGAATTCGACGGGGCCGTCCGCCTCGATTACATCGTATTCCTTACCTTCATGCACGCGGCAATCCGGATGCCGCTGCGCGGCATGCACGAGGGGTGCGAACTCCTCCACTCGGGGAACGGCAATGCTCACCGGCGCACCGGAGGCCACCCCGTGTTCCCTCAGCAACGCCGCCTTGCGGTTCCAGATCGCATCCACGCTGTCGAGCGCATGGCCACCCGCGCGTGCGGCGTCCTCCAGTCCCATTGCTGCCTGCAGCGTCAGCCAGGCATCGGCCGCATCCAGCGCCGTCAGCGGCCGCAGTTTGTGCGTGAACTCCACGAAGTAGCCGTTGGGGTCGCGTACATAAATGGATTCGATCACTTCATGCCGGGTCTCCACCGACACGTCCAGGCCCTGCGCTTCCAGATGCTGCTTCCACGCGCGGAGCTCGTCGGGGCCGTCGACGAGCCAGGCGGTATGGGTGGCGTCGGCTACGTGGTCGTCCGGCAGCGGCCGGACGGCGGCACGCTCGCGCATTCCCGCAGGCTCTTCACTGCCGAGGTAGTAGAAAAAAGCAATCGTGCTGCCGTTGCCGCTATCGAAGAAGAAATGCAGGAAGTCCGGGTGCGTTTGCGGCCCCCAGCCGCGCGCGGAGATCACGTGGATCAGCGGCAGGCCGAGCTTGTCGCCGTAGAACTCGACGGTCTCGCGCAACCGCCAGGTGGGGCGCGCCGTATGGTCGACGCCTCGCAGCGTCAGGGCAGGGAGAGTGCGTTCGGACATCGGTTGTCCTCCAAAAGGAATCGGGATGGCGATGGCTGGGCGCTCGATGCGCCCAGCGCAATGAATCGGCGCTGGATCAGAGCGGAAACTGCTCGTGCAGCCATTGCGCGAGCAGGCGGCCAGCCTCGAGCCGGCCCGGCGCTTCATCGGGTGTCAGCGCGCGGCCGTGGTGGTCGCCGCGCACGCGCAAGTGACGCTTGCCGGGCGTTGCGATGGCCTCGACGATGCGTTGCACGTCGCCCGGGAAGCACGCCTGGTCGCCCGTGTATTCGACGACCAGCACCGGTTGCGTGATGGACGCTGCCGTTGCCGACAGCGAGGCGTTGGACGACAGCGCCGACCAGGTGGACAGCCAGCTTTCCGGCGTGCACTGGCGCGCAAAGCCGACCGCGCCGTAGTTGGAGGCATAGGGGTCGGCGCCCCAGAGCGAGCCGAACTTGCGCTCCGACGCATCGAGCGTGAGGTCGAAGCAGCGCAGGTCCGCATCGGTGCGCCAGACGTTGAAGATCGGCGTGTGGCCGGCCAGCCGGCGGTCCTCGGGTGTGGCCTTCAACCCCTTCGCGCCAGCCTCTTTCACGCGCTGGCGGGCCGCCTGGCGGCGCGCGATCAGCGCCCTGGCATGCTCGTCGATGCGGGCTACGCGCGCGCGCTGTGCAGCACGGTAGCGCTCGATGAACTCGGTGCTGTAGCGCGTGCCTTCCTTGCCCGCGTAGCCGTTGGCAGGCGAGAGCGGATCGAGCGACGGATCGACGGACAGCGGATCGTTTTCGTCCGTCACGCTCGGATCGATGCAGTTCAACAGCAGCGCGCCCTGACCCGGATGCGGCCCGACCAGCACGAAGCCGTCGGCGACGGGCATGTCGAGCTCGGCCAGCTGCGTGGGCCGTCCACCCGGGGTGCGGGCGATGCGCTGCGCGCCCGGCAGCGCGGACTGCTGCGCATACATCGCATACAACCCTGCGCCGCCGGAATTGCCCAGCAGCACGATGCGCGTGAAGCCCGCGGCCCGGAGGTATTGGAGGCCGGCGGCGACGTCGTACAGCGCGAATTCATGTTCCAGCCGCAGATCGTTGCCGACCGAGCGCGGGGATTGCGACCAGGCCGCATAGCCCGCGCCGACGATATCGGGGATCAGGTAGTGGCAGGCCATGAACTCGCGGGGGTGCATGACGCACACCACCGTGTCCGTGGGGGTCGCCGGGCGGTATAGCGAGCCGCCGGTGGCCGCCTGGTCGGCGGTGCGCAGCACCACGTTGGTCGTGAGCGTGCCGGACGGGACATCGCGCGGATTCCAGTCGGTATTGAGGAATCCAGCAGTTGCCTGGGCGGCGCGGAGGGTGGAAGCGCTTGAGTTCATGAGGGCATTGGCGAGAGGCAGCGTGAACATGGAGTCATATTAGGCGCATTTGACATACACGTCAAATATTTGAGCTAAACGTTAACTCATGGGTCGTAGGGGCCCTGTACTGGCCCGACATTGCGTCGCAGCAGGACGATCTACGCCGGGCTCGCGGTGCTGACGCTGCAGCCCAGCGCAAATGCGAGTTGCTGAAGGTGAAAAGCTTCGCCGAGCCGGTGAAAGTCGATGTTGTGGCCTGCGCCCTTGAAGACCTGCGCATCGACCCATGGTGAACTGACGAAGCGGGAGGCGAAATCCTGGACTTCGGTTTCGTTCACGACCCAAAGATTGTCGAATTCCGGCTGCCTGTAGTGCACCGGAACGTCGACGCGGGGGGCCGCTTCCTGAAGGAGGCGCGGCCACTCGAAGGCGATATCGAGCAGCTCCTGTCGTGGCATCGCATGGTCCGCGCGGTGCGCGGCGTGCGCTCGCTCGGGAATAAAGGTGCCTGCGGGGCCGTACATCAGCTGGTCTTTGGCTGGCGGCGGGATCTCGATCAATTCGTCCGGCGGCAGCGTTCGCCATTGCTCCAGGACAGGGTCGGGCTCGCGCACACCGACGCCGGAGATCGAGAGGCCAAGCAATGGCCACGTCTTGTCGAGCGCGGCCATCTGAATGGCGATCGCGCCACCGATCGAGTGCCCGACCAGAAAGATGCCCCGGGCATTCTCGCGTTGGGTCTCCCACAACTCGGATAGTGCATCGTTCAGAAGCTCGGCGTTGGACACGATCGAGCAATCGTGGCCGTCTTTTTTCACGCTGTCCGCATAGCCGGGCCGGTTGACCGTGAAGACCGGAATGCCCAGCGCAACGGCGCGCTCGAAGAGCGAGCAGCCTTCGATATGAAAAAAGTCTGCTGTATACGTTCCGCCGTGAATTGCCACGACAATCGGGTAATCCTGGGCGACGCGCCCCGCCGGGGCGGGATGGAAGTTGCCCGTAACGAAATTCGCGCCGTCTTTACAGCGCAAAGTCAGCTTGATCATTTGTACTCCTTGATGATGTGGATGATTGGCCTTGCTCGTGCGCGGTGCGTCAGAAGGTGTGCCGGATGCCTGCGCTGGCACCGATCGTTGTGCCTTGCACGCCATAGAGCGCGTTGTTGAGCGACAAGCCGGTATCCATCGCGCCGTGGTTGTCGACCACGCCAACTTGCGCATAGAAGGAGGTGCGCCGCGAAACGGAGTAGGTGGCGCCTAGCGCGCCCATGATCGAGTGATTCGCGGTGTGATTGCGGTCGCTCGTGAAATAGACGCCGCCGTTCAGGTCGAGCTGGGGCGTCACGTAGCAGTCGAGCCCGCCGCTGTAGACATTGGAGTTGAACGACTGGGCGACCTTGTAGTTCACGAATTGCAGCTTCGCTGTGACGATGCCGAACTTGTAGGTCGCACCGAGCGTGCGCCCCCAGTACGCGAGCGTCGACGGAACCGGCGTATCTACCGTGCCGCCGCTGTTGCCCGAATAGATCGCTGCATTGACCAGAAGGCTGCCGTTCTCGTACTGCAGACTCGCCGAGTATTGCCGGCCTGCCTGGAAATTGCCCGCGCTGCCGCCCAGCGCGAGCATCACGCTGCCCCGGAAGCCATAGATGTCGGGGCTCGCCCAGGAAATACCGTTCGCATTGAACGCGCCGGTGCCCAGCACGTTGTCGACGTAGAGCTCGAGGCCACTGCCGAATTGCGAGAAGCCGCGCGGATCGGTGTCGTAGATGGCGAGGAAGAACGGCGAAAACTGCAAGCCGGCCGTGACGGTGCCGTACGGACTATCCAGCGCCACATAAGCCTGACGGCCGAACATATTGCCGTTGGAATTGTTGAATCCACCGTTCATGATGCTGATGCCGCTTTCCAGCTTGAAGCGTGCTTTCAGGCCAGCACCGAGGTCCTCGGTTCCCGTCAGGCCGAACTGCGTCGGCGACATGCCGCCGTCGGTCGCCGAAAACTGATGGCCGGCGTTCTGGCCCGTCGCAGCGTCCAACGTCTTGCTCGTGTATAGCAGTCCGCCATCGAGGATGCCGTAAAGCGTGACGCTGCCCTGTGCATGGGCAGTGCCGCCGATGACCGTCCATCCGATCGCGCAGACGATTCGTTTCAGCGCGAGTCGACTCTTTTTCCGCATGACTGTCTCCGTCTTATTGCTATGTAATTAGTAATGCTAATGATTTGTGAGGGGAGGAATCGCGCTGTCCGCCGGTGCTCGCACTGGTGGCGGACGATACGTCGGGCGGTTTCCCGTTTGTGTCATGGAAGCCGGCGATCGTGCAGAAGATGTGGAAATGGAACATTCCCGGAGCGATCGCCGCAGCGTGGAGGCGGGTGCCTGTCCAGCTGAGTCACGATGCTAAGAGTGTTAGACGTATGTGTCAAATATTTCGACATGGACGTTAACCCGGTGATGCGGCTCGCCATGTGTCAGGGCCGGCCGCGCGGCACTTTTGGGACGATTCAAGAGGATGAGCCCCGGCAGCGGCTATACATTGGCGCCGCGGCGGCATCAATCATCTACGTTAAAAATTTGACAATCAGGTAAAATCGCCTCGTTCGGGGCGCATGACATCGGGCCTCATGCGCGCTGGCGTGCCGGTGTTGGCAACAATAGGCCAGTAGCCATCGGGTGAGGCGAGGTGCGGACCGCCGCACGTCTACAGGAGTGTTTTCGTGGCAAAGGTACACGCAGAGGCGCAAAAGGAGCAGATCCTGAACGCGGCGGCGCGGCTCTTCATCGAGAAGGGATTCGGCGGCGCGTCCATGCAGGAGATCGCGGAAGCGTTGGGTATGACACGCACGGCGGTTTACTACTATTTCAAGAACAAGGATGAGATCCTCACGGCGCTGGTGGAAGAGGTGACATTGAGGGCCCGGCGCCTTTCGAGCCGGGCCACGTCGGAGGCGAATACCGACCCGAAGGAATGGTTGCGCACGCTGGTCCATCAGCACACGATGCTGATACTGAGCCATCACAACGAGTTCAGGGTCGTCGACCGGACCGAGCAGCAGCTACCGGAGCGCGCCTATCGCGCGAACGAAGAAGCCAAGCGGGCGGTCCTCAGCAATTTCACCGCCGCCATCGAAGCGGGCGTGAAACTCGGCGTGTTCCGCGTGGTCGATGCAAAGGTGACGGCGTTCACGATGATCGGGATGTGCAGTTGGCCCGCCTTCTGGTACAAGCCCGACGGCCCGAAGAGCGCGGAGGAGATTGCGGATACGATCGCGGAACTCGCGGTGCAATCCGTGATCCGGCCGGCCAGGCGTCAACTGAAGAGCGCGGGCGACGTGTCTGAAGCGCTCGCCCTGTTGCGCGAAGATCTGGATCATCTTTCCCTGATGATCGAAAAGCAACCCAAGGGATGAAAATTTGGGCAGCCCGTGTCGCGGGTGAGCGGTGCCATGGCCCCATGCTCTTACAGCTTGCCGGCCCCGCATAGGGGCCGTCGGGCGATCGCTAACGGTCGATCGTCCGGGCATCGTCAGTAATAGGGATTGACGCGAAGTACCCGCTAGAACCACGGGATACGCGTTCTGCGCCGTTGTCCCCGCCGCCCCGCCGATAAAGCCCCCAAAAAGAAAACGCCCACGTTTCTTACGCAGGCGTTTCCGTGGCCCCGCTACCGCGCCCCATTGAACGTAGCTTCTCGTTCGTTACTGCTCCAGGGCCGGCTTCCGCGCGGCTGATCTCTAGTATAGGTCGCCCTGCGAAAGATCCAAGCCCGATCAAGCCATTCCCTCCGACACGGCGCGGCCCGCGGGCCGTGGGCCGCCTCCAGACCAGCATGGCCAGTGCCATCGAATTTCCCACTGCCATGCAGGTGAATATTTAATTTCCAGCCGTTCGCCCAAACAAGTACCTTCTCGACGGGACGAACGATACGGCCGCCTGCCCACGGACCAGAGCGCATTGAATGAACCGTTTCGGGGGATCGATGCTCACGACATCGCACCCTTCGCATACTTTGTTCTGATGCGGCACTCAACTCAAAAAATTGAATATTAGTACGGAGATCTGATGAAAAAGCTCACGATTGCAATCGTGCTGGCCCTTGCGGCCAGTGCCGGCTATGCGAAAACGCCGTCGGTGATCCGATTCGGCGTCGACCCCAGTTATGCCCCGTTCGAGTCGAGATCGACCGACGGCCAGCTCGTGGGCTTTGACATCGACCTCGGCAACGCGATCTGCGAGCGGCTGAAGGCGCGCTGCGTGTGGGTCGAAAATGCGTTCGACGGGATGATCCCCGCGCTCGAGGCACGGAAGTTCGACGGCATCCTCTCGTCGATGAGCGTCACGGACAAGCGTCTCGCGCAAATCGCGTTTTCCGACCCCATCGACAACGTGCCGCCGCGACTCGTCGCGAAGCGCGGCTCGAACATCCTGCCGACCGTCGAGTCGCTGAGGGGCAAGAGCGTCGGCGTCGAGCAGGGATCCACTCAGGAGACCTACGTTCGGACCTACTGGGAACCGAAAGGCGTGATCATCCGCACCTATCAGACTCAGGACCTCGTGTATGCGGATCTCGTGTCCGGCCGTCTCGATGCCGCGCTTCAATCGTCGGTGCAGGCCGATCTCGGCTTTCTGAAAACGGCGAACGGCCGCGACTTCGCGTTCGCCGGCCCGGCGCTGCACGACCCGAAGACGCTGGGTACGGGCGCCGCGATTGGCTTGCGCAAGGAGGACAACGAACTGCGCCAGCAGATCAACGCAGCGCTGGCCGCGATCCTTCACGACGGCACTTATCAACGCATCGCCAAAAAATATTTCTCGTTCGATATCTATAACTGACGACGAAGGCCCGCCTGACGCAAGTCGCGCAAGTCGCGCAAGTCGCGCAAGTCGCGCGATCGGCCGGTCGTCCGACTCGCGCGAGCCGGCCACGATCGTCGGGGCTGCCGCGTGACCGGCTTGCGCTGCGTCGAACCTGCCGCGCGCCAGTCAGGCGGCAGACTCACTGACGCAACGCGGCCTCCATCGCCTGCGCGATCCCCAGCACGCGCGCATCGGCCAGCGCGAGGCCCGCAACGCTGATCCCCACCGGCGCTTCGCCAGCAGGGGTGCAAGGCAGTGACACTGCGCAGCCGTCCAGAAAGTTCACGATCGAGGGGTTGCGCAGCACCAGCGCGTTGGTGGCCGCAAAGTGTGCCGCATCGGCTTGAAGCGCGTCGATGGCGGGCGGCACGATCGGCACGGTTGGCATGAGGAAGGCGTCGAAGCCCGCGAGCGCGGCGCGCGCTTGCGCGATGGCGTCGGCGCGTGCCGCGAGCAGGTCGAGGTAGTCGGCGGCGCTTGCCGCTTCGCCGTGGCGGATGCGGGCGAGCACGCGCGGGTCGTAGCGCTCCGCCTGGCTGGGCAGGCGCGCGCGGTGCGCCGCGTAGGCCTCGATCGGCGAGAAACCGTAGCGGTTGAGGGTCGGGAGCGTGTCGAGCACGGGCAGGCGCAGCGGTACGAGCTGCGCACCCGCGCGAGACAGGCGCGCGAGCGCCGCGTCCCAGGCCGCGCCAACCGTTGCATCCATGCCGTCGGTCACGTAGTTCGAGAGCACGGCAAGCCGCGCGCCGTCGAGCGTCGCGCGCGGCCAGTGCGGCACGGCGGCCTCGAGCGCCGCGTCGGTATCGGCTTGCGCGGCCAGCACACGGTCCAGCAGCGCACAGCAGGCCACGCTCGGCGCGATCGCGCCCGTGGTGTCGAGCGTCGTCGAAAGCGCGAGCATGCCCGCGGTGGGGATGCGCCGCGCGGTCGGCTTGAAGCCGGTCAGGCCGCAGAACGCGGCGGGAATGCGCAGCGAGCCGCCCGTGTCGCTGCCGAGGCCCGCCGCCGCCATGCCTTGCGCCACTGACGCCGCCGCGCCCGACGAGGAGCCGCCCGCCACGCGCGGGGTATCGGCATCTGGACGCCATGGCGAGCGCGGCGTGCCGTGCCACGGATTGAGCCCGAGCCCCGAGAACGCGAATTCACTCATGTTGGTGCGGCCGATCAACACCGCGCCGGCGCGGCGCAGGCGGGCCACGGCAGGCGCGTCGGCGGAAGCGTGCGGGGCGTCGGCGAGCACGCGCGAACCGGCGCGCGTGGACTGGCCCGCCACGTCGAAGAGATCCTTGATCGATACCGGCAAGCCGGCGAGCGGCGAGAGCTTGACGCCGGCGCGGCGCAACGCGTCCTGCGCCTCGGCCTGGCAGCGGGCGCCTTCGGTATCGACTTCACAGAACGCGTGAGCGCCGTTGCCGCCATCGGTGGCGATGCGCTCGAGCGCGGTCTCGACGAGCGCGCGGCTCGTGGTAGCGCCGGCGTCGAGCGCGGCGGCGAGTTGCTCGAGCGGTGCAGCGGGCGGGAAAGTCATCTGCGGCATGGTATGGGATGCGTTTGAAGGGAGGGATGGGCGCGTCGAATGCGCACGCGCGATTCGAGTTCAGGCGACGACCGGCAGCGCGCGCACGCTGTAGCGCTGGCGCAGGCTGCGGCCCAGCACCGGATCGTGCAGCTCCATCTCGAAGGCGTCGCCAGAGGTCATCGCCGCGAGCTCGCCGTGCACGGCGAGCGTGCCGCTGAACATCGCGCAGCGCGCGGGCAGCGAGCCTTCGAGAGCTTCGTGCGCGTCGTTCTTTGCGTGCGCGCCTTCCGTCTGCGCATAGCCGCGCCAGAGCGCCGGTGGCGGCAGCAGGCCGTCCACCGCGCCGCGCTGGTAGGGGCGCGCGTTGCCGTTCGCGTCCACGACCGTGGCGCGCATCTGCAACTGGTCCCAGTGCGCGGCCACGTCGGCATAGCGCCAGGCCTCGCGTGCGAGCGGCTTCGCGCAGACCTGCTTGGAGACCGCGACGCTATAGGCCTCCGCCTTGCGGTCCGTGTGGTCGGAGCCGATCGTGACCAGCGTGCCGAGCAGGCTGTCGAGCAGCACGCATTCGACTTCGCCGCTCGTGTGCGTGCCGAGCACCTCGACGGTTTCGGCCTGCGTGAGCTGGCTGGCGGCCACGCGATAGAAGCACGGCGTGCTCGTGGGCGGGGCGACGCCCAGGGCGGCGAGCTCGTCGATATGGGCCTGAATGGCCTGCGCGTCGCGGCCGGCCCAGCCCGCGATCACGAGCGTGTCGATCTCGACAGGCAGCGTCGTGGCGGCTTCGTTCAGGGGGAAAACGGTCAGGGAAAGCGTGGTCATGTTCTTGCTCTCTTACTCTTCAAGGGGACGGCGCGCGGTTTCGCGGGCTGCAAGGAGCGCGAGCGCGGTGACGGCAAGCGCGCCGCTCACATAGAGCGACACGGCCGTGGTGCTGTGCCAGCTGCGAAACAGCGCGACGATGATGAGCGGGGCGAAGCCGCCGCCGAGAATGCCTGCGAGCGTATAGGCGAGCGAGGAGCCTGCATAACGCACGCGAGTCGGGAACTGTTCGGTGACGAAGGCCGCCTGCGGGCCGTACATCACGGCGTGGATCACGAGGCCGATCATGACCGCGAGCACGATCAGTACGGGCTGCGAAGTATTGACGAGCGAAAAGAAGCCGAAGGCCCAGACGATGGCGGCCAGCACCCCGCCCAGATAGACGGGGCGGCGCCCGAAGCGGTCCGAGAGCGCGCCGAAGATCGGCACGGTCAAGGCATTGCAGGCCGTGCCCGCAAGCACGGCACCGAGCGCGAGCGAGCGCGAAAGATTGAGCACCGTGGTCACGTAGGTGAGGGTGAACACCACGAGCAGCGCGTAGAGCACGTCGGAGCCGATTCGCGCGCCGCCGGCCACGAGCAGGCGCCGCCAGTGCTGCGAAAACACCTCGACCACGGGCACCTTGGCTTGCGCGTGCGACTCGCTGAGCTTTTCGAATTGCGGCGTCTCGCCCACGCTGCTGCGCACCCACAGGCCGAAGATCACCAGCAGCAGGCTCGCGATGAACGGCACGCGCCAGCCCCACGAGAGAAAGTCGCTCGACGAGAGTGCGAGCGTGATGAGCGCGATGAAGCCGGTGCCGAGCAGCGTGCCGAACGAGGGCCCCACTTGCGCCCACGAGGCGTTCAGCCCGCGCTTGTTCTGATCGCCATGCTCGACGGCGAGCAGCACGGCGCCGGCCCACTCGCCGCCCAGCGCGATGCCTTGCACGAAGCGCAGGGTCACGAGCAGGATCGGGCTCAGGATGCCGGCGCTCGCGTAGGTGGGCAGCACGCCCATCAGCGCGGTGGTGAGGCCCATGAGGACGAGCGTGATCATGAGCACGGCGCGGCGCCCCACGCGGTCGCCGAGATTGCCGAAGACCAGGCCGCCGAGCGGGCGCGAGACATAGCCCACGGCATAGGTCGAGAACGCGAGCAGCGTGCCCGCGAGCGGATCGACCGAGGGAAAGAACAGGTGATTGAAGACCAGCGCGGCGAGCGTGTTGTAGACGGTGAAGTCGTACCACTCCAGCGACGTGCCGATCATGCTGGCTGTGGCGAGGCGTCCGCGGCCCGCGCGCGGGCGCTCGAGCGTGGATGAGGTCTGGGCGAGAGCGTTCATCGGGTTCTCCAGGGGAAACGCGCGGCGCGCACTGTGCGCCGGGGTGTGTCTCGTGCTCGTTGTTCTGCTTGTCGCTTGGTCGGCCAGTTCGCGCGGCGGCGTGCGAGCTGGCCTGCTCGATCGTTCGCGCGCGCTCGTTCAGGCCGCGAGGCGCCAGAGCATGTCGAAGGTGCGCACGGATGCTGCTGCGTCGCTCGCCAGCATGGCGAGGCGCTCGGCCGCGCCGCGCGCGGCGGCGTTCGAGCTGCCTTCCACGATGACGAGCGCATCCTGTGTTGCCTCGGCGGCCGCGCCGTCGCGCGTGGCGAGCGGGGCGGAAAGCGAGGCATCGGTGACGAACACGCGCACGGCATGGATGCCGGGCGTTTGCGTGGCGGCTTGCGCTTCGTTGCGCCAGGCCGTGGCGGCCACGCTGTGCGGCGGCGCGACAAAGATGGCTGCATGGCCGCCTTCACCGGCGCCGGCCTCGAAGGCGAGCTCACCCACGCGGCGCTGCGTGTCGCTCATGCGCGCGAAATTGCGCATCGACCAGTCGGTTTGCAGCGTGAAGGCCTGGCGATAGGCGTCGCTGCGGAATACGTCGAGCGATGCCGTGACGTAGAGCGCGAGATAGCGGCGCGCGCTGCCGTCATTGGCGAGAAAGCGACGGGCGTGGCGAAAGCCCGGAATCGCCACGCGCTCCTGCATGTGCTCGCGGTCGTACCACGCGTTGAAGTCGGCTTCGGTGTGCGGATCGGTGTCGGTCCAGATGCAGAGTTGGCCGGCCGGGGCGCCCGTGGGATGGCTCATCGTTGAATTCCTGCGCTGTGAATTGAAATTCGGACAAGCGCAGTTTGGCGAGCGGGCGGGGGTTCGGTCCAACAAGAAATAAAATACGCACCGACCAGGTTTTCTTATCGCTTACGGTTGCCGGCGGCTTTTGCGGTCCTGGCGCCCGTAGCGCCCTTCGTGGATTTCGCCGATTTCGCCGATTTCGTCGCGCTCGTGGCGCTCGTGGCGCTCGTGGCGCTCGTGGCGCTCGTGGCGTTCGTGGCGCTCGTCGTGCTCGTGGATTTCGCGGCCGCTGGCGCAGCGCCGCCCGCCTCGCGCGCGGACGGGCCTTCCAGTTCCGGGCCGAGCGCCGCCACGAACGCGCGCGCCTGTTCCGTCGCCAATTCGGCAATGCGCGCCGGCAACGGGTGGCTGTCCAGCCGGTGGCTCGCGACGAGTGGCAGCGGCGCGAACGCGCTTTCCACGTCCAGCACCTCGAGGGTGTGCTCGCGCAACTCGCGCTGGATGATGGCGGGCGGCAGGACGGCAACGCCGAAGCCGTCCGACACGAGGCGGATCATCGCGGCCACCGAACTGATGCAGTTGATGCGCACGGGGCGCTCCACGGCGCGCGCGAACGTGCGCTCGAGCGCGGTGTGCGGGCCCGAGTGGCGCGAGAAGCTGAGGATGGGCAAGGCCGCGAGCTGGGCAAGGTCGACGCGCGTGCCCGCGAGGCCCAGCGCGGGGCTCGCGACCCAGCGCATGGGGAATTCGCACAGCGGGTGGTTGACGAAGTCGCGCTCGGGCAGCGCATCGGTCTGGAGGATCAGATCGACGGCGTCGGCGCGCAGCAATTGCACGAGATGGATCGTGGTGTCGCTCGTCACCTCGACTTCGAGATGCGGAAAGCGCTCGCGCACGCGCGCCATCAGCGCCGGAAACCAGCTGTGCACAATCGACTCGATCACGCCGATGCGGATCAGGCCCGCGTCGCCGCTCGCGTCTTCCACCTCGCGGCGCATTTCGTCGCCCAGACGCACGATGCGTTCGGCGTAAGCGAGCATCTTGCGGCCCGCGGGCGTGAGCGTGGCCGAGCGCGAGTTGCGGTCGAACAGGCGCACGCCAAAGGTTTCCTCGAGCGAGGCGATGCGGCTCGATACGGCGGCTTGGGTCGTGTGCAGCTTCTCGGCGGTGAGGCGGAAGTTCTGCAGGCGGGCGAGCCAGATGAAGGTCTCGAGAAACCGGATGTTCATGGGTTTCGGCTGGGCTGTAGTAAGTAGTCGCGAACGGCCATGATATCGCGCCCTTTATCCAGGTCATTCCCTGGTGCCCTTGACTTTCACGTCTTCCAATCACATCATCCTATATAGAATCATTCTTAAAGGAATGATCGTAAGATGAATGATGTGGTTGTGAGGACACTATATCGCCGAATGGCAGCGCTTTCAGAAGCTGGGAAATGCGCTCGGTGTGGCGGTATGCATTGTCGGGAACATGGATCATGTATGCGAAGCTGAAACGGGATCTGGGTGATTGGCCACGCGCAATGGCGTATCGCCTGGGCAGTATTATTTTCGCGGTGGCAATCGTGATCTTCGGATCGCAAGCGGAACTGTGTTATGGCGCAGACGCGCCGGCCTGGGCGGCGCCCAATCACGCTTTCGACGTGCCGCAAGAAAGCGCGCCCACTGCGGAGGAAATCGCAAATTTTGTGAATGCCCGCTTCCATATAGGCTTGCACAGCGCCCTGGAAATCGGTCACGCGGTGCTCAACGCCGCCAGGCGCTACACCATCTCGCCATTGTTATTGCTTGCCGTGATCGCGGTGGAATCCAGTTTTGACCGATTCGCGGTCAGTGTGGTTGGCGCGAGAGGTCTCATGCAGGTGTTGCCGTCCCAGCATAGAGATCTTGTCCTTCGCGCATCCGATTTGAACGACGCGCGCACGAACGTCCGCATTGGGTCTGCCATTCTGCAAGACTACATAAGAGCGTCGGATGGCAACCTCGACGACGCTTTATATCGCTATAGCGGCGGCGCCAAGGACTATGCGCGACGCGTGGTCGATCACATGAGCATGATGAAGGCGGAGTTCGGTTTGTAGGCGCTGTCTCCAGTCTCGATAGTGCGGGCCGGGTGGAACCCGGCCGTCGAATTTGAGTATGCGCGCTAGTGCCGGGTTGACAGAATGTTCGCGTCCACGGCGTTGATATCCGTATAACCGCACAGTGCCATGGTGGTGTCGAGTTCACTCGCGATGACGTCGAGGCTCTTGCTGACACCTTCCTCTCCCATTGCCGCCAATCCGTACAGAAACGCGCGCCCGATCAACGTGCCGCGGGCGCCGAGCGCCACCGCCTTCAGCACATCCTGTCCCGTTCGAATGCCGCCATCGAGCCACACCTCGACGTGATTGCCCACGGCATCGACGACGGCGGGCAACGCCTTGATCGACGATATCGCGCCATCCAGTTGACGGCCTCCGTGATTGGATACCACGATGACGTCCGCACCGGCCTTCGCCGCATGCAATGCATCGGTCGGATCGAGAATGCCCTTGACGATCAATTTCCCGCCCCAGCGTTTTCGTACCCACTCGACATCGGCCCAGCCAAGGGTTGGGTCGAACTGGTCGTTGGTCCACGAACTGAGTGAGGACATGTCGGTCACACCCTCGACGTGGCCGACGATATTGCCGAAGTGGCGACGCCGGGTACGCGCCATCTGCATGCACCAGCGCGGCTTGCTCGCTATGTTCAGCAGGTTCGGCAGGGTAAGGCGAGGCGGCGTGGATAGACCATTCTTGATGTCTTTGTGGCGCTGGCCGCCGATCTGGAGATCCATCGTCAGCACCAGCGCGCTGCAACCTGCGGATTCGGCGCGGGCAATCAGGCGCTCCATGAACGCACGGTCGCGCATCATATAGAGCTGGAACCAGAACGGTCCCGGCGCGTTTTGCGCGACGTCCTCGATCGAACAGATGCTCATCGTCGACAAGGTGAACGGCACGCCGAACCGCTGTGCAGCCCGTGCAGCCAGGATTTCTCCATCGGCCCGCATCATCCCGGTCAGGCCGGTTGGCGCCAGCGCGACGGGCATCGCGACGCTGTGTCCTGCCATCGTCGTGCGCAGCGTGCGGTTTTCGATGTTGACGCCGACCCGCTGACGCAACTTGATTGTCTGAAGATCGGCTTCGTTGGCGTGATAGGTCGACTCGGTATAGGACCCGGCGTCGACATAGTCATAGAACATGCGGGGGATACGCCCCTTTGCGAGGACGCGGAGATCTTCAATACAGGTGATTGGGACGGGCATGGTGGCTCCAGAAGGTTGCACCGATGCTACCCATCCCCTTTGCCCTGACGTCGGAAATGTTGTCAGATCCGGCGCGAAAGAAATTCCGATGCTTCCTGGACCGCCCGCTCGCAAACGCCGACTAGCCATCTGGCAAATGCCGCCGCGGCTCCCTGCGACGCATGCGGCATCAGGCAATACGGGGTGGCGGGGCACACGACGCCGGGAAACAGGGGAACGAGCGTATCGTTCGCGAGCCAGTGATGTGCGAGCGCCGGGCTGCCGAGCGCGACGCCCTGGCCGCTGGCCGCCGCCTCCAGAAGGAGTCCGAGGTCCATCAATTTCGGGCCGCGCGCCGGCTCCGGCCAGTCGAGGTTCGCGGCGCGGAACCAGGGCGTCCAGTGTTCCAGCGAGGTGCGCAACAACGGCATCGAGGCAAGGTCCGCAGGTTCGTGGACAGGCCCGAGCCGTTGCAGCAGCGCAGGTGCAGCCAGTGGTGTGAGGCAATCGAGCATCAGCACCATGCCGCCGATGCTGAGCGGGTCCCCGCCGCGAATCCAGAGGTCAGCATCGGACGCGGCTGTATCCGCGATGGGTGCGGTGAGCACGATCTCGAGTTCCAGTTCGGGATGCGCTGCCGTGAATGTCGCGAGGCGCGGCATGATGATCTGTCGCGCGAATGTCGGAGGCGAGCAAACGCGCAGTCGCTCCTTCTGGTCGCGGTGTTTCCGATGCAGCGGCATCTCGGCGAGCAGGCGCAGCGGGCTGCGCAACTGATCCAGGTACTCTTTGCCGACCGGCGTCAACGTCAATGATTTTCCGCGGCGCACGAGCAGTTGCACGCCCAGCAGGTGTTCCACGGCGGCTACCCGCTTGGCGATGGCGCTGCCCGTCACGCAAAGTTCGTCCGCTGCCCGTTCGAAAGTGCCGTGGCGCGCGGCTGCCTCGAAGGCGAGCAGGCCATCGAGAGACGGGAGATGGAGGCGGGGCGTGGTCATTCGGATATTTTAAATGCAATGTCCGTACAGCCTGGCACAGGGGGCATGGAAGGTAGAAAGCATGGAGGTGCTTCCCTTCTATCGTGCGCAGACAAGCTCATCTAAGACATCCATTTTTTCGGCGTGCACGTTTGTGCACGTTTACATTCTCGTTTGTGCACGTTATCATGGGGCATGACTGATGAAATCCCCATTGCCCGGCGCGAGCTGATCGCCAGCCGGCTCGCCGCCGGCCAGGCGGTCGTGGCGGCCACGCTGGCCGCCGAATTCGGCGTGTCCGAAGACGCCATCCGGCGCGACCTGCGCGCGCTTGCGGCGCAAGGCCAATGCCGGCGCGTCTACGGCGGCGCGCTGCCCATTTCTCCGGCTTCGGCGCCCATGGCCGCGCGCATGGACGAGGCCCGCGAACGCAAGGAGGCGCTCGCGCGTACCGGCGCCGCCCAGGTGTGCCGCGGCGAACTGCTTTTCCTCGACAGCGGCAGCACCAATCTCGCGCTTGCCGAAGCGCTTCCTGAGGACCACGAACTAACCGTGGCCACCAACTCCGTCGATATTGCCGCCGCGCTGCTCAGGCGCGGCGACGTCAGGCTCATCATGGTGGGCGGAGCGGTGGACCCGGCGGTGGGCGGCTGCGTCGATGCGGCCGCCGTGGCGAGCGTCCTGAACATGAATATCGACTGCTGCTTTCTGGGCGCCTGCGCGGTTTCGCCCCGCGAAGGCGTGAGCGCCTTCGAATTCGCCGATGCGTCGTTCAAGCGCGCCGTGCTAGCCCGCAGCCGCCGCACGCTGATCCTCAGTACGACTGACAAGCTCGGCGCCCAGGCCTCCCACCGCGTCGCAAGCGTCGACGCGCTCGAGTGCGTGATCGTCGAGCACGACGCGCCACGCACGCAAATCACGGCCCTTACGAAGGCCAGCACGACCGTGCTGCGTGCGGATCCCCCAGCAGGTCGCTGAGGCCGGACTCGGCCCGCACCGCAACATTGGAGCCAACATCGATGGAATTCGCCGATCGGCCCGCCACGCGTCTAGCGACCCGGCTGGCATTTCTCGTTGCCGGTTTCGGCATTGCGTGCTGGGCCCCGTTGGTGCCGTTCGCGCGGGACCGTCTCGCCGTCGACGAGGGCACGCTCGGCCTGCTGCTGCTGTGCATCGGCCTCGGCTCGGTGCTCTCCATGCTGGCGACGGGCGCGCTCACCGCGCGCTACGGCAGCAGGCCCGTCATCGTGGCGGGCGGGATCGGCGTGGCGCTCGTGCTGCCGCTGCTCACGATTGCGGCCACGCCGCTCGCGCTTGGCCTCGCGCTCTTCGTGTTCGGCGCGTCGCTCGGCTCGCTCGACGTCGCCATGAACGTGCATGCGGTCGAGGTGGAGCGCGCGGCGGGGCGCCCGCTCATGTCGGGCTTTCACGCGCTCTTCAGCGTGGGCGGCTTCGCGGGATCGATGTTCATGACCTTCCTGCTCTCGCTGCACCTTGGCGCATTCGAGAGCACCTTGCTGTGCTCCGCGCTCATGTTGATTGCGATGTTCGTGGCGCGGCCCCGGCTGATGCGCGCGGCGCAGGCGCAGCGTGGCCCGCTGTTCGTGACGCCGCGCGGCATTGTCCTGCTGATTGCGGGGCTCACCGGCATCACTTTTCTGGCGGAAGGCGCGTTGCTCGACTGGAGCGCGCTGCTGATCACGGGCAAGGGGATCGTGGCCGCGGCGCAAGGGGGCGTGGGCTACATGCTGTTCGCCATCGCGATGACGGCGGGGCGGCTGACCGGCGACGCCGTCACGGCGCGCATCGGCGATCGCGCTACGCTGGTCTGGGGCGGCGTGGTGGCGGCGGGGGGCTTTGTGGTGCTGCTGGCTGCGCCGTTCGCCGCGCTGGCGTTGGCGGGCTTTCTGCTGATCGGGCTGGGCGCGTCGAATATCGTGCCCGTGCTGTTTCGCCGTGCGGGCGCGCAGCAGGTCATGCCCGCGGCGCTCGCGATTGCCGCGATTACGACCACGGGCTATGCGGGTATCCTCGTCGGGCCCGCGGGTGTGGGCTTCGTCGCCAAGGCGCTCGGCCTCGAGACGGCCTTCTGGATGCTGCTCGGGTTGCTGTGCGTCGTGCCGTGCTGCGCGGCACTGGTGACGGCGGCGCCGCAGCGCCGCGCGGGGTGAGGGCGCTGTTCAATGCGTCCCTGGGTAGTGCCAGGTATAATTAACTAATTAGAAATAACGTCAAACGGCGCGGCGCCGTATAGCGCCGCGCCGCCGCCTTAGCCGATGTCGGCCAGCGTGTGCCGCAATTCCTGATAGCTGCGCAGCCCGGCCAGACCGAGCTCGCGCCCGATGCCGCTCAACCCCAGCCCGCCCCAGCAGACTTGCGGGAAGATCAGTTGCGGCGTGTTGATCCACACGAGGCCCGCGCGCAACTGTGCCTTGTAGCGCCGCGCCGCTTCGCGATCGGCGGTCACGACCGTCGCGACCAGGCCATAGCGCGTGTCGTTGGCGAGCGCGATCGCTTCTTCATCGGTGCGGAAGGACTTGACGCACGCCACCGGCCCGAACACTTCGTCGGTCCAGAGCAGGTTGTCCGCCGGCGGCTCCGCAATCACCACGGGTGCCATGAAGAAGCCGTCCGCGCAGGCATTGTCGAGGCTGCCCGAAAACGCGACCGAGGCGCCGGCCTGCACGCCTTGCTCGACGAGCGCCTGCACGCGCGCGCGCTGCGCCGCGCAAACGAGCGGACCCATCGCGACATTGTCGCTTTGCGGCGGCCCGACCACGAGGGCGCGCACGGCGGTCTCGAACGCGGCCATGAATTTGCGGTACACGTCGTCGTGCACGAGGATGCGCGCGGTGGCCGAGCACATCTGCCCCGCATTCGTGAACGCGCCGCCCACGGCGAGCGTCACGGCGCGTTCGATGTCGGCATCGGCGCGCACGATGAGCGCGGACTTGCCGCCCAGTTCCAGCGTGAGGCGCTTCATGTCCTGCGCGGCTGCCTGCATCACCTTGGTGCCCGACGCCGTGCTGCCCGTGAACGAGATCTTGTCGACGAGCGGATGGGCGGTAAGCAGCGCGCCCACTGCGCCGCCGCCGTTCACGAGGTTGACGACGCCTTCGGGCACGCCCGCTTCGTTGATGATCCCGGCGAGCAGGTGCTCGACCGGCGAGGTGATTTCGGAAGGCTTGAGCACCACCGTGCAACCAGCGGCCAGCGCCGGGGCGATCTTCCATGCCGTGGTGACCATCGGGAAGTTCCACGGCACGATCAGCGCAGCCACGCCGACTGCTTCATAGAAGCGCTCGCCGGTCACGGTGTCGTCCGGCAGCGCGAGCGCTTCGGGGGCGAAAGCCTTCTCGTCGAGGCACAGATCGGCGTAATAGTTGAACGTGGCGGCGGCATCGCCCACGTCGATGTCCGCTTCGAGCGGCGGCTTGCCGCTCACCTGCATTTGCATCGCGGCGAGGCGCGCGCGGTCCGCCTCGATCAGTTCGGCGATCTTTTTCAGCAGCTTGCCGCGCGCGGCGGGCGTCGTGCCGCGCCACGCGGCGAGCGCGTCATGCGCGGCGCGCACGGCCGTGTCGACGAGCGCGGCGCTGGCATGCTCCTGCCAGCCGATCGTGGCGCCCGTCGAGGCGTTGAAGATGGGCGTTGCGTCGTGCGCGCCGTCTTCGCTGCTCACCGGCTTGCCGGCGATGGTCGCGGCGGGCAGGACGAAGACGCTTTCGTCGGCGGCGGGCGTCGCTAGCGTAGGTATCGTAGCCATCGTATGGGTCTCTCCGGTTTTAGCGGTACGCCACGCCCGGCATGACGCAGAGCATTTCGTAGGCGAGATTCGCGCCCACGAGCGCGGTCGTGCCGGCCTGGTCGTAAGGCGGCGCGACTTCCACGAGATCGGCGCCCACCAGATTGAGGCCCTTCATGCCGCGAATGATTTCGAGGCCCTGTTGCACGGTAAGGCCGCCCACTTCGGGCGTGCCCGTGCCGGGCGCGAACGCGGGGTCGAGCCCGTCGATGTCGAAGCTCAGATACACGGGCGTATCGCCCACGCGCGCGCGCACTTCTTCCATCAGCGGCGCGAGCGACTTGTTCCAGCAGGCTTCGGCCTGCACCACGGTGAAGCCCTGCTTGCGGCACCAGTCGAAGTCCTCGGCGTGATAGCCGGTGCCGCGCAGGCCGATCTGCGTGACCTTATCGCACTGGAGCAGGCCGTCTTCCACCGCGCGGCGGAACGGCGTGCCGTGCGCGATCTTCTCGCCGAACATCGTGTCGTTCACGTCGGCGTGCGCGTCCACGTGCACCACGGCCACCTTGCCGTACTTCTTGTGCAGCGCGCGCAGGATCGGCCACGCGATCGTGTGATCGCCGCCCAGCGTGATCGGGCGGCAGCCGTTCGCGACGATCTCGTCGTAGGCCTCCTCGATCAGGCGGATCGAGTCCTTGAGGTTATAGGGGTTGGTCGCGACGTCGCCGATATCGGCCACTTGCAGCGAATCGAACGGCGCCGCACGCGTGGCCATGTTGTACGGGCGCAGCAGGACCGATTCCGAGCGGATCTGGCGCGGGCCGAAGCGCGCGCCCGAGCGGTTCGAGGTGCCGATATCGAGCGGCACGCCCACAAAGCAGGCGTCGAGGCCTTCCGTGGTGGCGGCGTGCGGCAGGCGCATCATGGTGGCGATGCCGCCGAAGCGCGGCATGTCGTTGCCGCCGAGCGGCTGGTTGAATTCGCGTTGCATGGACCGTGTCTCCGATTGTGGGTGATGCGACCGGATGATGGTAGGCGAGCCGCAGCCCGTGTAAATAATGAAATTCAGATGTTCACATCGATGCGAGTCGATGTAAGCGGGGCATTACGCCGGCAATGAAGCGGGGTATTCGGGGGGAGCGGCGGCGCGCAAGCGCGGCTGCGCCAATGGAGCCGGCGTTGCCGGTGTCTCGGGCGTTGCCGGTGTTTGGGGTGTTGGCGGGGCGGTTAGAGCGCCTGCAGCAGGGGCGCGCCGTGCCCCCAGGCGACCAGCTCGCGCTTGGTGCGTACGCCCAGCTTGGCGAAGGCGCGCTTCACATAGGTCTCGGCCGTGGCCGCGCGCACGCCGACGATTTCGGCGGCCTCGGGCACCGTCTTGCCCGTGATGAGGTGCGCGCAGATTTCGTATTCGCGCTTCGAGAGGCGCACGCAGTCGGCCGCGATGCGCGCGTCGAACTGCGCGAGCGGGTGCAGAAACGAGGTCGGATGCGCCACGCGCTTGGCCGCACTGGTTGAGGCATGCAACTCGAGCAGCGGAAACAGAAAGTCGCTCACATTGCGAAACAGGTTCATTTCCGCGAGCGAAAACGGCGGCGCGTCGAGCGCGCGCTCGATCGCGATGGAATGCTGGGCGTGGCGCGTGCCGCGCGCGAGCACGCATTCATGGGCGATCAGCGCCTCGTCGAACAGCCGCTGGCGGAACTCGCCGGGCGGAATCGCGCCGATGTCGCGCACCACCAGCAGGGTGCCGATCTTGCCGCGAATGCCGGCAAACAGCGGATCGCTTTCATAGAAGCGATCGTAGTAGAGCGTCATGACCTCGGAGATCGTACCGGTGTCCATGCCCACGCCGCTGCTGCCGATCCATTCGCAACGAAAGCCGTTGGGCATCGAGCTGTCCGCGCGCGAGCGCTCGAGGTGCACGACGTTCAGCGGAATGACTTCGTTGAGCAATAGCGTGAGACGCCGCACGAAATCGGGCGTGCCGACGGCTTCAATCACATTGCCGAGCGTCTTGAACGACAGCGGGAAATTATTCGAGGAATCGCTTACTTGCGGGGGGACGGAGATCTGCATGGCGTGCCCCAATTGAAAGGCGAAGCCATTATAGCCGAAGCGTTGCACGCGCCGTTGCACCCGCCGTTGCACGCGCCCGGAATCCCGTCGAAACGCAGCTTGTCCCCCCTGAGACAGGGCATACCGGGACAGCGCGAATCGGTAACTTTGCGCTTACCGATCCCATTGAACAAAACAGGACATTTATGAGCAAGCTGATTCAGGACATCGTGCAACTGGGCGCAGGTCTGGGCGAATTCACCAAACTCGAATTCGGCATGGACGAAAGCGACTGGCGCGCCACTGAGGGACAGAGCGGCAAGTACGCGATCGGCTGGTGGGAAGGCAAGGTGGGCGCGGTGGATTTCCCCGCCACGACCGCCGACGAAGCCGTCTGGCTCGTCGAAGGCAAGATCGCGCTGACCGACGTGAACGGCGGCCGCAAGGAATTCAAGGCAGGCGAGGGTTATCTGCTGCCGGCGGGCTTCGCGGGCCGCTGGGAGACCCTCGTGGACGCCAAGAAGTTCTACGTCCTGCTCGAACAGCAGTAAGCCGTGCCGCCCCCGTGCGGGGCGGCGCCGTTCCCTCACGCCAGAAGCAGTGAAGTCCATCATGAGTGAAAGCGCTCAACTCTACGAAGCCGGCATGCCGGCGCCCGCCGCCGCGCGCAAGGCGGCACGCAAGCCCAGCGCATTGAGCGTGGAAGATGCGCTCTCGCGCACCAAGCTCTCTCCGTACTGGCTCGACAATCCGGCTCAGCCGCCCGCCGAGCCCAAGCTCACGCGCGATACCACTGCCGATCTGCTGATCGTCGGCGGCGGCTTCACGGGGCTCTGGGCCGCCGTGCAGGCGAAGGAGCAGATGCCCGAGCTCGACGTGGTCGTGATCGAAGCGGGCCGCGTCGCGCATGGCGCTTCGGGGCGCGCGGGCGGCATCATCTCGACCTCGGTGATGCATGGCCTGCCCAACGCGGTGCGCGTGTTTCCGAACGACATCGCGCAACTCGAGGAATTCGGTCATCGCAATCTGGACGGCTTCGAGGAAACGCTGAAGCGCTACGACATCGACGCCGATATCGAATGGAACGGCGAAATGACGGTGGCGGTGGACCCGGACCACGTCCAGCATCTGCGCGCCGACTACGATCTGCACACGGAATACGGCCACGACGTGGTGCTGCTCGGTGAGCAGGCCACGCGCGAGCAGCTGAATTCGCCGCTCTTCGCGGGCGCGCTGTGGTCGCGCAACCGCAGCGGCATCGTGCACCCGGCCAAGCTCGCGTGGGGTCTGAAGCGCGCGGCGCTCTCGCTCGGCGTGCGGCTCTACGAGCACACCCCGCTGCTGAGCGTGAAGGACGAAGGCGAGACGGTCTACGTCAAGACGCCCGATGGCAGCGTGCGCGCGCCGCGCGTGCTGTTCGGCAGCGGCACGGCAAAGGTTGGCATTCCTGATATCAACCGGCGCGTGCTGCAGGTGCGCGATCACGTGCTCGCCACGGAGCCGCTCACCGAGGAGCAGCTCGAGCGCATTGGCTGGAAGAACCGCCAGGGCATTTACGACACGCGCACACAGCTCAATTATTTCCGCCTCACGAAGAACAACAACATCATCTTTGGCGGTCTCGTGAGCTATCACTTCGACGGCGATCCGAATCCGCAGCAGGACCAGCAGCGCGAAACCTACTACCGGCTCGCGCAGGCGTTCTACAACACCTTCCCGCAACTGTGCGACGTGCGCTTCTCGCACGCATGGGGCGGCCCGATCGACTACTGCTCGCGCGGCTCGGTGTTCGCCAAGCGCTACCTCGGCGGCAAGGGCGTGTTCGTGGCGGGCTACACGGGCTTCGGCGTGGCGGCGAGCCGTTTCGGCGCGTTCATGGGCCTGAACATCCTGTTCGGGCGCAACAGCCCGGAACAGGCGCTCGATATCGCCAAGCTGAGCCCGACGTACATCCCGCCCGAGCCGGTGCGCTGGCTGGCGGCAAAGGTCACGTTCCATGCGTTCGACGGCGCCGACGCCGAAGGCGGCTGGAAGCGGGCATGGATCAAGGGCATCAAGGCAATGGGTTTTCCCATGTAGCAGCATGTTTTCCAATACTTCTGACCTCGACCTGCGTCTCGTGCGGGTCTTTCTAGCCGTGGTGGACGCGCGCGGCATCACCGCCGCCGAAGCCACGCTCGGTGTGCGCCAGTCGACCATCAGCGCGCAGCTTTCCGCGCTCGAAGCGCGGGTGGGCTTCACGCTATGCGAGCGCGGGCGCGGCGGCTTTCGCCTGACTTCGAAGGGCGAGCGCTTCGTGGCCTCGGCGCGCGCGCTGGTTGCCGCGACTTCGCAGTTCGTCGCCCAGGTGCGCGATATCGACCGCAAGCTCGTGGGCACGCTCTCGATCGGCCTGATCGGGCAGGCCTCGCATGTGGAGAACGCGCGGCTTGCCGAGGCGATTGGTGCGTTTCGCAAGCGCGACCAGGCCGTGCGCTTCGCGATGCGGGTGGCGCCGCCGCAAGAGCTCGAAGAAAGCCTCGTGAATCAGCAGCTCGATCTCGCGATTGGCTACTTCTGGCATCGCGTGGCGGGCCTCAGCTACACCGAGCTTTTCAGCGAACGCCAGGTGATCTGCTGCGGGCGCGGGCATCCGCTCTTTCACGCGGAGCCTCACGTGACGCTCGACGCGCTGCGCGCGCACGACTGGATCTGGCGCAGCTACCCGGTGCCCGAGGAGCTGGCGAGCATCGGCGAGCGCCAGGTGACGGCGATTGCGGACAGCATCGACGCGGCGACCGTGCTGATTCTCTCGGGCAGCCATATCGGCTACCTGCCCGAGCATCATGCGCAGTTGTTCGAGCAGCGCGGCCTGATCCGGGTGCTGGGGCGCACGGCGTTCGGCTTCGACGTGCCGATGCACCTCGCCATCAAGCGGGGCATGGCGGACAAGCCCATCGTGAGCGCCTTCTGCGAGGACTTGCTCAATGTGTACGGCGCGCGTGCCGAAGAGGAGGAGCGTGCATGCGCGTGACGCGGGCGGCAATACATTGCGCCCGCATGAAGTAAACGTTTTGAATAAGCAATACGGCGCGTACTCGACTGATTTAGAGTGAGCGCCTGAAATGAATACAGAGCGCCGGCCGGCCCCAGGGCGATCCTCGCGGCCGTATCTGGCCGGCGCTGCAAGGAGTGAGACATCTTGGCTGACAATACCAGTATTACGCAGATCGAAACATTCGGTTTCGAGCGCATCCCCGACGCCTCGCGCTACGCGCGCCCCATCGATCTCTTCCGGCTGCTGTTCGGCGGCTGCAATACCTTCTCCACCTCGGTACTCGGCAGTTTCCCCGTGCTGGTCGGCCTCTCGTTCAAGGCGAGTTTGTATTCGATCGTCCTCGGCGTGCTCGTGGGCACCTGCATTCTCGCGCCGATGAGCCTGTTCGGGCCGCGCAACGGCACGAGCGATCCGGTGTCATCGGGCGCGCACTTCGGCATTCACGGGCGGATCGTGGGCTCGTTTCTCGCGCTGCTGACCTCCATCGCGTTCTTCTCGCTGGCGGTGTGGAGTTCGGGCGACGCGCTCGTGGGCGGCGCGCACGACCTCGCGAACGTGCCCGTGAATGTCTGGACGCTCGGTTTCTCGTACATGGTGTTCGCGGTGCTCGTGCTGGTCGTCTGCATCTACGGGTTCCGCTTCATGCTGTGGGTGAACAAGATTGCCGTGTGGGCCGCCAGCTTCATGTTCATTCTCGGCGCGTTTGCGTTCGCCAATACGTTCGACGTCAACTATGCGGGCACGCTGCATCAGGGCGGCGCGGGATTCTGGGCCGCGTTCGTGGGCTCGGTGCTCGTCGCGCTGAGCAACCCGGTGTCGTTCGCCTCGACGCTCGGCGACTGGGCCCGCTACATTCCCGAGACGACGCCGCGCCATCGTGTCATGGGCGCCGTGTTTGCCGCGCAGATCGCCACCTTCGTGCCGTTCTTCTTCGGTCTTGCCACGGCCACCATCATCGCCACGCACGCGCCCAGCTATATCACCTCGAACGACTACGTGGGCGGCCTGCTCGCGGTGTCGCCGCGCTGGTTCCTGCTGCCGATGTGCCTGATCGCGATTGTCGGCGGGATGTCGACGGGCACCACCGCGCTCTATGGAACGGGCCTCGACATGTCGAGCATGTTCCCCAAGCTGCTCAACCGGGTGCGCGCGACGCTGCTGATTGGGACGCTCGCCATCGGCTTCATCTTCGTCGGCCGCTTTGCGTTCAATCTCGTGGAAAGCGTTTCGACGTTCTCGACCCTCATCTGCACATTCAGCTGCCCGTGGATGGCGATCATGGTGATCGGCTTCCTGCAGCGGCGCGGCTTCTATCTCACGGACGACCTGCAGATTTTCAATCGCGGCGGACGCGGCGGCCATTACTGGTTCACGCATGGCTGGAATCTGCGCGCGATGGGAGCATGGCTGCCTGCCGCGTTCATCGGGTTGTCGTTCGTGAATCTGCCGGGGCAATTCGTCGGGCCGCTGGGCAATCTCGCTGGGGGTTGCGATTTGAGCGTGCCGGTGTCGCTGATCGTGGGCGGCGTGCTTTATGTGGCGCTGCTGTGGATGTTCCCCGAAGCCGATGCCGTGTATGGGCCGCAGGGGCGCCGCTTCGTGCGCGGCGGGCAAGCGCAAGTGCGTGTGGCCGCACCGATACCGGCCACGGCTACGGCTACGGCAAGGATGCGCGATGAGCGCGACGAGGCCGGCAAGCGCGCGGCGCGCCGCGTGCCCGAATACGCGGAATAGTCTTTCGGGGTAGAGGACTGCAAACAAAAAATTCGGGGAAGGCGCTGAGCGGGGGCGTTGATGCATAAATAGCCGTGGGGGTCATAGGAGAATCTGGGCACCGGGTTCGTCCCTATCCACGGAGCATCAACGAGGCCCAGCACCGCGCAAACAGCCGTCACAAAGAACGGCGATTTCCTATAATGAATGCCGATTTCCGCACCAGGAAGCGAAGCCGCCATCCGCCGCGAACTGCGCGAGGAAACGGGCTATGGGTTCGAAGCGCTCACGCCGCTCGTGAGTGTTTCGCCGAATCCCGCGACGCACGCCAACCGGCTGCATTGTTTCCTCGCCACCGGCGGTGACCGCTCGGGCGCAATTTTCATGCATCGTGCGAGCGGCGCTCGTCTTCAATTCATACTGGCGTTGGCCTTAACTTGTTTTCGCGG
>NZ_BAYD01000038.1 GCF_000685075.1 Paraburkholderia oxyphila NBRC 105797
CTTGCGGCCCGCCGCGAAAACAAGTTAAGGCCAAAGAGCAATAGCACCGAAGTCCCGAGCGCAAGACCCCAGGCGCGAGCCTGTCCAAACAACCCAAATCGAGCATCGGCGCGCAAAGCGCACCCCACCCCACCCAACACAACCCCTATCGAGGAATCAAGAGATGAAGATTGCAGTGTTGCCGGGCGACGGCATCGGTCCCGAGATCATCAAGGAAGCCGTCAAGGTCCTCAACGCCCTCGGCGAGAAGTTCGAGCTCGAAGAAGCGCCCGTAGGCGGCGCAGGCTACGAAGCAAGCGGCCATCCGCTGCCCGAAGCGACACTCGCGCTCGCAAAGGCCGCGGACGCGATCCTCTTCGGCGCCGTGGGCGACTGGAAGTACGACAAGCTCGAGCGCGCGCTGCGCCCGGAGCAAGCCATTCTGGGCCTGCGCAAGCACCTGGAGCTCTTCGCGAACTTCCGCCCGGCGATCTGCTACCCGCAACTCACGGGCGCTTCGTCGCTGAAGCCGGAAATCGTCTCGGGCCTCGACATCCTGATCGTGCGCGAACTCAACGGCGATATCTACTTCGGCCAGCCGCGCGGCACGCGCGAGGCGCCGGACGGCAACTTCAAGGGCGCGCGCGAAGGCTTCGACACCATGCGCTACGCGGAGCCCGAAGTGCGCCGCATCGCCCACGTGGCCTTCCAGGCCGCCCAAAAGCGCCAGAAGAAGCTCACCTCGGTCGACAAGGCCAACGTGCTCGAAACCTCGCAGTTCTGGAAAGACATCATGATCGATGTCTCGAAGGAGTACCCGGACGTCGAGCTCTCGCACATGTACGTCGATAACGCAGCCATGCAGCTCGTGAAGGCGCCCAAGGCGTTCGACGTGGTCGTCACCGGCAACATGTTCGGCGATATCCTCTCCGATGAAGCCGCCATGCTCACGGGCTCGATCGGCATGCTGCCCTCGGCCTCGCTCGACAAGAACAACAAGGGCCTGTACGAGCCCTCGCACGGCTCGGCACCCGACATCGCGGGCAAGGGCATCGCCAATCCGCTCGCGACCATCCTCTCGGCCGCCATGATGCTGCGCTATTCGCTCGGCCGCGCCGAGCAGGCGGAGCGCATCGAGAACGCGGTGAAGAAGGTGCTCGAACAAGGCTATCGCACTGGCGACATCATCACACCGGACTGCAAGCAGGTCGGCACGGCAGCAATGGGCGACGCAGTGGTCGCGGCGCTGTAAAGCTGTCGTAAAAGGGTACGCTTGGGCAGTATTCAGGCGTGCCCTTTTTTCAGATGTCCCGAGCAATGTTTTGAGATGCGCGCGGATGCAAGGCGCGCAGCGGCGGCGCGGCCAAGGCCCGTCGCAAATAACGGAAAATGCGGGTAAGCCCCGCGCGAAATTACGGTTTTCGTGTATATTGTCCCGATGGCGACGATCCCCCAGATCACTTCTGTTTCGAATATCCACGGCACGGCCCGTGTGATTACGCTCGCCATCACCACGAAAACGATTATTACCAAAACGATCATCACTCGTTGATCGCTCGTCGTGCCCGCTCATCTTCCCCGCGCGGCCACGCCGGGCGAGCGAAGCGGGGAAGTGTCCATTTCAAGGGTTAATCATGAACGTAGGTCTCGTAGGTTGGCGCGGCATGGTCGGCAGCGTGCTGATGCAGCGCATGCAGGAAGAACGCGATTTCGACCTGATCGAACCGGTGTTTTTCAGCACCAGTAACGCAGGCGGCGCAGCGCCGTCGTTCGCCAAAAACGAGACGAAGCTCAAGGACGCCAACAGCGTCGACGAGCTCAAGAAGTGCGACATCATCATTACCTGCCAGGGCGGCGACTACACCAACGAGGTGTATCCGAAGCTGCGCGCGGCAGGCTGGAACGGCTACTGGATCGACGCGGCCTCGGCGCTGCGCATGAAGGACGACGCGGTCATCATCCTCGACCCGGTCAACCTCGACGTCATCAAGGACGCGCTCGTCAAGGGCCAGAAGGATTTCATCGGCGGCAACTGCACGGTCAGCCTCATGCTGATGGCGCTCGGCGGCCTGTTCCGCGAGAACCTCGTCGACTGGATGACGGCCATGACCTATCAGGCCGCTTCGGGCGCGGGCGCGCAGAACATGCGCGAGCTGCTCGCGCAAATGGGCGCGCTCAATGCGGCGGTCGCGACCGACCTCGCGAACCCGTCGTCGGCGATTCTCGACATCGACCGCAAGGTGCTCGCCACCATGAACAGCGACGCCATGCCGACCGCCCATTTCGGCGTGCCGCTCGCGGGCTCGCTGATCCCCTGGATCGACAAGGACCTCGGCAACGGCATGTCGAAGGAAGAGTGGAAGGGCGGCGCCGAAACCAACAAGATCCTCGGCAAGCCGGCCATGGGCGAGCCGGGCTCGATTCCGGTCGACGGTCTGTGCGTGCGCATCGGCGCGATGCGCTGCCACTCGCAGGCGCTCACCATCAAGCTCAAGAAGGACGTGCCGCTCGACGAGATCGACGGCATCCTCGCCTCGGCCAACGACTGGGTCAAGGTCGTGCCGAACCAGCGCGAAGTCTCGATGCGCGAACTGTCGCCGGCAGTCGTCACGGGCACCCTCTCGGTGCCGGTCGGCCGCCTGCGCAAGCTCGCGATGGGCGGCGAGTATCTGTCCGCCTTCACGGTCGGCGACCAGCTGCTGTGGGGCGCCGCCGAGCCATTGCGCCGCATGCTGCGCATTCTGCTCGACAAGTGAATGAATTAAACTACGCGCCTGATGACGCGTAGACAGGGTGATAAAAGCGCCGCGCCTGTCGCGGCGCTTTTTTATTTCCGGTTGATTTCCGGAAACTGGCGATGGCCAGTGCGCCCGCACGCAACGAATTTCCGTTTCATCGACTGCCGCGCGAGCGGTGTGCCAGGGCATCTGATGATCGTTCGATTTGATTCCGTTAACAACCTGAATTTGAAGGCGCGGCGTATCGCCGTTGCCGTTTCTGCCGCGGCGATGGCCGCCATGGCCGGTACCGCCGGCGTGGCGCACGCGCAAGGCGGCGCCAAGACGGCAACAACCGCGGCAACAACCGCTGCGCCTGCAGCGGCTCAAGCAATGGCGCAAGCAGCGACGAGCGGTGCGGCCGCTGCCGCTGCCGCGTCGGGCGCTTCCGCCGCCGCCGCGGCGCTGCCCGTGATCGGCCAGTACACCGTCCGCGCGGGGCAGTCGCTGCACGATGTGGCCGTCGATGTCACGCAGTCGCACGACAAGACGGTGCTCGCGCGCGCGAGCCAGGCGCTGTTCGAAGCGAATCCCGCGGCGTTCATGAAACACGATCCGAGCCGCCTCCGGGTGGGCGCCGTGCTGAACGTGCCGGGCACGCCCGATATGGCCAGCGCCGCTGCCGCTGCTTCGGCGCCTGCGGCAGGAGCTTCGGCAGTGGCGCCTGCCGCTGCGGCGAGTGCTCCGGCTGCGGCGCCTGGCGCTGCCCTGGCTTCTGGTGCCATGGGCGCCAGTTCCGCGATCCATGCCGCGGCCACTGCGGCTGCTTCCGCTAGCGCTGCAGCAGGCGCAAGCGCCGGCACGGCAGCGAATGCCGGCGCGGTCG
The DNA here is from genome assembly GCF_000685075.1 of Paraburkholderia oxyphila NBRC 105797. Classification (GTDB taxonomy): domain Bacteria; phylum Pseudomonadota; class Gammaproteobacteria; order Burkholderiales; family Burkholderiaceae; genus Paraburkholderia; species Paraburkholderia oxyphila. Next base: position 3,583 of record NZ_BAYD01000038.1, read on the forward strand.
CGGCGAGCGCTGCGGCTGCTGCGTCGGCGTCCATGGAGGCCGGTGCGAGCGCGGCGAATGCGGTGGCGGCGTCCGGCGCTTCGGCCGCAGCGAACGCGAGCGCGGCGCCCGCATCAGCTAGTGACGCCCATTCGTGGAGCGGCGCCATCCAGGCCGCACCGGCCGCAGGCGCGGCATCGGGTGCATCCGCCACGCCGGGCGCGGCGGCATCGGCGCCCGTCAAGGTGTCGAGCCTGCAGCAGTTGCTCGCGCTCAAGAATCGCGTGCTGATGGCGTTGCAGCAGCACGGCATCGGCAAGCAGGCGCCAGTGGCCGGCGCTCCGGCCGGGACGGCGGGTGCGCAGGGCGGTGCCGCCGCGGGTGGCGCGGCGCTGGGCGCAAATGGCGCGCAGCCTGAAGTCTCGCCGGTGACGCTGGGCGTTGTGGCTGCGCTCGTGCTGGCTTTCGTCGCGCTGATCGTGCGCCTGCTCATGCGCAAGCGCCGCAAGCTGGCGCCTGCGGCCGATGCCGCCAACGCGCGGGCGCTGGACGTGCCGCCTTCGTCCGCCGTCTCGACCGCCACGCCAACCCCCGCGCCCCCGCCGGCGCGCGAGGATGCACCGGTGCCGCCCGAATCGTTCGCGCAGCCGGCTGCGCCGTTGTCGGCCGGCGCGGTTGCAGCCACCGCAGCCGCCATGGAAGCCGCCAAGGCCGCCGAGGCGGCCAGGGTACAAGCCGAGGCGCCCCCGCACGACGCCGCGCTCGACCGCGCCACGGATGCCGCGAGCCTGTCGGCCGCCGCCGAACTGGGCGGCGAGGCGCTGCCTCCGCTGGGGTTCGAGGCGCCGCACGGCGCCGCGCAGGACGGTCCCGCGGAACTGCGCGCGGACCGCGTGGAGCACGGCACGCACCCGCACGGCGTCGAGCCCGGCGAGCCGCAATCGCTCGCCGACGCAACCGATGCCGCGAGCTTTGCCGCCGCAGCGGAGCTGGGCGCGTCCGCATTGCCGCCCGAAGGGCTGGCGGGGCTGCGCACCGTGGGCGAAATGGAGGAGCTGGCCCGCCAGGCCGAAGCGCAGGACCAGGCCGAAGCGGAGGACCAGGCCAAGGCCAAGGCTGATGCCGCACACGAGGCAGCCAATGCCGAACCACGCCCGATCGAACTGACGATCCCGGGCGCCCCGGCCGAACCGCACGTGCCCGTCGCCCACGAGCCCCCGGCGCCCGACGCGCCGACCGAACCTGAGGCGCCTGCTGAGACCGCAGCGCCGCATCTGCACGCGCCCGCGATCCCGGGCGACGAGGCCGCGCCCGAAGCGTCGCCAGAAGCGTTTGCAGCACCCGCTGTCCCACTAGAACAAAAAGTAGAAATGCCCCATCAGGAAGTACCGAAGCTGGAAGTCCCGCAGGAGTTTCCGAAGTCCGCCGTCGACGCCCTTGGCGGCCTCGACATGCCGCTGCCGCCGCGCGTCGAAACGCCCGAGCCCATGCCCGGCATGCCGATCTCGACGGAGCCGGTCGCGACGCCCGAGACCATCGCGCGTCAATCGCTGCCATTTGTCCTGCCGCCCGTGCCGCCGGCCGGCGAGGCCATCGAAGCAGGCACCGCGGGCGCAGGGGCGATCGCGGGCCTGGGCGCGCCGCGCTTCGGCGCGCTCACGCTCGATTTCGACCTGAATCTGCCGGCCGATTCGGCCGAGCCACTGCCGGTCTTCACGCCCGATCAGCTCTCGCGCATCGCCCGCAACAAGCTCGACCTCGCGCACGAGTACATCGCGCTTGGCGACCTGTCGGGCGCCCGCACGCTGATCAACGAAGTGATCGAGTCGAACGACCACGCCACGCGCGCCGACGCGCAGGCGCTGCTGTCGACGCTCTCGCCGCTGTCCTGACGCCGACGCCCGCCATATGCGTATCGCGCTAGGAATCCAGTACGACGGGGCCGCGTTCTGCGGCTGGCAATCGCAACCGCACGGCAAGACGGTGCAGGACGCGCTCGAACGCGCGCTGCGCGAGTTCGCGACCGTGCCGCTGCCCACGGTCGTGGCGGGCCGCACCGACACGGGCGTGCACGGCCTCGGCCAGGTCGTGCACTTCGACACCGATCTCGACCGCGCGCCGTTTTCGTGGGTGCGCGGCACCAACGCGTTTCTGCCATCGACGGTAGCCGTGCAGTGGGCGCAGCCGATGCCCGAGGCGTTCCACGCGCGTTTTTCGGCGTTCGAGCGCACGTACTATTACGCGCTCTACGTGAACGCGGTGCGCTCGCCGATGCTGGCGGGCCGTGCGGGCTGGATCCACACGCCGCTCGACGTCGACGCGATGTGCGAGGCCGCTGCCTGCCTGATCGGCGAGCATGATTTTTCGGCGTTCCGCTCGTCCGAATGCCAGTCGAAGACGCCCGTGAAGCACCTGTATCAGATCGACATCCGGCCCCTCGGCGATTTCATTCACTTTCGCTTCCGCGCGAACGCCTTTCTTCACCACATGGTGCGCAACCTGATGGGCTGCCTCGTGGCGGTGGGGCGGGGCCGTTATCCGGCCGCGTGGATGGCCGAGGTACTGGCCGGGCTCGATCGCACGAAGGCCGCGCCGACCTTCATGCCGGATGGCCTGTATCTCGCGCAAGTAGGCTATCCTGATGAGTTCGCAGTACCTGCGGCGCATACGGCGAGTGTGCCGTGGAGCACGGTCTGGACCGACGCCCCCTGACGTCGCCCGCATCCGGTTCCAAAATTACGCAATTGCGCCGTAAAGCGGCGCGAAGATCGTGCAAAAAGCGTCGTGCAGCGCCGAGCAAAAGCCGCCGCGCAAAACCTGAAACAGCCAGACAAGCCATCGAGCCTCAACCCATGACGCCAGCCGAGCAACCTGCCACCGCCGCCACGCACCGCACGCGCATCAAGCTGTGCGGGCTTTCGACGCCCGAGGCGGTTGCGCACGCCATCGACCTGGGCGCCGATGCCATCGGGCTCGTGTTCTATCCGCCGAGTTCGCGCTCGGTGAGCGTGGCCCAGGCCGTCGAGCTCACCCACGACATTCCGCCCTTCGTCTCGGTCGTGGGCCTCTTCGTGAACGCCACGCCGCAATGGATCGGCGAGGTGGCGAGCAACGTCTCGCTCACGCTGCTGCAGTTCCACGGCGACGAAACGCCCGAGCAGTGCGAGTCGCTGGCCTCGGTTGCCGGTTTGCCCTGGTTGCGCGCATTGCGGGTGGCGGCCGATACTCGCGAGGCCGATTTGATAGAATCGGCAAACCGTTATTCATCAGCCAGCGGCCTGCTTTTCGACACCCATGTCGAAGGCTACGGCGGCGGCGGGAAGGTCTTCGATTGGTCACTTATCCCCGCAGGGCTCGCGCGTCGGGCCGTTTTGAGTGGTGGCTTGAACGCGCAAAACGTCAGTGATGCGATTCGCCAGGTGCGTCCGTTCGCCGTCGATGTCTCCAGTGGCATCGAGGTACCGGGCGCCAGGGGCGTGAAAGATCACGCCCGCATGGCGGCGTTCGTGCGCGCAGTGCGCGAAGCGGACGCGGGATAATTTCTTGGGCCAGCCAGCCTTTGCGCAACGCAAGGCGCCCTGGCCTCAGCGAGTGACTTATGTACAATTTGCCCGATGAACGTGGCCATTTCGGCCCTTATGGCGGCGTGTTCGCTGCCGAAACCCTCATGCAGGCGATCGACGAACTGCGCGACGCCTACGCGAAATTCAAGGACGATCCCGACTTCCGCGCCGAATATGAGCGCGAGTTGAAGCATTTTGTCGGCCGTCCGTCGCCGATTTATCACGCGCAGCGCTGGAGCGAGCTGCTGGGCGGCGCGCAGGTCTATCTGAAGCGCGAAGACCTGAATCACACCGGCGCGCACAAGGTGAACAACGTGATTGGCCAGGCGTTGCTCGCCAAGCGCATGGGCAAGCCGCGCGTGATCGCGGAAACCGGCGCTGGCCAGCACGGCGTGGCCACCGCGACCATCGCGGCGCGCTTCGGCATGGAGTGCGTGGTCTACATGGGCGCCGAGGACGTGCGCCGCCAGGCCGCCAACGTCTACCGCATGAAGCTGCTGGGCGCGACCGTGGTTCCGGTCGAATCAGGCTCGCGCACGCTCAAGGACGCGCTCAACGAAGCCATGCGCGACTGGGTCACCAACGTCGAAAACACCTTCTACATCATCGGCACCGTGGCGGGCCCGCACCCGTACCCGATGATGGTGCGCGACTTCCAGCGCGTGATCGGCGACGAATGCCGCGTGCAGATGCCGGAAATGACGGGTCGCCAGCCCGACGCCGTGATCGCGTGCGTGGGCGGCGGTTCGAACGCGATGGGCATCTTTTACCCGTATATCGAGGATAGTTCGGTGCAGTTGATCGGTGTCGAGCCCGCCGGCGACGGCATGGAGACGGGCCGTCACGCGGCCTCGCTCGCGGCCGGCACGCCGGGCGTGCTGCACGGCAACCGCACCTATCTGCTGCAGGACGAGAACGGCCAGATCATCGAGACGCACTCGGTCTCGGCGGGCCTCGACTACCCCGGCGTCGGTCCCGAGCACGCGTGGCTCAAGGACAGCGGCCGCGCGCAGTACGTGACCATCGACGACGAGGAAGCGCTCAAGGCGTTCCACGACTGCTGCCGCATCGAAGGCATCATTCCGGCGCTCGAATCGAGCCACGCGCTCGCGTACGCGGCGAAGCTCGCGCCTACGCTGCCCAAGGACAGGGTTCTGCTGGTGAACCTGTCGGGCCGCGGCGACAAGGACATGCACACGGTCGCCGAGCGATCGGGCATCCAGTTCTGAGCGCCCGGAGCGACACAAGCGATGCGTGACGAGTTCGACGAGCCGCAGATGCCGGTGCCCGTGGGCGAGGCCGGTGCCGAGGCGACCGCTTCCGTAGCGGCCGCCGAAGCGCCAGCCGAGGTGCCCCCGGTGCCTGCCGTGCCCGATGGCATCCGGCTCCTGAACCGCGATTTTCTGACCGATGCGGCGAACCTGCCCGACGCCTCGATCGATTTGATCGTCGCCGACCCGCCTTATGGGCTCGGCAAGGACTACGGCAACGACTCCGACATGCGCTCGGGCGAGGACTTCCTCACCTGGACGTACGAGTGGCTCGACCTGGCAATTCCAAAGCTCAAGGCGAGCGGCTCGCTCTATGTGTTCTGCACCTGGCAATACGCGCCCGAGATCTTCGTTTATCTGAAGTCGAAGATGACGATGATTAACGAGATCGTCTGGGATCGCCGCGTACCCAGCATGGGCGGCACGACCCGCCGCTTTACCTCGGTGCATGACAACATCGGTTTCTTCGCGGTCTCGAAGGATTATTACTTCGATCTCGATCCCGTCCGCATCCCGTACGATGCCGCCACGAAGAAGGCGCGTTCGCGCAAGTTGTTCGAAGGCAGCAAGTGGCTCGAGCTCGGCTACAACCCCAAGGACGTCTGGTCCGTCTCGCGGCTGCACCGGCAGCACGCCGAGCGCGTGGATCATCCCACCCAGAAGCCCCTTGAGATCGTCGAGCGCATGGTGCTCGCGAGCTGCCCGCCGGGCGGCCGCGTGCTGGACCCGTTCATGGGCAGCGGCACCACGGCAGTTGCTTGCGCACGTCACAAGCGCGAATTCGTCGGCTATGAAATTAACGAAAGTTACTGCGCGATCGCGCGCGAACGTGTGAGCGCGGCCGCAATGGCTGCCGCCACGCACGCCGCCGCGGCCGTGATCGATGCGGCAGGCGCATGACGCGCCCCCGCCGCCGGCTCGCGCCGCGCGGTAACGACCGAATCTGAGGACCCTTGTTATGTCCCGCATCAAAACCACGTTCGAGGCGCTCGCCGCCGCCAACAAGAAAGGCCTGATCCCGTTCATGACCGCCGGCGACCCCGATCCGGCGCGCACGGTCGAATTCATGCATGCGCTCGCCGCCGGCGGCGCCGACGTGATCGAACTCGGCGTGCCGTTCTCGGACCCGATGGCTGACGGCCCGGTGATCCAGCAATCCTCCGAGCGCGCGCTCGAGAAGGGCGTGACGCTCAAGAGCGTGCTCGCCGACGTCAAGCGTTTCCGCGAAACCGACAACCAGACGCCCGTCGTGCTGATGGGCTACGCGAACCCGATCGAGCGCATGGGCGCTGACGCATTCGCCACGGCCGCGAAGGCCGCGGGCGTGGATGGCGTGCTGGTGGTCGACTATCCGCCCGAGGAGTCGACGGAATTTGCCGCGAAGATGAAGGCCGCCGACATCGACCCGATCTTCCTGCTCGCGCCCACTTCCACCGACGAGCGCATCGCCGAAGTGGGCCGCGCCGCGAGCGGCTATGTCTATTACGTCTCGCTCAAGGGCGTGACGGGCGCCGCGAACCTCGACGTCGCGAGCATCGCGAGTAAAATCCCGGCGATCAAGGCGCGCGTGCCGCTGCCGGTCGGCGTCGGCTTCGGCATTCGCGACGCGCAAACCGCCGCCGCCGTGGCCCAGGTATCCGATGCCGTCGTGATCGGCAGCCGTATCGTGCAACTGCTCGAGCAGGCGCCGGCCGAGACCGCCGCCGAGGCGCTCACGCAATTCGTGAGCGACATTCGGACCGCGCTTGATGCGGTATCGGACAACGCGAAATGAGACTGCTGTAAAATCGCTTTTTCGCCATGCGCGGTCGGGGTCGGAACCCGGTCTATCGAGACCCGATCGAATGACGTCGCCATTGCGCCTGCTGCCATTGCAGGCCGATTTGCAACGACCGTCCGCCGCGCCCGCGCATCACGAACAAGGAATCAATATTCATGAGCTGGCTCGATAAACTGCTGCCGCCCAAGATCAAGCAAACCGATCCGAAAAGCCGCAAGAGCATTCCGGAAGGTCTGTGGATCAAGTGCCCGTCATGCGAAGCGGTCCTCTACCGCAACGACGTGGAAGCGAATTTGCACGTCTGTCCGAAGTGCGATCACCACATGCGCATCAACGCGCGCGAGCGTCTGGACGGTCTGCTCGATCCGGAAGGCCGCTATGAAATCGGCCAGGAAATCGTGCCGGTCGACGCGCTGAAGTTCAAGGACAGCCGCAAGTACCCCGACCGCATCAAGGAAGCGATGGACGACACCGGCGAAACCGACGCCATGGTCGTCATGGGCGGCGCGATCCACACGCTGCCGTGCGTGGTCGCCTGCTTCGAGTTCGCGTTCATGGGCGGCTCGATGGGCTCGGTGGTGGGCGAGCGCTTCGCACGCGGCGCGCAGAACGCGCTCGAGCAGCAAGTGCCGTTCATCTGCTTCACGGCTTCCGGTGGCGCGCGCATGCAGGAAAGCCTGCTCTCGCTCATGCAGATGGCCAAGACCACGGCCATGCTCACGAAGCTCTCGGACGCCAAGCTGCCGTTCATCTCCGTGCTGACCGACCCCACGATGGGCGGCGTCTCGGCAAGCTTCGCGTTCCTCGGCGATGTCGTGATCGCGGAACCGAAGGCGCTGATCGGCTTCGCTGGCCCGCGCGTGATCGAGCAGACGGTGCGCGAGAAGCTGCCCGAAGGCTTCCAGCGCTCGGAATTCCTGCTGCAGAAGGGCGCCATCGACATGATCGTCGACCGCCGCAAGATGCGCGAAGAAATCGCCCAATTGATGGCGTTGCTGCAGCGACAGCCCGCCGACGCGGTGGCCTGAGTCCCCGCAAGCAGCCGTTAGTGCCGCCGTAAAGGCGAAGCAGCAAAGATAATTGCAAACGTGCGGAACTCGCAGCTTCCGCGCCCTGTCAGACGCGCCGCAAGCGAAAGCAAGCGGCGCGTTGTCATTTCCGCGATAATGCCGTTTTTTCGCAGCGGCTCGCGCGCTTGAACGGCGCGCCGAACCCACGCGCCATTGCACGAACGCACGCAGTGCACGGATTTCCTGAATCGTCCCGATGAGTACTTTTCCTACCCTCGACGCGTGGCTCACGCATCTCGAAACTGCGCATCCGGTCGGCATCGACATGGGTCTCGATCGCATCCGCAAGGTCAAGGAGGCGCTGAACCTGAAGTTCGAATGCCCGATGTTCACGGTCGGCGGCACGAACGGGAAGGGCTCCACCTGCGCGATTCTCGAAACCATCCTGCTGAAGGCGGGCTATCACGTCGGCTGTCATACCTCGCCGCACCTGCTGTCGTTCAACGAGCGTGCGCGCATCGACGGCGCAGAAGCCAGCGACGCCGACCTGCTGCCGCACTTCGAGGCCGTGGAAGCCGCGCGCAACGCGTTCGCCACGCCCGTCTCGCTCACCTACTTCGAGTTCACGACGCTCGCGATCATGCATCTGTTCGCCTCGCGCGGGCTCGACGCCGTGATCTTCGAAGTCGGTCTCGGTGGGCGCCTCGACGCCGTGAACGTCCTCGACACCGACTGCGCGGTCATCACCAGCATCGACCTCGACCACACCGAGTATCTCGGCGACACGCGCGAGAAGATCGCCTTCGAAAAGGCCGGCATCTTCCGCGCCGGCAGGCCGGCGATCTGCGCGGACCCGTTGCCGCCGCAGTCGCTCATCGATCATGCACAAGCCATCGGCGCCGACCTGTGGCTGTTCGGCCGCGATTTCCGCTATGAAGGCCAGGCCGGCAGCGAGCGCCAGCAATGGAACTACGTGGGCCGCTCGCAGCGGCGTTCGGCGCTTGCGTACCCCGCGCTGCGCGGCGCGAATCAGCTGATCAATACCTCGGCGGCGCTCGCCGCGCTCGAATCGATGCGCGATCGCCTGCCGGTGTCGGCGCAGGACATTCGCCTCGGCCTCGCCAATGTGGAGTTGCCGGGCCGCTTCCAGGTGTTGCCGGGCAAGCCGCAGATCATCCTCGACGTGGGCCACAATCCGCACGCCGCTGCCGTGCTCGGGCAAAATCTTTCCAGCATGGGGTATTTTCCGTACACGTACGCGGTGTTTGGCGCCATGCGCGACAAGGACATCGCGGGCGTGATCGCGCACCTGAAGGGCGAGATCGACCACTGGTGCGTGACCGACCTGCCGTTGCCGCGTGCGGCTTCGGCGCAACAGCTTGAAGACGTGTTGCGCGATGCGGGCGTGGAAGACGGGCCCGACAGCAGCGTTACGCGTTATGAAACGCCCGCCGCGGCGTTTCAAGATGCGCTAAAACGGGCGACTGAAAATGATAGAATTATCGTTTTCGGAAGTTTTTTGACGGTTGCCGGCGTCATGGCCTGGCGAAAGTCGCAGCAGCACTGATCGCGCGGTCCTCTACAGCCGCTACGCACAGGTCAAAAGCAGCCATACATGGGAATTTTCTCGTTCGGCAAGAAAGACGACGCGCCCAGCCGACGCGACGCCGAAGCCGGCTCCCGCCGCCGGAGCAGTCAGAACACGCGCGTGGAGCGTCGCAGCCGCCGGCCGTCCCGCTCCGGCGACGCCGAGGCGATGCTGCTCGATCCCACCTTGCCGGAAAAGCAGCGCGCGCGCCGGCGCCTCGTCGGCGCGATTGCGCTGGTGCTGGCCGCCATCGTGATCCTGCCGATGGTGCTCGACTCGCACCCCAAACCCGTCACCGACGACATCTCCATCGATATTCCGAGCCGCCCGGCGCCGAAGAGCGCCGCGCGCAGCGACGAGGACACCCAGGCGGGCGTCGCCCCGGACAATCCTGCCTCGACTGACGCCGCAATGGGCGTAGCGACGCCCGGCACCTCCGGTCTCGCGGCGGCGGCCTCGGGCGCCGCGCCGGCGCAGACCGCGCAATCGACTCAGGCGGCGCAATCGTCGCAAGCCAAACCGGCGGCGCCGGCCAACGCCGCGCCGGCCGCTCAAACACAAGCTCAAGCGAATCAATCGACCCAGGCCGCGCAGACGTCGCGCAGCACGGCCGCGAAGCCGGCCGCGCCGGCCACGGCGCTCGCGTCGCGCGGCAAGCCGGCCGACTCCGCGACGGCCAGCGCCAACACCGATGACGACTCCGGCGCTCCCGCCGCGCCGCCGGGCGCGCGCTTCGCCGTGCAGCTGGGCGCGTTCAACAGCGACGCCGCCGCGAACAAATGGGTCGCGAAGTTGAAAGCCGCGGGCGTACCCGCATATACCGAGCAACGCAAGGATGCCGACGGCACGACGCAAACGCTGCTGCGCGCGGGTCCGTTCCCGGACCGCGCGTCGGCCACGGAGGCGATCGCGAAGGTGCGCGGCGCGGGCCTGACGGCCGGCTCGAACGCCAACGCCCAATAAGGGCCGCCGATGTTCACGGCATTCGACTACGCTGTAATGGCGGTGATCGGTTTGTCCGCGCTGCGCGGGGCGTGGCGCGGGTTCATCGGCGAAATTTTCGGGCTGATCGGCTGGATCGCGGCGCTCATCGTGGCGTGCCGCTACGTGGACCGCGTGGTGCCCTTTATCCCGGCAAACTGGCCGGGCGGGGCACTGACCCAGTGGCTGATCGCCTTCGCGCTGATCGTGATCGGCGTGGTGCTCGTGGCCGGGGTGGCGAACGCGCTGCTCGGCCGGCTGGTGCAGGTGAGCGGCTTGTCCGGTGTGGACCGCTCGCTCGGCATGATGTTCGGCCTCGTGCGAGGCGTCGTGCTGGTGCTGATTCTCGTCGTCCTCGCGGGACTGACCGAGCTGCCCCAGCAGGACTTCTGGCGCAAGGCGCTGCTGCGGCCGTATGCCGTGCAGGGCGTGCTCGAACTGAAACCGTTTTTGCCCGAGACGCTCGCGGCCTACGTTCACGTCTGATCAGAAGCTGATCGCGTGACGAGAGGCGCAGCCGAACGGCAGTACAGGGCCTGTTATGGGTGTGAACAGGCCCTCGGTACTTCCCGATCATGCGGCGCATTCCGCCGGCCCGGCTGGCCGTCGCGAGCGCACCGTCACTGCTGATTTCGCTTTTTTGAAGGACCTGCCATGTGCGGCATCGTAGGTGTAGTTTCCCGCTCTCCCGTCAATCAGCTCCTCTATGACGCGCTGCTGCTCCTGCAGCACCGTGGTCAGGACGCGGCCGGCATCGCCACCGCGAACGGCAGCACGTTCCACATGCACAAGGCCAACGGCATGGTGCGCGACGTGTTCCGCACGCGCAACATGCGAAGCCTGCCCGGCACCAGCGGCATCGGCCAGGTGCGCTACCCGACGGCCGGCTCGGCATCGAGCGAAGAAGAGGCCCAGCCGTTCTACGTGAACGCGCCGTTCGGCATCGTCCTCGCGCACAACGGCAATCTCACGAACTGGCAACAGCTCAAGGAAGAGATGTTCCGTGTGGACCGCCGCCACATCAACACCCATTCCGACACCGAAGTGCTGCTCAACGTGCTCGCGCACGAAGTGCAGCTCGCGAGCTCGGGCCTCGAGCTCGACCCGGCCGCGCTCTTCAAGGCGGTCTCGGGCGTGCACCGCCGCCTGCGCGGCTCGTACGCGATCGTCTCGCTGATCTCCGGCTACGGCCTGCTCGCGTTCCGCGACCCGTTCGGCATCCGCCCGCTGTGCATCGGCAAGATGGAAACGCCGGAAGGCATCGAGTGGATGGTGGCGTCGGAATCGGTGGCGCTCGAAGGCATCGGCTTCGAGTTCGTGCGCGACGTGCGGCCCGGCGAGGCGGTGTTCATCGACTTCGAGGGCAACTTCCACGCGCAGCAATGTGCCACGGCGCCGAAGCTCAACCCCTGCATTTTTGAACTCGTCTATCTCGCGCGTCCGGACTCGGTGCTCGACGGCGTGCCCGTGTACAACGTGCGTCTGCGCATGGGCGACTACCTCGCCGAGAAGATCCGGCGCGAGCTGCCCGACGTGAAGATCGATGTCGTGATGCCGATTCCCGACTCGTCGCGCCCCGCCGCGATGCAGGTCGCGAAGAAGCTCGGCGTGGAATACCGCGAGGGCTTCTTCAAGAACCGCTACGTGGGCCGCACCTTCATCATGCCGGGCCAGGCCATGCGCAAGAAGTCGGTGCGCCAGAAGCTCAACGCGATGGGCATCGAGTTCAAGGGCAAGAACGTCCTGATCATCGACGACTCGATCGTGCGCGGCACCACCTCGCAGGAAATCGTGCAGATGGCGCGCGACGCCGGCGCGACCAACGTGATCTTCGCTTCGGCGGCGCCGCCCGTGAAGTATCCGAACGTCTACGGCATCGACATGCCCACGCGCGGCGAGCTCGTCGCGCATGGCCGCACGGATGAGGAAGTGGCGCGCATCATCGGCGCGGATCACCTCGTGTATCAGGACGTGGAAGCGCTCAAGCAGGCGGTGCGCGACATCAATCCGGAGCTCACCGGGTTCGAGGCTTCGTGCTTCGACGGCGACTACATCACCGGCGACATCACGAGCGCGTACCTCGACAACATCGAGCTGGCGCGTCTCGCGCCCCAGGCGCAGTCGGACCGCGACGCCGCGAGCGACGCGATGGACGGCGGCACGCGCTCGCAGCTGCACCTGCAGCTCTCGGTGGAGTGAGAGACGGTCGGGGAGCGCGTGCGTTGCGCGCTTCCCGTGCTAGCATGGGGGCTTGCGTCGATTTGATCTCAGCTTGCGGACGCGGGGCAACCCAAAACAGCTAAAGCGAACGGTGCATGCCCGGCCGCCGCTCATTGGCTGCAACGCCCCCGCCTTCCACGCATTTTCAGAGAGCCCGCTTCTGCCGACGCAAAGCGGGCTTTTTTGCGCCTGTGCGCCGCGCTTGTATGTGCTCTTGCGTGCGCTTATGTGCGCGTACTTCGCGGCCCAGGCATGACGGTTCAGGAAACGGAAAACACGAACATGGACGAGAACCTCAACTTCGACACGCTGGCGGTCCGCTCGGGCACGCTGCGCAGCGAGTTCAACGAGCATTCGGAAGCGCTCTACCTCACGTCGAGCTTCTGTTTCGGCAGCGCCGCCGAAGCGGCCGAGCGTTTCAAGAATTCGGAAACGGGCTACACGTACGCACGTTTCACGAACCCGACCGTCACCATGTTCCAGGACCGGCTCGCGGCGCTAGAAGGCGGCGAGGCATGCATGGCCACGGCCTCGGGCATGGCCGCGATCATGTCGGTGGTGATGGCCGCGCTGCAGGCCGGCGACCATATCGTCAGCTCGCAGAGCCTGTTCGGCTCGACGCTCGGCATGTTCTCGCAGATCTTCCCGAGGTTCGGCATCACGACCACCTTCGTCGATCCGAACGATCTCGACGCGTGGAAGAACGCCGTGCGCCCCGAGACGAAGCTGTTCTTCCTCGAGACGCCGTCGAACCCGCTCACCGAAGTGGCCGACATCGAGGCGGTGAGCAAGATCGCGAAGGCGGCGGGCGCGCTGTTCGTCGTCGACAACTGCTTCTGCAGCCCGGCGCTGCAGCAGCCGCTCAAGTTCGGCGCCGATGTCGTGATGCATTCGGCCACCAAGTTCCTCGACGGCCAGGGCCGCGTGCTGGGCGGCGCGCTCGTGGGCTCGAAGCAGTTCATCATGGAGAAGGTGTTTCCGTTCGTGCGCAGCGCGGGCCCGACGCTCTCCGCGTTCAACGCCTGGGTGCTGCTCAAGGGCATGGAGACGCTCTCGCTGCGCGTGGAGAAGCAGTCGGCCAACGCGCTCGAAATCGCGCGCTGGCTCGAAGCGCATCCTGCGGTGAAGCGCGTCTTCTATCCGGGGCTCGAATCGCATCCGCAGCACGCGCTCGCGATGCGCCAGCAGAAGTCGGGCGGCGCGATCGTCTCGTTCGAGCTCAAGGGCGATACGCCCGAGGCGCAGCGCGCGAACGCCTGGCGCGTGATCGACGGCACGAAGGTGTGCTCGATCACCGGCAATCTCGGCGACACGCGCACGACCATCACGCATCCGGCCACGACGACGCATGGCCGCATCACGCCCGAGGCGCGCGCGGCGGCGGGCATCACCGAAGGGCTGATCCGCCTTGCGGTGGGCCTTGAAGATCCACGCGACGTGCGCGCCGATCTCGCGCACGGTCTCGATGCGGCACAGTGAGGTTGCCATGGCCATCATTCGCGCATTGTTCGTTTATCCGGTGAAGTCCTGCGGCGCCATCGCGCTCGATCGCGCGCAACTCGACGTGAAAGGGCTGCAATGGGACCGCCACTGGATGGTGGTCGACGCTTCGGGCCGCTTTGTCTCGCAGCGCGAGATCGCGGCGATGGCGCGCATCGTGCCTGCGTTCGTCGAGGGCGGCGTGCGCCTCACGATGACGGGTCCCGACGCGCCGGTCGATTCGCCGCTGCTTTTGCCGTTCATGCCGCGCGGCAACGAAGCCCGCGTGCAGGCCACGGTCTGGAAGGACACGTTCGAAGCGCTCGACGAAGGCGATGAAGCCGCGCAGTGGTTTTCTCGCGCGCTCGGCGAGCCGGTGCGTCTCGTGCGTTTCGCGCAGGACGTCACGCGTCTCGCAAGCAAGACGTGGACGAACGACGAGGACGTGCCCACGCAATTCGCCGATGGCTTTCCGCTGCTCGTCACGAGCGAGTCGTCGCTGGCGGACCTGAACGCGCGCCTCGTGGCGAAAGGCGCGCCGCCGGTGCCGATGAGCCGCTTTCGTCCGAACATCGTCGTGGACGGCCCGGATGCCTTCGACGAAGACTTCATCGACACGCTTTCGATTGCGGGCGAAGCCGGCTCGCTGGAGGTGGTGCTGCGTTTCGCGAAGCCTTGCGCACGCTGCCCGATCACGACGATCGATCAGCTCACGGGTGAGCGCGATGGCGAGTGGCCGACCGAGCCGCTCGACACGCTCGCGGTGTTCCGCGCCGATCCACGCGTGGACGGCGGCCTCACGTTCGGCCAGAACGCGATGGTCGTGGCGGGCGCGGGCGAGCGTCTCGCGGTGGGCGCGCAGGCCCAGTGGGAATACCGCTTCGAGGAATGAGCGCGCGGCGCTTGATCACACGCTGGATGGTGTTTCCTGGTGCGCAGGCAATGCGCGCCACTGCCCGGGCGCCAGCCCGAAACGCCGCGTGAAGGCGTGTGTGAACGCGCTCTGGTCGCCGAAGCCCACATCGAGGGCGATCTGCGTGAGCGAGTGGCGCGGATCGGCGAGCAGCGTGAGCGAGGTGTCGAGGCGCAGGCGCTGCAGATAGCGATGCGGCGTTTCGCCGAACGCTTCGATAAAGAGCTGATGAAAGCGCCGCATGCCAAAGCCGCAATGGGCGGCCAGATCGGCGATGCGCAGCGGCTCTGCCAGATGCGCGCGCAGCCAGCGGTCGATGCGGGCGAAGTCGAGGCCCGCGGCGGCCTCGAAGGCGTCGCTGCCGGCGAGGCCCGCTTGCGCGAGCACGGCGGCACACAGCTGTGTCGAGGCGTCCCAATGAAAGCGCCGCGCGCGCATCGAGCCGGTGCTTTCGCTCGCGCTGGCGGACTGTGCGGCCCATGCGGCCCGCTGCGCGATCTCGCGCACGAGCTGCGTGAGCGCAGGGTCGATGCGCACGGCGCGCGCCGTGTCGAAGAGCCGCTCGGGCACCGCGAGCGCGGCGGCAGGCAAGTCCAGCACGAGCTGGCGATTCTCGCCGATGCCCGCATAGTCGTGCCGTGCGCCGGCCGGGATCAGCCAGGCGGAATGCTGGTCGATGCGCTCGCCGACACCGTCCACCGTCATCACCATCTCGCCGTCGAGCCCGAGCACGATCTGGTGAAAATCGTGCAGATCGGTTTCCTCGATTGCGCCATAGCAACGCAAGGCGACGCCGGGCGCGTTGACGGGAGTGGAGTGCGGGGAATTCATGGCGGACGATGCCTGCGGGACGAAGCGGCGCGAAGCAGCGCGCGAGCGCAGCAACGCTCAGACGTCGAGCAGTTCCACTTCGAACACGAGCGTGGCGTTCGGCGGAATCACGCCGCCCGCGCCGCGCACGCCGTAGCCGAGTTGCGGCGGGATCGTGAGCTTGCGCACGCCGCCGACCTTCATGCCCTGCACGCCTTCGTCCCAGCCCTTGATGACCATGCCGCCGCCCAGCACGAAGGCGAACGGGTCGTTGCGGTCCTTGCTCGAATCGAACTTCTGGCCGTCCGTCAGCCAGCCGGTGTAGTGCACGCTGACGGTCTGGCCGGCCTTCGCCTCGGCGCCGGTGCCTTCGGTCAGGTCCTCGTACTTGAGGCCGGATGCGGTGGTCACGATAGACATGGAACACTCCTGAATCGGAAAGGGGAAAAGCGCTATTGTAGGCGCTTTGCAGGCCGCGCGAGGCGCGCGGGCCGTGTGCGTGGCTGCCGGTCCGGCGTCCCGAAGCGAGCATGCCTGGTGCCCACCGTGTGCTCGCATTGCGCCGGCACCACGCGGGCACGGCGCATGCGCGCGTATCGGCGTCCGGTGGCGCGAGCCGGGGCGAGATGGCGCGCGGCGCGCATGGCTGCCGCCGCAACGTCGCCGCTATTCGCGCCGCTGCCTATAAAATGGGGCCGACCCGCCCGAGGCGGGCGAAAGAAGAGGAATTCGATGTCGTCCACATCACCCACCCCAAGCGAACGCACGGCACGCCTGTGTGCCGAAGCCGCGCTGTTCATGCGCGACCACGTGCTCTCGCGCGTCTCGCACGACTTGCGCAGTCCGCTGAACGCAATCCATAGCTGGGCCTACGTGCTCGAGCGCAAGATCGACAGTGCCGACGCCGCCGCGCAGCGTGCGCTCGCGGGCATCCGCACCGGCGTCGAGCAGCAGGTGCAACTGCTCGAAACGCTCGTCGATACGACGCGCGCCGAGACGCGCAAGCTGCACGTCGAGCGCGCGCCGTTCGCGCTCGACTCGCTCATCGACGAGACCGTGGAGGAGGCGCGCGGCGCGCTCGCCGATGCGCGCGGCGTGAGCGTCGGCGTGCAGGGCACGCCCACCGGCGCGACGCTCGATGCCGCGCGCGAGCGCATCGGGCAGGCGCTCTGGCTCATGCTGGCGTTCGCGACGGAGGCGAGCGCAGCGGGCGCGGCGGTCTCGCTGAACGTGAGCACCACGGCCACGGCTACCCAATTCGACGTGAACTGGCAGGCGAGCCGCGAAGCGCTCACCGACGCGGCGCTGCCGCACCTGCTCGAACCGTTCGCCCGCGCACAGGCGTGCGAGCCGCAGGAGGCGGGCCGCTGCGCGTGGGTGCTCGCGTTGTGCCAGCGCGTGGCCGAGGCGCACGGCGGGCGCTTCGAGGCGCGGCCGCTCGTGGAGGGCGAGGCCGCTTCGCTCACGCTCAGCGTGCCGATCAGCGGGACCTGAGTGAGCGCTCCGCACGCGCAACGCGCGCAGCCCCTGCCGGATGGCGACCTGTCCAGCCCATCCGCGTCTTACGAGATTCTTTCACCCTTATACTGAGGGCTTCGTTTTCTCCGGAGCCCCCTCTCTTGATTCAGGTTATCGCTCTCGCCGGCGCGCTGTTGCTCGTTGCCCTCAACGGTTTCTTCGTCGCGGCGGAGTTCGGTCTCGTCAAGCTGCGCGCGACGCGCGTGCAAAGCCTCGCGACTCAGCACGGCTTGCGCGGGCGTTTGCTCGGCAAGGTCCATGGCCAGCTCGACGCCTATCTTTCCGCGTGCCAGCTCGGCATCACGCTCGCTTCGCTCGGCCTCGGCTGGATTGGCGAGCCGGCCTTCGCGCAGTTGCTCGAGCCGGTCTTCGATCTCGTGGGCGTGCGCTCGCCGGAGCTGATCCACGGCATCTCGCTCGTGTTCGCCTTCACCGCGATCTCGTTCCTGCATATCGTGGTGGGGGAGCTCGCGCCCAAGTCGCTCGCGATTCGCGAAGCCGAGAAGATTTCGCTGTGGGCCGCCGCGCCGCTGTACGGCTTTTACTGGACGATGTACCCGGCCATCTGGGCGCTCAATTCGAGTGCGAACGCTGTGCTTCGGCTGGCCGGTCTCTCGGCGGATCATGGCGCCGAGGCGCATTACTCGACCGACGAACTCAAGCTGATCCTGCGCAGCCGCCGTGCCGCGGCGCAGGAAGAGGCGCTGCACGAGGCACGCGCGCAAGCCGACGCGCGCGCTCTCGCCTACGGCCACGCGGCGGCGGGCGGCGTGGCGCGCGCCAACGGCTCGGCCAGCGCTGCTGCGAACGCTGCGCGTGCGAAGCGCACGGCGCGTATCGCAAGCACGGGCGGCGCGGGAAGCGCCTACAGTGCAGACGAATGGAACGCCCTCGCGCATTCGCTGGACTTCTCGCGCCTGAGCGTCTCGGACCTCATGCGCCCGGCGCACGAGATGGTGGGCCTGCGCCGCGACCTGTCGCTCGCCGAGAACATGCAGATCGTCGCGCGCCACCGCTTCAGCCGCTATCCGCTCTTCGAGGACGCCTCGGGCGAGCGCGTGGCGGGCCTCATTCACCTGAAGGATCTGCTGCTCGCGCGCGAGGCGGGCCACGCGCTCGACGATCTCGGCAAGTTCGTGCGCCCGGTGCAGTACGTGAAACCCGAGGCCCCCGCGCTCGCCCTGTTCCGGCGCTTTCGCAAGGGCGCGCCGCACTTCGCGCTGGTCGGGCGCAAGGGCATGCGGCCAAGCGGCTTCCTCACGCTCGACAATCTGCTCGGCGCGCTGGTGGGCCAGATCCACGACGAATTCCATCAGGCCGATACCGACTGGACCCGCATGGACGACGGCACGCTCATGGGGCGCGGCAGCCTGCCCGTGGTGTCGCTGGAGCAGGCGCTCGGCATCGATATCGACGAAGGGCGCGCGGAGTCGGTGGGCGGCCTCGTGATTCACGCGCTCAACGATCTGCCCACCGAGGGGCAGCGCGTCGAGTTCGACCGTTTCGACATCGTTGTTAAGAAGATGAAGGGGCCGCGCATCGTGCTCGTGCGCGTGTACCCGAAGGATCTGGAGGACGAGGGCGGTTGAGGCTTACTGAGGTCGGACTGATGCCTTGCTCCAGGCGCGGCCCGGTGGGCGCGGTTCAGGCTGGTGTGAGATTCGACAGCACCGCAACAGGCATTGCGCTCAGCACATCGCGCAGATAAAGCACGTTGTCCTGATCATGCTTCGTTGCGGCGCGTTTCGCGTCGCTCAGCCAGTCGTGCAGATCCGCGGCTGGGCACCCCTTCGGCAACACGACCGCCGTATCGTCCCATCGCGTGGACTCGACGAGCGGCAGATCGCCTTCCAGCAGCGCTGCCGCATGCCGCGTGCCGATCACGACGGCCCATGTATTGCCGTGCCGGCGCGCGAAGGCCAGCGCGTGGGCGGCCAGCGCCCCGCGCACTTCCAGCGGCCAGTACTCGCCCT
This sequence comes from Paraburkholderia oxyphila NBRC 105797, assembly GCF_000685075.1. Classification (GTDB taxonomy): domain Bacteria; phylum Pseudomonadota; class Gammaproteobacteria; order Burkholderiales; family Burkholderiaceae; genus Paraburkholderia; species Paraburkholderia oxyphila. Next base: position 22,668 of record NZ_BAYD01000038.1, read on the forward strand.
CGCGCAGCAGCTCCGGCGCGCGGGCGCGCAGCGCGAGCAGCCGTGCAATAGAGGCCTGCTTCACGTGCGCGTCGCGCCAGTGCGCAAGCTTGGCGGCGGGCGTGTCTTGATCGAGTGCTGCCGCGCGCAACGCGAAATCCACAGGCCCGCGGTTGTCGGGATCGACGAGGCTGAAATCCCATAGCTCCGTGCCCTGATAGAGATCGGGCACGCCGGGCGAGGTCAGGCGCAGCACGGTCTGCAGCAGCGTATTGACCGCGCCGGCCGGCGCGATGCGCGCCACAAAGGTGGCGAGCGCCTGCAGAAACCCGCCGCGTCGCTGCGGCGCGAGAATGTCGAAGAGAAATGCCTGGCAGTCCGATTCGTAGGCTTCATTGGGCACGAGCCAGTTCGTGCGCAGCTTCGCCTCGCGCAGCGCCTTCAATTGCCATTGCGCGACTCGCTCGGCAAGCTCGCGTACGCGCGCTTCGTCGCCGGCGTCGAGCTCGGGCGGCCAGCAGCCCACGAGCGTTTGATAGAGCATCGCCTCGGCGGCCGGGCCGGGGGCCCATTCCCCCGCCATGCTTCCCGACGATGACGGCGGCGTCGCGTCGTTGCGCCGGTGCGGCTGGTTCAGCGTCGACCACGCGCGCAGCGTCGCGCTCCACTCCGGGGCGATTTCGCTGAGCACCGCGAGCCGCGCCCGCACGTCTTCGCCGCGCTTGTGGTCGTGCGTGGCCGTGGCAAGCATCGCATAGGGGAAACGCCGCTGGCGCAGCGCGTTGCCCGCATGAAATTCTTCGACGCTGCGCGCGAAGTCGTCCGGGTCCGCGCCCACTTCGTTGCGCGAAAGCAGCCGGCCGTAGCGGTAGAGCGCCGTGTCCTCGGTCGCCTTCGCCGCGAGCGGCGCAGTGAGCTGAGAGAAGAGCGTGAGTGCCGTACGCTGCGCGATGAGCGCGTGGCTTAGCGGGGCGGCGGGGGGATTTTGCGCGACGTGCTTTGACGTGCCCGAGCCGTTGCCTGGCCGCGTGCCAGCGTTGGCGCTTGCCTGTGCCGCCCGCGCGGGCTTCGCGCCGTTGCCGCTCTCGGCGTCCGGCGCACGCGCGCCGAGCCACGCATCGACATGATCGAGCGCGGCAAGGCTCGCGCGCGGCAGGGCCTGGCGAGCCGCCTGCAACGCGAGATCGAACCAGGGGTTGTCCTCCGGGCCGCGCAGACCATTGACCGGATAGATGCGATAGACGGGGAAGTGCATGGCAAGCTGCGCCACCACGCGATGCACGCTCGCGTAGGTGAAGTCGCGCGTGGCGGGCTGCTCGCGGGCAATGCGGTGCAGCGCGCGCGCCGCGTGATCGAGCTCCGCCGCGAGATACGCGGCCAGCACCTCGCGGCGCGCGTCGAGCGCGATGCGCGCGAAGGGCCGGTCCTGCCCCGAGATCGCGGCCCAGCTCTCGGCGAGCGGCGCGGCGCCAGCGGGGTCGTGCAGCAGGGCGCCCACGTCGTTCATGAAGTCGTAGCCGGTCGTGCCTTGCACGGGCCAGTCTTCGCGCAACGGCTCGCCGTGCGCGAGAATCTTCTCGACGACGAGGTACGGTGGTTGCGCACGCAACGAAACGAGCCGCTGGCGCAGCCGCTCGCAATACTCGCGCGGGTCGGCGAGTCCATCGATGTGATCGATGCGCAGACCGTCGATCACGCCCTCGGCGTAGAGGCGGAACACGAGCTTGTGCACGGCCTCGAATACGTCATGGCGTTCTACGCGCACGCCCGCGAGTGCGCTTACGTCGAAGAAGCGCCGCCAGTTCACTTCGTCGGTGGCGGTGCGCCACCATGCAAGGCGGAAGTGCTGGCGATCAAGAAGGCGATGCAGGCGCTCGCGCGTGACGGTATCGGCGCCGGACCAGGACTGCAGCGCGGAGTCGATCGCAGCGGTGCCCTCGCGCTCGACGAAGGCGCGCAGCGCATCGCGTGCGATGGCGGCGCGCGCCTGGTCGTCGGGCTGCGTGGTGAGGCCCTGGAACGGCGCGGCGAGCGCGTCGAGACTCGCATGGCTGGCCGACTGCAGCAGCGTCGCGTAATCGATCGGGCAGATCGGGCAGACGTGCGGACCGTACTGCACGAAGAAGCGCGCGAGCGCCGCGTCGAACTTCAGTGCGATGCGGCCCGCCGCGAGTTCCTCGCCGTATTGCGCGCCGAGGAACGGCATCAGCACCTTGCCGCGCAGCACCGGGTCCGGCGAGTGCCAGTCCACGTCGAAGTGGCGCGCGAATGCGCTGTGGCGCCCCCATTCGAGAATATCGAGCCACCACGCGTTGTGCGCGCCGCCCACGCCCATATGGTTGGGCACGAGATCGACGACGAGGCCCATGCCGCGCGCATGCAGCGCGTCGGCGAGGCGCCGAAGCGCTGCTTCGCCGCCGCGTTCTTCGCTTACCGTGCCGTAGTCGACGGTGTCATAGCCGTGCATCGAGCCCGGCTGCGCGGTCGTGATGGGCGAGAGGTAGAGATGGCTCACGCCGAGCGCGGCGAAATAGTCGAGCTGGGCCAGCGCGTCGTCGAACGTGAAGCCCTGATGGAGCTGCAGACGCAGCGTGGCGCGCGGGAAGGTCATGGCGCGGGCCGAACCGGAGACGCTACGGGTGCGGCGGGCGCGCCGCCAGGACTCGCGGGGCCGCCGGCGCCACCGGAGTGACCGGAGCGGCTGGCGGTAGCGGCGCTTGCTTCACTGCCCGCTTGATCTCCTGCTTGGGCTCCCATTTGATCGGCCGCCTCGGCCATCGCCCGCGCCCGCACCACGGTCCCGACGCGCGCGGCGAACGCGGGATCGGCGAACAGGGCGTCGACGGGCAGTGGCAGGCGCCGGCGCCAGTTCGGGTGCTCGTCGATCGAGCCCGGCAGGTTCGGTTGATCGGCGAGGCCGAGCAGGTCTTCGAGCGGGCAGGTCACGAGCGGGCTCGCACTCGCGGCCACGTAGCCGAGCGCGCCCTCCACCGGCGCGTCCTCGGGTGAAGGCTCGGCGGCGTCGCGCGGCGCGAAGCCGGTGTCCTGCAGCGCGAGCCAGAGCGCTGCGCGGTCGGCGGCGCGCTGGGTGTGCTCCAGTGCGACGGGGTCGCGCCCGTCCGCGCGCGCCAGCATCTGCCCGACGCGGTTGCGCCAGTCGATGTCGGTGCCGCGCCACCAGCCCGCGACGGTCGGCAGATCGTGCGTCGTGGTGGTCGCCACGCAGTTCGGGTCGTAGCGCGCGGGCGCGAGAAACGCGCCGTCCTTGCGCTCGAACCACAGCACGCGGATGCCGTAGAGCCCGTGCGCGGCAAGCCGCTCGCGCAAGCCCGGCGGCACGGTGCCGAGATCCTCGCCGATCACGATGGCGCGGTGCCGCCACGACTCGAGTGCGATGAGGCGCACGAGATCGTCGAACGGATAGCGCAGATACGCGCCGTGTTTTGCGCTTTCGCCCGCGGGCACGAGCCACAGGCGCCGCAGGCCGAGGATGTGGTCGATGCGCACGCCGCCCGCATGCGCGAACGCGGCGCGCAGCATGTCGATGAAGGCGCGAAAGCCGGTGTTGTGCATCGCGCGCGGCGAAAAGGTGGTGAGGCCCCAGCTTTGTCCGGCCTGGTTGAAGAGGTCGGGCGGCGCGCCCACCGAGACGCGCTGCAGCATGTCGTCGGGCTGAGCCCATGCCTGCGAGCCGGCGCCGTCACAGCCCACGGCGAGATCCGCGACGAGGCCGACCGCCATGCCGGCTTCGCGCGCCTCGCGTTGGGCGCGCGAGAGGCCCTCGGCCGCGAGCCATTGCAGGAAGCGGTGAAAATCCACTTCACGTCGGTGCGCCGTGGCGAAGCTCGCGACTTCCGCGCTGCGCGGGTCGCGCAAGGGCGCGGGCCAGTCCTGCCAGTGGCGCGCGCCGCCGGGCTCCTCGAGCATGGCCGCCTGGAGCGCCTCGAAGCGCGCGTGGTCTTCGAGCGCCTCGCCGCCGCGCGCGCAGAACGCGTCGAACGCCGCGGCGCGCGGCGAATCGCTCGTGCGCTCGGTGCTGTCGAAACGATCGAAGAGCACGCGCAGCACCGCGAGCTTGAGCCGCACCACGCGCGGCCAGTCGATGAGCGGCAGTGCTTCGAGTTCGCGCGCGATGTCGACGGCGTGGGCGGCGATGCAGGCCTCGTGTGCGGCCTGTGCGCCGAACACGTCCGCTGGATCGATATGCGCGACGTTGAGCCAGAGCCGCGAGGAGGGCGAGTACGGACTGAAGTGGCCCGGCTCGGCGCTGAACATCGCATGCGTGGGGCTCACCGCGAGCGCGTGTGCGCCGTGCCGGGCGTGCTCAGTGGCGAGCGTGGCCAGCGCGCTGTAGTCGCCGATGCCGCCGTCGCCATTGCGTCGGAGTCCATACAATTGAGCGGCGCTGCCCCAGAGCGGCGGCACGCGTGAGCCTGAGCCGCTCGGGCCGGTTTCGTTGCCGTGCCGTGCGCGCCATGCGTCGTCGAGGGTGTGGCAGCGCGGCGGCGCGACGGCGATCGTCAGGCGGTGATCGTGGACGGTGAGCGTGTGATAGCCGGGCTCGGAGAGCGGCGCGAGCAGCGCGGGCGCGTCTCGCGGCGCGGTGAAGCGGCCCTCGATGTGCTCGCCGTTCTCGAGATCGATGCGATAGTGGCTGCCCGTGCGCACCGCCGAAGACGGCAGCTCGATCGCGCTCTCGTATTCGGCGGTGATGAGCGGCGGCAGCCGGCGCGAGGACTGTTCCGCGTTCAGCGTCGAGGCGCTGTGCCGCAACTGGGTCGCGTTCGCGCACGGCAGGCCCGCGCATTCGAGCAGCGCGGCGAGCGTGCTGTCGGGCACGCGCTGCACGGCGCCGCGCGCATCGGTCCACTCGACTTCGAAGCCCGCGCGTTGCGCGAGGCCCGCAAGCGTCTCGCTGCGGCGCGCGGTGCTCATGCGAGCGGCTCCTCGCGCTGCATCACGCGTGCGTCGTGATGCAGCGCGTACTCGGGCACCGCGCCGGTGAGCCACGCCACGCAGGCGCTTTCGGGCAGCACGCCGTTGTCGGTGTAATCGCGCGCGCGCTCGGGCGTTTCGAAGACAACCATGCCTTTGGGTTGCGCATCGAGCCGCACGCCGTCGGGGCTCAGGTTCAGCGCGATCGTCCAGGTTTCGCCGTCGGCGAGGCGCCAGCGCGCGACGAGCGCATTCACGCTGTTGCCGGCGTCGTCGGCGAGCACGCTCGCGCCGAGCGGCCGCGCATCGCGCAGGCGCGGCATCAGCAGACGCGCGCGCACCGTGAGCGCGGACTTGTAGAAATGCATCCATGCGCGCCGTTCGTCGTCGAGCGGTGCATCGGCCGGCGGCGACGAATTCACGAACGTCTGCAAGTCGTTCGGATCGGGAATCTGCGCGCGCTTTGCCGCCTCGTGAAACGCGCTGAACGCCGCGAATTCTTTGCGGCGGCCTTCGCGCACCGCGTCGGCCAACTCGCCTTCGAAGGCGGTGAAGAACTGGAACGGCTGTGTCGAGCCGTACTCCTCCTCCATGAACAGCAGCGGAATCTGCGGCGAGAGCAACAGCAGCGCCGTGGCCGCGCGCAAGGCGCCGTCGTCGCTCAGGGCGCGCAGGCGCTCGCCCAGCGCGCGGTTGCCGATCTGATCATGGTTCTGCAGGAACATCACGAACGAGGTGGGCGGCAGATGCGCGCTTCGCTCGCCGCGCGGTTTGCCCGCATGCACGGGCGAGGGATCGCCCTGGTACGCGAAGCCTTCGCCGAGCACGCGCGCGAGCTGGTGGATGGGCGCGTCGGAGAAGGCGCGGTAATAGCCCTCCGATTCGCCGGTCAGCATGACGTGCAGCGCATGATGCGCGTCGTCGTTCCATTGCGCGTCGAAGTGCGTCTCCAGCAGATTCGCTTCGTTGTGCTCGTTTTCCAGCACGAGATGCACGTGGCGGTCCGGCTCCACGCGCGCATGCACATGATCGGCAAGCTCGCGCAGCCACTCGGGGTTGTCGATGGCGTGGGCCGCGTCGATGCGCAGGCCGTCAAAGCGGTATTCGGTGAGCCAGTAGAGCGCGTTGTCGCTGTAGAAGTCGCGCACCTCGGGCCGCGCGAAATCGAGCGCGTCGCCCCAGGGCGTGCGCTTGCCCGCCTTGAAGAACGGCTTCGCGTAGTGGCCGAGCCAGTTGCCGTCGGGGCCGAAGTGGTTGTACACCACGTCCAGAAACACCTGCAGGCCCAGACCGTGCGCCGCATCGACGAGCGCCTTGAGCTCGTCGGGCGTGCCGTAGGCCGCGTGCGGCGCATAGGGCAGCACCACGTCGTAACCCCAGCCGCGCTCGCCCGGGTAGTCGTTCAGGGGCATCAGCTCGATGGCGGTGATGCCGATGCCGGCGAGCGCGGGCAAGCGCTTCATGACGCCGCGATAGCCGCCCAGCGCCCCCACATGCAATTCGTAGAGCACCGTGTCTTCCCACGGGCGCCCCTGCCAGTGCGCGTGCTGCCAGCCGTAGCCGCGCGCGTCGAGCACCTCGCTCGGCCCGTGCACGCCTTGGGGTTGAAAACGCGAAGCGGGGTCGGGAACGAGTTGCCCGTTGTCGAGGCGATAGCGGTACAGCGTGCCGGAGCTGCACTGTGCCTGGGCTTCATACCAGCCGTTGCCCGTGGGCGTCATGTCCAGTGGCGCGCAGGCGCCGTTTTCGAACACCACCTGCACGGCGTCGCACGAGGGCGCCCAGAATCGAAAGCGCGTGTGCGGCTGCGCGTGCGCGGCGCCCGTCAACTGCGCGCCGAACGGCAGGCAATGCATGTAGTGGCGGACGTGCGGATCATGCGTAAGCGTGGCCATGGCCGGTTCCTGGAGTCCTGTTCAGCGGTCGTCTTGTGCGCCTTTGTCGGCGTTTGCCTGTGCTGCGCCCGGCTGGCGCGGGTCGGGTGGCGGCGTCTCGCCGCCTTTCGGCGCGCCGCTCGCCTCATTGCTTGCCGCGCCGGAAGCCGGCGCGTGCGTCGCGGCGGGCTCGCCGTGGCGCGCTGGCCTCGCGCCCAACACCACGAGCGCGTGCGCGGCGACTTCCAGCTTCACGTCGGGCAATGCGTGCGGCGATTCCTCGGGATGCGCGCTGTCGAGCAGCACGGACCACGTGAAGTGCGGCGCGGCAGCCGTGAACGCCACCGCGTGCGCCGAGGCGTTCAGCATCATCAACAATACTTCGATTTCGCCGTCGAGTCCCGGCCCCGCGCGCCGCACCGCGAACGCGCGCGCCTCGGGGTCCTGCCACGCTTCGGGCGAGAGCGGCTCGCCGTGCTCGTCGAACCAGTCGATGTCGTGCACGCCCGGCAGCACGTCGCGGTCGCCGAACAGAAAATGCGTCTGCCGCAGCACGGGGTGGTCCCGGCGCAGTGCGATTGCGCGCGCGACGAACGCGGTCATCGCCTCGCCTTGCGGCGTTGCGGCAAGCGTCCAGTCGAACCACGAAATCTCGTTGTCCTGGCAGTAGGCGTTGTTGTTGCCGAGCTGCGTGCGGCCGGCCTCGTCGCCGGCGAGCAGCATGGGCGTGCCGAGCGCGATGAACAGCGTCACGAGCATCGAGCGCGCGACGCGCGCGCGCGTGTCGAGGATCGTCGGATCGTCGGTCGGACCTTCCACGCCCCAGTTCGCGCTCCAGTTCTCGTTATGGCCGTCCTGGTTGTCCTCGCCATTTGCTTCGTTATGCTTATGTTCGTACGAGACCAGATCGGCGAGCGTGAAGCCGTCGTGCGAGGTCACGAAATTCAGCGAGGCCCAGGGGCGGCGCGTGCGTTTGTCGAAGAGATCGGCCGACCCCGTGAGGCGCGCGGCGAGATCGGCGCGCTGGCCCGGGTCGCCGCGCCAGTAGCGCCGCACGCTGTCGCGAAAGCGGTCGTTCCATTCCGCGAAGCCCGGCGGATGATTGCCGAGCTGATAGCCGCCCGGCCCCACGTCCCACGGCTCGGAGATCAGCTTGACCTGCGAGAGCACGGGGTCCTGGCGCAGCACGTCGAAAAAGCCGCTGGCCGAATCGAAGCCGTGCGCTTCGCGGCCGAGCGTGACGCCCAGGTCGAAGCGGAAGCCGTCGATGCCGTACGAGCTGACCCAGTAGCGCAGCGAGTCGGCCACCATCTGCAGCACGCGCGGATGCGCGAGATTGAGCGTGTTGCCGCAGCCGGTGTCGTTGATCAGGTAGCGCTCGTCGCCGGGCACGCAGCGGTAGTAGCTGGCGTTGTCGAGCCCGCGCCACGAGACCGTCGGCCCGACTTCGCCGCTCTCGCAGGTGTGGTTGTAAACCACGTCGAGGAACACCTCGATGCCGGCCGCGTGAAGCTGGCGCACGGCGATGCGCATTTCGTCGGGGTCGTGGCCCGAGAGATACGACGGCTCGGGCGCGAAGTACGCTGCCGGGTTGTAGCCCCAGTAGTTGCGCAGGCCGCGCTCGAAGAGGAAGCGTTCCGTGAGCAGGGCCTGCATGGGCAGCAGCTCCACGGCGGTGACGCCCAGCTTGTGCAGATGGTCGATGAAGCGCGGTGCGGCGAGTGCCGCGAAGGTGCCGCGCGTGTGCGAGCGCAGGTCGTGGCGCATCATCGAGATGCCGCGCAGATGCGCTTCGTAGATGACGGTCTTGCCCCACGGCGTATTGGGGCGCACGTCGCGCGACCAGTCGAAGGCGTCGTGGCTGACCACGGCCTTGGGCATGGCGGGCGCCGAATCGCGGCGGTCGAGCGAGAGGTCGCCGCGGTTCGAATGCACGCGGTAGCCGTAGAGCGTGTCGGACCAGCGGAACTGGCCGATGAGCCGCTTCGCGTAGGGGTCGAGCAGCAGCTTGTACGGGTTGAAGCGATGGCCGTGATGCGGCTGATAGGGGCCGTGCGCGCGCAGTCCATAGACGGTGCCGGGGTGCGCGCCCGGCAGATAGCCGTGCCAGACTTCGTCGGTGCATTCGGGCAGCGTGTAGCGCGTGCGCTCCTTGCGCCCGGTCGGGTCGAACAGGCACAGCTCGATGCGCCACGCGTGCGCCGAGAACACCGCGAAGTTCGTGCCGAGCCCGTCCCAGGTCGCGCCCAGCGGGTAGGGCGTGCCGGGCAGCAGCCGCTCGCGCAGGCCGTTAGCCATGTCGATGCTCCTTGTCGTGTTTTTTCTATTGCATCGGATTCCTGATGGTATGCTGGCGCGATCATTTCATCAGCGGCGCAGGCGCAGTATCAGTGTGCCGAGCGGCGGCAGGACGAACGCCGCCGATTGCGGCTTGCCGTGGCTTTGCACGGGCTCCGTGCACACGAGGCCCCCGTTGCCCATGTTCGAGCCGCCGTAGATCTCGGCGTCGGTGTTCAGCGCTTCCTCCCACTGGCCCGGTTGCGGCATGCCGATCCGGTACCCCTGGCGCGGCACCGGCGTGAAATTGCAGACCACCACGATCTCGCGGCCCGAGCCGTCCACGCGCCGCCACGCGAGCACGCTGTTTTCGGCGTCGTCGGAGATGAGCCATTCGAAGCCGCCCGGCTCCGCGTCGAGCGTGTAGAGCGCGCTCTCGCCCGCATAGAGCCGGTTCAGGTCGCGCACCAGCGTTTGCACGCCGCGATGCAGCGGGTCGTCGAGCAGGTCCCAGTGCGGCGTGCCGTCGTGGTCGAACTCCGCCATCTGCCCGAACTCGCCGCCCATGAAGAGCAGCTTCTTGCCCGGATGCCCCCACATGAAGCCGAAGTATGCGCGCAGGTTCGCAAAGCGCTGCCAGCGGTCGCCCGGCATCTTGCCGAGCAGCGAGCCCTTGCCGTGCACGACTTCGTCGTGCGAGAGCGGCAGCACGAAGCGCTCGGACCACGCGTAGACCATCGCGAAGGTCATCTCGTGATGGTGATAGCGGCGGTGAATCGGGTCTTCGTGCATGAAGTGCAGCGTGTCGTGCATCCAGCCCATGTTCCACTTGAACTGGAAGCCGAGGCCGCCGTCCTCGGGGCGCGCGGTGACGCCGGGCCAGGCCGTCGATTCCTCGGCGATGGTGATCACGCCGGGGCGCTGCGGCACGTACTGCGTTTCGTGATTGAGACGCTTGAGGAAGGCGATCGATTCGAGGTTCTCGCGTCCGCCGTGGATATTCGGCACCCATTCGCCCTGCGCGCGCGAGTAGTCGCGGTAGAGCATCGAGGCGACGGCGTCCACGCGCAGGGCGTCGACGTGATAGCGCAGCAGCCACGCGAGCCCCGAGGCGATCAGGAACGCGCTCACCTCGCGGCGCCCGAGGTTGTAGATCATCGTGTTCCAGTCGGGGTGATAGCCCTCGCGCGGGTCCGCGTGCTCGTAGAGCGCGGTGCCGTCGAAGTCGACGAGGCCATGCGCGTCGTTCGGGAAGTGCGCGGGCACCCAGTCGAGGATCACGCCGAGGCCGGCCTCGTGCGCGCGGTCCACGAAGGCCGCGAAATCGAGCGGGGAGCCAAGGCGTGCCGTTGGCGCGAATTGCGAAAGCGGCTGATAGCCCCACGAGCCGCCAAACGGGTGCTCGGCTACCGGCAGCAATTCGAGGTGCGTGAAGCCCATGCCTTGCGCGTAGGGGATCAGGCGCTCGGCAAGCGCCTGCCAGTCGGGCGCGGGAGCGTCCGCGCCGTGCGTGGGGAGCCATGACGGCGCATGTACTTCATAGACCGACATGGCCGCGCGCGCGTTCTGCTTTTGCGCGCGCGACTGCAGCCATTCGCTGTCGTGCCAGGCGAAGTCGTCGAGCGCCTCCACGGGCGCGACCACCGAGGCGGTGGCGGGCGGCGCTTCGGTCTGGAATGCGCACGGATCGGCCTTCAGGGGCAGCACCTCGCCGCGTGCGCCGAGGATCTCGTACTTGTAGCGCGCGCCCGCGGCCACGCGCGGAATGAACAGCTCCCACACGCCGGCTTCGTGGCGCAGCCGCATCGGATGGCGGCGGCCGTCCCATGAATTGAAGTCGCCCACCGCCGAGACGCGCCGCGCATTCGGCGCCCATACCGCAAAGCGCACGCCGGGCACCCCCTCGCAGATGAGCGGTCGTGCGCCGAGACATTCGAGCACGGCGTAGGGGTCGCCGTCGGCGAGCCGGTGCAGCGCGTCGCCGGAAAGCTGCGGGCCGAATGAGTAGGGATCCTCTATTTCCTGCGTGACGCCATGCCAGTCGATTTCGAGCCGGTACGGCACGGCCTCCGCGAGCGGTCCGGCAAAGAGCCCTGCGGGATGCACGAGCGTGAGCCCGGCGAGCGTATGGGCGCGGTCGCGCGCGAGCACGCGAACCTGCGTGGCGTTCGGCAACCACGCGCGCACGTACGGCGCACCATCGACCCAGTGCAGCCCGAGCACCGCGAAAGGATCGGCGTGCCGCCCGTGAAGGAGCGCGTCGATGTCGTTCTGATGCAGGGCGGCGTCGGGCGAGCGTTCAGCCATGTCCGCTTCCTCCCGTATGCGGATGCGCATGCGTTTGCGTTTGTGTGGGCGTGGGACCGAGCACGCGGCTCGCGAGCGCGGCCATCCCACGGATCGGCAGGGCAAGCCAGCTGGGCCGGTTGGCGGCCTCATAGCGGATCTCGTAGGCCGCCTTCTCGATCAGGAACAGGTCGAGCAGCGCCTGCTCGTGGCTGGCGCTCACGAGCGAGAGCGGGGCTTGGGAGACGGCCGCGCGATACTGGCTGAGGAAGGTCTCGGCGGCATGCCCGCGAAACCGTTCGAACAGCGCATGCTTGCGCTCGGCGATCTGCTGCGGCGCGCTTTCCGTGCTCGATTGCGCCGCTGCGCCCGCATAGGAGAGCGAGCGCAGCAGGCCCGCGACGTCGCGCAGCGAGCATTGCTTCGCCCGCCGATAGTCGAGCGATCGCGCGGGTTCGCCCTCGAAGTCGATCAGGTATGCGTCGCCCTGCGAGATCAGTACCTGGCCCAGGTGGAAATCGCCATGAATGCGGATGCGCAACGTCGATGCATCGAGCGGCACGAGTTCTTCGACCTTCGCCATCAGCAGGTCGCGGCGCTCGACCAGACTGCGAGCGAGCTCGCGCGCGTCGTCGTCGAGCGTGTGAACGTTCTCGCCCGTGTGCTGCGCCACGATGTCGAGCGCTGTGGCCAGCATCGTCTTCGTATCGGCGATCCATTGGCCGACGTCCTCGCGCGTCGCGGGTTCGGGCGCGAAGGCCGGGTCGTCGGTCGGCGTGGAGAGCGCAGCATGCAGCTCGCCAAGACGCTTGCCGATCACGCCGATCACCGACGCGTAGTTCTGCATCACTTCCTCTTCGTGCGCCTGGTCGCCGGTGTCGCCATCGTCGGCGGCGAGCGCCAGTTCGTCGACGGTGCGGCGCAGATAGTCGAGCGCCCAGTCCCACGCATTGCCCTGATTGTCGATATAGCCTTGCAGGATCGCGAGCGTATGCGGCACGCCCTGCGGATCCACGCGCACCACTTCGCCATAGAGCGGCGCGGTGTTCGCGTAGCCGAGCGTCGTCAGGTAGCGGCTCATTTCCGCCTCGGGATGCACGCCGGCGATCAGCCGGCGCACGAGCTTGAGCACGATCGTCTCCGCCACGATGAGCGAGCTGTTGCTCTGCTCGGCGGCGAGCCAGCGGACCTCGGGCTCTTCGCCGAGATCGAGTTCGGCGAGGCGCTCGGTGGGCTCGAAGCGGATCGTGCTGCCTTGCACCGTGGGCACGGCCGCGCGCTCGTGCAGCTTGCGCAGCATGCCGTAGGCGAACCACGGCAGCGAGAACGCGTCGGTGAGGTAGCCGATCGTGCGCCCGCGCCGCACGCGCGAGAGCGCGAGCTGGATGTGCAGCGGCGTGGTGGTGTCAGCGCCCCAGGTGATGGCGATGGGCAGCAGGTAGCGCTCGCTCGTGCCGTCGGCGAGCTCGGCCTCGAGCTCGGTGAACGCGAAGCCCGCGCCGTGGATGGTCGTGAGCGCGGCGAGCTTCACGCCGCGCAAGGCCTTGTCCTTCGAGGCGAACCAGCGTCGCCGCGAGAGCCACGAGGGCAGCACCTCGGATTCGAGCAGGCGCACGTTCTCGGGCGTGGCGCCGGTCTGGCCTTCGCGGATCACGACCGTCACGAATTCGGGCAGTTGCTCGGAGGTCGGCTGGCTCCACGAGGGGCGCTCGTTGCTCGGGCACAGCAGGAACCACAGGAAGCCGTACGGCGGGAAGGTGAGCAGATAGGGCAGTTGGCCGATGGGCGGGAACACCGAATCGGCGGTCATTTCCACGGGCGCCGTGCCCGCGAACTCGGAGAGATCGAGCTCGACGGCCTGCGGCGCGCGGGAGAGATTCGCCACGCACAGGATCGCGGGCTCGCCCGGCATCTCGCGCAGATACGCGAGGATCTTGCGGTTGGCGGGCCGCAGGAAGCGGATCGAGCCGCGCCCGAACGCCTGCTTCGCGCGGCGCGTGGCGAGCATGCGGCGCGTCCAGTTGAGCAGCGAATGCGGGTCGCGCGTCTGCGCCTCCACGTTGATGGCGTCGTAGCCGTAGAGCGAGCCCATCAGCGGCGGCAGGACCAGTTGCTCGGGGTCGGCGCGCGAGAAGCCGCCGTTGCGGTCGGACGACCATTGCATCGGCGTGCGCACGCCGTCGCGGTCGCCCAGGTGGATGTTGTCGCCCATGCCGAGCTCGTCGCCGTAATAGATCACGGGCGTGCCCGGCATCGAGAGCAGCAGCGAGTTGATGAGTTCGATGCGGCGGCGGTCGCGTTCCATGAGCGGCGCGAGGCGCCGCCGGATGCCGAGATTCAGGCGCGCGCGCCGGTCGCTCGCATAGGTGTTCCACAGATAATCCCGTTCGGAGTCCGTAACCATTTCGAGCGTGAGCTCGTCGTGGTTGCGCAGGAACACCGCCCACTGGCAGCTCGGCAGCAGGTCCGGCGTCTGCTTCATGATGTCGATGATCGGGAAGCGGTCCTCGCTCGCGATCGCCATATAGAGGCGCGGCATCAGCGGGAAGTGGAACGCCATATGGCATTCGTCTTCCTGGCCGAAGTATTCCTGCACGTCCTCGGGCCACTGGTTCGCTTCGGCCAGCAGCATGCGGTTCGGATAATGCTCGTCGATGGTCGCGCGGATCTGCTTGAGGATCGCGTGCGTCTCGGGCAGGTTCTCGTTGTTGGTCCCTTCGCGCTCGACGAGGTAGGGCACCGCGTCCAGACGCAGCCCGTCGATGCCCATGTCGAGCCAGAAGCGCATCACGTGCAGCACTTCGCGCAGTACGGCGGGGTTGTCGAAATTGAGGTCGGGCTGGTGCGAATAGAAGCGGTGCCAGTAGTAGGCGCCCGCGACGGGATCGTGCGTCCAGTTCGACGGTTCGGTGTCGATGAAGATGATGCGCGTTCCCTGGTACTTCTGATCGGTGTCCGACCACACGTAGTAGTTGCGGTGGTTCGAGCCGGGCTTCGCGCGGCGGGCGCGCTGGAACCAGGGGTGCTGGTCCGACGTGTGATTGATGACGAGCTCGGTGATCACGCGGATGCCGCGGGCGTGCGATTCCTGGATGAAGCGGCGCACGTCGGCGAGCTGGCCGTAGTCGGGGTGCACGTTGCGGTAATCGGCGATGTCGTAGCCGTCGTCGCGGCGCGGCGAGGGATAGAACGGCAGCAGCCAGATCGCCGTCACGCCCAGCGCGGCGATGTAGTCGAGCTTCGCGAGCAGGCCCGGGAAGTCGCCCACGCCGTCGTTGTTCGAGTCGTAGAACGACTTTACGTGCACCTGATAGATGACCGCGTCCTTGTACCAGAGCGGATCGTCGGACAGCAGCGAGGGTTTGCCGCGCCTTTGCGTGCCATGCCGTTCGTGCTCGGCCAGGGCGTCGGTGTCCTCCGCGGTCGGGTCGTGCGTGACGGGCGCTTCAGCCTGCGGCGGCGTCTCATGGGAGGCGGGATCGCGTTTCATGTCGCTCCTCCGGGCGGGAAGTCCTGATCCAGTTCGGGGTGGCCTTCGACATGCAGCTCGTCGGCCGGCTCTGCGGGTGGCACCTCGCGCGGCAGGCCGTCGATGGGCGCGATGCGCCAGATCGCGAACGGCCGCGCGTGCGGATCGAGCCGCACGTGCTGCCAGCGGCCTTGCCATTCGAAGTGCTCGCCGGTCATTTCGTCGACGACAGCAAGGCGTGCGTGATCGTCGATCTGCCAGTGCTGGAAGGTCGTCCACGATAGCTCGAAGTCGGCGCCTTGCTCGGCGAACGGGTCGAGGTTGATCGCGACGACCACGACGTTGTCGCGCGCGGGCGTGGCTTTCTCGAAGCACAGGATGGCGTCGCTGTGCGCGGGCAGGAAAGTGATGCCCAGATGCGTCTGCAGCGCGGGATTCGCGCGGCGGATGCGGTTGAGCGCCGCGATCTCCGGCACGATGTTGCCGGGCCGCTCCCAGTCCCAGGCGCGCAGCTGATACTTTTCGGAGTCCAGATATTCTTCGCTGTTGGGCAATGCGCGCGCTTCACACAGTTCGAAGCCGCTGTAGACGCCCCACAGGCCCGAGAGCAGCGCGGCGAGCGCCGCGCGAATCAAGTGGCTCGAACGCGCGCCGCCCTGCAGATAGCGCGGATTGATATCGGGCGTATTGACGAAGAAGTTGGGCCGATAGAAGTCGCGCACCTCGGTCTGCGTGAGCTCGGTGAGGTAGTCGATGAAGTCGCGCTTGGACTCGCGCCACGTGAAGTACGTGTACGACTGCGAGAAGCCCAGCTTGGCGAGCCGGTACATCAGGCGCGGGCGCGTGAAGGCCTCGGAGAGGAAGATCACGTCGGGGTGCCGCGCACGCACGTCGCCAATCATCCATTCCCAGAACGGCAGCGGTTTCGTATGCGGATTGTCGACGCGGAAGATGCGCACGCCGTGGTCCACCCAGAACAGGATCGCGTCGCGCAGCGCGAGCCACAGGTCGGGCTTCGAATCGTGCGCGTAGAACTCGGGGTTGACGATGTCCTGGTACTTCTTGGGCGGATTCTCCGCGTAGCGCAGCGTGCCGTCGGGCCGCCACGCGAACCAGCCCGGATGCGCCTTGAGCCACGGATGGTCGGGCGAGCATTGGATCGCGAAATCGAGCGCGATTTCGAGGCCGTTTTCATGCGCGGCCGCCACCATGCGACGAAAATCGTCGAGCGTGCCGAGCTGCGGATGCACGGCAGTGTGGCCGCCTTCGGCCGCGCCGATCGCGTAGGGGCTGCCCACCTCGCCGGGCTGCGCGGTGAGCGCGTTGTTGCGGCCCTTGCGGTTGGCGAGCCCGATCGGATGAATGGGCGGGAAGTACAGCACGTCGAAGCCCATGTCGCGGATGCGCGGCATCTTGGCGATCACGTCGTCGAAGGTGCCGTGGCGCGATTCGTCGTCGCTCATCGAGCGCGGGAAGATCTCGTACCAGCTCGCGAAGCGCGCGGCGCTGCGCTCGGCGTCCACGCGCTGCACCTGGGTGTCGCGCGCGAGAAACGGGCGATGGCGCGCGGCGCGCACGGCGGCGGCTGTCGCGGGCGCGGCCAGCAGCGCGCAGCGCGTTTCGGTGTCGGCGCCCACGAAGCGCTTCACGAGCGCATCGAGTGCGTCGCGTGTGCGTGCATGCTCGCCGGACTGGCTCTCGTGCTCGTCGGCGTCCGACGTTTCCGCCGTGGCGAGCACGAGCGCGAGCAGGCGGCTCGCCTCTTCGAGCTCGAGGTCGACCGGCTGATGCGCCGCGCGCTTTTTCTGCAGATGATCGACGAGTGAGGCGAAGTCATCGCGCCAGGCGATCACGACGAACTCGTGGCGGCCCACGCGTTCGAGCGGAAAGTGGCCGCTCCACAGGTCGGTGCCGGCGGGCTGCATCGGCGTCATCGGCGCTTCGTGCCAGGCGTTCTCGTCGCTGGCGCGCCAGAGGAAGGCCGCGTCGATGCGGTCGTGGCCATCGGCGAAGATCGCGGCGTGCACTTCGCAGCGCTCGCCCACCACGCGCTTCACGACGAAGCGGCCATGATCGACCGAGGGCGACACGCTCTCGATGGCGATGCGCGGCGCGGCAATGGCCTCGAGCACGCTCTTGTGGCCGCTCGTGGGCGACTTCGCGAGGTCTTCGGGCGGCGCGAGCGTGACCATCGGACTCGCGAGCGCACTGAACATCCAGCACGCGCCCGCGGGCAGCGTGAAGGTCTCGGGCACGGCGCTCGCGTCGTGAGGCGCGGGCGCGGCCGGGTCGCGCGCGCCGCGCAGCGTCTGCGCGTCGAGCGGCGCGAAGCGCGTGAAAGCGCCGGGCACGCCGTCGAGCAGGCGCGCCATGTTCACGCGCACGGGCGCCGCGAGCGAGGGATTGACGAGCGTGAGCAGCGCTTCGCCGGACTCGCGCAGGTCAGCGCTATCGCCGCGCAGCAGGGCGACCACCGGCGCGCCGGGACCGTTGAGCGCGCGCAGCTCGCCGTTGGTCTGCAGCGTCCACGTCTCGCGCTGCAACGCGTTGGCGTGCGCGATATCGGCGGAAAGATCGAGCGGCGCACGCGCTTTCGCGGCTTCCCATGTGTGCACGCCAGGTGCTTGGCCACCATGGTGCCCGGCGTGCGGATCGCCGCCCGGCGCGCCGTGATGGATCGCTTCGTCCATGCCGTATTCGAAGCCCATCGGCACGAGCCAGCCCGTGCCGAGCGCCGTCGCCGCGCGCAGCATGCGTCGATAGGCGCGCTCGACTGCGCGCGCGTCACCGGCGCCTTCGAGGTCGTGGGCGAGGCGCGGGCCATAGGGTGCCTCGGGAAACGCGATGGGCGAGCCCACGCGCCGCATGACGGCGTGCTCCTCGATGAGCCAGCTCGACGCAAAGTCCCACCAGCGCAAGGAGGTGAAGGCGGCGTCGAAGCCCGCGTCCTCGAGCTGTGCGAGGTCCTCGCGCGCGAGGCCGGGCGTGGCTGCGAGCCAGCGCGTTTGCGGATGGCTCGCCCGCACCGCATCGAAGATCGCGCGTAACACGTTGGCCGGCACGCGATGCGGCGAGTCGATGCGAAAGCCGCCGATGCCCGCATCGGCAAGCCGGCTTGCGAGCTGCGTCCACCACACGGCGAGCGGCGCGCCCGCGCGCGTGAAGTCGGCATAGGCCACGTTCGCGTCGCGATGGCCGTGGCGCGGGTCGAGCCGCGCATCCTCGGGCTCGAACGGATGGAACCATTCGGGATGCCCGGTGTAGAGCCTGCCGTCCGCGGCGCTGCGGTCGAGCGTGAGGTCCGCTAGCAGCGTGATGCCGCGGGTGCGCGCGGCGGCCGCGAGCAGGCGCAACGCGTCGTCCACGCTTTCCTGCGTGCCGAAGGCGGGATGCAAGCGGGTGTGATCGGCGACGATGCGGTCGTCGCCCGAGGCGCCCGGCGCGAACAAGGCGCCGATCAGGACATGGTCGAAGCCGAGCGACGCGGCATGCGCGAATTGCGCAGGCCACGCGTCGAGCGATCCGACGAGAACGGAATGAACGAAATAGATCCGCGGCGCATAGGCGTGGGGAGCTTCCATCGGTCGTATTCCAGATTCGTCGGGCGACGTGGATGCAAGGCCGATATGACACCGGATGCGATCACGTTGCCCGTGGGCTGCCGGAGCGGGCCACGCAAGCAATACGCGCGGCACGCCCTGTTCAGAGTAGTGCAATAGCTGGCCGGAGCCAAACCGGAAGCCACGCAGGCGACACGTGGCGTCCAGGCACGTAGAGGGTCAGCAAGGCATGTGCCCGAGGCCGGGCGCTAGCAGGCGCTCAATGGGTCAGTTGCCCACCATGCTCGCGGCGATGTTCACGCACAGGCCGAGCACGGCAACGTTGAAATAGAACGAGAGAATCGATTGCGCGAGCACGCCGCGCCGCGCGCTGCGTCCGCGCAGGCCGACGTCGGCGGTTCGCGACGCGCACGCGATCGTGAAGGAAAAGTACAGGAAGTCCCAGTAATTCGGCTCGAGCTTGCGGTCGGGGAAGGCGAGCGCGGGCGCGGCGGGATCGGCGCCGTGGCGTGCATGCGTTCATCGCATCGATCGAGAGTTTGGGGGCGCAATGTTGCAGCGATTTTAACGGGCTCGCCGATGTGGCGTTATTTCGGGCATCGGCGCTTACGGTTTGTCGAATCGGGTCAGGAGACGCTATATTGCATGCGCGACGTGTCATCCGCACCTTTCATACGGAAAGGGATTTGACACGTGCATGTTTGAGCAAGATTGCAAACTTTTCCCGTATGCATCGTCGCCGGTCACGGCGGCAAGTGTGTAGTCCCGCTCGCGCGGGATAGACCCTTCGTCAGGAGTATCCATGACCGATGTGACGCAGCAGGACGGGACCGCTCATTCGCCCCATGACCGCCTCGCGCGCGCTCGCTTATCGCACGATCAGGCCGCTTGCCGCGCCGCTCATACGGAGGCGCAGCCGGGCGCCGGCGAGCCCGACGACCCTGTCGAGCACGCGGGCCGCCGCCGTTTCGTGACGCTCGCTTGCGCCACTGCCGCGACGCTCGCCTTCGCGCTGGCCGGCAGGCGCGGTGCACAATCCGCTTTCGGCATTGCCGATGCGTTCGCCGCCACCCCAGCCGCCGACCCGGCCGCCAGCGCCGCGGCCGCGGAAAGCGGCTACGCCGCCTTTATCGCACTCTCCCAGCACCTGACCGGCCGCACGCATTTCGATGCCGTGCTCGGCCAGCGCATCTACGCCGCGCTCGCGCGCGCGAGCAGCCAGTTCGAGCAGAACGTGGGCGCGCTCAACGCATGGCTCAAATCGCACGGCGGCGTGCCTTCGGACACCGTCACGGCCGCGCTCAAGGCCGATCAGCCGGAGCTCGCCTCGAGCGTCGGCGACATCATGCGCGCGTGGTACCTCGGGCTCGCAGGCGAGATGCCGAACGTGCAGGTGCTGGCCTACGAGAAAGCGCTGATGTTCGATCCGGTCAGCGACGTGCTGACGATTCCGTCGTATTGCCGCGACGTGCCGTTCTACTGGACAAAGAAACCTGCGGACATGCCGGCCACGACGGTGGCTGCGATGTCCGCGGCCAGGAACTAAAGCAGTTGGCGGGGCGGCTCGCGCGCGGCGCGGGCTGGCCGGGGCCGCGTGCGAACCTCGTGCACGCGTCCACCGGCCGGCCGACAGCGGCGCGTGAACGCTTCCGCGAGACCTTGCGCGTGCCGCCTCTCGCACCGCCGCCGTCGTGCGCCGCCGCAACCGCGGCGCGCGGCGGCAGCGGATCCCGGCAGGCCGCGCCCGGTCCTCACACTACGCAAGCAAGCCAGAATAACGAGGGACGACAATGGCGATCAAGCAATCTGCCGACGTAGTCGTAGTCGGCTCCGGCGTGGCGGGCAGTCTGGTGGCGTACCAGATGGCCCAGGCCGGCGCATCGGTGATCCTGCTCGAAGCAGGGCCGCGTCTTGCGCGCTGGCAGATCGTCGAGAACTTCCGCAATTCGCCGGCCAAGGCCGACTTCGCGACGCCGTATCCTTCCGCGCCGTTCGCGCCGCATCCCGAATACTCGCCGGCCAACGACTACCTCGTGCAGAAGGGCGACTATCCGTACAACTCGCAATATCTGCGGCTCGTGGGCGGCACCACGTGGCACTGGGCGGCGGCGGCCTGGCGCCTCCTGCCCGCCGACTTTCGCCTGAAGACGCAGTACGGCGTGGGCCGCGACTGGCCGTATCCGTACGAGACGCTCGAGCCGTGGTACCTGGCCGCCGAAACCGAGCTGGGCGTCTCGGGACCGGATCCCGCGCAGCACGACCTGGGCTCGCCGCGCTCGAAGCCCTATCCGATGAGCATGTTGCCGCTCTCGTACATGGATCAGCGCTTTAGCGACGTGCTCAATGCCAACGGCTTTCGCGTGGTGCCCGAGCCGGTCGCGCGCAACAGCCGCCCCTACGATGCGCGCCCGACTTGCTGTGGCAACAACAATTGCATGCCCATTTGCCCGATCGCCGCGATGTACAACGGCGTCGTGCACGCCGACAAGGCCGAGCGCGCCGGCGCCCAGCTCGTGCCCGAGGCGGTGGTGTACCGTATCGAGGCCGACAACAAAGGTCTCATCACCGCGGTGCATTACAAGGACCCGCACGGCAACAGCACGCGCGTGACGGGCAAGCTCTTCGTGCTGGCCGCCAACGGCATCGAAACGCCGAAGCTCATGCTGATGTCCACGAGCGATCCTTTCCCGCATGGCATCGGCAACAGCTCGGACCAGGTGGGCCGCAATCTGATGGATCACCCGGGCACGGGCGTCACGTTCCTCGCCGACGAGCCGCTGTGGCCGGGGCGCGGGCCGATGGAAATGACATCGGTGGTGAATTTCCGCGACGGCGCATTCCGTTCCGACTACGCCGCGAAGAAGCTGCATCTCTCGAACGGCGTGGGCACGCCGGCCGTGACCGCCGCGCTCATCAAGAACGGCGTGACGGGCGCCGAGCTCGACCGCGAGATCCGCGACCGCGCCTCGCGCACGCTCAACATCAACAGCTTCCACGAGCATCTGCCGGAGCCGCAGAACCGCGTGCTGCCATCGGGCGAGCACAAGGACGCGCTCGGCATCCCGCAGCCCGAGATTTACTACTCGATCAACGACTACGTGAAAAAGAGCGCCGCCAACACGCACGAGCTCTACGCGCAGATCGCGGCGCTCTTCGGCGGCACGGAGGTCGCCTTCGACGATACCTTCGCGCCCAACAACCACATCATGGGCACGACGATCATGGGCGCGAACCCGGCCGATTCGGTCGTCGATGCCGACTGCCGCACGCACGACCATTCGAACCTGTTCGTCGCCAGCAGCGCGGTGATGCCGACGGCTGCCTCCGTGAACTGCACGCTGACCATTGCCGCGCTGGCGCTCAAGCTGGCCGACAAGCTGCGTCGCGAGCTTTGACGCAATGAGCCCGAGACCGACGATGAACACAAGACCGTCCCCCGCGCCTCGCACCCATCGCACACAGCGCACACAGCGCACACGCACCACGCTCGCCACGCTGCTGTTCTGCACGTTCGCGCTCTACGTGGCGTGGCACGCCGCGCACGACGGCGAGATGCGCCCCGTCGACGAAGTCCCGCTGCCCGCCGCGCACGGCGAAGGCCCGGCCGCGCCCGGCGACGCCACCGCGCAGCCGGAGATCGTCAAGCGCGGCGAATACCTCGCGCGCATGGGCGACTGCGCCGCGTGCCACACCGCCGACAAGAGCCGGCCGTTCGCGGGCGGCCTCGCGATCAACACGCCGTTCGGCAAGATCTACACGCCCAACATCACGCCCGACCCCGACACCGGCATCGGCCAGTGGACCGAGTCCGACTTCATGCGCGCGATGCACGAGGGCGTGGGCAAGAGCGGCGAGCGGCTCTATCCGGCGTTTCCGTACGTGGAGTTCACGCGCGTGACGGAGCAGGACGTGCTCGCGATCCGCGCGTACCTGAACACGGTCGCGCCGATCCACTACAAGCCGCCCGCCAACGAGCTGCGGTTCCCGTTCAATCAGCGCTGGCTGATGATTATCTGGAACCTCTTCAATTTCGACGAAGGGCGCTTCGTGCCCGATCCGCAAAAGAGCGCCGAGTACAACCGCGGCGCCTATCTGGTCGAAGGGCTCGCGCATTGCGAGGAGTGCCACACGCCGCGCAACTTCATGCAGGGCCTGAAGTCGAGCGGCCGCTTCTCGGGCGCGACGCAGGCGGGCTGGCAGGCGTACAACATCACGCCGGATCGCGCGGGCGGGATCGGTGGCTGGAGCGACGACGCGCTCATGAGCTATCTCGCCACCGGCGTGGCTCCCGGCCACGCGAACGCCGCCGGGCCGATGGCCGAGGTCGTGCAGAACTCCACGCAATACCTGAGCGCCGAGGACCAGCGCTCGATCACCGCGTATTTGCGCGGGCAACCGCCGGTTGCGGGCGGCGTGACGCGCTCGCGCGATTCGTACGGCCAGCCCGCCAACGACGACATCACCGCGCTGCGCGGCACCGTTATCACGAGCGTGAATGGCGCGCAGCTATTCGTGGCGAACTGCGCGAGCTGCCATAACTGGACCGGCGCGGGCGTGGGGGCGAGCGCGCCAGGCGCGTATCCGTCGCTCATTCACAACAGCGTGGCGGGCGCGGCGAGCCCGGACAACCTGACGATGACGATCCTGCACGGCGTGAGGCGCCAGACCAAAGACTCCGACGTGCTGATGCCGGCATTCGCTGACGCGCTCAGCAACGACCAGGTGGCGGCCATTGCGAACTACGTGACGAAGCAGTTCGGCAACCCGCAGGCGAGCATCACGCCTGACCAGGTTGCGGCACTGCGCGCGCAGGCACAATAGCGCGCCGCCGCACGTTTCGCTCGAGCTGGCTGCAAGCTGCGCGAAAAGATGTTTGGCGCGCATACGTGGCGCCGCGGCCGGCGCTATGATGAAACGATGACGCTAACTCTCGCTCCTGACGTCCAGCATCACGCGGCCAATGCGGCCGGTCGCGATTTCGTGATCGGCGACCTGCACGGCTGCGTGGACGCCTTGCGCTATCTGCTTCATAAAGTGGGATTCGACGCCGCGCACGACCGCCTGTTTTCGGTGGGCGATCTCGTCGACCGTGGCGACCAGTGCGAGGAGGCGCTCGCGCTGCTCGACAAGCCCTGGTTCTACGCCGTGCTCGGCAATCACGAAGACGCGCTGTGCGCGGTCGCGGAAGGGCGCCTCGCGCGGCATCGCTGGTATGCCATCGGCGGGGGCTGGGCGCAGGGGCTGTCCGACCACGCGCTGGCCACGTATGCAAAGCGGCTGCGGGAGCTGCCGCTCGTGCGCGTGGTGGGCGAGGGCGAGACGCGCTTTAACGTGCTGCACGCGGAGTTCTTCGGCGACGATGCCGATCTCGACGCTGGCCGGTTCGATGCCGAGGTGCGCGAACGCATGATGTGGGGGCGCGAGCTGGCCTTCAACGCGGCCAGGCTGCCGCATTACGCGCTTTCGCCCACTTACTGCGGGCACACTCCCGTGCGCGAGCTGCGCCAGATCGGCTCGCAGACGTTCATCGATACTGGCGCGTTCATTCCTGAAGGACGCCTGACGATGGTCGAGGCGCTCACGTCCCGGCAGTGGTCGATCTCCGTGCAGGCGGCGCGTGCGATGGGCGCGGCCGAGATGACGCTGCCCTAAAAGCGCTTCCTGCGTTTCTTCCTGCATTTCTTCCGCGCGCTACCCGCGAACTTCCGGGGCACTGCCTGCGCGCTTGCCGGGTGCTTTCGGGCGTGTGGATCGTTACGAGCGCCTCCACCGCTTGCCCCAGCGCTGGCGCTGGCCCTGGCCCGCTTGCGGGCCTTAAACGCCCTCCTGGCCGTACGCGGCGGTCAATTCGAACACCATGTCGATGGCTTCGCCGTTCCAGTTGTATTCGAGGTAGGCGGCGTGATGGCATGCGTGCAGCAGTGTCGTGCGCAACGCGGCGAGGCATTCGCCGCCCGCATCGCGCACCGATGGATAGACGATGCCGGGCGCGCCTGCCGCCCGCAGCGCGCGGCCCAACGCCTGACCCGCCGTGTAGTCGTCCGGCGCGAGCACGGCCGGATCGGCCAGATTGGCGGGCCCTTGAGCGGCTGTATGCGCGGCCGCGGAGCCGCGCAGATCGACGACCGTGCCTTGCGCGATCACCGTATAGAGCCGCATCTGCTGCCGCAGCGGCGGCTCGCGCGTCGCGGCGAGAAAGCGGCCCGCGTGATAGCGCGTCTCGGCGATGGCCGTCTCGCGCGTGCGCGCGCAGTAGAACACGCCATAGGTGCCGTCGGAAAACCGGCTGCCCTGCGGGTTCAGATGCGTGAATGCGGCCATGATCGGACCATAGCCGGGGCCGAAGCGGCGCTCCTCGCGCGGCACGAGATCGAGGTCGCCGGTCTCCGTGCGCAGGCGGTCGTTGGTCAGCGCTTCGAGCGCATAGAGCGCCTCGAAGTCCTCAGGCGTGGCCACCCGGTCGAACAGGCTCACAGCGGGAAAGCGCGTGGGGGTCACGCGGAACGCGGGCGACCAGTCGAGCAGCGCGCTGCGCCAGTGTGCCTGCCAGGACGTGTCCGCCGGGCCAGCGGCGGGCGTGGCACCCTGGGGCGACGCTTGTGCCGTGTCTCGTGTCGTGTGTTTTTTCACGCCCATCCGCCCCGCATCGCGTCGAGGTACTGACGCACCGCCACGAGGTCGCTGATATTGCCTGCGAGCATGCGGTCGAGCGCGCGCCGGCCGCCGAACGGCGGCGCGCTGTTGGGGCGCTTGACCCAGGCATCGGCGGCGGCGGGGGGCGGCAGGAGGATCTGCAAGGACTTGTAGATGCCGAGCAGCAGCGAAAGGCGCTCGAGCGTGTCGCGGCCCAGGCGCGCGGATTGGGGCGCCTGCTTCCACTTGAAGAACGTCGACCGGCCCGGTGAGCCGAGCAGGACGATCTGCTCTTCCACCGAGAGATCCCAGTCGCGGGCGATGTTGAAAAAGGCGCGCAGGCCGGCCGCCGACATCTCGGCGGTTGAGGGCTCGGCGCCGGGACGCCGCGTGGGCGCGGCGGACGGGGAGATGGGCGCATGGGGCATGGTCTAGTCTTTATATGAACTTTTTTATGATGCTAGTCCATGTCTGGATTTTTGCAAATTTTGGTTGGGTATAATCGCCGGCCGATCGAATCGGGACAAGAACGGCTATTCGAGGGAGGAGCGGCGTGCGGGCAGTAGCGGTGATGGTCGCAGCATGGTGGATGTCGACGACGATGGCATGGGCGGTCGCGCCGGCGGCCGCGGCGCAGCGTGGCGGATATGACGGCCATGGCGGGGCGGCGGTGCATGGGGCGGGAGGCGGTGGCGCTGCGCATCGAAGTGGGGCGCATGGCGCGCATAGTGCCCATAGCGCCCGTGACGGGAACGCCCAGGCGAGCTCGCGCAAGGGTGGCAAAGAAGATAAGCCCGCCGGTGCCGAGGCGCAGCACGGCGTGAAGCACGCGAAGTCTGGCGCCGCTGCGACACATGCTTCACGATCCGCGAAATCCGCGAAGCCAATGAAAGCCGGGAACGTGCAAGCCCATGCACAGCGTCGAGCCATTGCTCCGACAAAGTCGGCGGCACACGATGCACCGCGGACCTCACGTCAAGCGAGCGCCCACACACACTCGTTAACGTCAGCCGCACACACTCAGGCTGCACCCAAGCCAGCCGTGCACAGGCAGGCTGTATCCAAGCCAGCCGTGCACAGGCAGGCTGTATCCAAGCCATCCGCACCCAGGCAGGCCGCACCTAAGCCGCCCGTACCTAAGATGGCCGCCTCTAGACCGGCCGCACCTAAGCCATCCGCACCCAGACAGGTCGCACCTAAGACGGCCGCACTTGGACCAGCCGTAACTAAGCCGGCCGCACCTGGACCGGCCGTACCGAAGCACGCGCCGGCCAGGCCCATAGCGGTTCACCCGGCGCCGCATCACAAGCTCGTGGTCGAGGCACCTGCGGCGCAGGGACAGCGCGCAATCCCGCAGCCGCGCCAACTCCCGCCGATGCTGGGCTGATCCCGTCTGACCCGGGCGGGGTCGTGCGGCGTATCGGCATGCCCGCGCCTCACGCACGGCTGCCTTGCCCGGAGACCGGCGGCTTCCCGGCCGCGCAGCTACCCGCTCACGCAGCTTTGCCCTCAGGCCGTGCCGAGACTCGACGCAAGCAACTGCAGCGTCGCCGCCGAGCGCGGCTCGCGCACGCGCGAATGCAGCGTCACCCGCGAGACCGGCAATGGCGGCAGGCCGTGCTTCGCCCCAACATCGACGAGCGCTCTCGGTGCCACGCGCCGCGCCAGCGCCGACACCGCGAGCCCCGCCTCCAGCGCCGCGCCAACCGCGGCCACCCCGCCGCCCACGAACACCTCCTGCCACGCGATGCCCGCCGCGTCGAGCGCAGCGATCGCCGCCGCGCGCACCGCGCAAGGCCCCTCGAGCAGCGCGAGCGGCAGCGGCGTACCCGGCTCCCACTGCCAATCGGGCGAGGCGAGCCAGACCAGCGGCTCGTCGAAGAGCAACCGTGCGTCGCCGCGCGGCGCCTCGTCGGCTTCTTGACGGACGATGACGGCGTCGAGCCGCCGCTCGTCGAATTGCGCGAGCAACTGCGCCGAAAGCCCCAGATGCAGCGCGATCACGAGTCCCGGATCGTGAGCGCGCAAGAGCGCGAGCTGGCGGGCGAGTTGTGCATCGGCTACGTGCTCGCTCAATCCCAGCACGAGCCGCCGCGCCTCGCCGGTCAGCGTGCCGAGTGCGCGCTCATGCGCTCCCAGCAGCTCGCGCGCGGCGCCAAGAAATGCGCGCCCGTCCAGCGAGAGCCGCACGACGCGCGGCGTGCGTTCGAGCAACTGCCGGCCAAGATGGGCTTCGAGGCGCTTCAGCTTGAGGCTGACGGCGGATTGCGTGGTATCGAGCGCATCGGCGGCACGCGTGAAACTATGCAGTTCGGCGACCAGAACGAACGCGCGCACGGCATCGAGATCGAGCGGTTTCATTTCGAATGAAAATAAATGAAATATCTAGCAATATCTGTTTATTATGATAGCGCGCGCCTAAGCTGTTGTCGTGGTCGTTCACTCGTCACCCCATGCAACGCTGAAGGAGCCCGACATGCCATTCACCCGTATCGCCGTCCGCGCAGGCAAGCCCGCAGCCTATAGAAAGGCGCTCACGCAGGGCGTGCATCTTGCACTCATGGAAGTCTTCAAGGCGCCGGAAGACGACCAGTTCATGATCGTCACCGAGCACGATGCCGACAATTTCGTCTTTGGCCGCCACTACCTCGGCATCGAACGCAGCGACGATCTCGTGATGATTCAGATTGCCGTGAGCAATACGCGCGGGCAGGATCAGAAGAAGGCGCTGTTCGCCCAGATCGCCGAAAACCTTGCGCGGGATCCCGGCGTGAGGCGCGAGGATGTATTCGTCAACCTCGTGGACGTCGCGCGCGAGAACTGGTCGTTCGGCAATGGGGTGGCGCAGTACGCCACTTGATCTCGCCGCGCAACGCCAAACGCGCCGTAGCCGCGCCGCAATCCGCTTGCGGCGCGGGACATTGCAGGCGTACAGGTCTGGCCGGTCTCCCGGCGCTTAAAGCGCACGGCTCACCAGCAGTGGGTCGACGGGCCCGATCGCCGTGACGTCGCGGCTCGAGTAAGGCAGCTTGTGCAGGATGTGGCGCATGGCGTTCAGCCGCGCGCGCTTCTTGCAATCCGAGCGCACCACGGTCCAGGGGGCGTCGGCCGTATCGGTCTGGGAGAACATCGCCTCTTTGGCCAGCGTGTATTCGTCCCATTTGTCGAGCGAGGCGAGATCGACGGGGCTCAGCTTCCACTGCTTGAGTGGATGCACGCTGCGCTCCTTGAAGCGGCGCCGCTGCTCCGCGCGGCTCACCGAGAACCAGAACTTGATCAGGTGAATGCCGCTGCGGATCAACTGATGCTCGAATTCCGGCACCTGCTGCATGAAGTCCGTGTATTCCCCGCGCGAGCAAAAGCCCATGACGCGCTCGACGCCCGCACGGTTGTACCAGGAACGGTCGAACAGCACGATCTCGCCCGCCGAGGGCAGATGCTGAACGTAGCGCTGAAAGTACCACTGGCCGCGTTCGACCTCGGTGGGCTTTTCGAGCGCCACGACACGCGCGCCGCGCGGATTCAGATGCTCCATGAAGCGCTTGATCGTGCCGCCTTTGCCCGCCGCGTCGCGCCCCTCGAAGAGGATGACTACGCGCTGCCCGGTCTCGCGCACCCACGCCTGAAGCTTCAGCAATTCGACCTGCAGGCGATATTTCTGCCGCTCGTAGGCACGCCGCGACATCAGATTGCGGTAGGGATAGGCGCCGTCGCGCCAACCCGCGGCAAGCTCTTCGTCAGGATGGCGTGCTCGCGTTTTGCGCCAGTCCGCGGGGTTGCCTTCCAGGATCACGCTGCGCAGTTGCGCGGCCTCGTCGGGGGACAAGCCACGCATGAGCGCAGCGATCGATTCGAGCAACGAGTCGGGCGATTCGCCGTGTGCCGCGCCATTGGCGTCGACGAGATCGTGCATCGCGCCGGCAATGACCTCGCTGGCCGCTTCGATGGCGGCATCGACGGCGTGCAGCTCGGCGCTATGCGGCGTGAGCTCGGTCCGGTGCGCGGGCGCGTCGCGGTGGCGAGGCGGGTCTTGAAGCGCGCTTTGAGCGGCGGGTGCGGATTTCGGGGAGGCAGGATGAGTGGCCATCTTGGGGATAGGAATTGTTTTCGCTACGACAGGTTTTCGCTACGACAACGGCCGGACCCCGGTTGAACCGGGCGGCCTGCGGCAGTGGGGAGAGAGGGGGCCCAGCGACGCGGGCGGCACCGGGATCATGGCCAGGGCGATGCGGACCGGCGCCGCATCGCGCGGCCCGCGTGATGCGGCATGTTTCGGTATAAGCGCTGGTGCTTACACGCTTTCGGCCTTGCGCAGGATCTGGTAAAGCGAATCCTTGAGCTGCAGCTTTTCCTTCTTGAGCTGCTCGATGGCCATGCCGTTCGCGGGGACGATGCCCGCTTCCATGTTTTTGATCTGTTGATCCAGTTCGTTGTGACGATGGAAAAGCCGCGCGAAATGCTCGTCATGGGTTTTGAGCCGCGAGATCAGGTCTCTGTATTCTGGGAACACTCAATACTCCTTACAGAAGTGCAACACATCAGGTCGATGTGCAAGTATTTTTCCACTTTCGTCAGGCTGGGGTCTTGATCGTCGTCATTCCGCGTAAGCGGGTTGGGGCCGCTACGGAGAGCACCGCTGCGGTAGCGCGTGTACCATCAGGTGCGACAACAGCGTCGTTGTCAGATTAATCTCACCCGTTCATATTGGCCGTTTTCACCGCTTTCTGCCGCCCCAACGCCCCTCGGAGCGTCCATGAACCGCGTTCTGGAAATCGTGCTGGATGTCGTGAGTGCCACGCCACAGGCTTCGTCCGGGGCTGGCGTCACGCCCGCGCAGATTCCATCCGATTTCGCCGCGGCCATGTGCGCCGCTTTGCCGCAGCTCGAATCCCAGGCCGATTCGGCCGAGCCGGTCACGACTACCGTGTTCGATAGTGCTGGCGCACTCGCCAGGGCCGGCTGGCGGATCGGCGTTCAAACGCGCGGCACGGCGCATTGCGTCGTCGTTTCCAGCCGGCGCGCATGGACGCCGGGCATCGTCGTCGTCGAGCCGATTTTCGAGGCGCATCTCGAAGCGGACGGCCTTGAAACCGCACTCTTCGATGCCGCGCCCGAGGTGTTTCGCGAGGCGCTGGCGGCAAGCGGGCCGCTCGAACCGTCGGCGACGTTGTCGGCGGTGCGCAGCCGCTGGCGCTGGGAGCGCGACGGCATTAGCGCGGACCTCGTGCTCGATGCCGACGTGCGCGCGCCACAGGACGAAGGCGCGAGCCTGCATGAGTTGCGCGTGAGCGTGCCGTGGGCCGAAGGCGAGGACCATGCGCCGCTCGTCGATGCGCTGTTCGCCTGCGCGCTCGAACTGGCCGACGCGCTGCCCGCGTTCGTGCGCCTGGGCGACGCGCTCGAGCGCGCGGCGGCCGGCAGCCTCGCCGGCGACGCGTGCGCGGTGCGTGCGGAGCCGGTCGATCTGTGCGGCGCATGCACTGCCGAGGCCGCGCTGGTCGCGATCGGCGCCAACATCAGCGCGCACTGGCTCGGCAACGACTGGGGCGTGCGCGATTCCGTGGACATCGAATTCATTCACCAGATGCGCGTGGCACAGCGGCGTCTGCGCACCGCGATGCGGATTTTTTCGTATTGGCAGGATGAGACCTGGCACGCGCGCATCAAACCCGAGCTCAGCTGGCTGGGCGGGCTGCTCGGCGACGCGCGCGATCGCGACGTGTTCGTCGAAGACACACTGCCCGCGCTCGCCGCAGCCGACGACGAGCCCGCGCGCTGGCGCGCCGTGCTCGACGAGGCCGAGGCGCAGCGGCTCGTGGCGCGCGCGCGGCTGCGCGAGGCATTGGCGTCGCCGCGCTACGCGCATGCCGCACTGGCGTGGTTGCAGTGGCTGGAGGCGCTCGCGCGTCGCGTGCGCGCCGACGGCGCCGACGCACGCTCGCTGCACCGGCACGCGAAGAAACGCGTGCGCCGCTATTACCAGCAACTCGCGCAGGCCCAAAAGCTCACGGCCATCGACGACGCAGGCCGCCATCGCGTGCGCATCAGCGCGAAGTATCTGCGCTATACGCTCGAGTTTTTCGCACCGATCACGACGCGCCGCACACGCGCCGACACGACGCGCTCGCTCGCGCGCCTGCAGGGCGTGCTGGGCGACGGCAACGACGCGGCGGTCGCCTTGCGCTATCTCGAGCGCATGGATGCGGAGCCTTATCAGCTTGGCTTCGCACGGGGGTGGTGCGAGGCCATGAAGCGCTACACGGCGAAAGAGGGTGAGCGGCTTCTGCGCGAATTGCGCCAGCCGAAGGTCAAGCGTGGTGCCTGACCCCTGCATGCGCGCGAGCGCGGGGCAAATCTCGCGCGCCCCGTCTCTATAATCGACGCCAACGCTTGCCTACGACGACAGCCCCGCGCGATGACGACCTCCTCTTCTTCGACTCCCTCCCCAAGCGGGCCGGCTGCCGGCGGCGAAAGCGCGGGCGCCGAAGCCGGCGGGCCGCCGCGCGCGGCATCGCCCGAGCTGGGCGTAGGCGGCTCGGTCTGGTTTCAGGCCGGCCCGCAGATGCTCGGTGGCGCGGCTCGCATCGCGCTGCTTGCGGCGATCCGCGAAACCGGTTCGATCACGGGCGCCGCGAAGGCGGTCGGCATGAGCTACAAGGGCGCCTGGGATGCCATCGACGCCATGAACAATCTCGCCGGCGAGCCGCTCGTCGTGCGCGCGACGGGCGGCAAGGGCGGCGGCGGGACCACGCTCACGCCGCGCGCGCAACGCCTGATCGCCACGTTTGGTGCGATCGAGCGCGAGCATCGGCACTTTCTCGAGCGCGCCGCCGCAGCGGTGCGCGCGCTCGGCGGCGAGGCAGACCCGGACACCGACGCGGACGCGGGCGCCGCAGGCAGTCTCGGCATGGATCTCGCCGTGCTCGGCCGCTTCGCTCTACGCACCAGCGCGCGCAATCAGCTCTACGGCACGGTCGCGGCGCTCGTGCGCGGCGCCGTCAACGACGAAGTGTCGATCGCGCTGCCGGGCGGTCAGCAGCTCGTCGCAGTCGTGACGCGCGAGAGCGCCGAGGCGCTGGGTCTCGCCGTTGGCGGGGCAGTGGTGGCGCTCGTCAAGGCGTCGTCGGTCGTGCTGGTGGGGGGCGGAGCGCTTTCGGCGGACCACGCCGCGCGGCTTTCGGCGCGCAACCGCTTGAGCGGGGTGGTGAGCGGCGTGCGCCGCGGCGAGGTCAACGCGGAGGTGACGCTCGAATTGCCGGGCGGCACGGTGATTGCCGCGGTCGTGACGGACGCGAGCGTCGACGCGCTCAGCCTCGAAACGGGCGCGAGCGCGACGGCGGTGTTCAAGGCGTCGAGCGTGCTGCTTGGGGTGGGTGGCTGAGCGGTGCGGCAGGCGCACTCAGGTGCACGGTGCCGGCCTGGGCCGCGGCTGGTCTCAGGCGTGCCGCTGGGGAGGCTGCGCAAGCGTGTTGCGGGTCTGCGAGACCGGCGCGCTGAGCGTGCCGGGCTTGTGTAACGGCCGGTTGGCCTTCCACTTGGCGCGAATATAGGGTTGATCGTGCCCCGAGACGGTGAGCGCGAGATTCGTGACCCAGCGATGGGTGGGCAGGCGCACGTCGTGCAATCCAAAGGTGAGCGCCGCGAGGCTTATCGTGACCACGGCCGCGGAGAGCCGGCCCGATTGCGCCTCCCACCAGTAGCGCACGAACACGAGCGCGGTCAGCGCGCCGACGATGCAGCCGGTGACCGCTTCCGACGGCGAATGCGCGTCGAGCACGACGCGCGAGAGTCCGACCGCGATGCCAACGACGAGCCCGATGACGACGCCCGTGATGCGCAGTGCGGGCCGCACACCCTGCAGCATCAGGAAGAACGCCACCGGATAAACCGCCGTGGACAGCATGGCGTGGCCGCTCAGGCCCGTGAAATCATACGAACGCACGCCGACACCCCAGCCCAGGAACGCGATCTTCGTGACTGTGACGAGACCAATTGCCGCACCCAGGAGCAACAGCCAGCTTGCCGCCATGCGCCAGGAATAGCCCGTCGCGAGCCACAGCGCGATGGCCAGCGC
Organism: Paraburkholderia oxyphila NBRC 105797; assembly: GCF_000685075.1. Classification (GTDB taxonomy): domain Bacteria; phylum Pseudomonadota; class Gammaproteobacteria; order Burkholderiales; family Burkholderiaceae; genus Paraburkholderia; species Paraburkholderia oxyphila. The sequence continues at coordinate 55,755 of NZ_BAYD01000038.1, forward strand.
GAGCGGGAGCGTGAGACCGGCGCCGCCGAGGTTGGTGATCGAATACCAGAGATGAAGGGGTAAATCAGGCATAACTTGGCGCCGCAGTGGCACATTCCAAAAGGCATATTCGACTAACGCTCGAGCACCCGTAAAGGGTGACACGAACACCGTCCGATCTTCCAGTATAGCCGCGTTCGGGGGCGATTATTGCGATGCGCCGTACATGGCGGTCCGATTTATAACTCGTTACAGCAGCGAGAACTCGTTACAGCAGTGATCGATGAATGGTGTTATTGTGCATCGCACAATGAAGAGCCGCGGCTTATCGCCTCGGCGTATTCGACCCCCTTTCACGAGGCCACTGATGACGAAAAATCTGACGAAGCTGTGGGCGGGTGGCATGCGACGTCTGCTCGCCATCCAGAACCGTGCTGCGCGCGAAGCGCTGCACGAAGCCGGCCGGCGCGCGCCCGACGCGCAGGCCATGTGGCGCAACGCCCAGAGCGCCGTGGCGCAGGCCGCTGCCGCCGCGGCGGCAGCGTCTGCCGCAAGCGAAGCGCCAGTAAGCCCCGCACCCGCTGCGCGCAGCGGGGCGCCGCTGCGCGAGTCGCGCGTGGGGCCGCGGGCCGCCGCGTGGGCGGCCGGCGAATGGCAACGCGCGGAGCATCTGGCGCCCGGCGCGTCGCGTGCGCTCGCCTATGGGCTCTATGTGCCGCCGGGCTTGCCCACGGCGGGCATGCCGCTCGTCGTGATGCTGCACGGCTGCAAGCAAACGATGGATTCGTTCGCGGAGGGCACGCGCATGAACCTGCTCGCTGACAAGCACGGCTTTGCCGTGGTCTATCCGGAGCAATCGGTCCACGGGCATCCGCACCAATGCTGGCACTGGTACGACGCACGCCAGCCGGCGGGCGGCGGCGAAGCCGCGGCGATCGTTTCGCTCGTCGACACGCTCGTGCACGAGCGCGGCTTCGATCGTTCGCGCGTCTATCTGGCCGGTCTCTCGGCGGGCGCGGGCCTTGCCGCGCTGCTGGCAGTGAACGCGCCGGGCCATTTCGCGGCTGTCGCGCTCCATTCCGGGCCGGCGTTCGGCGAGGCGCGCTCGGGTGTTTCGGCACTCGACGTCATGCGGCGCGGGCTGCACCATGACCCGGTGGCGCTCGTCGACGGTCAGCTGGCCGGCCGTTCGCATCCCGGCATGCCGGCGCTCATCGTGCACGGCGGCGCCGACGCGGTGGTCGCGCCGGTCAATGCGGAGCAGCTCGCCACGCAGTTCCTGCGCCTGAACGATCTCGCCGATGCTCACGGCGTGCGCCAGGGCGTGGTTTCGCACGAGCACGACGGCGAGGGCTACACGGTGCAAGACTACTGGCACGACGGCGCAAGCGTGGTACGCCTGTGCCGGGTGAGCACGCTGGATCACGCCTGGAGCGGCGGCGACGATACGGTGCCGTTCCATTCGGCGACCGGTCCCGACGCCAGCGCGATGGTCTGGGACTTTTTCGAGCCACGGCGGCGCGACGCGATCGACGACGCTTTCGACGGCGAGCTGGCGGCTGGCGCGGGCTGAGCGCGCGATGGGGTGTGGCGTGCGCGCCGGCAGGCGCCGCGACAATCCGCATCAATTCAAGGGTTTACCATGATGAGGGTTTACCCTATAATGGCTCTGTTCATTCCGAGGGCATGTGCCCGATTACCGGAGCCAGACCATGTACCTGCTCAGCCGCCTTTTCCTGTTCCTCACGAAGTCGTACGAAACCGCTCAAAAGGAGCGTGAGGAAGCCTACCTGGCCGAATCGGCCGACATCTACGACCTCGAATTCCGCATGCGCAAGCTCGACCGCGAGAAGGCCGGCCGCAACCCGTCGTGGATGAACCACTACGGCTAAACCGCCAGGCATTCGCGCCGGTCTGAAGTTTCAGAAACGCAATGGGGCGCACAGTGGCGCCCCATTGGTGTTTGTGCGGCTCGAACTTGCCGCCAAAAGCGGCTTGCGTTCGACGCCTTTAGCTCAGCGTCCCGAACCCGGCATTTCGGCGGCGGTCTTTTCCTGCACGCCGTAGCAGCCGCGATAGGTCGCGTAAAACGAGCAATAGAGCATCGTCGTCACGAGAATCAGCGCCGGCATCAGGATCGCCAGCGCGTAGTCGCCGGCGCCGAGCGCGCGCAGCAGCGTCGAAAGCCCCAGCGACACGCCGATCGACACCGCAAACCACAGCGCGCCATACACCACGAACGCGCCCTTGTTGCGCCAGCAGCTCACGATGCTGAAGAACATCGCCTTGATCGGCGGCACCTCGTGCCAGGCCGTCAGCACCGGCGCGAACCAGAACATCATCGAAACCGGCACGTAGCACGCAAGCGACGCGAGCACGGCGAGCGGCACATTGCCGTTCGCAACCGCATCCGTATCGAGCGAGCCGCCCAGCGTCATCAGGCGCAGCAGCGTGCCGCCGTCCACGAGCGCCGAGGCCGCGAGCACCAGTGTCATCGCCACCACGTAAATCCCGCCCAGCACGAACAGATGCTTGGTGACCGTCTGCCCGTACGAGCGGAAACCGTCGACGAGTATGGTCGGAAACACCGGCTTGCCCGCAACGGTGTCGCGGCACGCGGCCATGAAGCCCACCGCCACGCCCGGCACGAAGATGAGCGGCAGCACGCCGCCGATCACCGGGACGGCGGAGATCAGCGTCATGGCGAGCAGATACGAGAAAAACAGCGTGAGGAACGCGAGCGGATTGCGCCGGAACAGCCAGATGCCCTGGCGAAACCAGACGTAGCCCTGCTTCGCGGGGACTTCGATCAGTTGCATGAGCGGGGTTGTTCAGAGTGTGCGTGGAAGGCGCCCGGCGTGCCGGCGGCGCTGCCGGCGCGGCGCTCGCGCAGGATGCGCTCGAAATGGCCGGGGTCGTGCGGCTTGAGCAACTCTGCCGAGCGCGGCAGATAAAAATCATACAGACGCGATACCCAGAAACGGTACGCGCCGGCGCGCAGCATGTCGACCCAGTGGCGGCTCTCGGCGGGCGTGAATGGGCGCACCGTCTGGTAGGCGCGCAACAGCGCTTCGACGCGAGGGGCGTCGAGCTTGCCCGTCGCGAGGTCGACGCACCAGTCGTTCACCGTCACCGCCACATCGAACACCCATTTGTCGCAGCCGGCGAAATAGAAGTCGAAGAATCCGCCAAGGCGCACCGTATGGCCCGTTTCCGGGCTGACGTGCGCGAACAGCGCATTGTCGCGGAAGAGGTCGCAGTGGCAGGGGCCGCCGGGCAGCGAGGCGTAGTCGTCGCTCGCGAACAAGGCCTGCTGGTGCGCGAGCTCACTCGTGAGCAGCTCGCGCTGGGCGTCGGCGAGGAACGGCAGGACCGTGGGCACGGTCTCTTCCCACCACGCCAGGCTGCGCAGATTCGGCTGGTCGAACGCGAAATCGCGGCCCGCCAGGTGCATGCGCGCGAGCATCTGCCCGACTTCCATGCAGTGCTCCACGCCCGGCGCGAGTTCCGGCGCGCCGTCGAGCTTCGTGACGATGGCCGCCGGCTTGCCGTGCAGCAGGCCGAACAGGCTGCCGTCGGCACGCGGCATCGGGTCGGGCACCGGCACGCGGTGCGAGGCCAGATGGCGCATCAGCTCGAGATAGAACGGCAGCTGTTCGGCAGTGAGCTTTTCGAAGATCGTCAGAACGTATTCGCCGCGCGTCGTCGTCAGGAAGAAGTTGCTGTTTTCAATGCCTGACTGGATACCGCGAAAATCGACTACGTCGCCAAGATCGTAGTCGCGCATCCATTGGGCAAGCTGGGTTTCGGTGACAGCGGTGAAGACGGCCATGCCAGAGGTCGTGTGGTTATCGTAATGGGAGCCCTGCTCACGGGCGCAATCGCCGTTTCGGCGCGGCTTCGCGCGCTCGGGCGGGAGGCGGCGCGGGACAGCGCACGCCGTCCGCGCGCGAGGGCGGCGTATCAGTAATGCAGATTGATCGACGGCAGGCGCGTGCTGGCCTGGCCGTTCGGACGGACTTGCGGCGAGGTGTCGGGATTCGCGCTCATCGAGTAACGCGTGCCGAAGTTCGAATGCACGTTGATCTCGACGGGCTTGCCCTTGTCGCGGTATTCGGTGATCTCGGTGCCGGTCGGGCTCACTTCGTGAAAGCTCGGCGTGCGCGGCACGTCGTTGATGTTGACCTTCGAGGTGACGCGCGCAGCGGGCTGGTTGTTGATCGCGGCCAGATCGGGCAGGCCGGCCCGCTCATTGGCGGACTGGGCCTCGACGGCGGTCTTTGCGTCGTCGGCTGGCGTGGCCATGGCGACACCGCTGAACGCGAGCGTCGCTGCGAAGGCGGCAAGAAGGTACGGCTTCATGGTGATTCTCCTGTCGACCAGAGTTGGCGCTTCGGCGCCTCTTACTCTGATCCCATGCAAAGCTGAGAGTGTTCCCTCAATTCTAGCAAATCCGCGTCCTGCGCCCCGTGTCGGACCTTTGGGGCGAACGGGGCCTGCATGCCGCGTCGATGGGGCCGCTGCGGCGGGGGGGCGGTATCGCCCGGTAGCCGCTTGCGGCGGGGCTGCGCGCAGCATCCGAATCTCCCGGGCGTGCGAAGGGCGTTGTCAGAATGACCTTCTTCCGTGCTAATGTCGTTCCATATGAACCGAGGCGAACGAACATGAACAACGAGATCCACCGGCGCGCCTTCATGACGCCCCCACACGACTTTCCGGTCGAAGCATTCGAAGACGCAGCCGACGCCGTCACGCGCCTGTCCGCCATCTATGAGGCGAACACCTCGTTCCTGCGCGATGCGTTCGCGCGCTATCGGCGCGGCGAGGCGTTGGACCATCGCGTGCGCGCATGCTATCCGTTCGTGCGCATTCACACGGAGGTCAACACGCACATCGATTCGCGCCGTTCATATGGTTTCGTCGCGGGCCCCGGCGTGTTCGAGACCACCGTCACGCGCCCCGACCTGTTCAGCAATTACTATCGCGAGCAATTGCGGCTGCTCTCGAAGAACCATCATGTGTCGATCGAAGTCGGGGTGTCGGAGCAGCCCATTCCGATTCACTTCGCGTTCGCCGAGGGCATCCACCTCGAAGGCGATCTGGACCGCGAGCGGCTCTTCGCGATGCGCGACATATTCGATACGCCGGACCTGGCCGAGCTCGACGACCGCATCGTCAACGGCACCTACGAACCGGCGCCCGGCGAGCCGCAGCCGCTCGCGCTCTTCACGGCGCCGCGCGTGGACTTCTCGCTGCATCGCCTCAAGCACTACACGGCGACCTCGCCCACGCACGTCCAGAACTACGTCCTCTACACGAACTATCAGTTCTATATCGACGAATTCGTGAAGCTCGGCCGCGCGATGATGGCGCGCACCGACGACGCCGACTTGCGCAATTACCGCAGCGAATACACGTCGTTCGTGGAGCCGGGCGACGTGGTCACCTACAACGCGAATCTCGGCGAGCAGGACGACGAGGGCACGCCGCCCGCGCGTCTGCCGCAGATGCCCGCGTATCACCTCAAGCGCGCGGACGGCAGCGGCATCACGATGATCAACATCGGCGTGGGGCCGTCCAATGCGAAGACGATCACGGATCACATCGCGGTGCTGCGCCCGCATGCGTGGATCATGCTCGGCCACTGCGCGGGGCTGCGCAACACGCAGCGTCTCGGCGACTACGTGCTCGCGCACGGCTACGTGCGCGAGGATCACGTGCTCGATGCCGACTTGCCGCTGTGGGTACCGATTCCGGCGCTGGCCGAAGTGCAGGTGGCGCTCGAGCGTGCGGTCGCGCAGATCACGCAGCTCGACGGCGTGGAGCTCAAGCGCGTGATGCGCACGGGCACGGTGGCGAGCGTCGACAATCGCAACTGGGAATTGCGCGAGCACCGCGAGCCGGTGCAGCGTCTTTCGCAGAGCCGCGCGGTGGCGCTCGACATGGAGAGCGCAACGATTGCCGCAAACGGCTTCCGTTTTCGCGTGCCGTACGGCACGTTGCTATGCGTCTCCGACAAGCCGCTGCACGGCGAGCTCAAGTTGCCCGGCATGGCCGATTCGTTCTATCGCGCGCAAGTGGATCAGCACTTGCAGATAGGCGTGACGGCGATGGAGATCTTGCGCACCAACGGCTTGCACAAGCTGCATAGTCGCAAGTTGCGCAGCTTTGCCGAAGTGGCGTTTCAGTGAAGTAGACAAGACGGTCCGGCGCCTGTGGGGATCTTGCGCGCCGGACTTTCTGGACGATTGCTCAGGGCGGACTGGCAGAGCGTTTCAGCTCAGAGGCACGTAACCTGTTGCGAGCGCGGCTGCGAGCGGCGCGTGCGCATACTTGCCGCCGTCGAGCCTCAGCGCAATGTTTTTCGTCTTCATGGTCATGGCGATACGCGTGGCAGCATCGACAGGCAGTGACGTAGGCTGGGCGTAGATGACGTTCGGCGTAGGCGATGTCCGCCTGGACTGAGCGTCGAGTGCATCATAGAGGGCAAGCGAACGGTACAGGCGGCTTACGAGCCAGGACAACACGATTCCGACGAATATACCGGCGGCAGGAATGCCGATGATTTCGGCTACAGGCGAGTATGTCATTTATTGAACCGCTCAAGAGTGGCCTTTAACAAGGTCAGGCTGGCTGCGATGCCGTAGGCAATGCAGCTTTCCGTTTGTGGTGTTCCCCATGTAGTGGAGATGCTAGCACTGCCGTCAGGGTGAAGACGCAACAGCCAGAGGACAAATATGCCGCCGGACAAGAAAAGTGCGAAGATGGCCAGGCCAACATTTGCATACCCGATGTATCTTGTCGTCCTGTTGCGCCGGATGTCGGCACGGTAGGTGCAGGCCCATTGCTTGCGAGCGGAGAATTGAAGTATTGAAGGGGGCTGGGGCAGTGCGATCAGCCTCGGCAGACTGCCTGGCATGCTCATGCAGGGCAGGGCCATCGTGAGAGCCGCCGCCATCATGGTGGGCGAGAAGAAGTCCAGCGAGTGGCACGCGCTACGCGCGCGCAGCGCGCACAGTTCGTCGCGAAGTTTGTATTCGACGAGGATGAGCACCAGCGGCGCAACGACCACGATGGCGATGACGAGCCAGTTCGCCTGGGCCTGTCCTGCTCCGGCGTAACCTTCGATCAGATAGTTCTGCGAAAAGGCCTCAATTGGCCGTTTGGCGAATAGCGCCGGCATGCTTGGCCGGCCTGTGGGTCGCTAGCCGCGATTGGGCTCATCCGGACGAATGACGGCTCGGGGCCGCTACTGCCCGAATCCCGTCAACCCGATCAGGCTCCCCGCCGCGAGCAGCCACAGCGGATGAATCTTCGTGCGCATTGCGAGCACGGCACACACGCCCGTGATAGCCCACGCGATCCACGTCGGATCGGAGGCTTTCGCAATCAGCATTGCGCTCGCGGCCACGAGCCCCGCCGTGACCGGCACGAGCCCGCGCTGCGCGCTACGCCGCCATGGCCGGTCCTTGAAGCGATCCCACGCGTGAAGCGCGGCCACTGTCACGAGCGAGGACGGCCCGAACTTCGCCACCGACGTCACGAGCATGCCGGCCCAGCCGGCCACGTGCCAGCCCACGAGCGTCACGATCATCATGTTCGGCCCAGGCGCGGCCTGGGCGAGTGCAAACAGCGCGCTGAACTCGCTCGCGGGCATCCAGTGATGCACCTCCACGACCTGGCGCTGCATCTCCGGCAGGATCGTGTTGCCGCCGCCGAAGGCGAGCAGCGAGAGCTGGCAGAAGATCGTGGCGAGCGCAATGAGTGTGGCGCTCATTGCGCTTCTCCCGCGCGGCGGGCGGCACGGGCCGCAACGGCGATGCCGACCGGCGTGAGCACGAGCATGGTGGGCAAGAGCGGCACGCGCAACAGCGCGATGGCGATGAAACCCAGCAATGCAATCACGGCAGCGGCCGGGTCGCGGCGCAGCGGCAGCACGATCTTCGCGGCCATGGCGATCAGGAGCCCGGCTGCGGCGGCGGCGAGGCCGACGAACAGGTGCCGCACGTGCGGATCGTTCTGCGTGCGCTCGTAGAGCACGCCCAGCCCGATTACGACGAGCGACGGCCCGGCGATCAGCCCGAGCAGCCCGGCGAGGGCGCCGCGCCAGCCCCTGAAGCGCATGCCTACCGCCACTGAAAGGTTGATCACGTTGCCGCCGGGCAGGAATTGGCACAGTCCGAGCAGGTCCGTGAATTCGGCGGCCGAGAGCCAGCGGCGCTGCTCGACGATGGCGCGGCGCGCGAGCGGCAGCGCGCCGCCGAAGGACGTGAAGCCGAGGCCGAGAAAGCCGAGGAACAGATCGCGCACGCCGGGCGCGTTGTCTGTGGGGATGGCGGTGGCCTCGGAGGTGGAGGAGACGGGATGTTGTTTCATGCGAAGACCTCGATGGCAAGCTCGAAGCGTAGCGCCGAACCTCCCTCGCGCAAAACGATTTCTCGGCCGGGTTCTTGTGACCTAGAATCACAAGCATGGCTCGCTCCCTTCCTCCCTTCCCTGCGCTGCGCGCGTTCGAAGCCGCGGCGCGGCACAACAGCTTCACCGCCGCGGCGGCCGAGCTCCATGTGACTCACGGTGCAATCAGTCGCCAGGTGGCGGCGCTGGAGGCGTGGGTGGGCGTGCAGGTGTTTCATCGGCACGGCAAGCGCGTCGCCCTGACCGAGGACGGGCGGCGCTATCTCGGGGCCGTGCAGGGGGCGTTCGACAGCATCGCGCGCGCCACGGCGGAACTGCGCGATACCGGCGTCGTCCGCGTGCTGCGCGTGAATGCGCTGCCCACCTTCGCCATGAAGTGGCTGCTGCCGCGTCTTTCGCAATTCCAGCGTCTCGCGCCCAACGTCGAATTGCGTCTTGCCACGTCGAACGCGCCCGTCGAGACGCTCGATGCGTTCGACGTTGCCGTGCGGCGCGGGCCGGCGCATTGGCCGGACTGCGCGAGCGGCTATTTTCTCGACGAAACGGAGTTGCCGGTGTGCAGTCCGGCGCTATTGAAGCGTGCGCCGATCCAGTGCGCCAACGATCTCGCGCGCCACGTCCTGCTGCACTCGGACACGCGCCCCGATGCGTGGCGCACATGGCTCGCCGCCGCCGGCGTCACGGCCAAGTGCAGGAAGAAGCAGTCGTTCGACCATTTCTATCTGGCCTTGCAGGCCGCGGAGGACGGGCTCGGTGTGGCGCTCGGACCGCTGCCGTTGCTGGACGACGAGCTGGCTTCGGGGCGCCTCGTCGCGCCGCTTGCCGGCCCGCATCTGGATGCGCGCGGCTACTGGTGGGTTGCGCGACGCGAGGTGGCGGACGTGCCCGTGGTCGCGCAGTTTTGCCGGTGGCTCGAAGAGCAGGCCAGTGCCGGGCAGCACGAGCGTAACGGGGTGAGTTGAGGCCGGGCATGCAAGTCGCGCGCCTGAAAGCCCGAAGAAAGTTTTTCGCATGTGCCGGGCCTGCGCGGCGCGGCACATGCGAGCGCTGCGAAGTCAGCGCGTCAGGCTGGTTGTGCAGCGCACTCGCGCGCGGGCGCGAGGCGCCGGCACGCGAGTGACGTCGAACATCAAAGATAGAACATGCGGTCTTCGTCGGGCTCGGGGCGGCTCGGATGTTCCTTCTCCGGCTCCTCGCCGCTGTCCTCGTAGAACTTGAGCACGGCTTCGAGCACCTGGTCGGGGTCGTCGATCACCTGCATCAGGTCCATGTCTTCCGGATTGATCAGACCCATCGGCACGAGCGCCGCGCGGAACCAGTCGAGCAGGCCCTTCCAGAACTCGGCGCCCACCAGAATGATGGGCACGTGGCGCGACTTCTTGGTCTGGATGAGCGTGAGCACCTCGGCCAGTTCGTCGAGCGTGCCGAAGCCGCCCGGCATCACGATCACCGCGTCGGAGTTCTTGACGAAGGTGACCTTGCGCGTGAAGAAGTGGCGAAAGCGCAGCGAGATGTCCTGCCACTGGTTGCCCGATTGCTCGTGCGGCAACTCGATGTTCAGGCCCACGGAAGGCGACTTGCCCGCGTGCGCGCCCTGGTTGGCGGCTTCCATGATGCCGGGGCCGCCGCCCGAGATCACGGCGAAGCCCGCGTCCGAGACTTTGCGCGCGATCGTTTTGGCGAGCTGGTAGTACGGCGAGTCCGGTTTCAGGCGCGCAGAACCGTAGATGCTGACCGCTGGCCGGATCTCGGACAGGTATTCGGTCGCCTCGATAAACTCTGCCATAATCGTGAACATCTGCCACGATGCGCGCGCCTTCTTGGCCGTTGCGCGCTCTTGATCTGCGAGTGAACGCAGACTCGGAATCACTTTTCTCTTGTCCATAATGCCTGAAGAACTACGCGTGGATACAAAGCTACAGCAACAAACTGGGCTGGAAGGTAAGACCCTGCTGCTGGTCGACGGTTCTAGCTACCTCTATCGTGCCTTCCATGCGATGCCTGATCTGCGCGGTCCAGACGGCGAACCGACAGGTGCGCTATACGGCATCATCAATATGCTGCGTCGCATGCGCAAGGACGTTACGGCAGAGTATAGCGCGTGCGTGTTCGATGCAAAGGGCAAGACGTTTCGTGACGACTGGTATCCCGACTACAAGGCGAACCGGCCATCCATGCCCGAGCCGCTCGCGGCGCAAATCGCGCCTATCCACGAGGCCGTGCGCGCGCTCGGCTGGCCGCTGCTGATGATCGAAGGCGTCGAGGCCGACGACGTGATCGGCACGCTCGCCAGCCAGGCGGAACAGCTCGGCATGAAGGTGGTCGTGTCCACGGGCGACAAGGACCTCGCGCAACTCGTGACCGACCACGTCACGCTCATCAACACGATGACCAACGAGACGCTCGACCGCGAAGGCGTGATCGCGAAGTTCGGCGTGCCGCCGGAGCGCATCGTCGACTATCTCTCGCTGATCGGCGACACGGTGGACAACGTGCCGGGCGTGAACAAGTGCGGCCCGAAGACGGCGGTGAAGTGGCTCACGCAATACGGCACGCTCGACGGTATCGTCGAGCATGTGGATGAAATCAAGGGCGCCGTCGGTGGCTATCTGCGCGACGCGCTCGACTTCCTGCCGATGGCGAAGAAGCTCGTCACGGTCGAGACGGCGTGCAATCTCGCGCCTCACCTCGAATCGATCGAGGCGTCGCTCGCCACGCTTCCCGAGGCGCTCGAAGACCTGCGCGATATCTTCGCGCGTCACGGCTTCAAAACCTGGCTGCGTGAAGCGACCGACGCCATTCAGAACGGGACCGTGGCTGCGCCCACGGCCACGGCCACGGCGGATAAGGCGGACAAGGCGCCCGAGAAGGACGCGAACGTGCAGCCCGCATTGTTCGTCGATGCGCCGCGCCACTACGACACGATCCAGACATGGGATCAGTTCGACGCGTGGCTCAGTAAGATCGAAGCGGCAAAGCTCACCGCGTTCGACACGGAAACCACTGCGCTCGATCCGATGGTGGCGAAGCTCGTGGGCATGTCGTTCTCCACCGAGCCTGGCAGTGCCGCGTATCTGCCGCTCGCGCATCGCGGGCCCGACGCACCCGAGCAACTGCCGCTCGACGAAGTACTCGCGCGCCTGAAGCCGTGGCTCGAAAGCGAGCAGCACAAGAAGGTCGGCCAGCACATGAAGTACGACGAGCAGGTGCTCGCGAACTATGGCATCGAGCTGAACGGCGTCGAGTACGACACGCTGCTCGAATCGTACGTGCTCGAATCGCATCGCACCCACGACATGGACAGCCTCGCGCTGCGCCACCTCGGCATCAAGACGATCAAGTACGAAGAGGTCGCGGGCAAGGGCGCGCAGCAGATCGGCTTCGACGAAGTGGCGCTCGCGCAGGCCGCCGAATACGCAGCCGAAGACGCCGATGTCACGCTGCAACTGCACCTCGCGCTCTATCCGCAGATCGTGACCGAGAAGGGCCTCGATTATGTGTATCGCGAGATCGAATTGCCCACCTCGCGTGTGCTGCGCAAGATGGAGCGCAATGGCGTCCTGATCGACACGGAGCGGCTGGAGAAGCAGAGCGCCGAGATCGCGGTGCGGCTCGTCGAGCTCGAACAGCAGGCCTACGCGCTCGCGGGCGGCGAGTTCAATCTCGGCTCGCCCAAGCAGATTGGCCAGATCTTCTTCGAGAAGCTGCAACTGCCGGTCGTGAAGAAGACGCCGAGCGGTGCGCCGTCCACCGACGAAGAAGTGCTGCAGAAGCTCGCCGAGGACTACCCGCTGCCCAAGCTGCTGCTCGAGCATCGCGGCCTTGCCAAGCTCAAGTCCACCTACACCGACAAGCTGCCGCGCATGGTCAACGCGCAAACGGGCCGCGTCCACACGAACTACGCGCAGGCGGTGGCGGTCACGGGCCGGCTCGCCTCGAACGATCCGAATCTGCAGAACATTCCCGTGCGCACGGGCGAAGGGCGGCGCATCCGCGAGGCGTTCATTGCGCCGCCGGGCTGCAAGATCGTGTCCGCCGATTATTCGCAGATCGAACTGCGCATCATGGCGCACATCTCGGGCGACGAGTCATTGCTCGAGGCGTTCAAGCGCGGCGACGACATCCACCGCGCCACGGCGGCGGAAGTGTTCGGCGTGATGCCGCTCGAAGTGAGCAACGACCAGCGGCGCATCGCCAAGGTCATCAACTTCGGGCTGATCTACGGCATGAGCGCGTTTGGCCTTGCCTCGAATCTCGGCATCACGCGCGATGCGGCCAAGCTCTATATCGACCGCTATTTCGCGCGTTACCCGGGCGTGGCGCGCTACATGGACGAGACCCGCATGGACGCGAAATCGCGCGGCTATGTCGAGACCGTGTTCGGCCGCCGCCTGTGGCTACCCGAGATCAACGGCGGCAACGGTCCGCGCCGCCAGGCCGCCGAGCGTGCCGCCATCAACGCGCCGATGCAGGGCACGGCCGCCGATCTCATCAAGCTTTCGATGATCGCCGTGCAGCAGTGGCTCGACAAGCGCAAGATCGGCACGAAGATGATCATGCAGGTCCACGACGAACTGGTGCTCGAAGTGCCCGACGACGAGCTCGCCGAAGTGCGCAAGTGCTTGCCGGAACTGATGTGCTCGGTGGCGAAGCTGAAGGTGCCGCTCGTGGCCGAAGTGGGTGTGGGTGCGAACTGGGAAGAAGCGCACTGAGGGTGCACGCGGGGGATGCAGAGCACGCGCCCGGACAGGCCGTAACCGTAGCCGCGCCGTTGCGCAAGCGGCCGGTGCAGATGTCGCTAATGCGCACCGCGCGTCTTGCCGCGGTGCGCCGCGTCAGCCGACAATGAGCCGGAGACCGACGCCGCGCAGCCTGTGAGCGCCGATATTGAATATCGGATGAGCGTCGGATGTTCTATCGCCTGTCGACATGCACGGAGAGTCTATGCACCGCTTTATCGTTGTGGGAGGAGGCGCCGGAGGCCTCGAGCTGGCAACACGGCTAGGCGACCGTTACGGAGAAACGCGCGCGAAGCGTGGCAGGCTGCGTGCCTCGGTCACGCTGGTCGACCGCAACCCGACGCATATCTGGAAACCGCTCCTGCATGAAGTCGCGGCGGGCAGCATGGACCCGTTCACGCAAGAGCTCGAGTACGCGGCGCAGGCGCGCTGGCACGGCTTCGAATTCCAGCAGGGCGAGCTGACCGGGCTCGACCGCGCGGCGAAGCGCATCACGCTCGGCGCGGTGCAGGACGAAGACGGTGGCGAGATGTTGCCCGAGCGCGTGCTTGAATACGACACGCTCGTGCTCGCGATCGGCAGCACGACGCACTTCTTTGGCGTGCAGGGCGCGGCGGAAAACTCCATCGCGCTCGACACCGTCGAGCAGGCCGAACGCTTTCGCAAGCGCCTCATCGCGGCGTGCATGCGTGCGGAGCATCAGGAGCCGGAGCCCTGGATTCACGGTCAGCACGACCACGAAGGCAACGAAGTGCCGCGCGTGCAGATCGCGATCGTCGGCGCGGGTGCGACGGGCGTCGAGCTTTCCGCCGAGCTGCGCAACACCGCGCAGGTGCTCTCGGCTTACGGCCTGCACAAACTCGATCCGAGTCGCGACGTGGGCATCGTGCTGATCGAATCGGGCCCGCGCATTCTGCCCGCTTTGGCCGAGCGCGTTTCGTCGGCCACTACCGAGCTGCTGCGCAAGCTGGGCGTGCGGATCATGACCGGCGAGCGCGTGATCGACGTGGCGCCGGGCGTCGTGCGCACGGCGAGCGGCAAAACCGTGCGCGCGGACCTCACCGTGTGGGCGGCGGGCATCAAGGCGCCGGCGGTGCTCTCGGAGCTCGACGGCCTGCCCGTCAACCGGCTCGGTCAGTTGATCGTGCGCCGCACGCTGCAAACCGAGATCGACGACAACGTCTTTGCGCTAGGCGACTGCGCCGCCTGCGAGTGGCCCGGCCACGAACGTGGCGTGCCGCCACGCGCGCAGTCCGCACACCAGCAGGCCTCGTTCCTGTTTCAATCGATGGGCGACCTGCTCGCGGGGAAGCCGCTGCCCGAGTTCACGTATCGCGATTTCGGCTCGCTCGTCTCGCTTGGCCACTTCAGCGCGGTCGGCAACCTGATGGGCGGGCTGATCGGCGGGAGCATGCTGATCGAAGGGCTCTTCGCCCGCTTCATGTATATGTCGCTTTATCGGCTGCATATCGCGGCGCTGCACGGCTATGCGCGCATGGTCCTCGACACCTTTGCGCACTGGCTGCGGCGCACGACGCTGCCGCGCGTGAAGCTGCACTGATGCCGACGATGCGCCGGGGCTGAACAGCTCCGGCGCTGCGCCGGTTTGTGCGGTTCTCTTGTGTCGTCCTTTCGAAAGGAGCGTCGCATGCTCAAACCTGAAGTCGACAGTCTCGTCTCGCACGTGCCGTTCGACCGGCGCACCTTCATCAAGGCCGCGCTGGGCAGCGGTTTTGCCGCTGCCGTGCTGCCGGTCTCCGCACAAACGATCCACACGGACAGCGTGGGCCTCGAAGCCGGCGAGATCGCGTTCGAGTCGAGCGGTACGCTGATTCCGGCGTACCGCGCGCAGCCGCGCGGCAAGACCCATCTGCCGGTGATCATCGTGATTCACGAGATTTTTGGCGTGCACGAGCATATCGCCGATGTGTGCCGACGCTTCGCGAAGCTCGGCTATCTGGCCATCGCACCGGACTTTTTCGAGCGCGAAGGCGATGCGTCCGCGTATCAGACGATTCAGCAGATCGACCAGAACATCGCGAGCAAGGTACCCGATGCGCAGGTGCTCGGCGACATCGACGCTGCGCTCGTCTGGGCCGGCCAGAATGGCGGCGACCTCAAGCGCGTGGGGATCAACGGCTTCTGCTGGGGCGGCATCTATGCGTGGCTCTATGCCGAGCACAATCCACGCGTGAAGGCTGTCGTGTCGTGGTACGGGCGTGTGGCCGGCGCTCACACCGCGAACTCGCCGCAGAATCCGCTCGATCTCGCGGGCAATCTGCAGGTGCCGGTGCTGGGGCTCTACGGTCTTCAGGACAAAAGCATCCCGCAGGACACGCTCGAGCAGATGAAGGCGGCTATCGCGCAGGGCCCGCAAGGCGGGCGCGGCTCGCAGTTCGTCGTGTACGACGACGCGGGCCATGCGTTCTTCGCGGACTACCGGCCGAGCTATCGCAAGGCCGATGCGGAGGATGGCTGGAAGCGCGCGATTGCGTGGTTCAAGGAGCACGGCGTCGGCTGAGGCCGGCGCCGTGCCTCATGAGGCTCAGGGGTTCGGGCCCGTCGCCACAGGCCGTTTCGGGTCCGAGCACCACTCGCTCCACGAGCCCGCATAGAGCGCCGCGCCATGCATGCCGGCGATCTCCATCGCCAGCGCGTTATGGCAGGCCGTCACGCCCGAGCCGCATTGCAGCACCACGTGCTCGGGCGTCTTGCCCGGCAGCAGCGCGCCGAATTCGTCGCGCAGCGTGTGAGCGGACTTGAAGCGGCCGTCGGGCGTGAGATTGTCCACGAAGTAGCGGTTGATCGCGCCGGGGATATGGCCGCCCACCGGATCGATCGTTTCGTTCTCGCCGCGATAGCGGTCGGCGGCGCGCGCATCGACCACCGTGAGCTCGTGCGTCGCGAGGTTGCGCTCGACGGCCTGCGCATCCACCGTCACTTGCAGCGGCGCGCCAGCCTTGAAGGTGCCTTGCGTGCCTGCCGGGACATCCTTCGAGAGCGGGAAGCCGGCGGCCTGCCAGGCGTGCAGGCCGCCGTCGAGCACGGCGACCGAATCGTGTCCGAGCCAGCGCAGCAGCCACCACAGGCGCGCCGCATACCGGCCGTCCTGTTCGTCGTAGGCGACCACTTGCTGACCCGCATTGAGCCCCCAGCTCATGAGCGTGGCGACGAGCGACGCGCGATCGGGCAGCGGATGACGGCCGTTCTTGCCGGTCTTCGGACCCGAGAGGTCGCGGTCGAGGTGGAGATAGCGCGCGCCCGGCAGATGGCCGGTGGCATAGGCGGTTTCGCCCGCGGCGGGGTTCGCGAGATCGAAGCGGCAGTCGAAGACGAGCACGCTGCCAGGCGCCGCGGTGAGGCGCTCGTGCAGGTTGGTGGCCGAGATCAGCGTGGTGTAGTGTGTGTGGGGCATGACGGCTCCTTGAATCGTGCGTGGCCGGCGGTTCGCAGTGGTCTTTGCCGTGCCGGCCCGATGCCGTCAGTCTAAACAAAAAGACGGGCCGAAGCCCGTCTTTCCGTGAAGCGTTGTCTGCCCGCGAATGAAGCGCTCAGATCGTGCCGAGCTCGCGCCGCAGGAACTCGTGGAAGTGCTGCATGCCGTCTTCCATCGGGCTCTGGTACGGGCCGACTTCCGAGACGCCGCGCTCGAAGAGCGCGCGGCGGCCGGCGTCCATGCGCTCGGCGATCTCGTCGTCCTCGACGGCCGTCTCCATATAGGCGGCACGCTCGGCCTCGACGAACTCGCGCTCGAACAGCACGATTTCCTCGGGGTAATAGAACTCGACGATGTTCGTCGTCTTCTGCGTGCCCTGCGGAATGAGCCACGAGCAGACGAGCACGTGCGGATACCACTCGATCATCAGACCCGGGTAGTACACCATCCAGATCGCGCCGAACTCCGGCGGCACGCCGTTACGGAAGCGCAGCACCTCGTCGTGCCACTTGCGATAGGTGGCGCTGCCCGGCTTGCCGAGCTGGTTGTGCACGCCCACTGTCTGGACGCTGTACCACTCGCCGAACTCCCACTGCAGGTCGTCGCACGACACGAAGTTGCCGAGACCCGGATGGAACGGCACGACGTGGTAGTCCTCCAGATAGACCTCGATGAAGGTCTTCCAGTTGTAGTTGCACTCGTGGATCTCGACGTGATCGAACATATAGTCCGTAAAGTCGAGATGTTTGGCCGGCCCAAGGCGTGCAAGATCGCGCGCGACGTCGCGCCCGGCCGACTCGAAGAGCAGGCCGTTCCACTTCTGCAGCGGCGTGCTGCTCAGGTTCAGGCAGGGCTTGTCCGCGAAATGCGGCGCACCGAGCAGTTCGCCCTTGAGGTCATAGGTCCAGCGATGCAGCGGACATACAATATTGTCTGCCGTGCCGCGACCGTTTAGCATGATGGCCTGGCGGTGGCGGCAGACGTTCGAGAGCAGCTCGATCTCGTTGCTTTTGTTGCGAACGAGCACGCGACCCTCTTTCTCGCTGGGCAGCGCAAAATAATTCCCCGCCTCGGGCACCATCAATTCGTGGCCGACGTAGCGAGGACCTTTCTGGAAAAGCGTTTCGATCTCGCGCTTGAGAAGCGCTTCGTCAAAGTAAGCCGTGACTGGCAGCTGACTATGAATGGACTTCAGCTGCAATGCATTGCTCAGATTGGACATTCCCACTCCCGATGAAGACGTGAAAGCAGTGAACAACCCAACCATCGAAGATTCGATTTAGGGAGCCGGAGATTATAGCCTGATTGCATCAGGCGGGCTAGCTAAGTTGCTGATTTTTGCAGGAATTGCGTCAAGAAACAGCCAGGAATGCGGTATAAACCGCGACAATAAAGCGCAAAATGCGGCCTTCCGGCACCGATTCGGGCAAACCCCTGGCGTGTGGCCGGCAGGGCACACGAGCCGGCGAGCGGGGCGGTTGGGGGGCTTTTGCCGTAGAATGTCCGCCTTGTTTCATTTTGGCGACCACCCATGGCGAAATCCGCATCGAAAGACCGCGCTGGAACGGACAACGGCGCGGACAAAGGCGCCGAAGCAGGCACGGACGAGGCGTCTCTCGCCGACCTGCCGCAGAGCTACGAGGCAGGCCTCGCCGAGCTCGACGCGCTGGTGGCGCGCATGGAAGGCGGCAGCTTGAGTCTCGAGGAGTCGCTGGCTGCCTACCGCCGCGGCGCCGTACTGGTGAAGTTCTGCCAGCAGCAGCTCGAAAAGGTTGAACAACAGGTGCGCGTGCTCGACGGCGAAACGCTGCGGCCCGTGCCCCTCAATACGACAGGCAGTTCCGCCGCTGGCGGAGACGACGACGATCTATGACATTTGACCAATGGACCCGGCAGGTGCTTGACCGGGTCGAAAGCGCGCTCGATCACTATTTGCCGGCAGCCGACGTGCAGCCTGCCCCGCTGCACGACGCCATGCGCTATGCCGTGCTCGGCGGCGGCAAGCGCGTGCGCCCGCTGCTGTGCCACGCCGCAGGCGAACTGACGAACGCGGCGCCCGAGGCGCTCGACGCGGCGGCGTGCGCGCTGGAGATGATTCACGTCTACTCGCTCGTGCATGACGACATGCCTTGCATGGACGACGACGACATGCGCCGTGGCAAGCCCACCGTACACGTCAAATATGACGAACCGACGGCGCTGCTGGTCGGCGACGCGCTGCAATCGCAGGCTTTCGTCACGCTGACGTCCGATGTGCCGGGGTTGGGTGACTCGGCTCAGCGCCAGGCCTCGCTCGTGCGCGAACTCGCGCTCGCGAGCGGCTCGATCGGCATGGCCGGCGGCCAGGCGATCGATCTCGCGAGCGTGGGCCACTCGCTCACGCGCGAGCAGCTCGAAACGATGCACCGTCTGAAGACCGGCGCGCTCCTGCGCGCCGCGGTGCGCATGGGCGCGCTGGCGGGCGAGACGCCCTCGGCTGGCACACTCGCCGCGCTCGACCAGTACGCAGCGGCCGTGGGCCTCGCTTTCCAGGTGGTGGACGACATTCTCGACGTCACCGCCGACTCGGCCACGCTGGGCAAGACCGCCGGCAAGGACGCGAAGGACGGCAAGCCGACCTACGTGTCGATCATCGGCCTTGATGCCTCGCGTGTGCTCGCGCAGCAGTTGCGTGAGAACGCACATGCGGCGCTTGAACCGTTCGGCGCGCGCGCGCAGCGCCTCGCCGAACTCGCTGATCTGGTTGTGAACCGGGTGAGCTGATTGCGCCAACCCGCCCACGCGCATGAACGGGAATTCATGCGCGGACAGAAGTGCGGGAGCGCTCGATTTCCTACAATGGAACGACGATGTACGACTTGCTGAAAACCATTGACGACCCGGCGGATTTGCGCCGCCTCGATCGCCGCCAGTTGCAACCGCTCGCCGACGAACTGCGTGCCTTCGTCCTCGACAGCGTCTCGCAAACGGGCGGCCACTTGTCGTCCAACCTCGGTACGGTCGAGTTGACGATCGCGCTGCACTACGTGTTCGACACGCCGCGCGACCGCATCGTCTGGGACGTGGGCCATCAGACCTATCCGCACAAGATCCTGACGGGCCGCCGCGACCAGATGTCCACGCTGCGCCAGCTCGGCGGCATCTCGGGCTTTCCGAAGCGCGACGAGTCCGAATACGACACGTTCGGCACCGCCCACTCGAGCACTTCGATCTCGGCGGCGCTCGGCATGGCCGTCGCGAGCAAGCTCAAGGGCGAGAACGCCATGGGCATCGCCGTGATCGGTGACGGCGCAATGACCGCCGGCATGGCCTTCGAGGCAATGAACAACGCGGGCGTGGAAGACGACGTGCCGCTGCTCGTCATCCTCAACGACAACGACATGTCGATCTCGCCGCCGGTGGGCGCGCTCAATCGCCATCTCGCGCGCCTCATGTCGGGCCGCTTCTACGCCGCCGCGCGCGCGGGCGTGGAGCGCGTGCTGCGCCATGCGCCGCCGGTGCTCGACCTCGCGCGCAAGCTCGAAGAGCACGCGAAGGGCATGATCGTGCCGGCCACGCTGTTCGAAGAGTTCGGCTTCAACTACATCGGGCCGATCGACGGCCACGATCTGGACTCGCTGATCCCCACGCTGCAGAACATCAAGGAGCTGCGCGGTCCGCAATTCCTGCACGTCGTGACGAAGAAAGGCCAGGGCTACAAGCTCGCCGAAGCCGACCCGGTCCTGTACCACGGCCCCGGCAAGTTCAATCCGGCCGAAGGCATCAAGCCGTCGGCCACGCCCGCAAAGAAGACCTACACGCAGGTCTTCGGCGAATGGCTGTGCGACGCGGCCGAGCTCGACCAGCGCGTGATCGGCATCACGCCGGCCATGCGCGAAGGCTCAGGCATGGTCGAGTTCGAGAAGCGCTTCCCGGACCGCTACTACGACGTCGGCATCGCCGAGCAGCACGCGGTGACGTTCGCGGGCGGTCTCGCGGCCGAAGGCTTGAAGCCGGTCGTCGCGATCTACTCGACCTTCCTGCAGCGCGCCTACGACCAGCTGATTCACGACGTGGCGCTGCAGAACCTGCCCGTGGTGTTCGCGATCGACCGCGCAGGCCTCGTCGGCGCGGACGGCGCGACGCACGCGGGCGCCTACGACCTCGCGTTCATGCGCTGCATCCCGAACATGATGGTCATGGCGGCGTCGGACGAAAACGAATGCCGCCAGATGCTCTACACGGCGCTCCAGCAGGACTGCCCGACGGCCGTGCGCTACCCGCGCGGCGCGGGCACGGGCGTCGCGACCGTCAAGCAGATGGCCGCGCTGCCGGTCGGCAAGGGCGAAGTCCGCCGCGAGAGCAATGCGCCGGCAGGCCAGCGCGTGGCGATCCTCGCGTTCGGCACGATGGTTGCGCCGGCACTGGCCGCTGCACAGGAGCTGGACGCCACCGTGGCGAACATGCGCTTCGTGAAGCCGCTCGACGCGGCGCTCGTGCGCCAGCTCGCCGAGACGCACGACTACCTCGTGACGGTCGAGGAAGGCTGCATCATGGGCGGCGCGGGCTCGGCCTGCGTGGAAGCCCTCCTTGAAAGTGGGGTTATCAAGCCCGTACTACAATTGGGCCTCCCCGACCGCTTCATCGACCACGGCGACCCGGCCAAGCTGCTGGCGGGCGTTGGCCTTGACGCGGCAGGGATCGCGAAGTCGATTCGCGAGCGTTTTCTCGACAAAGCCGCGAGCGCGTCCGGCAAGTCGGTGATGCGCGTCGCCTGAGTGGGATTAGCGCCTTGCGGCGCGGCCAGCTTCGTTTGAGCAGGCCGGCCGCGAGCCGCGGCAGTCCACTTCAAAATTGAACCGGCGGCCGGGTTGCGTACCCGGTTTCGCCAGCCAGCGCCGGCTCTTGCCGGCGCTTGCCATTTGCGCGCCGCAAGTTTGGCGCGGCCTGAGGACAAGAACATGAATCAGATGAACCCGGCCTTCGTGATGCCGGACGTCCAGAGCTCCGTCGATACCCGTCAGATCCCGATCCAGCGCGTGGGCGTGAAGGGCGTGCGCCATCCGCTCACGGTCAAGACCGGCGCGGGCGACGTCCAGCCGAGCGTCGGCACGTGGAACCTCGACGTTCATCTGCCGGCGGACCAGAAGGGCACGCACATGTCGCGCTTCGTGGCGCTGCTCGAAGAGAACCGTGCGCCGCTCGAACCGGCGACGTTTCGCACGATGCTGGCCGCGATGCTCGAGAAGCTCGAATCGCAGGCGGGCCGCATCGAGGTCTCGTTCCCGTACTTCGTGAAGAAGGTCGCGCCGGTGTCGGGCGTGGAAAGTCTGTTGGACTACGAAGTGACGCTCACGGGCGATGTGCGCAATGGCGAGACGCGCCTTTCGCTGAAGGTGCTCGTGCCGGTGACGAGCCTGTGCCCGTGCTCGAAGAAGATCTCGCAGTATGGCGCGCACAACCAGCGCTCGCACGTGACGATCGACGCCGAGCTCGCGGGCGACCTGCCCGTGGAAGACCTCATTCGCATTGCCGAAGAAGAGGCGTCGTGCGAGCTGTGGGGCCTGCTCAAGCGCCCGGACGAGAAGTTCGTGACGGAGCGCGCGTACGAGAATCCGAAGTTCGTCGAGGATCTGGTGCGTGACGTGGCCGTGCGCCTGAACGCCGATGCGCGCGTGCTTGCCTATACGCTCGAAGCCGAGAACTTCGAGTCGATCCATAACCACAGTGCCTATGCCGTGATCGAGCACGACAAGCGCGTGGCGGGGTAATCGACACGCCGAAATGCGCTAGTTGTCTGAAGCGGAAACATGTCGACGGCAGCTTGTCTGGGCAAGCTGCCGTTTGTATTTGTGAACGGCTTCGACTATCCAGCCAGGTTGGGGTATACCCGCTTTGCCTGGTTATCCTGACATTATTCTCTTCTGTTTCTCATCAGGCAGATCGCTCTATCGCCAGCGCGGCAATCACGTTGCGCGAATATGCGGCGATTGATTGAGGTGTGGCAATACCGAGGTCTACCTTCGCCGTTATAACTCCACTGCAACGCGACTTCATAACGAGTCGGCACACGTTTCTCGCAAACGATGGCCGATCCATCTACCAGAAGATGACGAAGGAGACAGAATGCGCTTTTGCAGAAAGAGCATTTGCGGTACGGCGTTGATGCTGGCGGCGGGTGGCGCGAATGCGCAATCGAGCGTCACGCTGTATGGCATCGCGGACGCGTTTGTCCAGTTCCTCAACAATGATGGCAAGCAATCCTGGTCGCAGCGCGGCGGCGGGAGCACGCCGTCGCGTTTCGGCTTGAAAGGCACGGAGGACCTTGGCGGCGGCCTGAAGGCCGTATTTACACTCGAGAATGGCTTCAACATCAACAATGGCGCCGGCTTTGCCGATACGGGCGCCATGTTCTATCGCCAGTCGTGGGTGGGGCTGACACACGAGCAATACGGCACGCTCACGTTCGGTCGCCAGTACCAGCCGACTTTCTGGGTGCTCTACCCAGGCGACCCGTTTTTCGCCAATGAAGTGATCTCGCTGCTGGCCGCGGCCGGCAATGTCGTCGACCGCAATACGATCGGCATGCAGACCAGCGGCGGGCGCTCGAGCAACTCGGTCGTGTACAAGTCGCCGAAGCTCAATGGGCTCCAGTTGCTGGCCATGTACGCGTTCCAGTCCAGCGTGTCGCAGCCTGCGCCGCAAACGAACGGCAATCTCGTCGATGTCGCCGCAACCTGGTCGGGCTATGGCCTCTATGCGGGGATTGCGTATCAGTACCAGCATCCGGGCACCAAGACCCTGGCCAGCTTGCCTTCAGTCCTCAATACGGTTGGAACCGAGCATTTCAATACTGCGGTCGCTTATCAAATCGGGATCGTCAACCTGCAGTTTCTCTACGGCTATCACCGTCCCAGGCATGACGATTCGAGTCCGCTCGCAACCCAGCTCCTGGCCGTGCATCCCTATAGCGTGATGCAAGCCGGCGCGACGATTCAAGCCACCACGGCCGACACGATCGAAATCGCCGGCCTGCAACGCGTCGTGCGCGGTGTGCATGACAATAGCTGGGCGGTGCAACTGGGCATCGACCACAGTCTCTCGAAACGGACGGCCGTCTATGCGCGCGCGGGCTACATGAAGAACAATGGCTCGGCCACGATGAGCTGGTCGGGTGTCGCAGTCACGGCGCCGGGCACCAGGCAAACGCTCGCGGTCCTTGGTGTGACGCAGCGCTTCTGACGCAGAGGCTTTCGACGATCTCCGACTCGCCGCAAGGCCACGGCGGGCGAGTCTCGTGTTGATGAGGCTTGCTTGTGCCGCTGGCGAGTTTCTGCCGGGCAGGGCGCGAAAGCGGCTGGCGAACCCGAGAATCCGCTATTGCGTGCTCTGCGCGAGCGACGCCAGATCCCAGCGCGGCTTCACCGTGAACGCGTAGTCGCGCGTGGCCTGCTCGGGCCAGCGTGCGAGGCGCAGCGCGCCCGCGAGCGCGATCATCGCGCCGTTGTCGGTGCACAGCGAGAGATCGGGGTAGTGGACTTCGAAGCCGCGCTTCTGCGCGGCCGCCGAAAGCGTCTCGCGCAACTGCTTGTTCGCGCCCACGCCGCCGGCCACCACGAGGCGCTTCATCTTCGTGCGCTTGAGCGCGGCGATCGACTTGGCGGCGAGCACTTCGACGGCGGCGTCCACGAAGCCGCGCGCGATATCGGCCTTGCCCTGCTCGCAGAGGTTCGTGCCGAGCTTCTTCACCTGCGTGAGCACGGCCGTCTTGAGGCCGCTGAAGCTGAAGTCGAGATCGCCCGAATGCAGCATCGGGCGCGGCAGCTCGACGGCGCCCGGCGTGCCGAATTCGGCGAGGCGCGAGACTTCCGGGCCGCCCGGATAGCCGAGGCCGAGCAGCTTCGCGGTTTTGTCGAAGGCTTCGCCCGCGGCGTCGTCGAGCGTTTCGCCGAGCGTCTCGTAGACACCCACGTCGGTCACGCGCATCAACTGCGTGTGGCCGCCCGAGACGAGCAGCGCGACGAAGGGAAAGGGCGGCGGCGCGTCGACGAGCAGCGGCGAGAGCAGATGCCCTTCGAGATGGTGAATGCCGACGGTCGGCCGGTTCCACGCCATGGCGAGCGCGTTGGCGACGCTCGCGCCCACCAGCAGCGCGCCGGCGAGCCCGGGGCCTTGCGTGAAGGCGATGGCGTCGATGTCGCTGCGCGCGGCGCCGCTCTTCGCGAGCACTTCCTCGAGCAGCGGCAGCGCGCGGCGGATATGGTCGCGCGAGGCGAGCTCGGGCACGACGCCGCCGTACTCGCGGTGCATGGCGATCTGCGAGTGCAGTGCGTGTGCGAGCAGGCCGCGTTCGCTGTCATAGAGCGCGAGGCCGGTTTCGTCGCAGGAGCTTTCGATGCCGAGAACGAGCATGGTGTGGCGTGCGACGGCGCCCCGCCCGGCAAGCCAGGCGAAAACCGTCGCTTAATCAAAGTGAAAGGCGAACTTGAAAGTATAGCAGCGCGGGTAAAACCCGGCTCGCGGCGCCCGGCGCGCGGGGGAGCCGACGAGGCGCCGGGGCGGCGCCACCAGGGCGCCACCCCGGCGGAATGCGCAGGTAGAATGCGCGCCATGGAATCCTTCGATATCGCCGTGATCGGCGCAGGGGCGGCCGGCATGATGTGCGCGGCGGTGGCCGGTCAGCAGGGCCGCCGCGTGACGCTGATCGATCACGCGCCGCGCCTTGCGGAAAAAATCCGCATCTCGGGCGGCGGCCGCTGCAACTTCACGAATCTGCACGCGAGCCCCGCCAACTATCTCTCGAACAACCCGCATTTCTGCCGCTCCGCGCTCGCCCGCTATACGCCGCGCGATTTCCTCGCGCTGCTGCGCCAGCATCGCTTGACCTGGCACGAGAAGCACAAGGGGCAGCTCTTTTGCGACCAGTCGAGCGAGGCCATCATCGACGTGCTGCGCGCCGAATGCGACGCAGGGGGCGTGGCGTGGCGGCGGCCCCTGCAGGTCGAGGCGGTGAGCCACGCCGACGGCGCGGGCTTCACGCTCGGCACGGCGCAAGGGCCAATTCGCGCGAAAGCGCTGGTGATCGCGACGGGCGGCCTCTCGATTCCGAAGATCGGCGCGACCGATTTTGCCTACCGCATCGCGAAGCAGTTCGGCCACAAGCTCGTCGATACGCGCCCCGCGCTGGTTCCGCTCACGTTCGCGCCGCAGGACTGGGCGCCCTATGTGCCGCTGGCCGGCGTCTCGCTGGAAGTGCATGTGGCGACCGGCGAGCGCAAGACTGGCGGTGCCTTCGACGAGGACCTGCTGTTCACGCACCGCGGCCTTTCCGGGCCCGGCGTGCTGCAAATCTCGAGCTACTGGCAGCCGGGGCAGCCGATTCGCGTCAATCTGCTGCCCGAGCGGCCTGCTGGCGATGCGCTCGTCGAAGCGAAGGGCGCTACAAAGCGCCAGATCGGCAACCTGCTCGCCGAGTGGGTGCCGTCCCGCCTCGCGCACGCCTGGCTCGAGGCGCATCAGGTGCCGCTGGAAGCGCGTCTGGCCGATCTGCCCGACAAGACGCTGCGCCGTATCGGCGAGGGGCTCGCGCAATGGACGCTGACCCCGACCGGCACCGAAGGCTACAAGAAGGCCGAAGTGACGCGCGGCGGCGTGGATACGCGCGAGCTTTCCTCCGCGACGCTGATGAGTCAGCGCGTGCCGGGGCTGTACTTCGTGGGCGAGGCGGTGGACGTGACGGGCTGGCTCGGCGGCTACAACTTCCAGTGGGCGTGGGCTTCCGGCGTTGCGGCCGGCGAGGCTGCCGCGGAATTCACGCTCGCTGCGGGCAAGGCCTGACGCTCACTAGCGGCGGCATCGCAAAACTACGATTTCTGACAGACACCACGCACCGAGTCTCGAGGGCTTGACGCCCGTCATTGTTGGCCCGGCCATGGAGGTTCACGCTGGAACACTGATCCAATGTGGAGAGGTGTGAAAGGTGAATCAGCAAGAAGAACAGGTGCAGTACGGCGTGCCGCTACGGCGAATCATGATTGCGGTGGACGATTCGAATGCCTCGATGCAGGCGCTGCGCTTTGCCGGGCGCGTGGCGCCGCGCGACGCCGACGTGCGCATCGTCTGTGCCGCCGAGCAGCCGCGCTCTTGGCAGGCCGGCGGCGCCTACACGGCGGGCGATGCCTGGATGAAGGACACGCTCGCCGCCGCGCGCCAGGAGTTGCGTCACGAGGCCGAGCGCACGCTCGAGCGGGCCATGTCCGCGTTCGACGGGCAAGTTGCATCGGTGTCGGGGCACGTGCTCAATCTTTCCGGCGAATCCGGCGCGGTCGTCAACGCCCTGAGCGCGGCAGCCAGCGAATGGCAGGCCGACGTGCTGATTGTCGGGGCGCGTCATCGCGGGCGCGTGAAGCGCTGGGTCGACGGCTCGGTCTCGGGTGCGCTCGCCGTGAGTGCGCCGTGCCCACTGCTGGTCGTGCCGGCCGAGTACGAGGCGCGCGCAGAGGCGCGCTTCGCCCGCATGCTGCTGGCGACGGACGGCAGCGAGGCATCCGCTCAGGCGATCGAGGCGGCCATGCGGCTCATCACGCCGCAAATCGCGTTGCGCGCGATCTATGTCGTCGACCGCAGCAGCGTGGCCGCCGGCCCGGTAGCCGCTCCGGGGCTGGAGGAATCGTTCAGCGGGGTTGGGCGCCAGGCACTCGCCGCGGCGAGCGAGCAACTCGGGCCGGCCGGCGACGCCTGCGAAACGGCGCTCGTGGCGACCGGCCTCATCCGCGACGACATCGCCCACACCGTTCTGCGCGACGCCGAGCACTGGAATGCCGATCTCGTCGTGCTCGGCACGCACGGCCGGCGGGGCGTCGCGCGCTGGCTGCTCGGCAGCGTTGCCCAGCGTGCTGTCGAGATCACGCATGTGCCGCTGCTGCTCGTCGGCCCCGGCGAAGGCTGATCCGCCGCGCTAGCCATATCGCTGCCTGCAAGCCGGCCGGGCTTGCCGCGCGGGTCATGATGCACCTGATCTGCGCGGCTGCCCGGCCTGGTTTGGCCACTCAGGCGGCTCGCGACCGGTTCTTGGGGCACACTGGGATATCGGCCTGCAAGGACCGTTTGAAGGACGACAAACGAAGCGGCGAACGTGGGCGCGCGGGCCGCCTGGGGTCGGGTTTCCCCCTCAAGTGGCCACGCAATGCGCGAGCACGGAACTGCTATACTTGATTCTCTTTACCCCCTGATCCGTTATTGGAAAATGACGACCATCCGCGTAAAAGAAAACGAACCCTTTGAAGTGGCCATGCGCCGCTTCAAGCGCACGATCGAGAAGAACGGACTGTTGACCGAGCTTCGTGCGCGCGAGTTCTACGAAAAGCCTACGGCTGAACGCAAGCGAAAGAAGGCCGCAGCGGTGAAGCGCCACTTCAAGCGTCTGCGCAGCCAGATGCTGCCGAAGAAGCTGTACTGATTCCGGCGGCGTCATGGCTTCCGTTTTTTGGGGAATTCCATGGCGCCGCAAGCAGCCGGTAATGCCGCCGGCCAGCCCGGAAAACCCGGGCCGGGCCGGCAACAAAGCCTGAGCTGTCTACATTGGTGTGGCCGCAGCTGTGTCGAATCCGCACCGACCCGCCTGGAAACGCTTCCAGGCGGGTTTTTGCATTCTTGTGATGTTTCGGTGCGAGGGTTTGGCGGATAGTTTGGCTCGGCGGCCGTACTGCCCGGGTTCGCCCGGGGATTGTGCAACCCCAACGCATTTCAGGTGAGTGATGAGTCTCAAGGACCAGATCAACGACGACATGAAGGCCGCGATGCGCGCGCGCGAAAGCGAGCGCCTCGCCACGATTCGTCTGCTGCTCGCCGCCATCAAGCAACGTGAAGTCGACGAGCGCGTGACGCTCGACGACGCCGGCATTACGGCGGTCATCGACAAGATGATCAAGCAGCGCAAGGACTCGATCAGCCAGTTCGAAGCGGCCGGTCGGACGGACCTCGTCGAGAAGGAAAACGCCGAGCTCCAGGTCCTGGCCGCCTATATGCCCGAGCAGCTTTCGGATGCGCAAATCGCTGCCGAAGTGCAGGCGGCGGTCGCCCAGGTGGGCGCGAGCGGGCCGCAGGACATGGGCAAGGTCATGGGCGTGCTCAAACCCAGGCTGGCGGGCCGCGCCGACATGACCGCGGTCTCCGGGCTCGTCAAGGCTGCGCTCGCGAAGTAAGGGCCAAGCCTCGCGCGCCGCCGGCCATTGCGCCGCGCGCCGCCGCGAGGTCCGTCACGGGCCGTGCGTATGCGCGTGCCCGGCCTCTGTTATCCGAGCGACCGAGCCCTGATGATTCCGCATTCGTTCCTGCAGGATCTGCTCAACCGCGTCGATATCGTCGACGTGGTGGGGCGCTACGTGCAGCTCAAGAAGGGCGGCGCGAATTTCATGGGCCTTTGCCCGTTTCACAACGAAAAGAGCCCTTCCTTTACCGTTAGTCCAACGAAGCAGTTCTATCACTGCTTCGGCTGCGGCGCGCATGGCACCGCCATCGGCTTCCTCATGGAGCACGCGGGCCTCACGTTTCCCGAGGCCGTCAATCAACTCGCACAGTCGGTCGGCCTCACCGTGCCCCAGGAGCCGTCGCCGATGCGCGGCGGCGCCTATGGCGGCAGTGGCGGCGGCGCGGGCACCGGCTCCGGCGGCTACGCGCCAGGCGTCTCGAAGGCCGTTTCCAACGCGCTTTCGGACCTCATGCAGACGGCTTGCGACTACTACCGCAAGCAGTTGCGCAGCGCGCCGAATGCCATCCAGTATCTGAAAAAACGCGGTCTCACAGGCGAAGTCGCGGCCCGGTTCGGTCTCGGCTACGCGCCCGATGGATGGCAGAACCTCGAATCCGCGTTTACCGATTATCGCGACGACGCGCTGGTCGAAGCCGGCCTCGTCATCGTCAGCGAAAAGCAGGACGCGCAGGGTCAGGCGCGCCGCTACGACCGCTTCCGCGACCGCGTGATGTTCCCCATCCGCAACGTCAAGGGTCAGGTGATCGGCTTTGGCGGGCGTGTGCTCGACGGCGGCGAGCCCAAGTATTTGAATTCCCCGGAAACGCCGCTATTTAACAAGGGTAGCGAACTGTACGGGCTGTTCGAGGCGCGTCTGGCGATCCGCGAGCAGCACTACGTGCTGGTGGTCGAAGGGTATATGGACGTGGTCGCGCTCGCGCAACTCGGATTCCAGAACGCGGTGGCAACGCTGGGCACCGCGTGCACGCCCATCCACGTGCAGAAGCTGATGCGTCAGACCGATACGGTGATCTTCAGCTTCGACGGCGATGCGGCGGGCCGCCGCGCGGCGCGGCGCGCGCTGGACGCCTGCCTGCCGCACGCGGCGGATAATCGGACGATCCGCTTCCTGTTCCTGCCCTCGGAGCACGACCCGGACAGCTACGTGCGCGAGTACGGCACCGAAGCGTTCAAGGAGCAGGTCGACCGGGCCATGCCGCTTTCGCAGTTCATGTTGAACGAAGTCCTGGTGGGCAAGGAGCTGGATCAGCCGGAAGGGCGCGCCCGCGCGCTGTTCGATGCAAAGCCGCTGCTGCAGGCGCTGCCGGCGAACGCGCTGCGCGCGCAGATCATGCACATGTTCGCCGACCGCCTCGACGTGCCGTTCGAGGAGGTCGCGGCGCTCTGCGAGGTCGACGCCCGCATTGCCCAGGCCGCGCGTCAGGCGCCCGCGCGCAAGGATCGGCACCTCGTGACCGGGATCGAGCGCAAGGCGCTGCGCAACCTGGTGATGCACCCCCGCATCGTGGCGCAGCTCGACGAGGAGGCCGAACAGGCGCTCATCACGCTCACGCGGCACGGCGAACTGTTCGAGGAAGTGACCACGCACGCGCGTGCGCTGGGCGACGCAGCCGAGTTTCAGCTCCTTTCGGACCTGTTGCGAAACGGTGCGAACGCCCCCACCTTCGAGGAGATTTTTCGCGAAATTCTGGACTATGATGAAAACGTTCGGGATTTGCTGATGAAAAATCCAGAAGATGGCGCTGTGCTGGAGGAGCGCCGCGAGCAGGAGCGGCTCGTGGGCGAGGAATTGGCGGCGGCAATCCTGAAGATGCGCTTCGACGCCTGCAGCGAGCGGTTGGACGTGCTTTCGCGGCAGTCGCGTCATACGCCCGAGGAGCTGGCCGAATATGTGAAACTGAATCAGACGCGAGCTGACATGAAACGCCAGCTCGGGCTGTAGGGTAGGAGCGTGCGCGGGCGATTATTACCGTGCGTGCTATAATAAAAGGTTTTCAGCGGTTTGTTTTTGTTGTTTGTTTTTGTTTTTTCCGGGCGGACAGCTCAAGTATCACTCGGAGGTCATTCGCCGGGCGGTATCGGGAAGTTGTCCAGTTTCCAGCAAGGGCGGAATGGCAATGGCAAAGACTACAGGCGGAAAAAAGGCGACAGGCAAAGGCTCGACGGAGCCGACCAGCAAGGTCACGCAGGCCCAGGACGTCCCACCCGCCAGTTCCCGCCGCGAGGCGGTAACCGCCAGTCATGAAGTCCCCGCAGTCCGGAAGAAAGCCATGGCTGCTTCGGCCGCGCGAGCGGCGCCAACACGTGCGGCGAAAGCCGCGACTCACCCGGCAACGAAGCGGTCCGGTGGTCCGAGTAGTGCAAGGCAAGTGCCTGCCGTTGCGGACGATGCGGCAGAGCGCGAGGCTCCAGTATCCACGGTTCAAGAGGCTGATGTCCAGCAGCCGCGAGTCGAGACTACAGCCGGTACGGCGAACTCCATGACGAAAAAGCTGAATGAAGTGTCCGTCGATGACGACGCAAACCAGAGCGAAGAGAGCACGCCCACCGCGGGCAAGGGTGAGAAGACCACCCGTGCGCGCGACCGGCGAGCGAAGGAAAAGGCGCTGCTGAAAGACGCGTTCGCGTCATCGCAGCCCGGGACCGTCGAGGAACTCGAAGAGCGCCGCAACAAGTTGCGCGCGCTCATCAAGCTTGGCAAGGAGCGCGGCTACCTAACCTACGCGGAAATCAACGATCACCTGCCGGACAACTTCACCGAGACCGAGGCGATCGAAGGCATCATCGGCACGTTCAACGACATGGGCGTGGCCGTCTACGAACAGGCGCCCGATGCCGAAACGCTGCTCCTGAACGACAACGCGCCCAACGCTTCTTCGGACGACGAAGTAGAAGAGGAAGCGGAAGTCGCACTCTCCACCGTCGACTCCGAATTCGGCCGCACGACCGACCCGGTGCGCATGTACATGCGCGAAATGGGCACGGTCGAGCTGCTGACGCGCGAAGGCGAAATCGAAATCGCCAAGCGTATCGAAGACGGCCTCATGCATATGGTCATGGCGATCTCCGCTTGCCCGACCACCATCGCCGACATCCTCTCCATGGCCGAGCGCGTGGCGAACGACGAGAGCCGCGTGGACGAGCTCGTCGACGGCCTGATCGATCCGAACGCCGAGGACACCGACGGCTTCAATGCGAAGGAAGCCGAAGAGATCGAAAACGAGGTGGAAGAGGACGAAGAGGACGAGGACGAAGAGGAGGAGGAAGAGGACGACGGCGCGGCCCAGGCGACGGCCAACGCGGCGCAGCTCGAAGCCCTCAAGCGCGCCTCGCTCGAAAAGTTCGCGCTCATCAGCGAGTGGTTCGACAAGATGCGCCGCGCGTTCGAGAAGGAAGGCTACAAGTCGAAGTCCTACCTGAAGGCGCAGGAAACGATCCAGAACGAGCTGATGTCGATCCGCTTCACGGCGCGCACCGTCGAGCGCCTGTGCGACACGTTGCGCGCACAAGTGGACGAAGTGCGCCAGGTCGAGCGCCAGATTCTGCACACGGTCGTGGACAAGTGCGGCATGCCGCGCTCGGAGTTCATCGCGCGCTTCCCGGGCAACGAAACCGACCTCGAATGGTCCGACAAGATCGTTGGCGAGAATCACGCCTATAGCGCGATTCTCTCGCGCAACATCCCGGCGATCCGCGAACAGCAGCAGCGCCTGCTGGACCTGCAGGCGCGCGTGGTGCTGCCGCTGAAGGACCTGAAGGAAACCAACCGCCAGATGGCGGCGGGCGAACTGAAGGCGCGCCAGGCCAAGCGCGAGATGACCGAGGCGAACCTGCGTCTCGTGATCTCGATTGCGAAGAAGTACACGAATCGCGGTCTGCAGTTCCTCGACCTCATTCAGGAAGGCAACATCGGCCTGATGAAGGCGGTGGACAAGTTCGAATATCGTCGCGGCTACAAGTTCTCGACCTACGCGACGTGGTGGATCCGCCAGGCCATCACGCGCTCGATCGCGGACCAGGCGCGCACGATCCGCATTCCGGTTCACATGATCGAGACGATCAACAAGATGAACCGCATCTCGCGGCAGATTCTGCAGGAGACGGGCCTCGAGCCGGATCCGGCCACGCTTGCCGAGAAGATGGAAATGCCGGAGGACAAGATCCGCAAGATCATGAAGATCGCGAAGGAGCCGATCTCCATGGAAACGCCGATCGGCGACGACGACGATTCGCATCTGGGCGACTTCATCGAAGACAACAATACCGTTGCGCCAGCGGACGCCGCGCTGCATGCCTCCATGCGCGATGTGGTGAAGGACGTGCTCGACTCGCTCACGCCGCGCGAAGCGAAAGTGCTGCGCATGCGCTTTGGTATCGAGATGAGCACCGATCACACGCTCGAGGAAGTCGGCAAGCAGTTCGACGTCACGCGCGAGCGGATTCGCCAGATCGAAGCGAAGGCGCTGCGCAAGCTGCGTCACCCGAGCCGCTCGGACAAGCTCAAGTCGTTCCTCGAAGGGAACTGATGTTGGGTTGAGATGGGAGCGAGACGCAGGTAACGACGTATCTATGGCGCTTATTTTGCGTTCAGTTGCGTGCGTCGGATAGGCAGGCTGGTGTGGTTCGTGTAGTATGTCGGCCTGCCGTCGAAAAGCCCGGCCTCAGTGTAGACCGGGCTTTTTTGTTGACTTTCGCTCGTTGTAGCTTCGTGGGCCGGACGCCGTGTTGGTTGCAGGCAGTGGACTCATAATCCACCGGAGAAATCCCGTCGTCGGTTCGAACCCGACCCGGCCCACCATTCTCCATTCCACCAGGATCGCGGGTGCTCTGTGCCGTTAAGCATAAAGTGGCCACCTGGACAGGTTAAGGGGCATCTCGAAACGGCTGCTGCTATCGACTGCCGCTTTCTCGATTGACGTTTCGAAACGTTATCAACTTTACTCTCCGTATAGTTTGATGCATAACGCGACCACTGCGTCGTGATAAATGGCTTCATATTTTCAGATTCGGAACAGATTCGGGCTACGTTTATGCTGATTTCGAACGCTTCGTTGTTATCGTTGTGAAATGTGTCGCGTATAAATGTTTGGATCTGCGAGGCGGAATTATTTCCTTTGATCTGTTCAATCGCATAAATCTGGAATAAATACTGACTATTTTAATGTCTTTCAAAATAATTTGACTGCGAGTTAATCGCCTGATATTTTCTGCGCGACTTCCTGCCGCTCGCATATTGCGTAGTGTTTAAGCGGGAAAAGTGCCATGGTCAATTTAAAACAGTATCAGCGAATTTCTACCGAGTAGCAGGTCGTGAACTTTCCCGCTATCCAGCGTATATTTATCGGCGCCCTCCCGTCGCAGAGCCCCGCCCATTCAGACTATACTGGCGCGCCTCCCAAACCGAACTTTCCAGTTTATTGTTTCTGCAACGGCTGGACATGCGCGAGGACCTTTGCGGGGGCATAGAGGGAAGACTTTCCTGCATCTCGACCAGCAACGGAATTCCGCTCCAGAATTTCCTGGGCCAGCCGGTGACTATCCAGTTGGTGACGGATACTGGCACGCTGCAGCCAATCTGCGCGATCGTCACGGACGCGCATGAAGGAGAGTCCGACGGTTCACTTGCGGCTTATCAACTGGTCGCACGCTGGATATTATCCAGACGCTGGTCCGTGTATGGCGGTCGAGAAGCAAGATGCTTGCGGCTACGTTTGATATTGACGTGTCGCGTCTTGATGCTTCGAGGATGGATTCACCATGACGCAGCGTCTGCTTTTTTTTCGCCCCAATACCGTTCGCGATGCAATTTCGATTCTGGAGCGTCGCGTCGATATGCGGATTTTTCGCACCCAAAGCTGTTCCTGCGTTTAACGAGAACGGAAACTTCGTTCCCTCTAACCCCGACAGCCTCGTGGGCCTGCTGGTTACCCGGAAGGATCGCGTTGACCGGATGATCCGGCCTTATACGGTCGACACGGATGGCACTATCGACAGGACCAAGACGCAGTATGACGTCGTGAAGCTGTCGAACTCCTATTGGAAGGAACAGCGTGCGTATGTGGGCCCCTGCATTGGCGGTGCCGCTTGTCTGATCGCGCGGCGAAACCTGATTCGACAAGTCAAAGAGGCGCGCCATCGGGCGAGCGCGCCCTGATTGGCGTTAGTGGTATGCCGTAGTAGCCGAAGCGCTTCCGCATCTCGATCAGGAAAACTGTCGAGAACGATCTCGTCCGTGAAACCGATGAATTCATTGTGACCCCAATTCGCTGAAAATTTGCTGCGATAGGGGTGAGGACACGCGGGTTGCGTGCGGATACGAAGCGGGCCGCAACTCACGCAGGTCCCAAGTTTACAACTTCATTTTTGTCTGATCGTCCCTCACAGTGGCGGCGCGGATCTCGCTGATGCACTGTTTGGGCGCCGGCTCCAATAAGGGAAATTCCGGCTAGGCGCGAGGGTATCAAACAAGGTTTACTTCGATCAAACAATTTTTGACCGCAATTTATGTTCTTGATATGGTTTCTAGAAGTGGGGGGCAGGACCCGGCTGCGTCAGCGTTCGGCGAAAAGATCCGCGCACTGCGCCAGCGGCTGAACCAGACGCTCGAGCAGACGGCCACGGCGGCCGGTATTTCCAAGCCGTTTTTGTCGCAGGTGGAGCGTGGTCTGGCTTCGCCGTCGCTGACCTCGCTCTCGGGTATTGCGCGGGCGTTGGGCGTGACGATGCAGTACTTCGTCGAAACGCCATCGGAGGAGCGTTCGGTCAAGCGCGGCGATCAACTGGAGTTTTTCGGCTTCGCGGATTCGGCGAATCTGTTTGCACGGCTCACGAATACGGCCGGAGGACGCCAGCTCGAATCGATTCTTGTGCGCGTGCCTGTGGGCAAGACGCGCTCGGAAGTCACGACGCACGCAGGGGAGGAGTTCCTCTATGTGATCGAGGGCGAAGTGTCGCTGGAGCTGGAAGGCAAGGAGTTTGTGCTGCACAGGGGAGACTCGGCGCATTATCAGTCCACGGTTCCGCATAGCTGGAGCAACAACGGAAGCAAGGAAGCGGTTGTCGTCTGGGTAGGGACACCGCGGCTGTTCTAATCGGGGAGTGTAGGCCATGTCGAGACGTCGGGTATTGCTCTGCATGGCATTGTAAGGATAACGAAATTACAGACCGTCATCCGCATTCGAATAAAACAAAACCCATTCCAATCAATCCAAAAATTAGATCACTGAAATACAGATGAAAAACAGCAAAATCAAGATCAGCGTTATCGCTGTTGCCGCTTTCGCAGCATCCTCGGCAGCAATGGCGCAGTCTTCGGTCACCCTGTACGGCATGCTCGACGCAGGTATCAGCTACACCTCGAACGTGGGTGGCCACTCGCAGGTCGCCCTCGTTGGCGGTGCCTCAGGTTCGAACAAGTGGGGCCTCCAGGGTCAGGAAGACCTCGGCGGCGGCCTCAAGGCAGTCTTCAAACTCGAAAATGGTTTCAACATTGCCACAGGTGGCATCGGCGGCCAGGGCCCCATTGGCTCCTCGCGTTCGCTGTTCAACCGCCAGGCTTACGTAGGCCTCACTTCGGACCAGTACGGTACCCTGCGTATGGGGCGCCAGATCGACGCCGTGACGGAAATGGTTCAAGGCCTGACGGGCGACGCCATTTCGGCATCGACATTCTCGACCCCGGGCGACGTGGACAACAACGACAACACGACGAACCAGAACAACGCGGTGAAGTACATTTCGCCGGTTTTCCACGGCTTCCAGGCTGAAGGCGCGTACTCGTTCGGCGGCGTTGCCGGTGCGATGGGTTCGGGTCAATCGTGGTCGGTGGCTGCGGACTACGCTCAAGGTGGTCTGACGGTCGCTGGCGGCTACTTCAAGGCTGCAAACCAGGGTGAGGCCGGCTGGCAGAACGCAACGGCGCAACCGTCCTTCGGTGGTGCACTGGGCTACCCGAGTTCGGGCTACTACGGTGGCAATGCGTTCAAGAGCGCGGGCATCGCTCAAGTCGCTGGCCAATACCAGTTTGGTCAGTACACGGCTGGCCTGCGGTACTCGAACGCTCAATACCAGGGCAACGATGGGCAAGCGTCGATTCACTTCAACGTGATCGGTGGCCTTCTGCAGTACCAGGCAACCCCGGCGCTGTCGCTGGCTGCCGGATACACGTATGTCTACGGTTCGCAAGCCACGCCTGAACAAGCCGCTGAGGGCCGCACGATGGCTTCGATCAACCAGGTGTCGCTGGGTGCTACGTACGCGCTGTCGAAGCTCACCTCGGTCTATGTCATGGGTGCCTACGTCCATGCTCAGGGCGCTCAGGCTTCGGCTGCTGACTTCGGCAACACCGCGTCGGGCGGCAACCAGGTGCAAGCCAACGTTGGCATGTACCACCGGTTCTGATCGCAGGTTCAGAAGCCCGGGTAGTGGACACATTACCCAGACAAAGAAAGCCCCGCTAGTGAACGGCATCTCAAGCCAAAGTGGTCGATTTCGGCCCTTTGGCGCACCGGAACGACGATCTGTTTGTCTACGATGATCGCGTCCAGACGGTGGGTTGCTGTGGGGCGCCCCGGCTGTTGCAAGATCGCTGTACGCCGGCTCCGGCTGGCACCGAATC
>NZ_BAYD01000037.1 GCF_000685075.1 Paraburkholderia oxyphila NBRC 105797
AATCAAAGCCCGCTGGATTTCCAGCGGGCTTTTTCTATTTCTCCTTCACTTTCCTCAGCCACCCGGATACGGACAAACGGCCATTGCCTGAGCGGGCGCGTTATCGTAGCGTTGTCGGAACTTTCGAATTTCGGCGTTTCGCCGCGTTGCCTGCCATGTTCGCACCGAACGACATCCCGTCGCGTTTCCAGCTACGTCACGCCACCATGGCCGATTTCGAGTTCGCCGAGTCGCTGACGCGCCGGAACATGGGGGGCTATTACCAGCGGCATCATCTGATCTGGCGCGGTGACCTCTTTCTCGCCAGCTATCGCGAATCGGAGAATTTCATTCTCGAGCTCGATGGTGAGGCCATCGGCGTGCTGCGCGTGACGCAGGAGGGCGATTCGCTGCACATCCGCGACGTGCAGATCGCCGAGGGCTATCGCGGCAACGGCGCGGGGACCTTCCTGCTCGACATGTCGCATCGCTGGGCGCGCGAGCGTGGCCTGCGCGAGCTGCAGCTGCGCGTGTTCGTCGACAACCCCGCGGCGCGGCTCTATTTGCGCATGGGCTATCGGGTAGCGGGGCCGCGCCTCGCGCGGCTTGGCTCGATCCGGCATATGACGCGGCTGGTCTGACGCACTCGCACGGTTCATCGGCCCTGAGGGCTGCCGTAGCGCTCAGCGAGCGTATCTGGTGCCTCCTCAGGCGTCGCGGCGCGCGGTCCCGGATCCAGTCGGCGTTGCGGCATTCGGCGCGTCGGTTGCTCCTTCGGTCGCGGCGCCTTCCTCATGCGGATCGGATTCGCGCTCGCCCGTTCCCCGCGCAATGAACGCGCGCGGGCTCTCACCAAACGCGCGCCGGAACATGGCTGAAAACGCGCTCTGGCTCTGATAGCCGAGCTCTTGCGCCACGATGGCCATGGGCTTGCCCTGGTTCAACAGCGGAATCGCCCGCGCGAGGATCGCCTGCTGGCGCCACTGCGAAAAACTCACACCGAGCTCCTGCCGGAACAACCGCGCGATCGTGCGCGTGCTCGCGCCTACGTGCTCGGCCCAGTATTCGAGCGAACCCGGAGCAGCGGGATCGGCGAGCAGCGCCTCGCACAGCGAGCGCAAGCGCTTTTCCTCGGGCATCGGCACGGAGAGCGGCAGCGGCGCCGAGCGCGTGATCTCGTCGAGCGCGATGGCGCCCAGCAGGCGCTCGCGCGCCGGGCCGATAGCGCGTTCGTCGAACGCGGCGATCGCCTCGCGCAGCAGGCCTGACACTTCCACCACGCGGCAGGCGTCGAGCCCGGGCGGGATGACCGATGCGTCGACATAGAGCGTGCGCAGAAACGCATCCTCGACGATCGCCACCTCATGCGTGATGAACGGCGGCACCCAGATCGCCCGCGAAGGCGGAACCATCCACGTCGTGCCCGGCGTCGCCATGCGCAAGACCCCACGCGACGCATAGGCGAGCTGTGCCCACGCGTGCGTATGCAGCGCGATGCGCACGCCGGCAGCCATGGGCCGGGAGCGCACGAGGATGGGGTGCGCAGGCGTCGGCGCGAATTCGGGCGGAATGTCGGCGAGCTCGGCAGGAAGCGTGGTGGCGAGCGAGGAGAAAGGCATGGCGGGTCCGGGCGTTTCTGTCCGCACCATTGTAGGCGTGTGTCGGTGCCTTCGTGAGCGTGTGCCCAGATGCATCGGCGGGGGCGCATAATGCTGCGGCAACAGGCAATCAGATCAGGAGCGAGGAACACAGGCAATGAAGTACGTATTCATCTACGGCACGCTGCGCGCGGGCGAGATCAACGACATCAATCTCGCCGCGGCGCGCAATGGGATCGGGCAGCCGCGCCTCGTCGGCCGCACGGCAGTGGCGGGCCACCTGTTCGACTTCGGAGCCTACCCGGGCATGATTGCCGATCCGCAGGCCGCGGCGGTGATCGGTGAAGTCTACGAGGTCGACGATGCGCTCGTAGCCGTGCTCGATGAAATCGAGCAGGTGTATCCCGGCGTCGACGGGATGTTCGCCGCGCAAAAGGTGAACGTGGAAGTGCAGGGTGAGCAGCTCGAGTGCCTGTTCTATCCGGTCGCGCGTCATGCGGTGAAGGGGCGTCCGCAGATTCACGGCGGCGACTGGGTGGCGCACCGTCTCGGGCGCTAGCCACCATCAGAGACACCACGCGCGCAAACGCGCTGCGCAGAAGCACGAAGGCCCGGCGGACTTGCATCCGCCGGGCCTTTTTCATCGACTAATCGTCAAGCAGCGCGAACGATCAGATTTCTTCGTAGAGCGGCAGCGTCAGGAAGTCGACGAAGTTCTCCGACGTCGACATCTCTTCGAAGATCTGCCCAGCGCGTTCGTACGGCTTCGTGTCGCCGCCGACCGAGGCCTTCACCTTGTCGAGCTCCTGCGGGATCAGTTCGCGCACGAGCTCGGCCGTGACCTTGCGGCCGTCGTCGAGCTTGCCCTTGGGCGAGCGGATCCACTGCCAGACCTGCGCACGCGAGATTTCCGCGGTCGCCGCGTCTTCCATCAGGTTGTGGATCGGCACGCAGCCATTGCCTGCGAGCCACGAGCCCAGGTAGTGAATGCCCACGTTGATGTTGTTGCGCAGGCCCGCTTCGGTGATCGGCGCTTCGGGACGGAAGTCGAGCAGGTCCTTGCTTGTCACATTGACGTCGGGGCGCTGCTTGCCGATCTGGTTCGGCTTGTCGCCGAGCACCTTCACGAACTCTTCCATCGCGATGGGCACGAGGCCCGGGTGGGCCACCCAGCCGCCGTCGTAGCCGTCGCCTGCGTCGCGTGCCTTGTCCGAACGCACGCCGCCCATGGCCTTGTCGTTCGCCGCGGGGTCGTTCTTGATCGGGATCAGCGCGCTCATGCCGCCGATGGCCGGTGCGTTGCGGCGATGGCAGGTCTTGAGCAGTTCGAGCGCGTAGGCGCGCATGAACGGCACCGTCATGGTGATCTGCGAGCGCTCCGCAAGGCAGAAGTCCTTGTCGTTCTTGAACTTCTTGATCGCCGAGAAGATGTAGTCCCAGCGGCCGGCGTTCAGGCCCGAGCTGTGCTCGCGCAGTTCATAGAGGATTTCGTCCATCTCGAACGTCGCGAGGATCGTCTCGATCAGCACCGTGGCGCGGATCGTGCCGCGCGGGATGCCCACGCTTTCCTGCGCCGCGATGAAGATGTCGTTCCACAGGCGCGCTTCGAGGTGGCTCTCCATCTTCGGCAGATAGAAGTAGGGGCCCGTGCCGCGCGCGAGCAGTTCCTTCGCGTTGTGGAACAGATAGAGCGCGAGGTCGAAAATGCCGCCCGAGACGCGCTGGCCGTCGACCGTGACATGCTTCTCGTCGAGGTGCCAGCCGCGCGGACGCACGATCAGCGTGGCGGTCTTCTCGTTGAGCTTGTAGGTCTTGCCGTTCTGCTCGAGCGAGATGGTGCGGCGCACGGCGTCCTTGAGGTTGATCTGACCGGTGATCTGGTTGTCCCAGCCCGGCGCGTTCGAGTCCTCGAAGTCGGTCATGTAGGAGTCCGCACCGGAATTCAGCGCGTTGATGATCATCTTGCGCTCGACCGGACCCGTGATTTCGACGCGACGGCATTCGAGATCCTTCGGCAGCGGGGCGATCTTCCAGTCGCCTTCGCGGATCGACTTCGTTTCGGCCAGGAAGTCGGGGCGCTCGCCGGCGTCGAGGCGCCTGGTGCGCTCGGCGCGCGCCTTGAGCCGTTCCTGCCGGCGCGGCTCGAATGCGCGGTGCAACTGCGCGACGAGCTCGAGCGCTTCGGGCGTGAGGATCGTTTCGAAGCCGGGCTTGATTTCGCCCGTGATCTGCATGCCTTGCGGCAGGTTCAACGTGTTCGCCATGATTGCTTGCTCCTTGGTCGGTCAGACTCTAATGCGGTGGTTGTAATGGCTGTGCGGGTCAGGACGGTTTCGT
Organism: Paraburkholderia oxyphila NBRC 105797; assembly: GCF_000685075.1. Classification (GTDB taxonomy): domain Bacteria; phylum Pseudomonadota; class Gammaproteobacteria; order Burkholderiales; family Burkholderiaceae; genus Paraburkholderia; species Paraburkholderia oxyphila. The sequence continues at coordinate 3,915 of NZ_BAYD01000037.1, forward strand.
CGCGCGCCCGGGCTGGGGCGCGGGGCGGCTTCGCTCTGCGGGCACAGCGGTTTCGAGAAAGGCGGCGAGTTCTGCCATGCCGCCGCCGGTGCCATGCGGCGGCACGCCGAGTTCTTCGGCGGGCAGTCGCTGGCGGTTGATCCAGAAGGTGGTGTAGCCGAACCAGCCGGCGCCCGCAGCGTCCCAGCCGTTCGACGAGACGAACACGAGCTCGCGCGCCGCGGCGTCGAACGCGGCGGTGCCGAGCGCGTACGCTGCTGCGGCCGGCTTGTAGGCACGCACGGCATCGACCGAGAGAACGTGGTCGAACAGGCCGTTCATGCCGGCGCTCTTCACCGCGATGTCGAGCATCTGCGGATTGCCGTTCGAGAGGATGGCGAGGCCCATGCGCGTGCCGTCCTCGCGCGGCTCGCGCAGGCGGCGCAGCACGGGCAGCACGTCGGGGAAGGCCGAGAGGCAGGCGTATTCGTCCATCAGACGCTTCTCGCCCGCGCCGGAGAGCGACAGGTTCAGGCGGCGCGCGGCGTAGCGCAGCGCATCGAGCGTGACGTCCCAGAAGGGGCGGTAGCGCGCGCCAGCGGGGTCCGAGAGCGTGCGCAACTGCGTGTATTCGATCTGCTTCGCGCGCCAGAGCTGCGAGAGCGCATCGCCGTGGCCGGGGAACATCTGCTCGGCTGCGGCGACGACCGAGTGCACGTCGAAGAGCGTGCCGTACGCGTCGAAGATCACAGCCTTGGGGAATCGGGGTGTCGTTGTGGCCGACATAGCCTTGCACTCCATCATCAGAGGTCGGGATGAATTGTATTCATGAGCCCTGGCACTGAAAAAGACGGGAATGATCACTTGATCTTTTACTTTTACCCACCTAATCTGGTGGCCGGGCAGATCTTTGCCATCAAGCACGTTCTGTAATTCCGTTTTCTTCGTTTTCCGATGGATCGCTTCAAACAAATCGAGACCTTCGCCAACGTCGCCGCGAAGGGCAGTCTTTCCGCGGCCGCGCAGGCCGAGGGCGTCGCGCCCGCGATCATCGGCCGTCGTATCGACGCGCTCGAAGAGCGGCTGGGCGTGAAGCTCTTCGTGCGCACCACCCGGCGCATTACGCTGACGTTCGAGGGCTCGGCGTTCCTCGAAGACTGCCAGCGCATCATTCACGACATGCAGAACGCGGAGGCCAGCGTCTCCGCGGGCGGCGTGAAGGCGAGCGGGCACCTGCGCGTCTCGGCGCCGGCGGGCTTCGGCAGGCGCCACGTGGCGCCGCTCGTGCCCGATTTCACGTCGGCGCATCCCGACGTGACGACCACGCTCGACCTCTCGGACCGCCTCGTCGACCTCGTCAACGAGGGTTTCGACTGCGCGGTGCGGCTGGGCGAGCTGCCCGATTCGTCGCTCGTCTCGCTCAAGCTCGGCGAAAACCGGCGCGTCTGCGTGGCCTCGCCCGCGTACCTGTCGCGGCGCGGCGCACCCGAGACGCTGGCCGATCTCGCGCGCCACAACTGTCTCGCGCTCGGCGCGAGCAGCGCGAACCAGCAGCGCGGCTGGACCTTTCAGCAGGACGACAAGGTGGTGTCGATCCGCGTCTCCGGCACGATGGAATGCTCGGACGGCGCGGTGCTCCACGAATGGTGTCTCGAAGGCTATGGCCTCGCCTGGCGCTCGTGGTGGGAAGTCGGGGAGGACATCGCGGCGGGCCGGCTCGCGAGCGTGCTCGACGCGTACGCGGCGCCGCCCATCGGCATTCATGCCGTTTTTCCGCAGCGCCGGCACCTGCCGTTGCGCGTGCGCCTCTTTCTCGACTTTCTCAAGCATACCTACGGTCAGCCGGGTTACTGGGGCCAGGACTGAGTCCCTGGTGCAGGGTGTTCGCGCTTCTTCTTGCTGCTCCCGTGCGGGAAGATCCATCCGCGTTTCCGATATGGGGAGATGCCCGCATGTGCGCCGTGCACCGTTTATTCGCGCACTACAATCGATTTCAGGGCTTCCCGGCGCGGGGCTTCCCGGCGCGGGGCTTCCCGGCGCGCGTAGCACGAAGCCGTGGCGCGTGCCAGGCCGACCGGAGCCGCAGATGAACACGGAGGGCGCCATGTTCAAGCACATCCTCGTGCCGACCGACGGCACCGACCTGTCGAAGAAGGCGATCGACGGCGCGATCGACCTTGCGAGGACCGTGGGCGCCCGCGTGACGGCCTACGCGTGTCTGCCGCAATATCCGTACTCGCCTTACGCCGACGTCGTGATCGAGCTGCCCGGCGACTTCCAGTCCCGCAGCGAGCGCGAGGCGCGCATCCATCTACAGGAAGTGGAGGAGGCGGCGCACAGCGTGGGCGTCACCTGCGATACCTGCACCAGCGTGCATCCTTCGCCGTACCTCGGCATTATCGAAGCCGCCGAAAACTGCGGCTGCGACGTGATATTCATGGCTTCGCACGGGCGGCGCGGTCTGGGCAGCCTGTTGATCGGCAGCGAGACGCAGCGCGTGCTCACGCATACGAAGATTCCGGTGATCGTTTATCGATAGCGCGCGGCCGCTTGCCGGCTGCTTGCGATTTGCATCTGCGGCGCTCGTGCTCGTGCCTGCCGCAGTCGGCGCATGGACATGCACGGCCGATGTCCATGCGCCTTCCTTGGCTTGCTTCGTCGCGCCAGGTCGCGCTTGCGAGACCTGGTGCGCGACGACTGGCGCTCGTGCGGCGGTGGCGGCGTCCGGCACGCCCCCGCCAAGGACATGCGAGCCGGCCGCCGCGCCGTGCGTCCGGCGCCAGAAACGAGCGGGGGGCGTGCCCCCGTCATGGGGTCTTACGCCACTTTCTTGTCGAAGAACTGCTCGTCTTCCGTCGAGCCGTGCAGCGCCGTGGTCGACGCTTCGCGCTCGACCGTCTGCGTCACGGCGTCGAAGTAGCCCGTGCCCACCTCGCGCTGGTGCTTCACGGCCGTGAAGCCCTTTTCGGCGGCGGCGAACTCGGCCTGCTGCAGCTCGACGAACGCGCTCATGTTCTGGCGCGCATAGCCGTGCGCGAGGTTGAACATCGAATAGTTCAGCGAGTGGAAGCCCGCCAGCGTGATGAACTGGAACTTGTAGCCCATCGCGCCCAGCTCGCGCTGGAACTTCGCGATCGTCGCGTCGTCGAGGTTCTTCTTCCAGTTGAACGACGGCGAGCAGTTGTAGGCGAGCATCTTGCCGGGGTATTCCTTCTGGATCGCTTCCGCGAACTGCTTCGCGAACTCGAGATCCGGCTTGCCCGTTTCGCACCAGATCATGTCGGCGTACGGCGCGTAGGCGAGGCCGCGCGAGATCGACTGCTCGAGACCGTTGCGCGTGCGGAAGAAGCCTTCGACAGTGCGCTCGCCGGTGAGGAACGGCTTGTCGTTATCGTCGATGTCCGAGGTGACGAGGTCGGCGGCTTCGGCGTCGGTGCGCGCGAGCAGCACGGTCGGCACGCCGCAGACGTCGGCGGCCAGACGCGCGGCCGTCAGCTTGGCGATGTTCTCGCGCGTCGGCACGAGCACCTTGCCGCCCATGTGGCCGCACTTCTTCACCGAGGCGAGCTGGTCTTCGAAGTGCACGCCGGCGGCGCCCGCTTCGATCATCGCCTTCATCAACTCGAACGCGTTCAGCACGCCGCCGAAGCCCGCTTCAGCGTCGGCCACGATCGGCTGGAAGAAGTCGGTGTAGCCTTCGTCGCCCGGGTTCTTGCCTTCGGACCACTGGATCTGGTCGGCGCGCGTGAGCGTGTTGTTGATACGCTTGACTACCTGCGGCACCGAGTTGGCCGGGTAGAGCGACTGGTCGGGATACATTTCGCCCGCGAGATTGGCGTCGCCCGCGACTTGCCAGCCCGAGAGGTAGATGGCCTTCAGGCCCGCCTTCACCTGCTGCATGGCCTGGTTGCCCGTGAGCGCGCCGAGCGCGTTGATGAAGGGCTCCGTGTTCACGCCTTTCCAGAGCTTTTCGGCGCCGTTCTTCGCGAGCGTGTGCTCAGGCTGGATCGAACCGCGCAGGCGCACCACGTCTTCAGCCGTGTAGTTGCGCTTGACGCCCTTCCAGCGCGGATCCGTTTCCCATTGCTGTTGGAGTTGCTGTGCTTGCTCTTGACGAGTCGACATGATGTGCTCCTTCATTGACCTGATAAATGCGCTGATAGGTGAACTGCTGAAACGGAACTGCTGAGCCGCTGAGCTTCGCGAAGGGGACGCTTTGGGGACTGCGCCGGGGCGTTTCGATTCGTGAACTCTTATATAAGAGTCTAGGCAAATCGATCGCCCCGCAACAGGCAGGCAATGGGGAATTTTCAGGGTTTTTTAATCAATAAAATCAATTGCTTATGGAATTCATTTCGCGATAAGAAACGGAATTTTCCATCTTGCAATGAGGGTCATTGTGCCGCGCAGCACGATTTTTTACGAAGCAAAAAAATTTTTCACATCATGAAATATTGACTGCGGACAAAAAAAGACCGGTGACGAAGCACCGGTCTTTCATTTTGACGCTGGCGGCAAGTGGAAGCCGTGTTCCACCTGCGCCGCTGGAGCGCGCTTAGCTGTCGCGACGCGCGCCACGCGGGCCGTCGTTGCGGCGCGCGCTGTAGCCTTCACGCGAGCGGCCATAGCCGTCGCCGCGCGGCTGGCCGTAGCCGCCGCGGTTGTTGCCGTTGCCTTCGCCGCGCGAGGCGCCGTAGCCGCCTTCACGCTGGCCGTAGCCGCCACGCGAGCCTTCCGAGCGGTTGCCCCAGCTATTGCCGTTGCGCTCGCCGTTGGAACGGTCGCCAAAGCTGCGCTCGCCTTGCGGACGGTCGCCGTAGCTGCGCTCGCCGCCGTTGCCGCCGCGGTTGCCATAGCCACCGGGCTTGCCGTTACCGTTGCCGCCGAAGCGGCGGCCGCCGCCATTGCCGCCGCCCGGACGGCCGCGGCCGCCAAAGCCGCGGTTCGAGGGCGGCGCCTTGCGCGGCTCGAAGCCTTCGATCACGTTGACCGGCAGCGGTGCGCGCACGAAGCGCTCGATGCGCTTGAGCGCGCCTTGCTCGGCGTGATGCACGAGGCTCACCGCGACGCCCGAACGGCCCGCGCGGCCCGTACGGCCGATACGGTGCACGTAGTCTTCCGCGAACTTCGGCAGGTCGTAGTTGAAGACGTGCGTGATGCCCGGGATGTCGATGCCGCGCGCCGCGACGTCGGTCGCGACGAGCACGCGCACGCGGCGCTCGCGCAGCGCACGGATCGTGCGGTTACGCGCGCCTTGCGGCAGGTCGCCGTGCAGCGCGGCGGATTCGAAGCCGGCGTCGGCGAGCTTGCCTGCGAGCTGGTCGGCGTCCATCTTGGTCGCCGTAAACACGACGGCCTGATCGAGGCTCTCATCGCGCAGCAGGTGGTCGAGCAGGCGATCCTTGTGGTCGCGGTCGTCGACGTAGTGCACGGTCTGAGCGATGTTCGAGTTCGCCTCGACCTTGCGCACGATCTCGATGCGCTCGGGATCCTTCAGCAGGCGGCCCGTGATCGACGCGATCTTGCCGTCGAGCGTGGCCGAGAACAGCATCGTCTGACGCGACTCGGGCGTGGCGGCCACGATCGTGTCGATATCGTCGATGAAGCCCATGTCGAGCATGCGGTCGGCTTCGTCGAGCACGAGCATCTTCAGCTCGGACAGGTCGATACGGCCGCGCTCGAGGTGATCGAGCAGACGGCCCGGCGTCGCCACGAGAATCTCGGGGTTCTTCGCGAGCAGCATGAGCTGCTGGCCGTAGGCCACGCCGCCGAGAATGCTGACCGTGCGCAGACGGCGCAGATGCTGGCCGTACGTCGACGCGGCGGTGGTCACCTGCATGGCGAGCTCGCGCGTGGGCGTGAGCACGAGCAGGCCGGGGCGCGCGACCGGTTGCGGACGGCGCTGGCGGCGGTCGGCCTGGCCTTGCTGGCCTTGCGGGCGCGGTTCGCGCGGTTGAGCGGCTTGCGCCTTTTGCATCTGCGCGAAACGTTCGATCGCGGGCAGCATGAAGGCAGCGGTCTTGCCCGAACCGGTCGGGCTGGAGACCAGCAGGTCGCGGCCGGCGATGGCGGCAGGAATGGCGCGTTCCTGCACGGGCGTCGGGGCCTTGTAACCCGCCGCGGTCAGCGCGGAGACGATCTCCGGCGACAGACCGAGCGATGCGAACGTCGGACCCGTGGGGGTCTCGTCGGCTTGCACGGCGGCTTCAGGGGAAGCGGCGGCGGCGTCGAGACCGAGGGCGTCGTTGGCAATCGCGTCGAGGGGGCTTTGGGTATTGCTCGAAGTCATGAAAATCCTTGGTACACAGGAAATAGAACGTCGGCGCCAATCGGCATACCCAAGTCGTCGGATTTTGCAATCAAATCGAAAAACGGGGGCAATCCGCACACTGGGGCGGATTTTCGTTAGAAGCTGTTTTGGGTGCGGCTTAGCCGGGATTGGCCAACCGCCAGCCTGATACTTGACGGCCCGAAAACAGGGCCACGGCAGGAGGGGACAGGTTCTAAACTGGATTGGAGCTTAACGCTACGTGGCGTTTTGCTGATCGCAGAGGCGACCGGAGCGCAACGCAGCGCGTATTGTATCTCGTTTTGTTGCAGCGCGCCAGCGATTGTGACAACCATACGTAAAGATGTGGCCGGGCGGATCGAAAGGCGCGATGAGAAAAGGGCGCGATCGCTAAATATTCAGGGCGCAATCAGCGCGAAGCCGGTGCGCAGCGAGGATGCAGTGGGCCCGGCCCAGCCCGGCCCAGCCCGGCCCAGCGCGGCGTGGCCCTGTCCCGCCCGGCGTATTGCGAGCGCACGGGCGCGGCAGGGTGGCGCTCGGCGGTTTTAGCTCGCGTCGCCGCTCTTGAGCGATTCGACGAGCTCGACGTATTGCGTCTTCGCGGTGTCCTGCGCGGTGCCTTGCAGCGCGGCCCACGCCTCGTACTTGTACTTGCCGACGATGTCGGTGAAGCCCGGCTTGTCGCCGTGCACATCGCCTTCGGTGGCCTGCTTGAAGAGCGCGTACAGGCGCAGCAGCGTCAGGTTGCCCGGGCGCTCCGGCAACGCTTGCACGTCTTGCTGGGCCTGGTCGAATCGGGCGTTCACATCGCTCATTGTTTTTTCCTCCACTGGATGATCGGGACAGCCCGGCGATGGTAGCAGCGCCATTCGATACGGGGCTGGAACCATTGCTCCATTCTAGTGGGGCCGATGGAGCCGGTGCATGGGGCATGCCTGGCCGGCGACTGCGTGAAGGCGGCGCATTACAATAGCGGTCATGACTGAAACTGTGCTGCTTGCCCTCGATACCTCGACCGAATACTGCTCGGTCGCCTTGCTTCGCGCCGCCGCGCCTGTCAGCGGCGCGGCCGGTTCCGCCGGCGGCGCCGGCGCCGGGCGCGAGGCGCCGCCCGAGTTGAGCGTCTGGATGCGCCACGAAGCGACCGGCGCCGTCTCGAGCACCCGGCTCTTGCCCGCCATCGGCGAGTTGCTGGCCGAGGCGGGGCTCACGCTCGCCGAGTGCGACGCGATCGCCTTTGGATCGGGCCCGGGCTCCTTCACCGGCCTGCGCACCGCCACGGGAGTCGCCCAGGGTCTCGCGTTTGGCCTCGACATTCCGGTGGTCCCTGTGAGCACGCTGCTCGTCTGTGCCGAGGCCGCGCGCATGCGCGATCCGGCGGCGACGCGCGTGCTCGCGGCGCTCGACGCGCGCATGGATGAAGCGTACTGGGCCGACTACGCCTGGGATGCGGCCGCGCACGACTGGCGCACGCTGCGGCCGGCATCGCTCGACGCGCCCGAGGCCATCGTCGCGCCCGACGAGCCGTTCACGCTCGCGGGCAACGCCGCGGCGGCGTTCGGCGCGCGCCTCGTCGCCTCGACGATGGCCCGCAGCATCGACGCCGAGGCCCTGCCGCACGCGCTGCCGCTCGCCCACGCCGCGCTGCGCGCGTTCCGGGCGGGCCGCACGCTGCGCGCCGACGAGGCCGCGCCCGAATACGTGCGCAACAAGGTCGCGCAGACCACGGCCGAGCGCATGGCCGCAAAGGCGGCGCAGGGCGCGGCACCGGACACGAGCCGCGAGGGCGGACGATGAGCGGCGTGTTGATGACGGACCGCTACCTCTCGCAGATGACCGAGAGCGACCTCGACGAGGTCGTGATCATCGAAAGATCCGCCTACGAATTCCCGTGGTCGCGCGGCAACTTCGAGGACTCGCTGCGCAACGGCTACTTTGGCCTGTGCATGCGTCATGTGACGGGGACGCTGATCGGCTATTGCGTGCTGATGCCGGTCGTCGACGAGATGCATCTGCTGAACCTGTGCGTCGCGCCGCAGGCGCAGGGCGCCGGCGCGGGCCTGGCGCTGCTGCGCGAAGGCGTGCGCATCGCGCGTGCACAGCAGCTCGAAGGGCTGTTGCTCGAGGTGCGGCCGTCAAATCACCGGGCGATCCGGCTCTACGAGCAGTTCGGCTTCGTCACCATCGGGCGGCGCAAGAACTACTATCCGGCTCGCCATCACACGCGTGAAGACGCGATCGTGATGCGTTTCACTTTTGCACTGGAGGGCGCGGATGCCGCTCGATGAGATCGCGCTGGAAGAACTCGGCCTCGCGCCGCGCTGGGTGCGCAAGGGCATGCCGGCGGCACAATCCGCCGCGCCGAACGCTGAGCGCGCCGCGGATGCGGCGCCCGAGGCGGCTGCCGCGGTGGCAGCAGTGGCAGCGGTGCCGCGACCAGCGGCTCAATCCGTGAGCGCGGCCAGCGATAGCTTTTCCGATCGCGCTGTCGCGCAAGCGCAGCAGCGGACAGATGCGCCGCTACAGCCCGTCGCGCCGCGCGTCGCGGCGCAAGCACCCGAACCGGACGCCTTCGCGCAAGCGGCCGAGCCGCAGGCGCCGTCCGGGCGTGCAGCCTCCGAGCCCATGCAGGCCGGGCCGGAGGAACCCCCGCCGCTGACCGAAGACGATTTCGCCTGGTTCGATGCCGTGCCCGAGCCGTCGCTGCCGCATGAACCGGTGCCTGTGCGCGCGCCGCGCGACGACGTCGCGACGCTCGACTGGGATGCGCTCGCCGAGCGCGTCGCATCCTGCACGCGTTGCCGCCTGTGCGAAAAGCGCACCAACACCGTGTTCGGCGTGGGCGATCGCTCGGCGGAATGGATGCTGATCGGCGAGGCGCCGGGCGAGAACGAAGACCGTCTCGGCGAGCCCTTTGTCGGCCAGGCGGGCAAGCTGCTCGACAACATGCTGCGCTCGCTGTCGCTCGCACGCGGCGAGAACGTCTATATCGCGAACGTCATCAAATGCCGTCCGCCCGGCAACCGCAATCCGGAGCCGGACGAGGTCGCGCGCTGCGAGCCTTATCTGCAGCGCCAGGTGGCGCTCGTGAAGCCGAAGATCATCGTCGCCCTCGGGCGCTTTGCCGCGCAAAGCCTGCTCAAGACCGAGGGCAGCATCGCCTCGCTGCGCGGGCGCGTGCACGAGTACGAAGGCGTGCCCGTGATCGTCTCGTATCACCCGGCGTATTTGCTGCGCAGCCTGCACGACAAGTCGAAGGCCTGGGCCGACCTGTGCCTCGCCCGCGACACCTGGCGCGCGGCCGGAGGCGGCGAGCGATGAGGGCGAGGCGGCCTGCGGACGCCCCGGGCGGCCAGTCCGCCGCAGGCTGCGGCCGGCCGCCATTCGACGCGCTCTACGAGCGGTTCGGCGATCCAGCCGTGCGCGATCTCGCATGGCTGCTGTTTAGTGCCGATTTGTTGCGCGCGCAACCCGAGGCGCCGCTTGCCGACCCGTGGGCTGGCGATGAGGAGGCCTGTGCCGCAGCCGCCTGGCTCACGCAACTCGACCGCGATCCCGCACCTTTGCACGCCGCGCTGGACGCGACGCGCGTCACGCGCCTCGGCCGTTACGCCGAAACACTGCTCGGCTGGTATCTCGCCCATGGGCCGGCGCCCCGGCTCGTTGCGGCGAACGTCGCGCTGCGCCGTGCGGGTCTCACGCTTGGCGAGTGCGATTTCCTCGTGCAGACGAGCGATGCGCAACGTCTGCATTGGGAGCTGGCGGTGAAGTGCTACTTGCACGCCGGCCTGGAGGAGGGCGCGGCGCCAAGGCTCGCCGATTTCGTCGGGCCGAACCTGCGCGACCGCTTTGATCTGAAGCTTGCGCATCTGGTCGATCACCAACTGCGCTTGAGCGCGCGCGACGAGTTTGCGTGGCTGGGCTATGAGGGACCGTGGCTCGCGCAGATGTTCGTGAAGGGATGGCTTTTCTATCGCGCGGGGAAGGGCGCGGGTGCGACGCCGGGCGATCCGCCGGAACTTGCCGCAAGGCATGGGCGCGGCTGGTGGGTCACGCACGCCGACTGGGCCGATTTTGCGGAGCGCGAGGGCGTGGACGGCTGGAGCGCACTGCCGCGGCTCGCCTGGCTTGCGCCACGGCGCATCCGGTCTGAGCCACCGCGCGCGGAGGGGTTTGACGAGCGCGCTGCGTTTGCAACTAACAGCCAAGTCGGCGATCCGCAAGGGAACGGCCGCAATGCGGGCAGTCACGCGCCCGGGGAGCGCCGCGGCGCGGAAGAAGACACCCTCGCAGCCCGTACAGCCGTGGCCGCGCCCGTGCCGGCCGCGACGTTATGCGCCAGCCTCACGCGACCCCACGAGCCGGCGATGGTCGCCGCCTTTAACGCCGATGGCGCAGGTGGCTACGTCGAGCGCTCGCGCGGTTTCATCGTCCCCGACGACTGGCCGGCGCGCGCACGGGCGTTCGCGCGTCCGTGACGCCACAAAGGTCTCACCACCAGCGCCAGAAGTGATGCACCGGGCCAACGCCGTGGCCCACGTCGAGCCGCTCGCTCGCTTCGAGCGCACCCGTCAGATACACCTTCGCCTGGGTGACCGCATCCGCGAGCGTCGCCTGTTGTGGCCACAGCGCGGCGATCGCCGAGGAGAGCGTGCAGCCCGTGCCATGCGTGTTCGTCACAGGAATGCGCGCGCCGCCCAGACGCAGCGTGCCAGCGGCTTCGATCAGCCAGTCGGGGCTGTCGGCGCCGCCCAGGTGGCCGCCCTTCATCAGCACGGCTTGCGCGCCGAGCGCGCGCAGCGCTTCGCCTTGCTCGACCATCGCGGCTTCGTCGGCTGCCGGCGCCACGCCGAGCAGGGCGGCGGCCTCGGGCAAGTTCGGCGTGACGACGCCGGCGAGCGGCAGTAATTCCTCACGCAGCGCCGCCACGGCCTCGGGCGCGAGCAGCGCGTGATTGCTCTTCGAAATCATGACCGTGTCGAGCACGATGCGCGGCGGCTGGTGGTGGCGCAGCGCATCGGCGACGGCGCGCACGATCGACGCGTTGGCGAGCATGCCGATCTTCACGGCATCGATGCGGATGTCCTCGAACACGGCGTCGAGCTGCGCTGTGACGAAGCCCGCGTCGGGCGCGTGGATCGCGCTCACGCCGCGGGTGTTCTGCGCCGTGAGCGCGGTGATGACGCTCGCGCCATAGGCGCCGAGCGCGGAGAAGGCCTTGAGGTCGGCCTGGATGCCTGCGCCGCCGCCCGAATCGGAGCCGGCGATCGTGAGGACGTTGGAAATCGGTGAGGTCATGGCAGCGTCGCAAATGCGCCGCGCTGCGGGCCGGCAGGCCACGGCCGCGCAGGCGCTGGAAAGAGTCGATTACGGGGGAGAGCCGCTGCGGCCGGAGCCTTCGGGCCGCGCGCCTGGCGGACACATCCACGAGGCCTGGCCGGGCCGCCGCGATTCACCATCCGCCATTCATTGACGATGATTTTCGCCGATCAGCGCGACCGAGTCGAACGAGCGCTGATTGGCCTGGTGGCGGCGCATCACGAGCCACATCATCAGGCAGACGAAGGTGCCGAACAGCACGATCACGATGGTCACCGGCACGTCGAGCCAGACGAGCACGGCGTAGAGGCACAGCATCACGAGCACCGAGAGGTTCTCGTTGAAGTTCTGCACGGCGATCGAATGGCCGGCGGAGAGCAGCACGTGGCCGCGATGCTGGAGCAGCGCATTCATCGGCACGACGAAGAAGCCCGAGAGCCCGCCGACCACCATCAGGAAGATATAGGCGAACACGAGATACCCGGGAATGCGCATGTGGCCGATATGCAGCCCCCAGTGCGGCGGAAACAGATTGCGCGTGTAAAACGCCATCAGCATGACGGCGATGCCCATCATGATGCCCACCGGCAGCACCGAGAGCGACTTCTTCAGCGGGATGCGGGCGGCCGCGATCATCGCGCCGGCGGCGACGCCCACGGCCACCACGGCCTGCAGCACCGCGCCTTCCGAGAGCGACATGCCGAGCGACACTTCGGCCCACTTGAGGACGATGAATTGCAGCGTGGCGCCCGCGCCCCAGAACAGCGTGGTGACCGCGAGCGAGATCTGGCCGAGCTTGTCGCGCCAGAGCGTGTTGAAGCAGTCGGCGAAGTCGGTGATCAGTTTGATCGGCCCATGCTGCTGGCGCGGGTAGCGCGCGCCGGTGTCGGGGATGCGCAGATTGAAGAGCGCGGCGATCACGTAGATGACCATGATCACGAGCATTGCGGCTTCGGCGGGGGTGTTGATCGAGGCGGGCGTGTGGCGGATCACGTGGGCGGCGATATGCGGGCTGATGAGCGCGCCGCCGAGCACCGTGCCGAGGATGATCGAGCCGACCGTGGTGCCCTCGATCCAGCCATTGGCGGCGACGAGGCGCTCAGGCGGCAGCAGTTCCGTCAAAATCCCGTATTTGGCCGGCGAATAGGCCGCCGCGCCGAAACCCACCACCCCATAGGCGAACAGCGGATGCGTGCCGGCCAGCATGATGGCGCAGCCTACCACCTTGATCGAGTTCGTAATGAACATGACCTGGCCTTTGGGGCGCGAATCCGCGAAGGCACCGACGAATGCGGCAAGAACGACATAGGACAGGACGAAGAACAGCTTGAGCAGCGGCGTCATCCAGTTTGGGGCGTGGAGGTCTTTCAGCAGTGCAATTGCAGCGATCAGGAGCGCATTGTCGGCCAACGACGAAAAAAACTGCGCGGCCATGATGGTGTAAAAGCCTTTTTTCATCTGATGCGATGCTTTCCTCGCTGCGGTCCGTCCGCCCCGGACGGGTGGGAGGCATCCGGGCTTATTACGTTCGAAATGGGTTGTGCGCAGGGCTTTATATCACGAAAATAGCTGGATTCGGACTAGCACATTCCTTGACCGCCCATCCGGCGGACCTGCCGGGCGCTGAAAACACCCTGTAAGCTCCTGATTCGAAAGCGTCTTTGCGAAAAAATCTCATGCCTCGCCCCCTTTCTGCCACGATCCACACCGCCGCACTCGCCAATAATCTCGCCGTCGTCCGCAAATACGCGCCGCAGTCGAAAATCTGGGCTGTCGTCAAAGCCAATGCCTACGGGCACGGGCTTGCGCGCGCCTTTCCCGGCTTGCGCGCAACGGACGGCTTCGGCCTGCTCGACCTCGAGGAGGCCGTAAAATTGCGCGAACTCGGCTGGGCCGGGCCGATCCTGCTGCTCGAGGGCTTCTTCCGGCCGACCGACATCGACGTCATCGACCGCTACAGCCTCACCACCGTCGTCCATTGCGACGAGCAGTTGCGCATGCTCGAAATGGCGCGCCTTTCGAAGCCGGTCAATATCCAGCTCAAGATGAACAGCGGTATGAACCGGCTCGGCTACACGCCGGAGAAGTACCGCGCGGCGTGGGAGCGCACGCGCGCCTGTGCAGGCATTGGCCAGATCACGTTGATGACGCACTTTTCGGACGCCGACACGCCGCGCGGGATCGGCGAGCAGATGGCCGTGTTCGAGCGCGGCGCGCAGGGCATCGCGGGCGCGCGCAGTCTCGCCAATTCGGCGGCCACGCTCTGGCATCCCGAATCGCACTTCGACTGGGTGCGCCCCGGCATCATTCTGTATGGCGCCTCGCCTTCGGGCGTGGCCTCTGCGCTCGACGGCACCGGCCTGCAGCCGGCCATGACGCTCGCCTCCGAGCTGATCGGCACGCAGACGATCGCCGAAGGCCAGAGCGTCGGCTACGGCTCGATCTTCACGGCGCGCCAGCCGATGCGCATCGGCGTGGTGGCTTGCGGCTACGCGGACGGCTATCCACGCGTGGCGCCCGAGGGCACGCCCGTGATCGTCGATGGCGTGCGCACGCGCGTAGTGGGGCGCGTCTCCATGGACATGCTCACCGTCGACCTCACGCCGGTGCCGGGCTCGGGCGTGGGCACGCGCGTCGAGCTGTGGGGCGCGAACCTGCCGATCGACGAGGTCGCGCAGGCGTGCGGCACGATCGGCTACGAGCTGATGTGCGCCGTCGCGCCGCGCGTGCCGGTGCGGGCGGAATAAGCAGGCGTAAGCGGGCATAACTAGAAACAGGCACCATGGCAAAAAGCATGGCGAAAGCAAAGACGCTCTATATCTGTAGCGAATGCGGCGGACAGGCGCCGAAGTGGCAAGGGCAGTGCCCCGCATGCGGGGCGTGGAACACGCTGGTGGAAAGCGTCGCGGAACCGGCGGGCAATCACCGCTTTCAGGCGCTCGCGAAGAGTGCGCCGGTGCGGCGTCTGGCCGACATCGAGGCGTCCGACGTGCCGCGCTTCACCACGGGCGTCGGCGAGTTCGACCGCGTGCTGGGCGGCGGGCTGGTCGCGGGTGGCGTCGTGCTGATCGGCGGCGATCCCGGTATCGGCAAGTCCACGCTGCTGTTGCAATCGCTCGCGCAGATCGCGGCCGAGCGGCGCGCGCTTTACGTGAGCGGCGAAGAGTCGGCGGCGCAGATTGCGTTGCGTGCGCAGCGGCTTGCGCTGCTCGATCCGGATTCGAAGGCGAGCGAGCTGCAACTGCTCGCCGAAATCCAGCTCGAAAAGATCCAGGCGACCATCGAGGCCGAAAAACCCGACGTCGCCGTGATCGACTCCATCCAGACGATCTATTCCGAGGCGCTCACGTCCGCGCCCGGTTCCGTCGCGCAGGTGCGCGAGTGCGCCGCGCAACTCACGCGCATCGCCAAGCAGTCGGGGACGGCCATCATCATGGTCGGTCACGTGACGAAAGAGGGCAACCTCGCGGGCCCGCGCGTGCTCGAGCACATCGTCGATACAGTGCTGTACTTCGAGGGCGACACGCATTCGTCGTTCCGGCTCGTGCGCGCGTTCAAGAACCGCTTCGGCGCGGTCAACGAGCTGGGCGTGTTCGCGATGACCGAGCGCGGACTGCGCGGCGTGGCGAATCCGTCGGCGCTGTTTCTCTCGCAGCACGAGCAAAGCGTGCCAGGCTCCTGTGTGCTGGTGACGCAAGAAGGCTCCCGGCCGTTGCTCGTGGAGGTGCAGGCGCTCGTCGATACGGCCCAGGTGCCCAACCCTCGGCGCCTCGCGGTCGGGCTGGAGCAGAACCGCCTCGCGCTGCTGCTGGCGGTGCTGCATCGTCACGCCGGCATCGGCTGCTTCGATCAGGACGTGTTTCTGAATGCCGTGGGCGGCGTGAAGATCACCGAGCCGGCCGCCGACCTCGCCGTGCTGCTCGCCATCCATTCATCGATGCGTAACAAGGCGTTGCCTAAGGGTCTGATCGTTTTCGGCGAAGTGGGGCTCGCCGGCGAGATCCGACCCTCGCCGCGCGGCCAGGATCGTCTGAAGGAAGCGGCCAAGCTCGGTTTTACCTGCGCGCTGATTCCCCGCGCCAATGCGCCGAAGCAGCCGATCGAAGGATTGAACGTGCTCGCCGTGGAGCGGATCGAGGAGGCCATCGACCGCGTGCGCGAGCTGGAGTAGGCCGGGCGCGACGGCGCGGTCTGTCGCGTAATGATTAGTAACAACCCTGGTACGTACTGTAACCTTTTCGTTTCGCGATTTCCCTATCCTTGCGCGGATGTTCAACTCCGTATCCAGCGGAAAGGATAGCGACTTGAAACAGATTGAATCGTCCATCGGCGGCAACCCGGTCGTCGTGCGCGGCTGCCGCGTCTCCGAGCCGCTCTTGCAGCCTTGGGGCAGCAGCTGCCGCATCGTCGAGTGGATCGACAGCGACGGCCGCATCTCGCGTCAGGTGGTGGCCGGCAACGTCACGGCGGCGCAGGTGCGCAGCACCATTGCGCATCATGTGGAAGGCCGCAAGCACGTGCTCTACGACGACGAACGCGCACCGCGTCAGACGCTGCCGCGCCGCTAGGCCGGCGTCCTCACCTCATCCCGCCATCGAGAAAATGGGCGCTTGAAGCTCCGTTTCGGAGTGCCATCAGGCGCCCATTTTCGTCTTCCCGCAGTTCGCTCAACCCCAGGGACCATAGTTGAACGGCTTCTTGCCGGGCGGCTGGCCGGCCTGTGCCGGGTTGCTCCCGGGCGCGCCGGCGGGCGCAGTGGCGGGGAAAGCGGCGCCCTGACCGGCTGCGCGGCGCGCCGCGGCTTCGCGCTGGGCGGCGGCCTCGTCCAGCAGCGCCTGCAGGACTTCGGGGTTGAAAAGCGGGTGGTTGGCGGCCTCGCCGGGCGTGAGGACGGGCGAAACGCAGCAGTCGATCACTTCGAGCCGGTCTATCCACGTCTGCAGCGTTTCGCTGGCGATGAGCGCGGCGAGTTCGCGCGTGAGCGCTACCGCGTCCGACCCGCCTGGCGCCTGGCCGAGACTCCAGTGCCGCTGGGCCCAATCCTCGCGGCCGATGGCCGTGCACAACGCCTGCCAGAACTTGAGTTCGAGCGCGCCGACGGCGAGCCAGCGCTCGTCCTGGGTGCGGTACAGGTTGTAGCAGGGCACGCCGCCGTTGAGCAGGCCACCGCCGGGCTGGAGCGCCGCTGCGTCGTCGTTGGCGAGCGCGACTTGGGCCATCACGTTGTGCGCATGTGCCTGGTGTGCCATGGAGATGTCGATGAAACGGCCCTCGCCGCCGCGCGCCACGTGCCAGAGCGCGGCGAGGATCTGTGTGAGCGCCGCCTGCGCGCCGCCGAGCAGATCGGCGATCTGGAAGTTCGGCAGCACGGGTTCGCCCTCGCGCGTGGCGATCTGGTCGAGCACGCCCGCGTAAGCGATGTAGTTCAGGTCGTGGCCCGCCCGGTCGGAGAACGGCCCCTTCGTGCCATAGCCCGTGATCGCGCAGTAGACGAGCTTGGGGTTGTTCGCGCGCAATGTTTCGTAGCCGAGGCCGAGCCGCTCCATCACGCCGGGGCGAAAGCTTTCCACCAGCACGTCGGCGTCGCGCGCGAGCGCGAGCAGCACGGCGCGGCCGCCTTCGGACTTGAGGTCGAGGCGCGTCTCGCGCTTGCCGCGGTTGACGAGCCGGTAGAACGCGCCTGGGCGGCCTGCGACTTCGTCTTCGGCGCTTTGCATCATGTTGCGCGCCGCGTCGCCGGTGCCCGGCGGTTCGATCTTCAGCACGTCGGCGCCCATTTCCGCGAGGCGCAGCGTGGCCACGGGCCCGGGCAGGAGCCGGGTCAGATCGAGAACGCGCAGGCCCTGCAGTGCGGGGGGTATCGACACTCGTTTGGCTCCTGAAAATGACGCTGGCCGGGGCGCCGTGCCCGCCAGCAGGGCGTCAGCCGATCTGTTCGAGCTCCTCGTGGGCTTCGAGCCATGCGGCTTCGAGCGTTTCGAGGCGCCCCTGGACTTCGGCCTGACGGCGGATGGCTTCGGTCAGCCGCGTTTTTTGCGCCGGCTCGTAGCTGGCGGGGTCGGCGACGAAGGTGTCCAGCGTGCCTTTTTCGGCATTGAGCGCATCCATTTCCTTTTCGATCTTGCCGATCTTCGCCTGCAGCGGCTTTTTCAGGTGCGCGAGCCGCTGACGCGTCTCGGCTTCCTGGCGACGCTGCTCCTTGCGGTTCACGCCGGCGTCGCCATCGAGCGCATTTGCCGTGCCGGGCGCCGCGCTCTTGAGCGCCGCGCGCTGCTCGGCGGCGTGCTGGAGCAGCCAGTCGCGGTAATCGTCGAGATCGCCGTCGAACGGCTGCAGGCGGTGCTTCGCCACCAGCATGAACTGGTCGGTCGTGGCGCGCAGCAGATGCCGGTCGTGCGAGACGAGGATCAGCGTGCCTTCGAACTGCGCGAGCGCCATGGTGAGCGCGTGACGCGTTTCGAGGTCGAGGTGGTTGGTCGGCTCGTCGAGCAGCAGCAGGTTCGGCTTCTGCCAGATGATGAGCGCGAGCGCGAGGCGCGCCTTCTCGCCGCCCGAGAAGGGGGCGATGGGCGCCGTGGCCATCTCGCCTGGAAAGTTGAAGCCGCCCAGGAAGTCGCGCAACTCCTGCTCGCGCGTATCGGGCGCGAGGCGCGCGAGATGCTGCAGCGGGGTGTCGTCGGGGCGCAGCGTTTCCAACTGGTGCTGCGCGAAATAGCCGATCTGCAGACCCTTGCCGGTGCGCAACTCGCCCGAGAGCGGCTCGAGCGTCGCCGCGAGCGTCTTGATGAGCGTGGACTTGCCCTGGCCGTTCGCGCCGAGCAGGCCGATGCGCTGTCCGTTCTGAATCGACAGTGAGACTCCCTCGACGATGGGCGTCTCGACACCGTCGTCGGCGCGGTAGCCGCAGCGCACGCCGTCCATCACGAGCATGGGGTTGGGCGCGGAGTCGGGCGCGCGAAACTCGAACGTGAACGGCGAGCTGGCATGCGCGGGCGCGATCAGCTCCATCTTCTCGAGCGCCTTGACGCGGCTTTGCGCCTGGCGCGCCTTGGTGGCCTTTGCCTTGAAGCGGTCGATGAAGCTCTGCAGATGCGCGACGGTTCGCTGCTGCTTTTCGTAGGCGCTTTGCTGGAGCGCGAGTTGTTGCGCGCGCAGGATCTCGAACTGCGAGTAGTTGCCGCCATAGCGCTTGATCTGCTGGTTCTCCAGATGGAGCGTGACGTTGCAGACCGAATCGAGAAACTCGCGGTCGTGCGAGATCACGATGAGCGTGCCGGGATAGCGGTGCAGCCAGTCTTCGAGCCAGACGATCGCGTCGAGGTCCAGGTGGTTCGTGGGTTCGTCGAGCAGCAGCAGGTCCGAACGGCACATCAGCGCCTGGGCGAGGTTCAGGCGCATGCGCCAGCCGCCCGAAAAGCTCGCCACGGGCTGCTGCGTTTGCTCCATGGTGAAGCCGAGGCCGAGCAGCAGCGCCTCGGCGCGCGCGGGCGCGGTGTAGCCGTCGGCGTCGGCGAAGGCCGCGTGCGCCTCGGCCTCGGCCGCGCCGTCGTGGGCCGCCGAGGCCGAGGTGATGCGCGCCTCGATTTCGCGCAGCGCGGCGTCGCCGTCGAGCGCGTATTCGAGTGCGGTCCGCTCCACAGCCGGCGTTTCCTGGGCGACGTGGGCGATCCGCCACGAGGGCGGCATCGAAAAGTCGCCGGCATCCGCATGCAGCTCGCCGCGCAGCACGGCGAACAGTGTGGACTTGCCCGCGCCGTTGGCGCCGATGAGGCCGACCTTCTCACCGGGATTCAGGGTGAACGAGGTCTGGTCGAAAAGCGGCTTGGTGCCACGGGCAAGGCTGAATTGATTGAAGCGGATCACGAGAGCGCCAGCAGGGATAAAACGTAAAGCGCTATTTTAGACTGCCCGGAGGCTGCGCCGGCATCGGCCGAACGGCTAACGCGCGTAATCAGGCATCCGGCCATTCG
The DNA here is from genome assembly GCF_000685075.1 of Paraburkholderia oxyphila NBRC 105797. Lineage (GTDB taxonomy): Bacteria > Pseudomonadota > Gammaproteobacteria > Burkholderiales > Burkholderiaceae > Paraburkholderia > Paraburkholderia oxyphila. The sequence continues at coordinate 23,472 of NZ_BAYD01000037.1, forward strand.
GCCAGGCTGTGGCGGGCCGGTTTTCTCACGTAGACTGGCGCTTTCGTTGGGAGAGCCAGATGTCGACGGTTTATTCGTTTTCGGCCGAGCCGCTCGGCGGCGGCACGCCGGTGAGCTTCGAGCAATATGCGGGCAAGATCATCCTGATCGTCAATACGGCGAGCGAATGCGGGTTCACGCCGCAGTACGCAGGCTTGCAGCAGTTGCATCAGCAGTACGCCGCGCGCGGCCTCGCGGTGCTCGGTTTCCCGTGCAATCAGTTCGGCAAGCAGGAGCCGGGCGACGCCGTGCAGATCGGCGCGTTTTGCGAGAAGAATTTCGGCGTCACGTTTCCGATGTTCGAGAAGATCGACGTGAACGGGGCAAACGCGCATCCGCTCTACAAGTGGCTCAAGGGCGAGGCGCCGGGGGTGCTCGGCATCGGCCGGATCAAATGGAACTTCACGAAGTTCCTCGTGGACCGCAATGGCAACGTCGTCAAGCGCTATGCGCCGGCCACGAAGCCCGATGCCATTGCTGCGGACATCGAAGCCCTGCTCTAAAGGCCGCTTGAAGGCGCGCTACAGAATCGGCGCGAAGAGGCGCGCGACATGCATCGCGATCTTGCGCCACGCGCGCGCGTTGCGGTATTCGCTGCGGTCGATCTCGAAGGTGTCCTCGAAATCGCGCAGCAGCATCGCCTCCACGTCCGACGCAAAGCCGCGGTGCACGGTCAGCACCATGATCTCGAAGTTCAGGCGGAACGACCGGTTGTCCAGGTTCGCGCTGCCGATGGCGGCGGCGGTGTCGTCGATCAGCACGACCTTCTGGTGCAGGAAGCCCGGCTTGTAGCGGAAGATGCGGATGCCCGCGCGCACCGCGTCGAAGGCGTAGAGCGTCGAAGCCGCGAACACCACCAGGTGATCGCGCCGGCTCGGGATCATGATGCGCACGTCCACGCCGCGCAGGGCCGCGAGGCGCAGCGCCGAGAACACGGCCTCGTCGGGCACGAGATAGGGCGTCGTGATCCAGATGCGCTTTTTCGCGGCGTTGATCGCCTCGACGAAGAAGAGCGAGCACGTCTCCTGCCGATCGGCGGGGCCGGTGGGCATCACGAGGCAGTGCATGTCGTCGCCGTCGCGCGGCTTGAGCGCCGGTGGCGCGCAGCCCGGCAACTCCTGGGTGACCCAGTACCAGTCTTCGGTGAAGGCGAACTGGATGTTCGCCACCACGGGACCGCGCACTTCGATGTGGGTGTCGCGCCACGGCGAGAGAGGCGGCTTCGCGCCCAGATATTCGACGCCCACGTTGTGGCCGCCCACGAAAGCGCGCTCGCCATCCACCACCACGATCTTGCGGTGGTTGCGGAAGTTGAGCTGGAAACGGTTGACGAAGCGGCGTTTCGTCGAGAACGGATGCACTTCGATGCCGCCCGCGCGCAGCTCGTTCACGTAGCTCGCGGGCAGGTCGAAGCTGCCGATGCTGTCGTAGAGGAACAGCACGCGCACGCCGCGCGCCGCGCAGGCGAGCAGGATCTCCTTGAGCATGTCGCCGAGCGCGTCGGCGCGCACGATGAAGAACTGCACGATCACGTAATGGCGCGCCTCTTCGATGGCGTCGAAGATCGCGGCAAAGGTGGCCTCGCCGTTGACGAGCGTGCGCACTGTGTTGCCCGGCACGAGCGGCATGCCGCCCAGATGCGAGAACGTGCGGATCACGCGCGTGCTCAATTCGTCGGCTGGCCAGTCGCCCGTATTGGTGAGTCCGTCGGCCGCGGCGCCGGACTGGCTCCAGTCGGGCACATGTGCGCGTGTGCGCAGTGTTTCGTTGCGCAGGCGACGCGCGTCGGCGTAACCCTCGAACTTGCTGCGGCCGAGGAACAGATACGGGATCAGTGTGAGGTAGGGCATCGTCGCGAGCGAGACGGCCCAGGCGATCGCGCCTTGCGAGGTGCGTGTGTTGAGGATGGCGTGGCCCGCCGCGATCACGCCGAGCAGATGGATGATCGCGAGCAGGGTGCCGAGGGTTGACCAGTCGAATCGCATAAAGCCGCGGGACGCTCCTGAAGGCGTACGGCGCGCGGCGAGCGCGCGGATCTTGCGAGCCGCCAGACGTCCATGCCGCGTGAGCCGGGAAACGCTCATCTTACCGAAGCCTGTCGGGTGGCGGCGGTTGGGCTGGCACGCCCGCTTTGCGCCAGGCATGGGCGCGTGCCCGGGTGAACGCCGCCACGCAGCGCCCCCGGGGCGCCGCTGGCGGCTACGGCCCTCGATCGGGCCGGTGTCGGGCTTAGACCGGCAGGTCCGCGGCCTGGATCAGGAACACCTGGTCGTCGCCCGCGCTCGTCGAGAGCCAGACGAGTTCGAGACCGCCGAACGCGGCTTCCACGTGCGCACGCTCGTTGCCGATCTCGACCACGAGCACGCCGTCGTCGGTCAGCCAGTTGCGCGCTTCGCCGATGATGCGGCGCACGATGTCCATGCCGTCCACGCCGCCCGCGAGCGCCATCTCCGGTTCGTGGCGGTACTCGGGCGGCAGCGATTTCATCGATTCGGCGTTCACGTACGGCGGATTCGTGATGATCACGTCGTAGCGGCGCTCGGGCAGCGGCGCGTACAGGTCGCCTTCGAAGAGCGAGATGCGCTCGTCGAGGCCGTGCTCGTGGACATTGCGCGCCGCGACTTCGAGCGCGGGCGCCGAGAGGTCGACGGCGTCGATGTCGGCGTTCGGGAACGCGTGCGCCGCGAGGATCGCGAGACTCGCCGAGCCCGTGCACAGCTCGAGCACGCCACTGACTTGCTCGGGGTCTTCGACATAAGGCTGCAGACCGTCCTCGAGCAGCTCGCCGATGAACGAGCGCGGCACGATCACGCGCTCGTCGACGTAAAAGCGCAGGCCGTGCATCCACGCTTCCTGCGTGATGTAGGCGGCGGGCACACGCTCGTTCGCGCGGCGCTCGATCACGCCGAGCACCTTGTCGATTTCCTCGGGTGCGAGGCGCGCGTCCAGAAACGGATCGAGCAGGTCGAGCGGCAGATGCAGCGTGTGCAGGATCAGGTACGCGGCTTCGTCGTAGGCGTTGGACGAGCCGTGGCCGAACGCGAGCTGCGCAGCCGTAAAGCGCGAGACGCCGTAGCGCAGCAAATCGCGAACGGTAGAGAAGGTCGTGGCTAGCGGATGGGTCATGTTTTGTACTCCAGCGGTATTCCAGCAGGCTCGGGCGCCACTCAGGCAATCAATTGTTCCAGCACGCGGCGGTACACGTTCTTGAGCGGGTCGATGAATTTCACTTCGATGTGCTCATCGATCTTGTGGATGCTGCCGTTGGGCGGTCCGAACTCGACGACCTGCGGGCACATGCGCGCGATGAAACGGCCATCGGACGTGCCGCCCGTGGTCGACAGCTCGGTGCTCACGCCGGTCTCGTCGAGGATCGCCTTCTCGAGCGCGTTCGAAAGCGCGCCGCGCGGGGTGAGGAAGGGCAGGCCGCTCACGCTCCACTGCAGATCGTATTCGAGGCCGTGCTTGTCGAGGATTTCGTGCACGCGCTTTTGCAGGCCTTCCACCGTGCTGGCCGTCGAGAAGCGGAAGTTGAACATCACGTCGGCGTGGCCGGGGATCACATTGGATGCGCCGGTGCCGCTATGGAGGTTGGAAACCTGCCAGGTGGTGGGCGGGAAGTATTCGTTGCCGTCGTCCCACTTTTCGGCGACGAGTTCGGCCAGTGCCGGCGCGAGCAGATGCACGGGATTCTTCGCGAGATGCGGATACGCGATGTGGCCCTGTACGCCCTTCACGACGAGCTTGCCCGACATCGAGCCGCGCCGGCCGTTCTTCACGCAGTCGCCGAGCGTGTGCGTGGAAGTGGGTTCGCCCACGATGCAGTAATCCATCTTTTCGCCGCGCGCCTGCAGTGCCTCGACCACCTTGACGGTGCCGTCGGTGGCGGGGCCTTCTTCGTCGCTCGTGATGAGAAAGGCGATCGCGCCGCGATGCTGCGGGTGCGCTGCCACGAACTCTTCGCTGGCCACGACGAAGGCGGCGAGCGAGGTCTTCATGTCGGCGGCGCCGCGGCCCCAGAGCTTGCCGTCACGGTGCGCGGGCTCGAACGGCGGCGAGCTCCATTGCTCGAGCGGGCCCGTGGGCACGACGTCGGTGTGGCCCGCGAAGGCGAGCAGCGGGCCCGCGGCGCCCGCCGTGCCGCGCTTGACGGCCCAGAGATTGGTCACGCCGTTGGATTCGATCGTTTCGCACGCGAAGCCGAGCGCGGCAAGGCGTTCGGTCATGATGCGCTGGCAGTGCTGGTCGTCGGGCGTCACGGACGCACGTGCGATCAGGGCTTCGGTAAGGGCGAGGGTGGCGGACATGAATGGACCACTTTCAATAAAAATGCCGGCGCCGCTGATCGAACAGGGGCCGGCAACAGCAAGGGATAACAGTGTGCGCCCGATTTGGCAAAGCCGTGGCAAACCTGTGCCGTTAGCGTGCTGAAGCTTGCCGGCCGCGTTCATCGGGCGCACGCGGCGCTCAACCTGGGCGCGCCGCGTTCAGGCGAACAGCGTCTCGTACTGATCGGCGGAAAAACCCAGCGTCTTCACGCGGCCGTTCACGGCGAGCACCGGCCGCTTGATGATCGACGGCTTGTGGATCATCAGCGCGATCGCGCCGGCGGTCGTGTCGGCTTCGGCCTTGTGCACGTCGGAGAGCCCGCGCCAGGTTGTGCCGCGCTTGTTGATGAGCTGGTCCAGCGACACATCCTTGAGCCAGTCCTGAACCAGCGCATTCGAGACGCCCGCCTTCTTGAAGTCGTGAAACTCGAACTCGACGCCGTGCTCTTCGAGCCACACGCGGGCCTTCTTCACGGTGTCGCAGTTCGGAATGCCGTAGACGACGACGGTCTTTGCGGCCTTCGCCATCAGTCGCCTCGCAGCAGCTCGTTCAGGCCGACCTTGGCGCGCGTCTTGGCGTCCACCTTCTTGACGATCACGGCGCAGTAGAGGCTGTGCGAGCCGTCCTTCGAGGGCAGGTTGCCGGCCACGACGACCGAGCCCGCCGGGATGCGGCCGTACGAAACCTCGCCGGTTTCGCGGTCATAGATCTTGGTCGACTGGCCGAGGTAGACGCCCATCGAGATGACCGAGTTTTCCTCGACGATCACGCCTTCCACGACTTCCGAGCGCGCGCCGATGAAGCAGTTGTCTTCGATGATGACGGGGTTGGCCTGCAGCGGCTCCAGCACGCCGCCGATGCCCACGCCGCCCGAGAGGTGCACGTTCTTGCCGATCTGCGCGCAGGAGCCGACTGTTGCCCACGTGTCGACCATCGTGCCTTCATCCACATAGGCGCCGATGTTGGTGTACGACGGCATCAGCACGACGTTCTTCGCGATGAACGAGCCGCGGCGCGCGATGGCCGGCGGCACGACACGGAAGCCACCCGCGGCGAAGTCTTCAGCCGTGTAGTTGGCGAACTTCGAGGGCACCTTGTCGTAGAACTGCGAGTAGCCGCCGGCGGCCATCGGCACATTGTCTTCCAGGCGGAACGACAGCAGCACGGCCTTCTTCACCCACTGGTTGACGACCCAGTCGCCGTCCTTCTTCTCGGCGCAGCGCAGCGCGCCACGGTCGAGTTCCGCGATCACATGGGCGACGGCTTCGCGCACGTCGTTCGGCGCGGACTTGGGCGAGAAGTCGGCGCGGTTTTCCCAGGCGGTGTCGATGATCTGCTGAAGTTGTTGCGACATGGTGGTGGTTTCGTGTGAGTTCAAATGCGGTGGCTCGCGCACCCGGGAGCGGGCGCGCGGACGGAAGTGGCTTTACTGCTTGAGCGAGCGGCAGAAGTCGACGATGCGCTGCGCGCCCTCGATGCACTCCTCGACGTCGGCGACGAGCGCCATGCGGACGAAGTCTTTGCCGGGATTCGCGCCATGCGCTTCGCGCGCGAGATACGAGCCCGGCAGAACCGTAACATTATAGTCGGCGTAGAGGCGCTGGGCGAACGCGGTATCCGTAAGGCCAGTATTCGCGACATTGGCCCAGAGATAGAACGCGGCGTCGGGCAGCTTCACGTCGAGCACGTCGGCGAGCATCGGCGTTACCGTCGAAAACTTCTGCACGTACTTCGCGCGGTTCTCGCGCACATGCGCTTCGTCGCCCCAGGCGGCGATGCTGGCGCTCTGCCAGACCGGGGACAGGGCCGAACCGTGGTAGGTGCGATAGAGCAGGAACTGTTTGAGCAGCGCCGCATCGCCGGCGACGAAGCCCGAGCGCATGCCGGGTGCGTTCGAGCGCTTCGAGAGGCTCGAGAGCATGATCAGGCGCTCGAAGCCGCGGCCGAGCTGGTGCGCGGCTTCCAGGCCACCGAGCGGGGGCCTGGTTTCGTCGAAGTAGATCTCCGAGTAGCACTCGTCCGAGGCGATCACGAAGCCGTAGCGATCGGACAGCGCGAACAGCTCGCGCCAGTCGTCGAGCGTGAGCACGGCGCCGGTGGGGTTGCCCGGCGAGCACACATAGAGCAGCTGCGTGCGCGCCCAGACGTCTTCAGGCACCTGCGAGTAGTCGCAGGCGAAGTTGCGCTTCGGATCGCTATTCACGAAGTACGGCTCGGCGCCCGCGAGCAGCGCGGCGCCTTCGTAGATCTGGTAGAACGGATTCGGACAGAGTACGATCGGCCGCTTTGCCGGGTCTTTGGCGCCCGCCGTGGGGTCCACGACCGCCTGGGCGAGCGCGAAGAGCGCTTCGCGCGAGCCGCACACGGGCAGCACTTGCGTGGCCGCATCGACGGCGGGCAGGCTGTAGCGCTCGGTCACCCATTTCGCGATCGCCTCGCGCAGCGCGGGGCTGCCGGCCGTGGCCGGGTAGGCCGAAAGGCCGTCGAGCGAGGCGACGATGGCGTCGCGGATCAGCGCGGGCGTCGGATGTTTCGGCTCGCCGATCCCGAAGCTGATATGGCGCAGGCCGGCATTCGGCGCGACGTCCTTGAAGAGCGCACGCAGCTTTTCGAAGGGATAGGGCTGGAGAGTGTCGAGTAGCGGATTCACTGGCTTGGCGGGCGAAAAGCGAAGACGGGTAGACGGATGGACAGCGCGCGGCGCGATGGCCGGCATCGGCGCTTCGGTTCCGGCGGCGACGTGGCCATGTTAGGGCCGGTGTGTGCTGCTGCCCGCCGGTGCGATCCGGCATGGGTGGCGTGGATCGCGGCGGCGCAGCGGCTGTCGTGCGTCGGGTGTGGCTGCTGCGGCTGGAAAAGCGTGAATTATAACTTGGCGTTGCGCCGCCTGCGGGCGCTTGCGTATGCGCGCAGGCGAGGCAAGTGGCGGTGGGCGCGGATCCGCCGGGCCGGCTGGAGGGGCCGAGTGGCTCAAGCGCTGCATGGCGCACGAGATGGCGCAACAGGCGGGAAATCGGGAACGGGAAAAAAGGACAGGTATGCAGTCTGGAAAACGGCCGATGCGCGCGGCTCGCGCATCGGCGCGGTGCAGGAGGACAGGGCGATGAGCACGGGCCTGAAGACCGGGTGGCCGACGCTCGCCATCATGATCGGCGCCTCGGTGTGGGGCGTGGTCTGGTATCCGTTGCGCACGCTGGCGGGCCTGGGCCTGACCGGCACGGCCGCCGGAGCCGCGACCAGCGCCGCGGGGTGCCTGTTCGTGCTGCTGCTGCGCCGCCGTTCGATCGCCACGGTGCGCTGGCACTGGGTGCTGCCGATGCTCGGCCTGGCGGCGGGCGTGACCAACATCGGCTTCGTGTGGGGCGCGATCCACGGCGAAGTGATGCGCGTGCTCCTGCTTTTCTACCTCACCCCGGCGTGGACGGCGATCTTCGCGCATTTCATCCTGCGCGAGCGCCTCACGTGGTCGGGCGCCGCGCTTTCCGCGCTGTCGCTCGCGGGCGCGGTGCTGATGCTGTGGTCGCCGAAACTGGGCCTGCCGCTGCCGGCCAGTTTGGCCGAATGGGCGGGGCTCGCGGGCGGCATCGGTTTCGCGATGAGCAACGTGCTCGTGGTGAAGACGAGCCGCGTGCTGCCGCAGATGAAGCCGGAGATGCGCACGGCCGTGATTTTCGGCGGGGCGGCGATCTTCGGCGCGCTGGCGTCGCACTTCGAGCCGATGCCGGTGCTGCATGCCGGCGAGCCGCTCGCACGCATCGTGCTGCTCGTCCTCGTGCTCGGCCTGCTGCTCAGCTCGAACAACATGCTCGTGCAGTACGGTCTCGCGCGCGTCCCGGCGAACCGGGCGTCGATCATCATGCTGTTCGAGCTCGTCGTGACCGCGCTCTCGTCGTGGCTGCTCGCGGGCGAGACGCCAGGGCCGCGCGAATGGGCGGGCGGCGCATGCATCGTGCTGGCCTCGGTGCTGTCGAGCTGGGTGCACCGCGCGCAGGACGCGGGCAAGCGCGCGGAGCATGAAATGCAGGAGCAGCACGAAAGGCACGCGAGCGCCGACGCCAGCGCGATTGCCCACGCACAAGCATGCCCCATCGACGAAAGCGGGAATGGCGACGGCGGCGCCAATGACAGCGGCGGCCCCCGCGCTTCGGCGCGTAGCGGGCAAAATGGCGCGCGCACGATGGTATGATGGCCGCTGATCCTCGCCGGCCGGGCGCGCGCATGCCGCCTGGCGCGGTGAGCCGTGGCGGCTGCCCGACTAGCCCAGGATGCCCGAAGCGCGTGCGCCATGTGGCGCGTCGCTGCGCCGTGCGACCCGCGATGAGGTCGACGGCACGTGGCCTGCGGCGCGGGCGGTCCCGTTCACTCTTCCTATTCAAACAGCGATATCGCCGTGCGTCTGACTTCGATTAAACTCGCTGGCTTCAAATCCTTCGTCGATCCCACGCATTTCCAGGTCCCGGGCCAACTCGTCGGCGTGGTCGGGCCCAATGGCTGTGGCAAATCGAACATCATCGACGCCGTGCGCTGGGTGCTCGGCGAATCCCGCGCGTCGGAGCTGCGCGGCGAGTCGATGCAGGACGTCATCTTCAACGGCTCCACCGCACGCAAGCCGGGCAGCCGCGCGAGCGTCGAACTCGTGTTCGACAACGCCGACGGGCGGGCCGCGGGCCAGTGGGGCCAGTATGCCGAGATCGCCGTCAAGCGCGTGCTCACGCGCGACGGCACCTCGAGCTACTACATCAACAATCTGCCGGCACGCCGGCGCGACATCCAGGACATCTTCCTCGGCACCGGCCTCGGGCCCCGCGCGTACGCGATCATCGGGCAGGGCATGATCGCGCGCATCATCGAGGCGAAGCCCGAAGAGCTGCGCGTGTTCCTCGAAGAGGCCGCGGGCGTCTCGAAGTACAAGGAGCGCCGCCGCGAGACGGAAAACCGCTTGCACGACACGCGCGAGAACCTCACGCGCGTGGAGGACATCGTGCGCGAGCTCTCGACGAACCTCGAGAAGCTCGAAGGCCAGGCCGTGGTCGCGACGAAGTTCCGCGAGCTGCAGGCCGAAGGCGAGGAAAAGCAGCGCCTCCTGTGGCTCTTGCGCAAGAACGAAGCGGCCAGCGAGCAGCAGCGCCAGCAACGCGCGATCGAGCAGGCGCAGATCGACCTCGAGCGGCACACCGCGCAACTGCGCGAAGTCGAGGCACAGCTCGAAACGCTGCGCGTCGCGAACTATGCGGCGAGCGATGCGATGCAGGGCGCGCAAGGCGCGCTCTATGAGGCGAATGCCGAGGTGAGCCGCCTCGAGGCGGAGATCAAGTTCATCGTCGAGTCGCGCAATCGCGTGCAGGCGCAGATCGCGGCGCTCACGGCGCAGCGCGAGCAATGGCAGGTGCAGGCGCAGAAGGCCCAGGACGACATCGCGGACGCCGAAGAGCAGCTCGCGATGGGCGAGGAAAAGGCGGCTATCGCGGAAGAGCAGGCGGCGGCGAAGCAGGAAGCGCTGCCCGCGCTCGAAAACCGCTGGCGCGACGCGCAAGCTCAGCTGAACGACGAGCGCGCGGGCATTTCGCGCACCGAACAGGCGATCAAGCTCGAGGCCGCGCATCAGCGCAACGCCGACCAGATGCTCCAGCAGCTTCAGCAGCGTCACGAGCGCCTGAAGGCGGAGGAAGGCGGCCTCGACGCGCCCGACGAAGCGCAGCTCGAAGAGTTGCGCATGCAACTGGCCGAGCAGGAAGAGATTCTGCGCGAAGCGCAGGAACGTCTTGCCGACGCGCAGGACACGGTGCCGCGCCTCGACGCGGAGCGCCGCGCCGCGCACGAGCGCGTGCAGGCCGAAGGCGCGCAGATCCATCAGCTCGAAGCGCGCCTCGCGGCGCTCAAGCAGCTGCAGGAGAACGTGCAGACCGAAGGCAAGATCCAGCCGTGGCTCGAGCGCCATGAACTGGGCGCGCTGCCGCGACTGTGGAAAAAGCTGCACGTCGAAGCCGGCTGGGAAACCGCACTCGAAGCCGTGCTGCGCGAGCGCCTGGCCGCGCTCGAAGTGTCGAACCTCGACTGGGTGAAGGCCTTCGCGACCGACGCGCCGCCGGCCAAGCTCGCGTTCTACGCGCCGCCGCCGGCCGGACAGGCGCCGGCCGGGCCCGCGGGGCTCACGCCGCTGCTCTCGCTCGTGCGCATCGACGATGCGGGCCTGCGCGCGGTGCTCAACGAATGGCTCGGCACGGCGTTCGTCGCCGCCGATCTGGCCGAAGCGCTTGCGAAGCGCGCGCAGTTGCCGGAAGGCGGTGCGTTCGTGGTGAAGGCCGGCCACACGGTCACGCGCGTAGGCGTGCAGCTCTACGCCGCCGATTCGGAGCAGGCGGGCATGCTCGCGCGCCAGCAGGAAATCGAGAATCTCACGCGCCAGGTGCGCGCCCAGGCGTTGCTCGCCGACGACGCGCGCACCGCAGCCGTGCGCGCGGAGGCGGCGCACACCCAGGCGGCCCAGGCGCTCACTGAAGTGCGCCAGCAAGCCGAGCGTGCGACGCAGCGCGTGCACGCGCTGCAGATGGAGGTGCTCAAGCTCACCCAGGCGCACGAGCGCTATACGGCGCGCAGCACGCAGATTCGCGAGGAGCTCGAAGAGATCCGCGCGCAGATCGAAGAGCAGCGTGCGCTGCGCGCGGAATCGGAGGCGAACTTCGAGCGCCACGACGTCGAACTCGCGGAATTGCAGGCTCGCTTCGAAGACAATCAACTGGCGTTCGAGGCACTCGACGAGGAGTTGGGCGCCGCACGCAACGAAGCGCGCGATCTCGAGCGCGCGGCCGGCGATGCGCGTTTCGCGGCACGCAACATGGCCAACCGCATCGAGGAGCTCAAGCGCAATATCCAGGTCGCGCACGACCAGAGCGAGCGCGTGGCCGTCTCGCTCGAAGACGCGCGCGCGGAACTGGAAACGATCAACGAGCAGACCGCGCACACGGGCTTGCAGGATGCGCTCGAGATTCGCGCGGTGAAGGAAGAGGCGCTGCGCGCCGCGCGCGCCGAACTCGACGACCTCAGCGCGAAGCTGCGCGCGGCCGACGAGACGCGCCTTACCGCGGAGCGCGCGCTGCAGCCGCTGCGCGATCGCATCACCGAATTGCAGTTGAAGGAGCAGGCCGCGCGCCTGAACGGCGAGCAGTTCGTCGAGCAATTGCAGGCCGCGGGCGTGGACGAAGCCGCGCTGCAGGAGAAGCTCACGCCCGAGCTCAAGCCCCCGTATCTGCAGGGCGAAGTCACGCGCATCAACAACGCGATCGCGGCGCTGGGGCCGGTCAACATGGCCGCGCTCGACGAACTGGCCGCCGCGAAGGAGCGCAAGACCTTCCTCGACGCGCAGTCCGCCGACCTCACGAGCGCGATCGAAACGCTCGAAGACGCGATCCGCAAGATCGACCAGGAAACGCGCACGCTGCTGCAAGGCACCTTCGACGAGGTGAACCGGCATTTCGGCGACCTGTTCCCGCGCCTGTTCGGCGGTGGCCAGGCGAAGCTCATCATGACCGGGGACGAGATTCTGGACGCCGGCGTGCAGGTGATGGCGCAGCCGCCCGGCAAGAAGAACTCGACGATTCACCTGCTGTCGGGCGGCGAGAAGGCGCTGACCGCCACGGCGCTCGTGTTCGCGATGTTCCAGTTGAACCCGGCGCCGTTCTGTCTGCTCGACGAAGTGGACGCGCCGCTCGACGACGCGAACACGGAGCGCTTCGCCAATCTGGTGCGCGCGATGTCGGACAAGACACAGTTCCTGTTCATCTCGCACAACAAGATCGCGATGGAGATGGCGCAGCAGTTGATTGGCGTGACGATGCAGGAGCAGGGCGTTTCGCGCATCGTTGCGGTCGACATGGAAACGGCCGCTGGTTTCGCACAGAATACGGCCTGATGGGCTGAACAACGGGTCTGAACTGCGGGCCCGAACAGCGGGTCTGAATCACGGCGCGCGGCGCGCGACCGGCAACGCCTGCGTTTTGCGCGAAGGGCGGCTGTCGCGAATGCCGCTGTCGCCACGCACGCGGTGCACGCGTCCTCGAAGGACGAGGTGCGCCGCCGGAAAAGAATTGCAGATGGAGCATGCATGGATCAGTTGACTCTCGGGTTGATCGGCGCGGGTGCCGTGGTCGTCGGGGGCGTGGTGGTGTACAACGCATGGCAGAGCGCCAGGGTGCGCCGGCGCATGCCGCGCCCGATGCCCGAGGAAGCGGCCGAGGCGCCGCTGCGCGATGACCTGAACGAGCAGAGCCCGTTCATCGAACCGGCCCGCGCGCCGTCCAGGCGCGAGCCGTCGCTCGCGGGCGCCGGCGCCGCCGAGGAGCGTGTGGAGCCGGGCTTCGGCACGGCCGCGCCGGCCGACACGCCGGTGGATATTCAGGCCGAGAACACCTCGCCGAACGGTTTCCCGGAAGCGGAGACTGAGGAGGCCGAGGGCAACGAGCTGCCCGCGTCTGCCACGGAGCACGGCGAGCAGCGCGAAGAGAAGCGCGATGAGAAGCGTGAAGACAAGCGCGACATAGACGAGCACGAGCGCGTCGAGCCGGTGCTGCCTGCCGCCACGACGATCTCTTCCGCGCCGCCGGCCATCGTCGATCGACGCATCGACTGCATCGTGCCGATCCGGCTTGGCGGGCCGCAGCCCGGCGAGCGCGTGATTCCGCTCGCGCAGCGTCTGCGCCGCGCCGGCAGCAAGCCGGTGCACATCGAAGGCAAGCCCGAAGGCGGCGATGGCTGGGAGCTGCTGCAAAACGGCGTGCGCTATGAGGAATTGCGCGCGGCCGCGCAACTGGCGAACCGCAACGGGCCGCTGAACGAGCTCGAGTTTTCCGAGTTCGTCGCGGGGGTGCAGCAGTTCGCGGATGCGCTCGACGGCCTGCCCGAATTCCCCGATATGACGGAAACGGTCGCGATGGCCCGCGAGCTCGACGGCTTTGCGGCGCAGTGCGATGCCCAGCTGTCGATCAACGTGCTCTCGGATGGCGCGCCGTGGTCGGCGAACTACGTGCAGGCGGTGGCGGCCCAGGACGGCTTGCTGCTCTCGCGCGACGGCACGCGTTTCGTGAAGCTCGACGCGAAGCAGAGCCCGGTGTTCATGCTGCAGTTCGGCGACACCAACTTCCTGCGCGACGACCTCACCTACAAGGGCGGCCAGATGATCACGCTGATCCTCGACGTGCCCGTGGCCGACGAAGACATCCTGCCGTTCCGCCTGATGTGCGACTACGCGCGCTCGCTCGCGGAGCGCATCGGCGGGCGCGTGGTGGACGACCAGCGCCGGCCGTTGCCGGAATCGGTGCTGCAGTCCATCGACAAGCAGCTCATGACGCTCTACGCGAAGCTCGAGCAGGCCGGCATTCCGGCAGGCTCGGCGGCGACGCGACGGCTCTTCAGCCAGTAAGGGCAATAGCGTAGCCAACGCACGAGGCGCGGCGCCAACAGGGCGCCGCGCTTTTTTTATACGTGATGCAAACGCGAACGGATCGGGCAGTGCGGGCATGGGCGCCGGGCGCCGTTCGATGCGGCGGATATGTTGCGGTGCGATCAAGTTCGCATTGGGCAGGCACGGCGTCAATACGATCGGGCTGACGTTGGCCGTTCGGCCAGGATGTCCGCGGGGGCCGTTCGGCGCCGCACGAAGCTGGCCGTTCGGCCGATGCCACGCAGGTGGCTTCCTGAGATAATCTGACAATCTCATCCACTCAGAAGAAGCCGCCCCCAGCATGGTCCGTTCTCCCGCCCGTCCTCCCGAAGAATCCACTGCGGCGCAGCGCGCGGCGTGGTTGCGCGCCGAACTCGAGCGCGCCAATCACGCGTACTACGTGCTCGACCAGCCGGAGCTGCCCGACGCGGAATACGACAAGCTGTTCCGCGAGCTGCAAGGCATCGAGGCCGAGAACCCGGAGCTCGTCTCGCCCGATTCGCCCACGCAGCGCGTGGGCGGCGAGGCGGCGGGCGGCTTCGAGCCGGTGTTGCACGACGTGCCGATGCTGTCGCTCAACAACGGCTTCGCGGACGAAGACATCGTCGCGTTCGACAAGCGCGTGGCCGACGCGCTCGACAAGCCCGAAGGCGACCCGGTCGAGTACGCCTGCGAGCTCAAGTTCGATGGCCTGGCCATCTCGCTGCGCTATGTGGACGGCGTGTTCGTGCAGGCCTCCACACGCGGCGACGGCACGACCGGCGAGAACGTCACGGAAAACGTGCGCACCATCCGCTCGCTGCCGCTGCGCCTGAAAGGTGAGCACGTCCCGAAGGTACTCGACGTGCGTGGCGAAGTGCTCATGTTCCGCCGCGACTTCGACCGCATGAACGAGCGTCAGCGCGAAGCGGGCCACAAGGAGTTTGCGAACCCGCGCAATGCGGCGGCGGGCAGCCTGCGCCAGCTCGATCCGAAGATCACGGCGCAGCGGCCCTTGTCGTTCTTCGCGTACGGGATCGGCGTACTCGAAGGCGAGCCCATGCCCGCCACGCACAGCGAGCTGCTCGACTGGTACGCGCAAATGGGCTTGCCCGTGAACAGCGAGCGCGCAGTCGTGAAGGGCGCGCAGGGGCTGCTGGACTTCTTCCGCGCCGTGGGCGAGAAGCGCGATGCGCTGCCCTACGACATCGACGGCGTGGTCTACAAGGTCAACCGCCGCACGGAACAGGACGCGCTCGGCTTCGTCTCGCGCGCGCCGCGCTTTGCGCTCGCCCATAAATTTCCGGCGCAGGAGGCGCTCACGAAGGTCGTCGCCATCGACGTGCAGGTGGGCCGCACCGGCGCCATCACGCCAGTCGCGCGGCTCGAGCCCGTGTTCGTGGGCGGCGCGACCGTCACGAACGCGACGCTGCACAACGAAGACGAAGTGCGCCGCAAGGACATCCGCATCGGCGACACGGTCGTGGTGCGCCGCGCCGGCGACGTGATTCCCGAGGTCGTGAGCGCGCTCCTCGAGCGCCGCCCTGTGGATGCCCGCGAGTTCGTGATGCCCACCGAGTGCCCGGTGTGCGGCTCGAGCATCGAGCGCCTGCCCGACGAAGCGATTGCCCGCTGCACGGGCGGGCTCTTCTGCCCGGCGCAGCGCAAGCAGGCGCTGTGGCACTTTGCGCAGCGCCGCGCGCTCGACATCGACGGTCTGGGCGAAAAGATCATCGACCAGCTCGTCGACCAGAATCTCGTGCGCACGCCGGCCGACCTGTTCAATCTCGGATTCTCCACGCTGGCCGAGCTCGACCGCATGGCGGACAAGTCGGCACAGAATCTGCTCGATTCGCTCGAAAAGGCCAAATCCACCACGCTGGCGCGTTTCATCTACGCGCTCGGTATCCGCCACGTGGGCGAATCCACGGCGAAGGATCTGGCGAAGCATTTCGGCTCGCTCGACCCCATCATGGACGCGTCCATCGAGCAACTGCTCGAAGTCAACGATGTCGGCCCGATCGTGGCCGAGTCGATTCATCAGTTCTTTGCGGAAGAACATAACCGCACCGTTATCGAGCAACTGCGCGCGCCGGGCAAGGTCAGATGGGCGGACGGTCCGCCCGCGCCGAAGGCGCCAGTGGGCGTGCTGGCGGGCAAGACGGTGGTGCTCACCGGCACACTGCCCACGCTCAAGCGCGAAGAGGCGAAGGAGATGCTGGAAGCGGCTGGCGCGAAGGTGGCCGGCTCGGTGTCGAAGAAGACCGACTACGTGGTGGCGGGCGCCGACGCGGGCAGCAAGCTCGCGAAAGCCGAGGAACTCGGCGTGCCGGTGCTCGACGAAGAAGGGTTGCAGAAGCTCCTGGAGGGGCACACGACATGATTCGCGAAATTCTCAGGATGGGCGATCCGCGCCTGCTCGGCATCGCCAGACCGGTCGACCATTTCGATACACCCGAGCTGCACGAACTGATCGCCGACATGTTCGACACGATGCACGCAGCGAATGGGGCGGGGCTCGCCGCTCCGCAGATCGGCGTCGACCTGCAGGTCGTGATCTTCGGCTTCGAAGACAACGAGCGCTATCCCGAAGCGCCGTCGGTGCCGCGCACGGTGTTGATCAATCCGGTCATTCATCCGCTCTCGCACGACATGGAAGAGGGCTGGGAAGGCTGCCTCTCGGTGCCGGGCATGCGCGGCGCGGTGAGCCGCTATTCGATGATCCGCTACGACGGCTTCGACCAGTTCGGCAACCCCATCGAACGCGTGGCGGAAGGCTTTCACGCGCGCGTGGTCCAGCACGAATGCGACCATCTGATCGGCAAGCTGTACCCCATGCGGATTACCGACTTCTCGAAGTTCGGCTTCACCGACATCCTGTTCCCCGATCTCGACCCGAAGCGCGACGATTGAGGACGCTCGCGCACGAAAGGCGGCGCGCATGAAAAACGGGAGCCACGCGGCTCCCGTTTTTTGTTCCATCCGCCCGCACGCGATGCACGAGCTTCAGCGGCTTCAGAACGCTTCGTCCGCCGACAGATAGCGCCATTGCCCTTGCGGCAGCGCGCCCAGCAGCACGCGGCCCATGCGCACGCGCTTCAGACCCACCACCTTCAGCCCGACCAGTTCGCACATGCGGCGGATCTGGCGCTTCTTGCCTTCGCGCAGCACGAAACGCAGTTGCTCGCCGTTCTGCCAGCTCACCATCGCGGGCTTGAGCGGGACGTCGTCGAGCGAGAGGCCGTGACGCAGCTTCGCCAGCAACTCAGGCGGGAAGTGCTGGTCGACTTCGGTCTCGATATCGTCGTAGGTGACACGCACGAGGTATTCCTTGTCGATATCGGAGCTCTCGCCAATCAACTGCTTCGCCACGCGGCCGTCCTGGGTCAGGACGAGCAGACCTGTCGAGTCGATGTCGAGGCGGCCCGCCGGCGCGAGCGTACGCAGGTGTTGCGCCGAAAAGCGGATGCCCGAGTGGTCGCCGTCCCAGTGATTGCCGGCGGTAATGAGCGTGGCTGCCGGCTCATAGCCGTCTTCGGCTTGACCCGAGACATAGCCCACCGGCTTGTGCAGCAGGATGGTCACCTGGCGCGCCTGCGCGGCGAGCGCGGCGGGGTCGACTTCGATGCGCTGCTCCGGCGTGACTTTAGCGCCGAGCGTGTCGACGACTTCGCCGTCCACATAGACCCAGCCTTTCTCGATCCATTCGTCGGCCTCGCGGCGCGAGCATAGGCCCAGCTCCGACATGCGCTTGGACAGTCGCAGTGCGTTGTCGCTGTCGACTTCCGCGCGCGCTGCGCGCTGGGGCGCCTGGTCGGCGCTCTTGGCGAAGGATTTCGGTGCGGGCTTGCGTGCACGCGTGTCTTCCGCGCCGCGCCGCTCGCCTGCGTTGTCCCAGGAGGATTTCACCGGGCGCGCGAAGCCGCGGTCGTTGCGCGGGCGCCGGTCGTCGGAGCCTTCGTCGCGGCGAAATGCCGGGCGATCGCCACGCGGTGCGGCTCCCGGTGCTCGGCGCTCGGCCGGGAACGCGCGGCGTTCCTGGTTTTCCCCGCGTGGGCGGCCGGGGCGCCGGTCGTCGTTGTCGTCGCGGCGGGCGGGGCGGCGTTCGCCACTTTCATCGCGCGAGCGGAAGGGGCGACGGCCTTCGTCATCGCCTCGGGGCGCGAAGCGGCGCTCGCCGCCTTCGTCGCGCGAGCGGAACGGACGCTGGCCTGCGTCGTCGCTGCGGCGCGCGGGGCGGCGTTCGCCACCTTCGTCGCGTGCACGGAAGGGGCGTCGTTCTTCGCCCTCGCCGCGGGGCGTGAAGCGGCGTTCGCCGCCTTCATCGCGCGAGCGGAACGGACGCTGGCCTGCGTCGTCGCTGCGCCGCGCGGGGCGGCGTTCGCCACCTTCGTCGCGAGAGCGGAAGGGGCGTCGTTCTTCGCCCTCGCCGCGGGGCGTGAAGCGGCGTTCGCCGCCTTCGTCGCGTGAGCGGAACGGACGCTGGCCTGCGTCGTCGCTGCGACGCGCGGGGCGACGCTCGCCGCCTTCATCGCGCGCACGGAACGGACGTTGGCCCTCGTTATCGCCGCGGGGCGTGAAGCGTCGTTCGCCACCTTCGTCGCGTGCACGGAACGGGCGTCGTTCTTCACCCTCGGCGCGGCCGCCAGGACCACGTCGCCGGTCGTCGCCTTCGGGGCGGCGTGCGAAGCGGCGCTCATCGCCTTCGCCGCGGCCACGCGCAAAGCCGCGCTCATCGCCTTCGGCGCGGCGTGCCGGCCGCGCGTCGCGGTCCCACGATTTGCCGGTGCGCGGCGCGTCGCCCCTGGCGCCCGAATCGCGGCTGCGACGCTCGTCGCCATAGCCGCCGCCTTCGCGCGGCGCGCGAGGGGGACGGCCCGACGTGTCGCGCTCGCGCGCCGTTGCCGGTTTCCCGGCGGTGGGTTTCCCACCCGGTTTCGCCGTGGACGGGCGCGCCTGTGCGGGCCGCCCTTCAGCCGGCCGCGCCTCAGCCGGCCGCACTGGCTTGCGGGCGGTCGTGCTGCCGCGGCGGACGGGGGCGCGTTCGGGCGTGGTCGGGCGCGGATGTTTGGCTGTCAGTTTGGCTCGCATGGTTCTACGTCTTTCGCTGTTGCATTCACACTGCTATCGCGCGCAGCAGTTCGGTTTCGACACGGATCTGTTGGCGGTTGTCGGACAAACCCGAGCCGTCGAGCAGAAACACGTCCTCCACGCGCTCGCCGAGCGTATTGATCCGCGCCGCCTGGACGCCGATGCGGTGCTCGGCCAGCACGCGCGCGATGGAATAAAGAAGGCCCGGCCGATCGTTCGCCGACACGGACAGGATGTAGTATTGGCCGCGCTCGTCGGCCCGCAGGTCGACCCGTGGCGTGACCGGGAAGGTGCGCGACAGGCGCGAGAGCCGCCCTTTGGACGGCTCCGGCAGCGGATTGCCGGACGCACTGAGGCGCTGGGCGAGCTCCTGCTCGACCAGGTTCGCGATATCGCGGTAATGCACGTCGCCCTCGGTGTGAGCGACGATGAAGTTGTCGAGCGCGTAGCCGTGACGTGTCGTACTCACGCGCGCATCGAGCACGGACAGGCCGCTGCGGTCGAAATAGGCGCACATGGTGGCGAACAGGTCCGGCCGGTCCTTCGCGTAGACGAGCACTTGCAGCGCCTCGCCAACCGGCGAGGGCCGCGCGCGCACGACGGGCGAGGGCGTCTCCACGTGGCGGTAGAGCACGCGCGTCTGCCATGCGATGTCGGCGGCGTCGTGGCGCAGGAAATAGCCGACGTCGAGCTTGTCCCACAACGCGCGGTGCGCATGCTCCGGCACCGTTTCGAGGCGCAGCAGCGCAAGCGCCAGCTCCTGGCGCGTCTTGAGCTCGGAATGCGCGTCGGGCTCGGCGCCGCCGAGCACAGCGAGCGTCGAGCGGTAGAGGTCCTCGAGCAGCTTGCCTTTCCAGTTGTTCCAGACCTTGGGGCTCGTGCCGCGAATATCGGCGACGGTCAGCAGATAGAGCGCCGAAAGCCGCCGCTCCGCGCCCACCAGGTCGGCAAAGCGCTTCACCACTTCGGGGTCGCTCGTGTCCTGCTTCTGGGCGACCTGGCTCATGGTCAGGTGCTGCTGCACGAGCCACACGATCAGGTCGGCGTCTTCGCCCGTGATGTCATGCTCGCGGCAAAACCGCCGCGCGTCGGCCATGCCGAGCTGCGAGTGGTCGCCGCCGCGCCCCTTGGCGATATCGTGAAAGAGCGCCGCCACATAGAGCACCCAGGGCCGCTCGAAATTGGCGATGATCTGGCTGCAGAACGGGTACTCATGCGCGTGCTCGGCCACGGCGAAGCGGCGGATGTTGCGCAGCACCATCAGGATGTGCTGATCGACCGTGTAGACGTGATAGAGGTCGTGCTGCATCTGCCCGACGATGCGCCGGAAGTTCAGCAGATAGCGGCCCAGCACGCTGGTCTGGTTCATGAGCCGCATGGCATGCGTGATGCCCGCGGGCTCCTTGATGATCGCCATGAATAGGCGCCGGTTCTCCGGGTCGCGCCGCCAGTGCTGGTCCATCTTCTCGCGCGCGTTATACAGCGCGCGCATGGTGCGCGCCGAGAGGCCCTTCACGCCGGGCACTTGCTCGTAAAGCAGAAAGGCTTCGAGGATCGCGTGCGGTTCGCGCTCGAACACGTCGTCGGTCACGATCTCGATCATGCCCTGTTTTTCGACGAAGTGATCCGAGAGGGTGCGCGTAATGCCGCTCGTGCTCGGGAAGAGCTGCGCCTCGATGTTCTGGATCAGGATGGTCGAAAGCTGCGTGACGGCCTTGGCGGCCCAGTAGTAGCGGCGCATGAGCTGCTCGCTCGCGCGCCGCGCCGCGCTTGCCGAGTAGCCGAAGCTTTCGGCCACGCTCGTCTGCAGGTCGAATACGAGGATGTCCTGGCGGCGGCCGGCGAGCACGTGCAGGCGCGCGCGCAGCGTTTTCAGGAACGCCTCATTGCGGCGCAGCTCACGCGCTTCGCGCTCGGTGATCAGTCCACGCTGATCGAGCTCTTTCCAACTGCTGCCAAATGACGCAGCCTCCGTGATCCAGAGGATCAATTGAAGATCGCGCAAGCCGCCGGGGCTTTCCTTGACGTTGGGCTCCAGCGCATAAGGCGTGTCCTGGAAGCGCGCATGGCGCTGGCGCATTTCCAGCACTTTCGCCTGGAAGAACGCGCGCGGGTCCATGGCGTCGCGGTAGCGTTGCGCGAAGTCGCCGAACAGCGTCGGGCTGCCCGTCAGACGGCGCGCTTCGAGAAGCGATGTGCGCACGGTCACGTCGTTCGCGGCCTCTTCGAGGCATTGCGAGACGCTGCGCACGCTGCTGCCGATTTCGAGTCCGAGGTCCCACGCAAGGCCGATGAAGCGCTCGATGCGCGATTCGAGTGGCGCAAGTGCCTGGTCGTCGGGGAGCAGCACGAGAATATCGACGTCGGAGTACGGCGCGAGCTCGCCGCGCCCGAAGCCGCCCACGGCCACGAGCGCGAGCGAGGCCGGCAGCTCGCACAGGCTCCAGGCGCGGCGCAGGGTGTCATCGGTAGTGCGGGCCAGCGCCCGCATCAGCGAATCGACGTTGGACGCGCTCTTGAAGCGTTCGAGCAACAGGGCCTTGGCGGCCTTGTAGTCGGACTTCAGCGACGACGTATCGGGTGCGGCGACGGCGGGAACGCTCATGGGCTTCGATGCTGTTGGCGCGGTTGGGGGGAGGCCCGGCCGCGCGCGCGGACTGCCGGGCGGCGGACCGTGCGCTCGCGCGATGATGCCGGTTTGTGCCTGGGTGGTACTAGAACTAGAGTGGTGCCTGGGTATTGCCTGCTCGCCGCCGGATTTGTGCCAGATCGCGGCGGCTCTGCCGCGCGAGCGCGTGACACAAGGCTGGCGCAGCGTGTCGCGGCGGGAAGCGCTGCGCCTTGCCAGATCAGGCCGCGGTGCCCGCCATCTGCGCGACGATCGCCGGCTTGGCCGGCGTGCCGGCCGAAACCGTCAGCACTTCATAGCCCGTCTCGGTCACGAGCACGGTGTGCTCCCATTGCGCCGAGAGGCTGCGGTCCTTGGTCTTGACCGTCCACTGATCGGGCATGGTGCGGATCTCGCGGCGGCCGGCGTTGATCATCGGCTCGACGGTGAAGATCATGCCGGGCAGCAGCTCGACGCCCGTGCCGGGGCGGCCGTAGTGGAGCACCTGCGGCTCGTCGTGGAACACCGTGCCGATGCCGTGGCCGCAATATTCGCGCACGACGCTGTAGCCCTGCGATTCGGCGTAACGCTGGATCGCATGGCCGATATCGCCCAGATGGCCGCCCGGGCGGATCTGGTCGATGCCGAGCCACATGCATTCATACGTGGTCTGCGCGAGGCGCTTCGCGAGAATCGACCCTTCGCCGACGATGAACATGCGGCTCGTATCGCCGAAATAGCCTTCCTTGATGACGGTGATGTCGATATTGAGCGTGTCGCCGTTCTTCAGCGTCTTGTCGCCCGGAATACCGTGACAGATCACGTCGTTCACCGAGGTGCAGATGGCCTTCGGGTAGGGCGGGTAGCCGGGCGGCTGATAATTCAGCGGCGCGGGCACCGTGCCTTGCACGTTGGTCATGTATTCGTGACAAAGCCGGTCGAGCTCGCCCGTGGTCACGCCTGCTACGACGAACGGCGTAATGTAGTCGAGCACCTCGCTCGCCAGCCGGCAGGCGACGCGCATCTGCGCGATGTCGTGTTCGTTCTTGATCGAAATGGCCATGGTGTGCGCCCGAAAATGCAGTCGAATATCAAATTATCGCACCTTATCCACACGGTCGCAGGCTTTTGAATCGCGTGGCGGGCGCCGGGAGGCAGGCTGGTGCGCTACTGGCGCGCCCTTTCCGAGGGTAATAGCTGGCTTGAGTGCGGTCAGTTTTACGTGCTATAATCTTCGGCTAAGTCGCTCGCTGTATCTTTCGAAAGAAGGGTGTGGGAGTCGATTATGCCTGCTGTCGCCGCGGGCAAAAAATACCGGCGTCAAGTTTGTAGAAATCGTTGAAATCGCAAGCCGGCGCATCCAGGGTGTCGGGCGCGCCAGTCCTGAAAGAGGGCGGCGCACCGATGCGGCAGCCGGCTTAAGACCCAACCCTAGCGGAGAATTGAAACATGGCAGTTACCATGCGCCAAATGCTGGAAGCCGGTGTCCACTTCGGTCACCAGACGCGCTTCTGGAACCCCAAGATGGCCCCGTTCATCTTCGGTCATCGCAACAAGATTCACATCATCAACCTCGAAAAGACGCTGCCGATGTACAACGACGCGCTGAAGTACGTGCGTCAACTGGCAGCGAACCGCGGCACGATCCTGTTCGTGGGCACGAAGCGTCAATCGCGTGACACGATCGCCGAAGAGGCAGCGCGCGCTGGCATGCCGTTCGTGAACGCACGCTGGCTCGGCGGCATGCTGACCAACTTCAAGACGCTGAAGGTTTCGATCAAGCGCCTGAAGGACATGGAAGCGGCCGTGGAGGCGGGCGAGCTCGAGAAGATGAGCAAGAAGGAAGCGCTCCTGTTCGAACGCGAAATCGCCAAGCTGCAAAAGTCGATCGGTGGCGTGAAGGACATGGGCGGCATTCCTGACGCAATCTTCGTGGTCGACGTCGGCTACCACAAGATCGCCGTGACGGAAGCCAACAAGCTGGGCATCCCCGTCATCGCCGTGGTCGACACGAACCACTCGCCGGAAGGCATCGACTACGTGATCCCGGGCAACGACGACGCCAGCAAGGCTGTCGCGCTGTACACGCAAGGCGTGGCTGATGCAATCCTCGAAGGCCGTGCAAACTCGGTGAACGAAGTGGTTGCAGCTGTGCGCGGCAACGACGGCGACGACGAGTTCGTCGAGGTCAGCCCGGAGGCGTAAGCTGCCCCCGTGTCCGGCAAGAAAAGGGGGCTTTCCATAGGCCCCTTTTTTTTAAGCCGTGGCGTTCGAAGCCGCGTCATATGGGCGGCACCGTAGTCCTGTAGAAGCAGCTGTAAAAAAGCGTTTCAGCACGGTATTTACGGAAACGAATTCCTGCCTGCCGCATCGAACCATGCGGCTGGCGTGTACCAGACAGATTCAAGGAGCGAATGATGGCGGCAATTACCGCAAGCATGGTGGCAGAACTGCGCGCGAAGACCGATGCGCCGATGATGGAATGCAAGAAGGCGCTGACGGAAGCCGACGGCGACCTGGCACGCGCTGAAGAACTCCTGCGCGTGAAGCTCGGCAACAAGGCGAGCAAGGCCGCATCGCGCGTCACGGCTGAAGGCGTGATCGCTTCGTTCATCGGCGGCAATGCTGGCGCCGTGGTCGAACTGAACTGCGAAACCGACTTCGTTGCGAAGAACGACGACTTCCTCGCGTTCGCCAACACGGTGGCCGAGCTGGTCGCCACGCAAAACCCGGCTGACGTCGCTGCTCTGTCGGCTCTGCCGCTGGAAGGCTCGACGGTCGACGCAGTGCGCCTCGCACTGGTCGGCAAGATCGGCGAAAACGTCTCGATCCGCCGTTTCGCGCGCTTCGAAACCGCCAACAAGCTGGCTGCGTACCTGCACGGCACGCGCATCGGCGTGCTGGTCGAGTACACGGGCGCTGAAGAGCAGGTCGGCAAGGACGTCGCGATGCACGTCGCCGCGATGAAGCCGGTCTCGCTGTCGTCGGACGACGTGCCGGCCGAGCTGATCGCCAAGGAGCGCAGCATCGCCGAGCAAAAGGCGGCCGAATCGGGCAAGCCGGCTGAGATCGTCGCGAAGATGGTCGACGGCTCGGTCCAGAAGTACCTGAAGGAAGTCTCGCTGCTGAACCAGCCGTTCGTGAAGAACGACAAGCAGACGATCGAGCAGATGCTCAAGGCAGCGAACAGCTCGGTGCAGAAGTTCGCGCTCTTCGTCGTCGGCGAAGGCATCGAGAAGCGTCAGGACGACTTCGCAGCCGAAGTGGCCGCACAAGTCGCTGCTGCAAAGCAGCAATAAAGGCCGCGCAAGCCTTTAAGCAAGCCGTACCGCAGTAAAAGCCTCACCGCAGTACCGTAGCAAGCCGCGGCGGAGTGATCCGCCGCGGTGGGCAGCATAGCGACGCCCGATGTAGCGGCGCCTTGCGCGGCGGACTCCCGCCGCGCCCCGTGGCGCAAATCTTCGCTATTCTGGCGGCGCTTGCCCCAAGCCGTATTTCACCCCTACAGTTTCAAGTTATTGCCCTTTGCGCGCGATCCTGGATACCTCCATGCCCACACCCGCCTATAAACGCGTCCTGCTCAAACTTTCCGGCGAAGCCCTGATGGGCGATGATGCCTTCGGCATCAACCGCGCCACGATCGAACGAATGGTGGCAGACGTGGCCGAGGTGGTGCGTCTGGGCACTCAGCTCGCAGTCGTGATCGGCGGCGGCAATATTTTCCGCGGCGTCGCGGGCGGCGCGGCCGGCATGGACCGTGCGACCGCCGACTACATGGGCATGCTCGCCACCATGATGAACGCGCTCGCGCTGCAGGACGCCATGCGTCACGCGGGTATCGAGGCGCGCGTGCAGTCGGCGCTGCGCATGGACCAGGTGGTCGAGCCGTACATCCGTCCGCGCGCGATTCGCCAGCTCGAAGAGGGCAAGGTCGTGATTTTCGCGGCAGGCACGGGCAACCCGTTCTTCACCACCGACACCGCCGCCGCGCTGCGTGGCGCGGAAGTGGGCGCGGAAGTCGTGCTCAAGGCCACCAAGGTCGACGGCGTCTACTCGGCAGACCCGAAGAAGGATGCTTCGGCCACGCGCTACTCGACGATCAGCTTCGACGAGGCCATCGGCCGCAATCTGCAGGTGATGGACGCAACGGCTTTCGCGCTGTGCCGCGACCAGAAGTTGCCCATCCGGGTTTTTTCGATCGTCAAGCCGGGCGCGCTCAAGCGCATCATTCAAGGCGAAGACGAAGGCACGCTCGTCCACGTGTAAACTCTCGTCTCACGCGAGACACGAACGCGGGCCGCGCCGCCCCTTGAGCGCGTTGGCGGGCCCGTACCGTAATGAAGGTTCGGAGGTATCAAAATGGCTGTGGCTGACATCAAGAAGGGCGCTGAGCAAAAAATGCAGCGTTCGATCGACGCATTCAAGAGCGACCTGGCGAAGATCCGTACGGGCCGCGCGCACACCGGTCTACTCGATCACATTCAGGTCGATTACTACGGCTCGCCTGTGCCCATCTCGCAGGTCGCGAACATGACGCTCGTCGACGCGCGCACGATCGGCGTTCAGGCGTGGGAAAAGAAGATGGTTCCGGTCATCGAAAAGGCGATCCGCGAGTCGGATCTCGGCCTGAACCCGGCAACGCACGGCGATCTGATCCGCGTGCCGATGCCCGCGCTGACCGAAGAGCGTCGCAAGGAGCTCACCAAGGTCGTCAAGAACGAAGGCGAGACGGCCAAGGTGGCTGTGCGCAACCTGCGTCGCGACGCCAACGAGCAGCTCAAGAAGCTCGTGAAGGACAAGGAAATCTCGGAAGACGACGAGCGCCGCGGTGGCGACGACGTCCAGAAGCTGACGGACCGCTTCGTGGCCGAGATCGACAAGCTCGTCCAGACGAAGGAAGCAGAGATCATGACGGTTTGAGGCCGTCAGGCTCTCAATTCCGCCAGGGTTTCTTTTCCCTATTGTCCGTATCTGCAGTCTTAGTCTGACGGCCATGACCTATACCAGCTCAACCGTTCGCGTGCCCGACGTGGCGGCCGTGCCGCGCCACATCGCGATCATCATGGACGGCAATGGCCGTTGGGCAACTCAACGCCGCTTGCCGCGCGTCGCAGGCCATACGCGCGGCGTGGACGCCGTGCGCTCGGTCGTCGAGGCCTGCGTCGAGCGCGGCGTCGAATACCTCACGCTGTTCGCCTTCAGTTCGGAGAACTGGCGACGTCCGACCGACGAAGTCTCGTTTCTCATGCGCCTGTTCGTCACGGCCCTCGAGCGCGAAGTGGCGCGCCTGCATGCGAACGGGATTCGTCTGCGCGTGGTCGGCGACCTGTCGATGTTCAACGAGCGCATCCAGGACCTGATCCGCCGCGCCGAGACCAAGACCGCGCGCAACACCCGCCTCACGCTGACGATCGCCGCGAACTACGGCGGCCGCTGGGACATCATGCAGGCCACCCGCAAGCTGGTCGAGGCGGCGGCCGCCGCCGGCGAGCCGGTGCCGGTCACCGAGGACACGATCGGCCAGTATCTGGCCATGAGCTACGCACCGGAGCCGGATCTCTTCATCCGCACGGGCGGCGAGCAGCGTGTGAGCAATTTCTTGCTCTGGCAGCTCGCGTACGCAGAATTCTATTTCACCGACACGTTCTGGCCGGACTTCAATGCCGATGCGCTC
Organism: Paraburkholderia oxyphila NBRC 105797; assembly: GCF_000685075.1. GTDB lineage: Bacteria > Pseudomonadota > Gammaproteobacteria > Burkholderiales > Burkholderiaceae > Paraburkholderia > Paraburkholderia oxyphila. The sequence continues at coordinate 50,628 of NZ_BAYD01000037.1, forward strand.
AACCGCGCCATCGGCTCCTACACCGAACGTGAGCGCCGCTTTGGCCGCACGAGCGCCCAGCTCGAAAACCAATCCCAGAACGCCGACTCGCTTTCATGCTAAAGACCCGTGTCATCACGGCGATCGTCCTGCTGGCCGTCTTCCTGCCGGTCACGCTGTTCGCGCCGGTGGCCGCCTTTGGCGCGCTGATCGGCCTCGTGGTGCTGTTCGCCGCATGGGAATGGGCGCGTTTGCTCAAGGCCGGCACGGCGGGCTCGATCGTCTATGCGGCGGTTGCGGCCGTGGCCGTCGCCGCGAGCACGCGGCTCGAGTCGACGCACTCCCTCTATCAGGCTGCCGGCATCTTCTGGCTCGTTGCCGGCCCCTACGTGCTCGTGCGCAAGCCCACGCTCGCAGCGGGTGTCTGGCGCGCATTCCTGCTTGCGGCCGGGCTCGTCATCTTCAGTGCCTGCTGGCACGCGCTCGTTGCGGCGCGCACGGTGGGCGTGGCGTTCGTGCTCTCGCTGCTGCTGCTCGTCTGGCTGGCCGATATCGGCGCATACTTTGCAGGTAAGGCATTCGGAAAGCATAAGCTCGCGCCCGCGATCAGCCCCGGCAAGACCTGGGAAGGCGCGGTGGGCGGCTGGGCGGCCGTGATGGTGGTGTCGGTCGCCGCGCTCGCGCTGCACGCGTTCGAGCCGACCCTGTATTCCGCGCTGGCGGCCCGTCTGGGTCTCGTCCGCGCGCTCTTCGTGCTTACCGTGCTGGTCGCGTTCAGCGTGATCGGCGATCTGTTCGAGTCGATGACCAAACGCCAGGCTGGCGTAAAAGATTCGAGCGGCCTTCTGCCAGGCCACGGTGGCGTGCTCGACCGCATCGACGCGCTACTGCCGGTGCTGCCGCTTGCCATGCTGCTGCTCGGTTAAGGGCGCTCGGCTTAGAGACAATGGAAATGCAAAAACGACTCACCTTGCTCGGATCCACGGGCTCGATCGGAGATAGCACGCTCGACGTGGTCGCGCGTCATCCGCAACGCTTCTCCGTCTACGCGCTCACCGCGCACCGCAACGGCGACAAGCTCGTCGAACAATGTCTGCGCTTCGCGCCCGAAGTGGCCGTGGTCGGCGACGCCGAGACGGCCGCAGCGGTCGAGCGCAAGCTGCGCGCGGCCGGCTCCAAGACCGTCGTGACGTATGGGCCGCAGGCGCTCGCCGAGGTCGCGAAGAGCGACGCGTGCGACACCGTGGTCGCGGCCATCGTCGGCGCGGCGGGCCTCGTGCCCACGCTGGCGGCGGCGCAGGCCGGCAAGCGCATCCTGCTCGCGAACAAGGAAGCGCTCGTGATGTCGGGCGACATCTTCATGGATGCCGCGCGCGAAAACGGCGCGGTGCTGCTGCCGGTGGACAGCGAGCACAACGCCGTGTTCCAGTGCCTGCCGTCCGAAGGCACGCAGCACGGGGGCGTGACGAAGATCATCCTGACCGCTTCGGGCGGCCCGTTCCGCACGCGCGAGCCGTCCACGCTCGTCGACGTGACGCCGGACGAGGCCTGCAAGCACCCGAACTGGTCGATGGGCCGCAAGATCTCGGTCGACTCGGCCACGATGATGAACAAGGGCCTCGAGGTCATCGAGGCGCATTACCTGTTCGGTCTGCCGGGCGAGCGCATCGACGTGCTGATCCACCCGCAGAGCGTGATCCATTCGATGGTCTCGTACGCGGACGGGTCGGTGCTCGCGCAACTGGGCAACCCGGACATGCGCACGCCGATCGCGCATGCGCTGGCGTTCCCGGACCGCGTGGATTCGGGCGTCGCGCAACTGGACCTCGCTCAGGTGGCGACGCTCAATTTCGAGAAGCCGGACTACACACGTTTCCCGTGTCTTGCGCTGGCAATGAAGGCGCTGGCCGAAGGCGGCGTGGCGAGCGCCACGCTCAACGCGGCCAACGAAATTGCGGTGGAGGCGTTTCTCAATCGCCGCATCGGTTTCATGGCGATCGCGCAGACGGTCGATGCCGTGCTCAATGCGCTGGACAATCGCAGCGCCGCGAGCCTCGACGTCGTGCTCGAAGCCGACGCAGCCGCGCGCCGCGCGGCGCTCAAGATCATCGACAGCCTGCCGGTGCCGGCTTGATGGCCCGCTCGGGCCGCGCCTGGACTGCGTTCAGGCCGCCCGAGCGGTCATGAGGGCTTGCTCGCAGGCCCGCCGGCCCGCCCAAGAGGCCGGCCCCGCACTGGCGCGCTGCTTCCAGCAGAGGAGGCGCATATGAATCTGCTCACCGAATTGGTGGCTTTTGTCGTGGCGATCGGCGTACTCGTCGTCGTGCACGAATATGGGCACTACAGCGTCGCGCGCTTGTGCGGCGTCAAGGTTCTGCGGTTTTCGATCGGCTTTGGCAGGCCGCTCGTGCAATGGGTCAACAAAAAGAGCGGCACCGAGTGGACGATCTCGGCGCTGCCGCTCGGCGGCTACGTCAAGATGCTCGACGAGCGCGAGTCGCCGGACAAAATTCCCACGGATGATTTGCCGCATGCCTTTAATCGGCAGTCGGTGGGCAAGCGTATTGCCATCGTCGCTGCCGGGCCGGTTGCCAACTTCATCCTTGCCATCGTGCTCTTTGCGGCGGTGTATGGAAGCGGCGTAACCGAGCCGAGCGCGATCGTGGCCGCGCCGCCGGCGCAAACGGCCGCCGCGCAGGCGGGTTTCCAGGGCGGCGAAACCATTGTCTCCGTGAGCAATGCCAGCGGCAGCGACACCGAGCGCGTGCGCTCGTGGGCGGATCTGCGCTGGAAGCTGATGTCGGCGGCTTTCGATCAACACCGCGTGGTGCTCGCCGCGCGTGACGGCGGCGGCACCTACGACTTTCCGCTCGATCTCTCGCACCTCAGTAGCAAGGATCTCGACGACGACTTCATGTCGAAGCTCGGCCTCGAGGCTGGCGGCAGCAAGCTGACGATCGCGGGCGTGGAGGCCGACAGCGCGGCGCAGCAAGCGGGGCTCGCAAAGGGCGATCGCCTGGTGGCGATCGATGGCCATCCCGTTGACAGCGCAAGCACTTTCATCGCGTACGTGAAGGCCCATGCGGGCAAGCCCGTGCATTTGCAGATCGTGCGCGACACCGGCGCGCAGAACGGCGCGCAAGGCGCGGCGCCTGGCCAGGCCGGCCAGCCGCAGACGATGACGCTCACGGTCACGCCGGCCACACAGCGCGACAGCGAAACGGGTGAGGAGGTGGGACGAATCGGCGCGGCGCTCGCGGCGCAGGCGCCCACGGTGGACGTGCGTTACGGGCCGATCGAGAGTGTGCAGCTGGGCGCGTTGCGCACGTGGGATATCGCGCTCTACTCGCTGCGTATGTTCGGCCGCATGGTCACGGGCGAAGCATCGCTGAAGAATCTGTCGGGTCCTGTGACGATTGCTGACTATGCGGGCAAGAGCGCAAGACTCGGACCGTCCGCGTTCCTGTCGTTCCTCGCCCTTGTCAGTATTAGCCTCGGGGTGCTCAACCTGCTCCCAATTCCGGTTTTGGACGGGGGGCATCTGTTATATTATGCGGTTGAAGCCGTAACGGGCAAAGCCGTCTCGGACCGCTGGCAGCTCGTGCTGCAGCGCGCGGGACTTGCCTGCATCGTCGCGCTGTCGGCGATCGCGTTGTTCAACGATCTGGCTCGGTTAATCCATTTTTAAAGATGTCTGGCGGCGTCCGAGGGCGGGCCGCCCGATCTGATGCAGCTATACACACTGGGGAAGCACGTTGTTTAGACCTCATCGCTTGGTTCCAAAAACGGTTGCGGCCGCGGCGATCGCCGCACACGGCCTCGTCGCCCATGCAGCGACAACGCCTTTCGTGGTTCAGGACATCCGCATCGAAGGCCTGCAACGCGTCGAGCCCGGCACGGTGTTCGCGTACCTGCCGATCAAGCAGGGCGATACGTTCACCGACGACAAGGCCTCCGAAGCCATTCGCGCATTGTATGCGACGGGCTTCTTCAACGACGTGCGCATCGCCACCGAAGGCGGCGTAGTCGTCGTGCAGGTGCAGGAGCGCCCGGCGATCGGCACGATCGACTTCGCGGGCATCCACGAGTTCGACAAGGACAACCTCACGAAGGCGCTGCGCGCAGTCGGCCTCTCGCAAGGCCGCTACTACGACAAGGCGCTCGTCGACAAGGCCGAGCAGGAGCTCAAGCGCCAGTACCTCACGCGCGGCTTCTACGCAGCCGAAGTCACGACCACGGTCACGCCGATCGACCGCAATCGCGTCGGCCTGCTGTTCTCGGTGGTCGAAGGCCCTAGCGCGAAGATCCGCCAGATCAACTTCATCGGCAACAAGACGTACAGCACGAGCACGCTCCTCGGCGAGATGCAGCTGTCCACGCCGAACTGGTTCTCGTGGTACACGAAGAACGACCTGTACTCGAAGGAAAAGCTCACGGGCGACCTCGAGAACGTGCGCTCGTACTACCTGAATCACGGCTACCTCGAGTTCAACATCGACTCGACGCAGGTCTCGATTTCGCCCGACAAGAAGGACATGTACCTGACGATCGGGATCCACGAGGGCGAGCCGTACAAGATCTCGGGCATTCATCTGGCCGGCAATCTGCTCGACCGCGAGGCCGAGCTCAACAAGCTGATCAAGATCAAACCGGGCGATCGCTTCTCGGCCGAGAAGCTGCAAGCCACGACCAAGGCCATCGTCGACAAGCTCGGCGAATACGGTTACGCGTTCGCGACCGTCAATGCGCTGCCGCAGATCAATCAGGCCGATCACACGGTCGATCTCACGCTGCAGGTCGACCCGAGCCGCCGTGTGTACGTGCGCCGCATCAACGTGATCGGCAACACGCGTACGCGCGACGAAGTCGTGCGCCGTGAAATGCGTCAGCTCGAAAGCTCGTGGTTCGATTCGAACCGCCTCGCGCTCTCGAAGGACCGCATCAACCGCCTGGGCTACTTTACCGACGTCGACGTGACGACGGTGCCCGTGGAAGGCACGCCCGACCAGGTGGACGTCAACGTCAAGGTCACCGAAAAGCCGACCGGCGCCATCACACTGGGCGCGGGCTTCTCGTCGACGGACAAGGTGGTGCTCTCGGCGGGCGTTTCGCAGGACAACGTATTCGGTTCGGGTACGAGCCTTTCGGTGAACGTCAACACCGCGAAGTCGTACCGCACGCTGGCCGTCACGCAGGTGGATCCGTACTTCACGGTGGACGGCATCAAGCGCATTACCGACGTCTACTACCGCACGTACCAGCCGCTGTACTACTCGACCGATTCGAGCTTCAAGATCATCACCGCGGGTGGCGACCTGAAGTTCGGCATTCCGTTCTCGGAAGTCGATACGGTCTATTTCGGCATCGGTTTCGAGCAGGACCGCCTCGACGTCGACCAGTACACGCCGCAGAGCTACATCGACTACGTGAACGAGTTCGGCCGCGTGTCGAACAACGTGCCGCTCACGGCTGCCTGGTCGCGCGATGCGCGTGACAGCGCGCTGATCCCGAGCCGTGGCTACTTCTTGCAGACGAACGCCGAGTGGGGCACGCCCATCGGCTCGACGCCGTACATCAAGACCGACGTCCAGGCTCAGTACTATTACTCGTTCGCGCGTGGTTTCGTGCTGGGCATGAACTTCCAGGCGGGCTACGGCAAGGGCCTCGACGGCAAGCCGTACCCGATCTTCAAGAACTACTACGCGGGCGGTATCGGCTCGGTGCGTGGCTATGAACCGAGTTCGCTCGGTCCGCGCGACGCCAAGACGAACGACCCGATCGGCGGTTCGAAGATGGTGGTGGGCAACATCGAGCTCACGTTCCCGCTGCCGGGCACCGGCTATGACCGTACACTGCGCGTCTTCACGTTCGTCGATGGTGGTAACGTCTGGGGCGACGAGGGCAACACCAGCACGGGCGCGAACGGCTTGCGCTACGCGTACGGTGTGGGTCTCGCGTGGATTTCGCCGATCGGTCCGCTCAAGCTGAGCCTGGGTTTCCCGATCGTGAAACATGAGGGCGACCAGTACCAGAAGTTCCAGTTCCAGATCGGTACGGCCTTCTGACGAGGCGTGCAGGAACAGGCATTTACAGAAACGAGAGGATAACTTTGCTAACGGGACTGTTTTCCAGACGGACGATCGGGGCCTTGACGCTATCGCTGGCGATGCTCGCTTTTGGCACGGGCGTGGCCCATGCGCAGGAAGCGAAGATCGCGGCGGTCAACTCCGACCGCATCCTGCGCGAATCCGCCCCCGCGAAGGCAGCGCAAACCAAGCTCGAAGCCGAGTTCGCCAAGCGCGACAAGGACCTGCAGGACATGGCGCAGCGCCTGAAGGCCATGTCGGATGCCCTCGACAAGAACGGCCCGAGCATGGCACCGAGCGACCGCGCGCAGAAGCAGCGCGACCTGTCGCAACTCGACAGTGACTTCCAGCGCAAGCAGCGCGAATTCCGCGAAGACCTGAACCAGCGCCGCAACGAAGAGCTCGCGGCGGTGCTGGACCGTGCGAACAAGGTGATCAAGCAGATCGCCGAGCAGCAGCACTATGATCTGATCGTGCAGGAGGCGGTGTACGTGAGCCCGCGCATCGACATCACCGACCAGGTCCTGAAGGCGCTCGCAGCGTCGAGCGGCACTGGCAGCAGCAATTAAGGCAGGAGCAGCACGCGCATGGCTTTTACGCTTGAGGACATCGCCGGGCGGTTCGGCGGCGAAGTGATCGGCGACCCGACGCAACGTGTCGGCTCGCTCGCACCGCTCGACCAGGCCGGCCCGCAACAGCTGGCGTTCCTCGCCAACCCGAAGTACCTGTCGCAGGTCGAGACGACGCGCGCAGGCGCGGTCCTCATCAGCCAGGACGATCTCGAAAAGCTGGCTTCCCGCGAAGGTCGCAATTTCATCGTCACACCCAATCCGTATGCTTATTTCGCGCGCGTCGCGCAGGCGTTCATCGACCTCGCCGCGCCGAAGGTGCAGCCGGGCGTGCACCCGAGCGCGCACGTCGACGCAACCGCGAAGGTCGCCGCGAGCGCGGTGATCGGGCCGAACGTCACGGTGGAGGCGGGCGCCACGATCGGCGAGCACGTGCGGCTGGACGCCAACGTGTTCATCGGCCGCGGCACTCAGGTGGGCGAGGGCGCGCACTTCTATCCGGGCGTGACGGTCTATCACGGCTGCAAGATCGGTGCGCGCGCCATCGTGCACGCGGGCGCCGTGATCGGCTCGGACGGCTTCGGCTTCGCGCCCGATTTCACGGGCGAAGGCGACGCGCGCACGGGTAGCTGGGTGAAGATCCCGCAGGTCGGCGGCGTCTCGATCGGGCCGGATGTCGAGATCGGTGCGAACACGACGATCGACCGTGGCGCCATGGCCGACACGATCATCGAGGAGTGCGTCAAGATCGATAACCTCGTGCAGATCGGCCACAACTGCAAGGTTGGCGCATACACCGTGATCGCGGGCTGCGCGGGCATTGCCGGCAGCACCACGATCGGCCGCCATTGCATGATCGGCGGCGCGGTCGGCATCGCGGGGCACGTCACGCTCGGGGACTACGTGATCGTCACGGCCAAGTCCGGTGTGTCGAAGTCGCTGCCCAAGGCCGGGATCTATACGAGTGCGTTCCCCGCGGTCGATCACGCCGACTGGAACAAGAGCGCCGCGCTGCTACGCAATATCGACAAGCTGCGCGATCGTATCAAGGCGCTCGAGGCCGCCCAGAAGCCGCAAGACGGCGCATAACAAACCCGGTCAGCGAAACCCGGGCTGCGCGCCCTGATCAGCGTGTCCCGGTCCGCGAGACCCAGGCTACGCGCCTCGGTCTGCGAGACCCGGGGCATTACGCATGCACGAAGTGCCGCGCGTGGCGCATACTGCGCCTGAAGCGCGGCCGGCAGGGGTGCCGCGGGAGCCGGGTTTTCGCATGCCGGGCACTTCAGACATCGCATTCGTCAGTCACACGCAATTCCTGCGTGAGCAGAAACACCATGAACATCGAAAAACTCAACTTCGACATCCACAAGATCCTCACGCTGCTCCCGCACCGTTATCCGTTCCTGATGGTGGACCGGGTCATCGAGCTCGAACCGCACAAGAGCATCAAGGCGTTGAAGAACGTGACCGTCAATGAGCCCTTTTTCACGGGCCATTTCCCGCAACGCCCGGTCATGCCCGGCGTGATGATCCTCGAAGCGCTCGCGCAGACCGCGGCGCTGCTCACGTTTTCGGAAGAAGAGCAGGACTTCGAGAACACGCTGTACTACTTCGTCGGTATCGACGGCGCGCGCTTCAAGCGCGTGGTCGAACCCGGCGATCAGCTGATCCTGAACGTGACGTTCGAGCGCTACATGCGCGGCATCTGGAAGTTCAAGGCACATGCCGAAGTGGAGGGTTCCGTCGCCTGCGAGGCGGAACTCATGTGCACCGTCAAGAAAATGGACGCGGCGCAATAAGATGCGCCCCCGCGTGCCGCCGCGCGCCCTCGCTTTGGCAGGGCGCCCCGGCACGGCAACAGAATCGGAGAGCGAGGACGAATGAGCAGGATCCATCCCACTGCGATCGTCGAGTCCGGCGCGCAAGTCGATGAATCGGCCGAGATCGGGCCCTATGCGGTGATCGGTGCCAACGTCACCATCGGCGCACGTACGAAGGTCGGCTCGCACAGCGTGCTGGAAGGCCACACGACGATCGGCGAAGACAATTCGATCGGCCACTATGCGATCGTCGGCGGCCGGCCGCAGGACATGAAGTACAAGGGCGAGCCCACGAAGCTCGTGATCGGCAACCGCAATACCATCCGCGAGTTCACGTCGATCCATACGGGCACGGTGCAGGACACCGGCGTCACGATCGTCGGCGACGACAACTGGATCATGTCCTACGTGCACATCGGGCACGATTGCCGGCTCGGCGATAACGTGATCATGTCGAGCAACGCGCAGCTCGCGGGCCACGTGATCGTGGACGACCACGCGATTGTCGGCGGCATGACAGGCGTGCACCAGTTCGTGCGCATCGGCGCGCACTCGATGGTGGGCGGCGCATCGGCACTCGTGCAGGACGTGCCGCCGTTCGTGATCGCCGCGGGCAACAAGGCGGTGCCGCATGGCATCAACGTCGAGGGGCTGCGCCGCCGCGGCTTCTCGCCCGACGCGATCTCGGCGCTGCGCGCGGCCTATCGCGCGCTGTACAAGAACGGCCTGTCGCTCGAAGAGGCGAAGGTGCAGCTCGCCGAGCTCGCACAGGCGGGTGGCGACGGCGACGCGCACGTGAAGGCGCTGCTCGATTTCGTCGAGCAGTCGCAACGCGGCATCATCCGCTAACCGATGGCGCTGCAAACCCGTCCGCTGCGCCTCGCGATGGTCGCCGGCGAGCCGTCCGGCGACCTGCTCGCGGCGTCGCTGCTCAAGGGGCTCGTCGGCAGGCTGCCCGATACTGCGCAGTACTATGGAATTGGCGGGCCGCGCATGCAGGCCAGCGCTTTCGACGCGCACTGGCCGATGGACAAGCTCACGGTGCGCGGCTATGTCGAGGCGCTCAAGCATATTCCCGAGATCCTGCGCATTCGCAGCGAACTCAAGCATCAGCTGCTCGCGGACCCGCCTGACGTTTTCATCGGCGTGGACGCGCCCGATTTCAACTTCGGGCTCGAACACCCGTTGCGCGACGCGGGCATTCCCACGGTCCATTTCGTGTGCCCGTCCATCTGGGCGTGGCGCGGCGGGCGCATCAAGAAGATCCAGAAGGCCGTGGATCACATGCTCTGCGTGTTCCCGTTCGAGCCGGCGATCCTCGAGAAAGCCGGCGTCGCGGCGACCTACGTGGGGCATCCGCTCGCCGACGACATCCCGCTCGAACCGGACGTGCCCGGCGCGCGCCGCGCGCTCGGCTTGCCCGAGAGCGGCCCGGTGATCGCGGTGCTGCCGGGCAGCCGCCGTTCCGAGATCAACCTGATCGGTCCGACCTTCTTCGACGCGATGCAGATCATGCAGCAGCGCGAGCCGGGCCTGCGCTTCGTGATGCCTGCGGCGACGCCGGCGATCCACGCGCAGTTGCAGGAGCTCGCGAACCAGCACCAGGGCCTCGCGCTCACGATCATCGACGGTCAGTCGCAAGTGGCGATGACCGCCGCCGATGCGATCCTCGTGAAGAGCGGCACGGTCACGCTCGAGGCGGCGCTGCTCAAGAAGCCGATGGTCATCTCGTACAAGGTGCCCTGGCTCACGGGGCAGATCATGCGCCGCCAGGGCTATCTGCCGTATGTCGGCCTGCCGAACATTCTCGCGGGGCGTTTCGTGGTGCCCGAGATCCTCCAGCACTTCGCGACGCCCGAGGCGCTCGCGGACGCGACGCTCACGCAGTTGCACGATGAGGCTAACCGGCGCACGCTGACCGAAGTGTTCACGCAGATGCACCATGCGCTGCGCCAGAACACGGCGGAACGTGCGGCGGAAGTGGTCGCGCGGGTCGTGGAGAAGCGCAGGGGGCAGGCATGACCGAGGGTACGATCAAGCGCGCGCGTACGAAGGCGCCGGCGTCGAAAGCCGCGGGGAAATCTGCGGCCAGGGCATCCTCTAAAGCGCCCTCGAAAGCGGCGGAAAAGCGCGCGGTGCGGCAGGTGTGGGCGGAGCAGGCGGGCTTGCTGTTCGAGTCGCCCGACGACATCATTTGCGGCGTGGACGAGGCCGGACGCGGACCGCTGGCGGGCCCGGTGACGGCCGCCGCCGTGATCCTCGATCCGGCACGACCGATTGCCGGCCTCGACGACTCCAAGGCGCTCTCGGCGAAGGCGCGCGAAGCGCTCTATGACCTCATCGTCGAGCGCGCGCTCGCGTGGTGCGTGGCGTCGGCGAGTGTCGAGGAGATCGACTCGCTCAATATCCTGCACGCGACCATGCTGGCGATGCGGCGTGCCGTGGAAGGCCTGAGCGTGACGCCCACGCTCGCCAAGATCGACGGTAACCGCTGCCCGGTGCTGCCGGTGCGCAGCGAGGCTGTGATTGGCGGCGATGCGCTGGTGCCCAGTATTTCTGCGGCGTCCATCATCGCGAAGGTCACGCGCGACCGCATGTTGCTGGATCTGCACGAGGCGTTTCCCGTCTACGGGTTCGACGCGCACGCGGGCTACGGCACCGCTCAGCATCTGGCTGCATTGCGCGAGCATGGACCGTGCGAGCATCATCGGCGCTCGTTCGCGCCCGTGCGCGAGGCCTATGCCCTGCATGGCATCGCGCTGCCGGGCGCGGCAAAGGCCGTCAGCGCCGCCCGTCCGGACGACGCCTTCACGCCAGCCTGAGCCCCGCGATGCCGCTGCCTGCGCAATCCGGCGCCGCCTTGTGCGGCGCCGTTTTCCTTTCCATTCATCCTCTTTCAGATCGCGAGTCCCGCCCGTGAAAGCCATTACATCGCGCGACAACCCGCTCTACAAGCGTCTGAAGGCGCTGGCCGGCTCGACGCATCAGCAGCGGCGCAGCCATCAGGCCTTGCTCGAAGGCTTCCACCTCGCGAGCGCGTGGCTCGAAGGCGGCACGCAGCCCGAATATTGCATCGTGACCGAGGGCGCGCTCGCGCATGCCGAGGCGCAGGCCATCGTCGCGCGCGTGGACGAGCGCCGCGTGATCACGCTGCCCGATGCGCTGTTCGGCCAGCTCTCGAACGTCGTGCATGGCGTGGGCATGTTGCTGCTCGTGGACATGCCCGAGACGCAGTTGCCCACGCGCGTCGAATCGACTTGCCTTGTGCTCGATGGCTTGCAGGATGCAGGCAACGTTGGCTCGATCCTGCGCAGCGCGGCGGCGGCAGGGGTCGACAAGGTGTTCTGCACGCCGGGAACCGCCTATGTGTGGTCATCGAAGGTGCTGCGTTCGGCGATGGGTGCGCACTTCCTGCTGCAGGTCTTCGAAAACGTCGATCCCGAGGCGCTGATCGACATGCTCGGCGTGCCGGTCGTGATCACCGATTCGCACGGTGCGAAGGCCATTGACGAGAGCGACCTCACGGGGCAGGTGGCGTGGGTTTTCGGCAATGAAGGCGCGGGCGTCTCGCAGGTGTGGCGCGATGCGGCGGCGTGGCGCGTGACGATTCCGCAACCGGGTGGCATGGAGTCGCTGAACGTGGCCGCCGCAGCGGCCATCTGCCTTTTCGAGCAATGCCGTCAGCAGCGCCACGCGCGCTGAGCATCACCAGGATTCATTCGAATCGTTACAACAAAAAGGCCTGCATTTGCAGGCCTTTTTCGCTTCCACAGCTTCCGATCGCGATCGTTAGTACACCGGTTTATCGAGGCGGATTTCCTGCAAGATCGTCGTGGCGATTTCCTCGATGGACTTATGCGTGGACGACAGCCACTTGATGCCTTCGCGGCGCATCATGGCTTCGGCTTCGTTCACTTCGTAGCGGCAGTTTTCCAGCGCCGCGTACTTGCTGCCGGGACGCCGCTCGTTGCGGATTTCCGTGAGGCGCTGCGGGTCGATCGAGAGGCCGAAGATCTTCGCGCGATGTGGAAGCAGCGAGGTAGGCAGCTTGCCGCGCTCGAAGTCGTCCGGGATCAGCGGATAGTTCGCTGCCTTCACGCCGTATTGCATCGCCAGATAGAGGCTGGTCGGCGTCTTGCCGCTGCGCGACACGCCCACGAGGATCACGTCGGCGTCGTTCAGATTGCGGTTGGACTGGCCGTCGTCGTGCGCAAGCGAGAAGTTGATCGCTTCGATCCGGTTCTTGTATTCGTCGGTGTCGGCGTTCTGGTGGCCGCGGCCCATCGCGTGGCTCGACTTGAGCTCGAGCTCCTGCTCGAGCGGTTCCACGAAGGTCTGGAACATGTCGAGCACGAGCGCGTTCGAGCGCTTGACGATCTCGTTCGAGTTGCTGTCCACCAGCGTCGTGAAAACGATGGGGCGGCGGCCTTCCTGCACCGCGGCTTCGTTGATCTTTTCGGCGGTCGAGTAGGCCTTGTCCGTCGAGTCGACGAACGGCACGCGCACGAGGCGGAATTTTTGGTCGAACTGCGAGAGGATCGAATGCGCGAACGTTTCGGCAGTGATCCCGGTACCGTCGGAGACGATGAATACGGTAGGCGGCATCGGTTGAGGCTGGGTACGTGAGCGGGGTCGCCCGACATGCAGGCGAGGCGCCCGGGAGGCGCCCTGAGAGCGTTGTGGAACGATTTCGAGGCGCGATTCTCGCCGACAGACACATTTTCGAGAGTCGGCACGGTAGAATAGCGGCAACCTGTTGGATAAGCAATTGCAGTGCAACCACGCCAAATCGTAGCCCAACGCGGCTCAATCAGGCGTCAACTTGCAGCGATTTTGCATAATTTCGCGTAATCGCGTGCATCTTCGTGCTTTTCCTTGCTCCGGATGCAGGCCCCCAAAGCGGCGGCGATTGCTTCTCCAACAGGTTGCGCAAGGCGCAGATCCGCTTCCAATGGGCGGCCTGCGTTCGAGCCCACTTGCGCAATCGTGAATTTTTTTCACACTTAGGGGCTTGTATGACTAACACCGTTGCCAAGGATCAGGCGTATGTAGTGCCTTTCGAGCAGTTGCGGATGACCGATGTCGAGATCGTGGGCGGCAAGAACGCCTCGCTCGGCGAAATGATCAGCCAGCTGGCTGAAGCAGGCGTGCGTGTGCCCACGGGCTTCGCGACGACCGCGCTCGCCTTCCGCGACTTCCTGAAACATAACAACCTGACCGAGCGGATCGCCGCGCGTCTGGAGACGCTCGACGTCGACGACGTCAAGGCGCTGGCCGAAGCGGGCAAGGAAATCCGTCAATGGATCGTCGATGCGCCGCTGCAGCCGCAGCTGGAAGCGGATATCCGCGCGGGTTTCGAAACGCTGAAGGCAAGCTCGCCTTCTGAGCTGTCGTTCGCCGTGCGTTCGTCGGCGACGGCGGAAGACCTGCCCGACGCTTCGTTCGCCGGTCAGCAGGAAAGCTACCTGAACGTGGTCGGCATCGAAGACGTGCTCGACCGTCTCAAGCACGTGTTCGCGTCGCTCTACAACGACCGCGCCATTTCCTATCGTGTCCACAAGGGCTTCACCCACGCCGAAGTCGCACTGTCGGCGGGCGTGCAGCGCATGGTCCGTTCGGACCGCGGCGCCGCAGGCGTGATGTTCACGCTGGACACGGAATCGGGCTTCAAGGACGCCGTCTTCATCACGTCGAGCTACGGCCTCGGTGAGACCGTCGTGCAGGGCGCCGTGAATCCGGACGAGTTCTACGTCTTCAAGACCACGCTCGCGCAGGGCAAGGCGCCGATCATCCGCCGCTCGATCGGCTCGAAGCTCATCAAGATGGAATTCACGCAGCCGGGCGAGCCGGGTCGCGTGAAGACGGTCGACGTTTCGCACGAGCAGCGCAACCGCTTCTCGATCACCGACGAAGACGTGATCGAGCTCGCGAAGTACGCCGTCATCATCGAGCAGCACTACCAGCGTCCGATGGACATCGAGTGGGGCAAGGACGGTCTCGACGGCAAGATCTTCATTCTCCAGGCGCGTCCGGAGACGGTGAAGAGCCAGGCCGCGGGCAAGGCCGAGCAGCGCTTCAAGCTCAAGGGGCAGTCGCAGGTGCTCGCAACGGGCCGCGCAATCGGCCAGAAGATCGGCGCGGGCCGCGTGAAGGTGATTCACGATCCGTCCGAAATGGAACGCGTGCAGCCGGGCGACGTGCTCGTCGCCGACATGACCGACCCGAACTGGGAGCCGGTGATGAAGCGCGCCTCCGCCATCGTCACGAACCGTGGCGGCCGTACCTGCCACGCGGCGATCATCGCGCGCGAACTGGGCGTGCCGGCCGTCGTGGGCTGCGGCGACGCGACCGACGTGCTCAAGGACGGCGCGCTCGTGACCGTGTCGTGCGCGGAAGGCGACGAAGGCCGCATCTATGACGGTCTGCTCGAAACCGAAGTCAGCGAAGTTCAGCGTGGCGAGCTGCCGGCGATTCCGGTCAAGATCATGATGAACGTCGGCAACCCGCAGCTCGCGTTCGACTTCTCGCAGCTGCCGAACGCCGGTGTGGGCCTCGCGCGTCTCGAGTTCATCATCAACAACAACATCGGCGTGCACCCGAAGGCGATCCTCGAGTACCCGAACGTCGATGCGGACCTGAAGAAGGCGGTCGAGAGCGTGGCGCGCGGCCATGCATCGCCGCGTGCGTTCTACGTCGACAAGCTCACGGAAGGCATCGCCACGATCGCGGCGGCGTTCTATCCGAAGCCTGTCATCGTGCGTATGTCGGACTTCAAGTCGAACGAGTACAAGAAGCTGATCGGCGGCTCGCGCTACGAGCCGGACGAGGAAAACCCGATGCTGGGCTTCCGCGGCGCCTCGCGCTACATCGCCGACGACTTCGCCCAGGCGTTCGAGATGGAGTGCCTCGCGCTCAAGCGCGTGCGTGAAGAGATGGGCCTGTCGAACGTCGAGATCATGGTGCCGTTCGTGCGCACGCTCAAGCAGGCGGAGCGCGTGGTTGGCCTGCTCGCGAAGTACGGCCTGAAGCGCGGCGAAAACGGCCTGCGCCTCATCATGATGTGCGAAGTGCCGACCAACGCGATTCTTGCCGAAGAGTTCCTGCAGTACTTCGACGGCTTCTCGATCGGCTCGAACGACCTCACGCAGCTCACGCTCGGCCTCGACCGGGATTCGGGCATGGAACTGCTGGCCGCCGACTTCGACGAACGCGACCCGGCCGTCAAGTTCCTGCTCAAGCGCGCGATCGAAACCTGCCGTCGCCTGAACAAGTACGTCGGCATTTGCGGCCAGGGCCCGTCCGATCATCCGGACTTCGCCCAATGGCTGGCCGATGAGGGCATCGCGTCGATCTCGCTGAACCCCGACACGGTCGTCGACACGTGGCAGGCGCTCGCCAAGGCACAGGCGAAGTCATGAGCGTCGGCTGATGTCACACTGAGCGCCACGCGCTCGCCGCGCGCGAAAGTTGAGGTGGCTTACACCTCGCCTTCGCACGCTGCGGAAAACAGTGTCAGCTTCGTGCTATAACACCCCGGTCAAGCCGGGGTGTTTTACTTTGGGAGGTCGACGTGGGTCCGCATGGTGTGTTCTGGTGGATCGGCGCGGGCGTGCTGATCGTGGCCGAGCTGATGACCGGCACGTTCTATCTGCTGATGATCGCGCTCGGGTTCCTCGCGGGCGTGCTGTCGTTCGAGCTGGGCGCGCCGCTCGACGTGCAACTGGTGGTGGCGGCCGTCGTGGCGCTGGTGGCCGTGATCGTGCTGCGGCGCTCGCGGTTCGGGCGGCGCCGGCGCATGGTCGATCCTTCGACCGATCCCGGCGTGAATCTCGACATCGGCTCGACCGTCACCGTAGCCGCATGGCACGAGGGGCGCGCGCGCACTATGTATCGCGGCGCTGAATGGGACGTCGAGCTGGCGCCCGGCGAGCCCGAGGATGCCCATCTCTACGAAATCAAGGCGGTGCGGGGCAGTTGCCTGATCCTCGCGGCCAGGCATGGAAGCGGCGCGGCGGCGGGGCCGCACGAGGCGCGCGAGGGCACGCGTCACGCCTGAAGTGGCGGTTCGCTGGCCGGGCAAAAGCCGGGGCTGCCTTGATGTTGCGTTCAAGTTGCCTCGAAGCCGCGAAGCCGAAGTCAAATCGAAGCAAAAAAGGGGGAAGCGTATGCAAGTGCCTATCGTCGGGTTGATCCTGCTCGTGATCGTCATCGTGCTGGTGTCGAAGACCGTCAAGATCGTGCCGCAGCAGCATGCCTGGGTCCTCGAGCGGCTGGGCCGCTATCACGCTACGCTCACGCCGGGCCTCACGGTCGTGCTGCCGTTCATCGATCGCGTGGCCTACAAGCATGTGCTCAAGGAAATTCCGCTCGACGTGCCGAGCCAGATCTGCATCACGCGCGACAACACGCAGCTCCAGGTGGACGGCGTGCTGTACTTCCAGGTCACGGATCCGATGAAGGCCTCGTATGGCTCGAGCAACTTTGTGTTCGCCATTACGCAGCTCTCGCAGACCACGCTGCGCTCGGTGATCGGCAAGCTCGAGCTCGACAAGACCTTCGAAGAGCGCGACTTCATCAATCACAGTGTCGTTTCGGCGCTCGACGAAGCCGCCTCGAACTGGGGCGTGAAGGTGCTGCGCTACGAAATCAAGGATCTCACGCCGCCGAAGGAAATCCTGCATGCGATGCAGGCGCAGATCACCGCGGAGCGTGAAAAGCGCGCGCTCATCGCGGCTTCGGAAGGGCGCAAGCAGGAGCAGATCAACCTCGCGGCCGGCGCGCGCGAGGCGGCGATCCAGAAGTCGGAAGGCGAGCGGCAGGCGGCCATCAATCAGGCGCAAGGCCAGGCGGCAGCCATTCTGGCGGTGGCCGAGGCGAATGCGCAGGCGATCCAGAAGATCGGCAACTCGATCCAGGCCCAGGGCGGCATGGACGCCGTCAACCTCAAGGTGGCGGAACAGTACGTCACCGCGTTCGGCAACCTCGCGAAGCAGGGCAACACGCTGATCGTGCCCGGCAACATGAGCGACCTGAGCTCGATGATCGCCTCGGCGCTCACCATCGTGAACCGCACGGGCATGAAGGAGACGCAGCTGAGCCGGGATACGGCAAAGGGCGCTTGAACGGGGCTTGGGGCGGAAACTGCCACAAAAAAGGGCGGCTCGGGCCGCCCTTTGTCATTTTTGCCACGGTTGTTGCGTCAGAAGCGCGCGGATCGAAGGCGTGACGGATCGATCCGGTGCGCTCAGGTCGGCGTGCGCATCAGGCGCGCCTTTTCGCGCTGCCAGTCGCGCTGCTTCTCGGTTTCGCGCTTGTCGTGCAGCTTCTTACCCTTGGCGAGGCCGATCTCGCACTTCACGCGGCCGCCCTTGTAGTGGAAGTTCAGCGGCACGAGCGTGAAGCCGCGCTGCTCGACCTTGCCGATCAACTTGTCGATTTCCTCGCGGTGCAGCAGCAGCTTGCGCGTGCGCGTGGGGTCGGGGTGGATGTGCGTCGAGGCTTCGGGCAGCGGGCTGATGTGCGTGCCGATCAGGTAGAGCTCGCCGTCCTTGATCACGACGTAGCTTTCCTTGATGTTGGCTCGCCCGGCGCGCATGGCCTTGACCTCCCATCCTTCGAGCACGAGCCCTGCCTCGTGGCGCTCTTCGATGAAGTAATCGAAGAAGGCTTTTCTGTTGTCGATGATGCTCATAGGAAAATGGGAAACGCCCAACTCGTTTAAAATTACGATTTTAGCAAAGCGGGCAGCCGAAAGCCCGTGGCGCCTTCACCCTTGCCTCGCATTGCGCAATTTATGGCGGATGTCCAGAAAACCGTGTTGATTCGCCATTCGGCGGAGCAGATGTTCGACCTCGTCACCGACGTCGACGATTATCCCAACTTCCTGCCGTGGTGCGGCGGCGTCGAGGTTCGCCGCAAGGACGAGGACGGCATGGAGGCGAAAATCGATATCAACTTCAAGGGCATCAAGCAACACTTTGCCACGCGCAACCGGCACAAGCGGCCCGAGCGCATCGATATGGAGTTCGCCGACGGCCCGTTCAAGAAGTTCACGGGCGCCTGGCGCTTTACGCCGCTGCGCGCGGATGCCTGCAAGATCGAATTCTCGCTGCACTACGAGTTTTCAAACATCATTCTCGAGAAGATCATCGGGCCGGTGTTCCACCACATCGCGAACACCTTCGTCGACACCTTCGTGAAGCGCGCCGACCAGCGTTACGGCAAGAACAAGCCATGAGCGTGAAACTGTCCATCGACGTCTGCTACGCGCTGCCTGACGCGCAGACCCTTATCGGCGTGGAACTGGCGCCGGGCGCGACGCTCGGGCAGGCCATCGAGGCGAGCGGCATCCTCGCGCGCCATCCCGAAATCGATCTGACGAAACTGAAGGTGGGCATCTACGGCAAGCTCAAGCCGCTCGACACCGTGCTCGCCGATCACGACCGCGTGGAGATCTACCGCCCGCTGGTGGTCGACCCCAAGCTCGCACGCCAGCGCCGCGTCGACAAAACCCGCAAGGAAGGCTCGATCGAGGGCCGCAAGTGGCAGAACAAGGATTCGCGCTGAGCCGGTGCTGAGGCGGCATTGACGGCCGCGTGAAGCCACGCTGATGGCCGTTCGATGGGGGGCGTTGGGCCTCCAGCGCACCCCAAGCTCCCTCAGTTCGCCGCGCGGTGGCGTTCCGTGCCGTTCTTGCCCGAGGCATCCGCCTTGCCGACACCCGCAATACCGGGCAAATCGCCATCCGGCACGATGCCGTCGCCGTGGGCGGTGTCTTCCGGGCCGCCCGAATGCTGGCGGACCGACCAGCTCACGCCCGCCACCAGCAGCACGATTGCCGCGATTTCCAGCATGCGCGGCAGGCGATGGTCGTAGATGAAGCCATAGAGCAGGGCGAACAGCGTCTCGAAGACGATCATCTGGCCAGAGAGCGTGAGCGGAAGGCGCTTTGAGGCCGCGTTCCAGAGGCCGTTGCCGAGCCACGACGCGCCAATGGCCAGCACGAGGTTCAATTGCCAGAACGCGGTCCAGCGCGCGCCGCTCACGCTCTCCTGCACCGTTCCGGCAGGCATGACGAGCACCGCGAGCCAGAGCAGGCCGCCGAGCGCGCCCGTGACGACGCCCCACAGCACCGACCACTCGTTGCCGCCGAAATGCGCGTTGCGCTGCAGGTAGCGCGCATTTTCGACGGCGTACCACGTCCAGCAGGCGAGCGCCCCGACGGCGCAGCCAAGACCGGCAATCTTCGTGAGCGTGCTCGCGTGGTCGCCGGCGCCGGCCGTGAAGACGTCGACATTGATGCACACGATGCCGGCGGCGATCATCGCGAGCGGCCAGATCAGCTTCGAGAGCGCCACGGCGCCGTGGTCGCTGCGTCCGAGCAGCGTGACCGTGACCGGCAGGACGCCGACGATCAACGAGGCGGGCGCGATGCCCACGAGATGGATCGCGCTCGCGAGAAAGAGGTAATAGAGGAGGTTGCCCACCAGAGCGAGCTTCACGAGCGCGATGAGATCGGCGCGCGTGAGACGCGGCCAGACGCGCCGCAGCATGGGCAGGAGCGCGGCGAACGAGACGAGGCCGTACATCACGTAGCGCCCCGCACTGAGGAGCAGCGGCGAGAATTCCGGTAACTGGCGGGGCACCAGAAACACGGTTCCCCATAACGCACCGGCGAGCACGCCGTACAACACACCACGCTGCATTTACCTTGCCTCCGCAATTTCGACCTGGCCGTTCTGGCCGCACAGGATGGGAGGCAGCTTAACCGCGCACTGCACGCGCGTCTTGTTCAATCCTGCACGGGACGATTCGCGGTGCCTGGCAGGCGGCCAAAAAATAGGGTCTGACACGCCGTTCCGATGCCGCCACGCACCCCGTCCCGAACCTCAAAAAATCCCGAAATCGGCGCTAAGCTACTGTACGCACTGATGATTTCCAGGGCGCTATCCCGTATAATCTGCTTTTGCGCCTATAGGATTTGCCATGCGTCTGATCCAGAAAGCACTCACGTTCGATGACGTGCTCCTCGTCCCCGCCTTTTCCGACGTTCTCCCGCGCGACACCAGCCTGAAGACCCGGCTGACCCGCAATATCTCCCTGAACATTCCGCTTGTTTCGGCCGCGATGGACACCGTCACGGAAGGCCGTCTCGCTATTGCGATGGCGCAGCAGGGTGGCGTCGGCATCATCCACAAGAATCTCACGCCGGCCGAGCAGGCGCGCGAAGTGGCGAAGGTGAAGCGTTTCGAGTCGGGCGTGGTGCGCGATCCGATTACGATCCCGCCGCAGATGAAGGTCGCGGACGTGATCGCGCTTTCGCAGCAGCATGGCATCTCGGGCTTCCCGGTTGTGGAAGGCGCACAGCTCGTCGGTATCGTCACGAACCGCGACCTGCGCTTCGAAACGCGTCTGGACGAGCCGGTGCGCTCGATCATGACGCCGCGTGAGCGCCTCGTCACCGTCAAGGAAGGCACGCCGCTCACCGAAGCCAAGGCGCTCATGCACAGCCACCGCCTCGAGCGCGTGCTGGTCGTGAACGACGCGTTCGAACTGCGCGGCCTCATGACCGTCAAGGACATCACCAAGCAGACCGAACACCCGGCCGCCTGCAAGGACGAGCACGGCAAGCTGCGCGCGGGCGCGGCCGTTGGCGTGGGCCCGGACAACGAAGAGCGTGTCGAACTGCTGGTGCAGGCCGGCGTTGACGTGATCGTGGTCGACACGGCGCACGGCCACAGCAAGGGCGTGCTCGAGCGCGTCCAGTGGGTCAAGAAGAACTTCCCGCACGTCGAAGTGATCGGCGGCAACATCGCGACGGCCGCCGCCGCGCGCGCGCTCGTCGAATACGGCGCAGACGGCGTGAAGGTCGGCATCGGCCCGGGCTCGATCTGCACGACGCGTATCGTGGCGGGTGTGGGCGTGCCGCAGATCACGGCGGTCTCGAACGTGGCGGAGGCGCTCAAGGGCACGGGCGTTCCCCTGATCTCCGACGGCGGCGTGCGTTACTCGGGCGACGTATCCAAGGCGCTGGCTGCAGGCGCGAACGCCGTGATGATGGGCAGCATGTTCGCAGGCACGGAAGAATCGCCGGGCGACGTGTTCCTGTACCAGGGCCGCCAGTACAAGTCGTACCGCGGCATGGGCTCGGTCGGCGCGATGAAGGACGGCGCCGCGGACCGCTACTTCCAGGACAACTCGGCCAACATCGACAAGCTGGTGCCGGAAGGCATCGAAGGCCGCGTCTCCTACAAGGGTTCGGTCAACGCGATCCTGTTCCAGCTGATCGGCGGCGTGCGCGCCTCGATGGGCTACTGCGGCTGCCGCACGATCGACGAGATGCACGACAAGGCGGAATTCGTCCAGATCACGGGTGCCGGCCTGAACGAGTCGCACGTCCACGACGTGCAGATCACGAAGGAAGCGCCCAACTACCACGTGGACTAAACCGCGATGAAGCCGCTGCTGCGCATAGTGCTGTTTGTCGACGCGTTGATGTTGCTGGGTTTCGGCGTGCTGTTTCTGCTCACGCCCTGGAGCTCGCTCTACAACGCGCTGCAACTGGTGCAACCGCAGCCGGCGCTCATCGGACAGGCGTTCGGCGTAGTGCTGCTCGGTTTTGCCTGGATCGCGGTGCGCGCGACGTTCGACGGTGGCCTGACCGCCATGGTTGGGCGCACCGTGGGGCACGTCAACTGGATCGCCGGCGTGCTGATGCTGGTCTGGCTGATCGGCCTGCATACGCCGCGGCTCACGGGCTTTGGCCAACTGGTGGCCGGTGCGGTGGGCGCGTGGCTCATCATCGTCGGGCTGGGCGGTACACGGCTCGCTGGCGCGGTGAAGCGGCGCGAGAAGGCGCAGGCGGCCGAGGCTGCCGCGCAGGAGCGCGAAGCGCGCACGGTGGCCAAGTCGAAGCGCGAAGAGCCGGTGGTGTACGCCAAGCCGGTTTTTGCTGGCGGACCTGCCGAGGCGGGCGCGCCGCTCGCCGAGCCCGTGGTGCGACCACCGGCCGTGACGCCGGCCCCGGTGCAGCCTGTGGTGACGCCGAGTGCGCCGCGCACGACTGCGCAAGCGGAAGATGCGCGCCTCGCCGCGCGAGACGAAGCGGCCGACGCGCCGCGGCCACCGTTGCGTGGCTGATCGCGCGAGTCGCCCCGGCACAGGCAACGTCAGCCGCAATGCGCCCGGACTTCGCAGTCTGTTTCGCTGTTGGGTGCCCTTGCCGCCAGGCGCCACAGTTCCGATGAATTCACGCCGCGTGCCAGATTTACTCGGCGCGCGGCTTTCTGTATCCGTTCTTTTTTAGGTCTCGTCCGCTGCCATGCACGACAAAATCCTGATTCTCGACTTCGGTTCGCAAGTCACCCAGCTGATCGCGCGCCGCGTGCGCGAAGCCAACGTCTACTCGGAAATCCATCCGTACGACGTTGACGACGCATTTATCCGCGAGTTCGCGCCGAAGGGCATCATCCTCTCGGGCGGCCCGAACTCGGTCACCGAAACCGACACCCCGCGCGCTCCGCAAGCCGTGTTCGAACTCGGCGTGCCGGTGCTCGGCATTTGCTACGGCATGCAGACGATGGCCGAGCAACTCGGCGGCAAGGTGGACGGTGGCCACCTGCGCGAATTCGGCTATGCCGAAGTGCGCGCGCGCAACCACACGAGCTTTCTCGAAGGCATTGAAGATTTCCGCACGGGCGAAGGCCACGGCATGCTCAAGGTCTGGATGAGCCACGGCGACAAGGTCATCGAAATGCCGGCTGGCTTCCAACTGATGGCATCGACGGAATCGTGCCCGATCGCGGCGATGGCCGACGAGGCACGCCACTTCTACGGCCTGCAATGGCATCCGGAAGTCACGCACACGGTGCAGGGCCGCGCGATGCTCGAGCGCTTCGTGCTGGGGATCTGCGGCGCGAAGGCTGATTGGGAAATGGGCCACTACATTGATGAGGCCGTCGAAACGATTCGCAAGCAGGTGGGCAACGAGCACGTCATTCTCGGCCTCTCGGGCGGCGTGGATTCGTCGGTGGCGGCGGCGCTGCTGCACCGTGCGATTGGCGACCAGCTGACTTGCGTGTTCGTCGATCATGGCCTCTTGCGCCTGAACGAAGCCGAGCAGGTGATGTCGATGTTCGCGGACAACCTTGGCGTGAAAGTGGTTCACGTTGATGCGAGCGAAGCGTTCATGTCGAAGCTGGCGGGCGTGACCGATCCTGAGGCGAAGCGCAAGATCATCGGCGCGGAGTTCGTCGAGGTGTTCCAGACCGAAGCGGGCAAGCTCACGGACGCGAAGTGGCTCGCACAGGGCACGATTTATCCGGACGTGATCGAGTCGGCGGGCAAGGGCAAGAAGGGCGCGCACACGATCAAGAGCCACCATAACGTGGGTGGTCTGCCGGAGACGCTCAATCTCAAGCTGCTCGAGCCGCTGCGCGAGCTGTTCAAGGACGAAGTGCGTGAACTGGGTGTGAAGCTGGGTCTGCCGCACGATATGGTGTATCGCCATCCGTTCCCGGGCCCGGGTCTTGGCGTGCGGATTCTGGGTGAAGTGAAGCGTGATTTCGCGGATCTGCTGCGCCGCGCCGATGCGATTTTTATCGAGACGCTACGTAACACCATCGATAAGGAAACTGGTAAGTCGTGGTACGAGCTGACGAGCCAGGCGTTCGCGGTGTTCCTGCCGGTGAAGAGCGTGGGCGTGATGGGGGATGGCCGCACGTATGAATATGTGGTCGCGCTGCGCGCGGTTCAGACGCTCGACTTCATGACTGCGCATTGGGCACATCTGCCGCATGAACTGCTTGGGCATGTGTCGAATCGCATCATTAATGAGGTGCGCGGCATCAATCGCGTGGTGTACGACATTTCGGGGAAGCCGCCGGCGACGATCGAGTGGGAGTGAAATCAGGTCCTTCGGAGACTATCGCCAGCTATCGAGAAACTGACTTAACGTATTGATTTTAAAAGAAATACGTCACGTCAGCTATCGGTGGCTATTGCCGGCCAGCAAAACAGGTTGGCGGTAGAAGCGGCGGTAAGAACCTGAGGCCGGATTAAGACCCTTCCGTTCACTATCCAGACCAAAGCCGTCTTTGACGGTAAAAGTCTCCTCGGGAAAGCTTGTTTTATGCGGCTTTCCGGGCATCAGCAGGTCTCCTGGCCCCTGACGGTAAAAGCCGTCACGAAACAGGAGGCTTCATCCCACATATGCCCGTCCTGTATCCGAATGCGCCACAATTTCATGACCTGACCGGAGACGATGCCGTCGCGCTCGTCAGTTTCTATGACTCGTTGCATGGCATCGACAGGCTGGTCAACGACTGGTATGACCGCCCGACCCAACAGAAAGACAATATTTTCAACGTCATCCTTTACAACGTCGATCAAGGCCTTCAGAACGCCCAGATTTGCGTGACGCGTTTCGAGATTGATGCGCTATATCCGGCCAGGAAAGAGGTGGCGGGGGTGCCATCGAAGCAGATCGAGCGCGCCCTTTCGCAAAGCGACAAGGCTCGCGATCTTCATATAAGACGCTTCAACGAGATACAACAGGAAGAACAACGTCAGAAGGGTCTCCAGACTGCCGGGATAGCCCAAGGTCGCCAAAGTCAACGTGCGAATCCGGGTCACACCCGCTGAAGCGAGAAGAGCATATGGACACTGGAAACAACTCGGCCATTATCTCGGCCACGGCGGGTTACTTTTCAAAAAATCCTCTTGTGTAGTGCTGAGCTGAGTCAAGCTGGATCGAGTACACCCGAACGATGCGGCTGTTAATTGTGTGCGATTTGTATCTGGGGAATTTGGGAGGCAGTCGATGGTTGAGAAAAGCGACGCAGAAAAGATTCTGGCTGATGCCGAGCGCGAGGCGCTAGAACTGTCGAATGAAATTAGAGAGACAGCGCATGAAGAAGCTGCCAAAATTATCAATGCTGCCGCTGAGGACGCTCGCAGGCAGATGATCCGTCATGGTGAAAGTGTCGCTCGGGACGGTGGCGTTCAACGTCTTATTGAGTTTTTGCCAGAAAATCGGCACGCGGGCATCGCGATATTGAGCTACTTCTCTGAGGTTCTTCGGCAGAAATATCCGGACGAGGAAATGGCGGTTCGCATTGAACAGTTCGGAAGCTTGGTTCGAATGACCATAGACGGCCCCACTGGATGGCGAGACATCATTGAACGCGACCTAGCCGTATATGGTGATGTTGTTGTTGGGAAAGTTGCCCCGGAAGCTCTTCTGCGTAGTGAGATAGGCATCCTAAGGCTAAGAAATAAGCTGGACTTGGCACGAACCGAGCTTGAATTCGAGAGGCGGGTCAATGCAATTTCGACTGCGAACTCCGATGCCCGGATTGCGTCCCTCGAAGATCAGTTGGAACGGATGCATGGCGCTATCGCCATGAGCCTTTCGTCGAGGGGCGGTTCCGGTCTGGATATCGCCGCCCTGATGGCGCAGCAAAGTTCCAATGAAGTCGTTCGTGAGGCACTGCAGCTTCTCGATAAGCAGCTTTCGAAATCAGTAACATTGGATGACCGGGCGGCGGTCGAAGCAGCTGCGAAGACGATCGGTGATCGAGACCCTTCGCTACTTAAGAGAATCTACGATTTTCTGTCTTCCAGTAGCTCCGGTGCCGCGGGAGCATTGCTTGCGTCATGGATTCAGGGCTTGCTCAAGTGAGCGCGAGCGTTACCTCGACTCAGTTTGCTCAGAGGCTACTAAGCCCCTTTTCTTGTCTGCATCGACGACGGGAAGCACTAGCCATCAAAGAGATCAGAGTATGACAGATTTATCCGTCAACACGATTGCCTGCCTCGGATGGGGTTCTCTCGTCTGGGATTCGCGCGATTTACCCAGTAAAGGCAACTGGCATAACGATGGCCCCTTGTTGCCGGTCGAATTTGCGCGCGAGTCCGGCGCAAAGAAAAATCAGCGAGGGGACAAGATTACACTGGTCATCTGCCCCAACAGTGCGCGCGTGCGGACCTACTGGGTCTTACTTGATGTACCAGACCTCACAGTTGCACGAAAATGTTTGGCTGCGCGTGAAGGTATCCCCAAGAACTGGGAAACCGACATCGGCTTCGCCGATCGTGTTAGTGGCCATGCCCATGGCTTGGAAGCTGACACAATCGCAGCTTGGGCCGATGCCAACAGTCTAACCGGCGTTGTTTGGACGAATTTGCCATCTAAGTTCGACGGCCAGCATTTGATGCCCAGCGAGGCCGAAGTCGTTGCTTTCCTCCGCGCTCTAGATGGTACCAATCGTACGGCTGCGGAACGCTATGTCCGCAATGCGCCGACCCAGATCGATACCCCTTATAGGCAAGCTATCGAACAGAATCTTGGGTGGTTCGGCACCGACGAGGAGGTCGCTGATGGCGACGAGTAAGAAGAAAACTACCAGCAAGACAACCACGCCAGCGGCGCGAAAGGCCGGCGCGGTTCTGACCGCTACGGCGAAGGACTACCCGGCCTTGTTGGCCGAGGTGAAGGCGCGCATCCAGTCCGCGCAATACGCGGCGCTGCGTGCAGTCAACAAGGAACTGGTCGGCCTGTATTGGGACATCGGGCGGCTGATCGTCGAGCGGCAGCAGACCGAGGGCTGGGGCAAGGGCGTGGTGGAGCAGCTTTCCGCCGACCTGCGCGTAGCCTTCCCCGGCGTGGGCGGGTTCTCGACGCAGAACCTGTGGTACATGCGTCAGTTCTTTCAGGAATACAGTGCCGCGCCAAAACTCCAACCACTGGTTGGAGAAATCGGCTGGGCTCACAACCTGCTTATCCTTTCGCGCTGCAAGAACGCGCAGGAGCGCGAGTTCTATCTGCGCATGACGCGTAAGTTCGGCTGGTCGAAGAACGTGCTAGCACACCAGATCGACAACCAGAGTTACGAAAAGTCGCTGCTGGGCCAGACCAATTTCGACCAGGCGCTGACACCGGCTCTGCGCGCGCAAGCCAAGCTCGCGGTGAAGGACGAGTATGCCTTCGACTTCCTCGAACTGGGCGAGCAGCACAGCGAGCGCGAGTTGGAACGCGCGCTGATCGCTCGCATCGAGGATTTTCTTCGAGCGATGGGCGGTATGTATGCCTTCATGGGTAGCCAGTATCGACTCGAGATAGATGGCGAAGAGTTTTTTATTGATCTCTTGCTGTTCCACCGGCGGCTGCGTGCGCTGGTGGCGATTGAATTGAAGATTGGCAAGTTCGAGCCGGAGTTCGTCGGCAAGATGCAGTTCTACCTTGCCGCGCTGGACGCGCAGGTGCGGCAGGACGACGAAAACCCGTCCATCGGCATTATCTTGTGCAAAGAGAAGAAACGCACCATCGTCGAATACGCGCTGCGTGACGCGCGCAAGCCCATCGGCGTGGCGACCTACGAAATCACCAAGACGCTACCGAAGAGGCTGAAGGATCAGTTGCCGTCGCCCGAAGCCATTGCCCGATTGCTGGAGAGCATATGAGGATGGGGCACGTCATGCTGCTCCCAAAGAGTGCGGCTGAAGTGCAGTCATCTGTTCGCTATAATTGGAGTTGATTGATGATAAGTCGGCGCCTCGCAAACGGCTCCGTTTCCCACGCCAGCAAAGGGCGTGTTTTTCTGACGGTAAAAGCGGCGGTAAAGGCCCATGTCGATCACAGCCAAACCCTTTAACCATGCGGGTCCAGGCGGTCTGTTGATGATCGAGTGGCAGGTTGGTCGAGGTAATGCCCGGCATGGCCTGCATCAGGTCCTGACGGGGCGTTGCTTGCGTCGCCGCCCATCCGGTCCAGACATACGCGGACGGGGGTTGGCACGCGAAGCCTGCCTGCGACTGTCGAGCCAGTTTTCAACTTCTTCCAGATCCCGCACGACGCAGCGCGGTGTCAGATTGAAACGGCTCGGAAACTCCCCACGGCGCTCCATCTCATAGATCGTCGTCTCGGCGGAGGGGACGATCTGATGCAATTCATGGCGGCGAATTGTGCAGCGAAATGGCAGAGCGCCCCGCTCTGGGAACTGTGGGAATCGTCATAGGCATCCGCGCCCGGAAAGGGCAGGGAGGCAGGCGGCAAGTGGTCTCCGGTGGCTTCATCCGACCAGTTTGCTGTGACAGGTTATTCTCAATTTCAAACTCCTTTTGCTCGGCGATGCAATTTTTGCAGGCGCATGGCCGACCTACGGCAGCGGCCATCTGCTAGCCCTGCAACTGGATGACCGTGAGTTGGTCGGCTACGAGCGCGACGATCTGTACCGCGAGGTGGCGCGGAGCTTCGGGACCATTCAGGGCAACGGGCGGAAGGTGTGGACGGAGCTCCGCTAACGCTTAAGGCACCGGAAGCGGCGCCAGCCCTCGCTCATTACGAACGTTACGCCAGTAAAGCCAGACGCTAATGGCCAACGTCACCATCTCGGTGATCAGCAACGTGTAACCGAATCGACGATCTCATTTGCACATCAGAGCCCTGCAGCGCAATCGGCGCGCCGTTGTAGCGCGCGGCCTCATTGGCCAAGCCGCCGCACATCAACAATGCTCAAGTGGTCAGTGGCCTCT
This sequence comes from Paraburkholderia oxyphila NBRC 105797, assembly GCF_000685075.1. Classification (GTDB taxonomy): domain Bacteria; phylum Pseudomonadota; class Gammaproteobacteria; order Burkholderiales; family Burkholderiaceae; genus Paraburkholderia; species Paraburkholderia oxyphila. The sequence goes on from NZ_BAYD01000037.1 coordinate 79,614, forward strand.
TTTTGCACCGAGCCGTTCCAGGAACGCGACAATCCGCGCCCCAGCATCATCATGACCACTGCCGAGTCCGAAAACCGTCGAGACGTGATTGTGCGCGGCAAGAAGGGCAAAATCCGGACACTGCCCGTCGCGTCGCGTCAACGCCTCTGCCAGGTCAAACGCGGACAAAACAAAGTTGGGAGGATCGAACTCCGCCACTCCGACCAGGATCGGGATGGGGCACCGATCGACATGCACAATCGGCGAACGCTCGGCATAAAGTGACGGAGCATTTCCAAAATATTGGCGCGCCGCCGGTGAAATCATCTCCTCGGTGAAACGATACACACCACTCAAAAGGATACCTGCCCATGGCGCCACATTGTTCTCGTCAAGAGCGCCGAACAGGTATCCTGCCGCATGCGTCGCACCGGCCGATTGACCAAAGATGGCAATCCTTCGGGGATTACCGCCGTGTTGCGCAATATTGGCGTGCAACCATTCAAACGCCGCTCGAACGTCCTCGATCCCGGATGGCCAGGCGAACTCCGGCGCAAGGCGGTAATTCATCACCGCAGTCAGATAGCCGTGGTCAGCGAAGAAATTTGCGAGACGACCATAAAGCCCCCCATACACTTGCTTATCGCCCGTCACATAGCCGCCGCCAGGAACAAACAAAATGACCGGTGATCCCGCTGCCGCGGCGTTGGGTCGATATATATCGAGGCGCTGACGCTCGTGGACACCAAACGGGCAATCCGCGATCAATGTAGATGTCCCAGTTGTGTTCACCGGCTGATAAAGGGCTGCTGTTATATCGGCTATCGAGAGGTCAAACCTCGGCCCGATATCCCGTATCCGGTGAATCGCGTGAACAAGCCCTGCGTCCGGTAAAGTTCCGTTCTGTCGTTCACGCGCCAGTTCTTCGTCGACCCCGATAGAGCATCGATCAGATTGCGACATCTCAGATCACCAATGGGTCTATTTTTCGCAGCGTCTCGACAAACTCGTCGCGGCGTTCCTCGAAGAACGGCGGGAGTTTTAGCTTCAGCCCCAACTCACTGCGCGATTCATCCCTGAGAAAACCTATGTCGCTTGTCGCCGCCTCGACGATCGCGCCGGCAGGAGTGCGCACGTAGATCGAACGGAAGTAGCCGCGATGCACGGGCGGCCTCGTATCGGCATAGCCTCTGCTATCCAGACGTTCCAGGGTGCGTAGCTGGGCCGCATCATCAGCCACTGCAAAGGCCGCGTGATGCATGTTCCCTGGCGGACATTCCCAACCGCCTGCGATCATGTCGGCCACATGCCATACATCGATAACTGCGGCCGGCCCACCACCGTTCTGTTGGTAGCGGGTAAATGATCCATCAACGTCACCAGTTTCGCAGTCCCATGCAGCCGTGAGAAAAGCTCCCATTGCGTTCGGATCGCCGGCTGGGATGGTGATTCCATGGAAGCCGAGGATGGCGATTGATTGATCAATATGAGGCGAGGGATTCGGCTTCCGGATGTCGGACGGCGCTTCGACAAGATCCAGTTCAATTAGCCCCCTGCGGACTCGAAGCCGCCGCTCTCCGAAACGCGTTTCAATAGGTCCATGCTCGATGCCGTGGCCCTGAAGATGACGCTGCCAGGCCTCGAGTGCGTTGCCAGGCACGGCATACGCGATGATCATCGACGGTGTCCGCCCCGACGTCTCTTCAGGAACTCCCGGCATGGATATGGTTGTAGTGACGCCTCCCGGTGCACCAATTGCATCACTCGAGAAGTAGAGATGGTAGCGCGGGAAATCGCCTTCATAGAAGACCGTCTTCTTGATCAGCGTCTGCCCCAGAACTCTGGTGTAAAAGTCGTAATCATCCTGAGCTCCGGAAGTGAGGTACGTGATGTGATGAAGACCTGATATAAGGGCAGACATGATTGTCATCCGTAAGTTAGAGGTTGCGGCGTCTTTCCATCCCGTCGGTCAGTACCGACGTCGACACTCTAGGACCGGACGACCCCGCATGGCTTCCAGATTCGCAGCCTGTTTTATCAGGTTAGAAACTCGGCGTGGCCGCCCGCTCACCACGCAAGGTGCCGCCATCGCAGTTCTACGCTCCGCCGCATTTGCTCCTATCGTTGCCACGTTGATGCGCCGCGGTCGTCCATCACATCAGAGCCACGTTCTGTTCGCCATGCTGCGAGACGGCACCTTTTGCCAACCCACGCCAGCCCCTAACACTTGAGGAAAGATATAGGGGCACCCCCGATTTTTCCGGCCACACAAGCTGGTGCTTTTCCGAATGGCGAAATGAGTTGTAACGAGAGAATGTGACAGGCCGAATCGTTTTATGGCCGGACAAGAGAGAGTGATGCTGGCGATTGAGACTGCGCGGGGAGACGTTTTCTCCTCGAAGCAAACACATGGGCGGGCTCTGAGTCCTACCAACGAGGTGATTGCTTCAAGCGATTCATTGGGCTGGGAATCGATTCATGCAGCGCTCCTCGTGGAGCGAGGGATCGATGCATATGAGCCTCCGGTCCCGCATCCATCGCTCATCTACCATGTGGCTCACCCGACGGTTGTCCGTCGTAAGCTGGACGGCCATAATGTCGAGAATGATTTAATTCGGCCTGGACAACTCGGTCTCACGCCGGGTGGCCTCGGAGCTGAATGGAAGCACGATGGGAAGCCGCAAATCTTGCAGATTTATCTGAAAAGCAAGCTCTTCAATGAGTTGGCTGAGGAAATTCTGGAATGTGATCCCGCCAGGATCGAGATTAACCCGTGTGCCGGCATACGTGACGCTTTTCTGGAGCAACTTGCACTGGCGATCATGGGCACGCTGCATGACCCTTCGAAGGGCGCACGTCTGTACGTCGATACTCTTGCTCATGCGTTAGCCGCGCATTTGGCGCGGCGATACACCAATCGCGGCCTCCCACGATCGAGACCGCCATCCGCTTCAATGTCGAACAAGGCCGTAGCCCGGCTGGGTGACTTCATAGAGGTGAACCTCGAAAAGGACTTAAGCCTTTCAGCGCTTGCGGCTGCCGCAGGCCTGAGCCCGGTGTATCTATCCAAAGCCTTCAAGGCCGCCTTTGGCGATACGCCGCATCAATATATTCTCAGACGGCGTATCGAGCGCGCCAAGGAAATGCTTCAGGCAACTCATCTGCCGATCATAGAAATAGCGCTCGGCGTCGGCTTCTCGTCGCAAAGCCACCTTTCGACATGGTTCAAACACTTCGTTGGCGTATCGCCCGGCGCCTATCGCAGGTCCCGCTGATCTTACGTAAGCGGTCCACGAACGACGTCTCTCCGGGATGGGCCGGCACGCCGACTGTGTCGTAAGAGTCCGTTATCGTGTGCTGGTGTCGCAGAGCCTGACCGAAGACGAGAGTGTACTGACCGATCTGGTCGGACAGAGCCAGTCGGCCACCGGGGCCTTGCAGGCCTAGCAGGCGACGAATCAGCTTCTTGCCTTGCAGGCCAAGCAGTCCATTCAGACGCAGCAGCTCCAGCTCACGCAGGGCCGTGCAATGGCGCTGGAGCTGGCGCGGCAGGCTTCCACCGCCGAACGCGGACGCGAGGTGACGCGGCGCTTCCTCGGCACCGGTACGGCGTACACGCCGCAGCCCGTCCATTTCTATAGCAACTGATGCGCATGTGCTCAACGACTACGCCAGTAAGAACGATCCATTCGGCCGCGTCGGCAAGGAATCGGTGACGGTGCAGATCACGAGCGTCGTTCGTGCCAGCAGTCGGGCCAAGACAAGCTACTCAATGTTACGCGTCGGCCTGTTAGCTAGACTACCCTCAGTTATCCGAGTCTTCTTCCGGCTTGCTTCTGGAATCGAGCAAACACATACGCTTGGCACGCTGTACCGCGTGGGACCGCCGGTGAACGCCCAGTTTTGCGTAAATCCGCTGCCAATACCATTTGACAGTGCTTTCTGCCAGGCACAGCGAACCCGCAATTTCCCTGTTTTGGAGCAGGTCGGCTGCCAGCCGGAGAATCTCGATCTCTCGATCGGACAAAGGTTCGCCCGAGGAATCGAGCCCGGCTACAGGCTGTGTCGCGCCATCTTTTTCAGCGCTGTCCCTTACATCTCCTGCCAGATCCAGCAGCTTGCGGGCTGCCTCACGGGCCACTGGAGATGCAATCGAGTTCGGTGCAGCTAAATGCTCGAGTTGGTCGAGAATCAGGTCACCTTCGTCAAGGAAAGTGCGAGCGTATCCCGGAACCGCAGCTAATTCCAGTGCGTCGCACAGGTAGCGCAGCGCTGCGATTTGCTGGGACTGGCGTAACGACGTCCGAGCCAACTGCACAGCGATGCGAACGCTCGACTGCGTGCAACCGCGAGGTCGGACGAATGCATACCAATTCTTCAGCAATTGCAGAGCCTCATTGCCTCGCCCCTGTTCCGTGGCAACCCGTGCAAATGCAATGGAAAGAACTTCGTGCCGGCTCTCGCTATTCGGCCCTGGAAGGAGTGCATCCCCGCGTTCGCCGGCAAATACTATTCTTAGCTGGACCTCCGATTCGCGGACTTCCCCTGTTAAGATCAGCTGCCGAACATATTCGCAAACAACGTTAATTTTCAACCGCGCAAAACCGTAGCGCTCTGCAAAACAAATACCATTTTCAATGATCGGCCGAGAATTTGTTAGCCCCCCATCTATAAACGCAACACGGGCCGCAGTGCAGAAGCCCGCGATCAGATTGTCGACAAATCCCAGTTCTAGAGACATCGGGAAATGGGTGGTTATGAGTTCGCGCGCCACATCAACACTGCCGCGTTCGTACTGAAGTTCCGCGAGTGACATTGATGGCATCGCCATAAGTGCTGACCCTGCGCCGTGCAAACGGCTCGCCCACTCTCGGCCCTGCTGATAAATTTCTTCTGCCTGTTTTAAGTGGCCGCTCGCAAGGAGGATCGATCCACTGAGAGTGCTGTGGAAGGCCATCGCATAAACTGCCCCTCCTTCTACAAATAGTGCACGCGAGCGCGCGATTGACGCCATTGCACCATCGAATCTAAAACTCTCGCGGTTGCAAAGCATCAACGCTGTCTCTATAGCCCCTTGAATAAACATGTCGTCTATATTTCGACCCGACAGTAGTTCATGACATTGTTTCCTGGTGGCATCGAGGTCGTCCGTGAGCATAGAAAGCATCATTTCCCGGTGTGCTAGCTTCGTCATCAGACTTTGAAGCCGAAAGCCGTCATCGGGATCGTTGGCTTGGACAAGGGGCCGGGTTGCGTCAGCCTTCAATGCGTTCCGCGCAAGTGCAAGTGATTGACGGGCTTGTGGAAACCGCCAGCTCAATTCGTGATCCCATGCGAGGTCGAGCTGAAGCTGAGGACAATGAGAAGTTAGCTCGGATGGCATTCGCTGCGCCAGCGAACGCAATGTCGCCACTCGCCCATTGGCAAAAAGTTGCGGGCTCGCGGCGTCGAGCAGGCGAGCTGCACCAGTCACATCATCGGCCTTGAGAGCGTGTTCGATTGCTTCGACAGTAAAACCGTGTTCCGCGAGCCACCCAGAGGCACGCCGATGAAGCTCTCGAAATTGAACCGAGTCATATTCTTGCAGTCGTCGCTGAAGGTAGTCGGCGAACAGGTGATGATATCGATACCATCGCCGCTCATCGTCGAGTGAAAAAATGAAGAGGTTTGCGCTTTCAAGGCGGTCGAGCATTAGCCGCGCATCCGGGCGCTCCATAACAGCGTTACAGAGTGCCGTGTCAAACCGGCCGAGGATGCAAGTCCCTAGCAAGAACTGGCGTACTTCGGGCGGTTGGCGGTCAAAAACCTCGTTCGCGAGAAATTCACCGACGTTGCGCTGCTGTCCCGAAAAGCGTTCTAGAAACTTCGTAACTTCGTTGCTATCGCGCATGGCGATGGCAGCAAACTGAAGTCCTGCAACCCATCCTTCAGTGCGGTGACAGAGCAGACCTATCTGGTCGCCCCCTAACGTGATGCCGTTTTGTCGAGAGAAGAATTCGTCGACCTCCAACTCGGAGAAACACAGGTCTGCTGAATTCATTTCTAGCAGTTCCCCTCTCAGACGTAGCTTTGAGAGAGGTAAGGCATTGGCGTCTCGGGTGCCGATGAAAATTCGAACGTGCGCGATGGGAGCGAGAAGAACCGCCTTAACTATGTCGGTCACCTCGCATTCGTGTATCAAATGATAGTCATCGAGGAATAGGAAGCAGTCTTGATCGAGGCCGGCGAGTTCATTGAGCAAGGTCGATTTCAGAACGCCGGCGGGAAGGCCAACGCCCGAGCGCAAAAGCGCCAAAGTTGCGTGTCCGGTCCGCGCTCCGCCGAGTCTCATCGCTTCGACGAAGTGTAAGAGGAATCGACCGAGGTCGTTGTCATCTTCATCGATACTGAGCCAACCGACTATCTGGCCCCTATTATTGATTTCGTCGTGAAGCTGCGTGAGGACACTTGTTTTTCCGTATCCAGCCGGGGCGGTTAATACCGACAGGCGATAAGACCTCTGCGTCAGCGCGCGGGCGCATAAATCTACACGGGGAACTAGCAGGTCGGCGTGTTTCCCTGGAGGAACCAGCTTGGTCGCGTTGACGGCGGCCGCTAGTTTTTCTAATTGCATGGTCGCCTTCCAATTCTTTCAAGTAATGCCGCTAGAACGCCCTTAACTGTTTAAGCGTCCTTGCAGGTTCGTAATTTTGAAATTCAAGCAAACAACGACGGAACCCGATATCAGTGTCTCCCCTAGTACATCCTACTTCCGTCCGGAACGGGCAATGAAGGTCGGTAGGGGAGGGCGACGTGAGTACAACTACCCTCCTTTTGGGAGGGCGACGCTTCGAGCGTACGCTTCTAATATTGTTTCAAGGCTCAGTGGAAGAGAGCTGCATTCCCACAAATAGGAGACGCGAATGTTCTTGAATATTCTTGATATTGTGCCTGTTAGTATGGCGAATTCCATTCGTCATGTGACTCGACTAACCTCAGCGAGATCATCGGCGCAGAACTGGTTCCTTACCGATTGACGCTGATTCGCCATTTGAACAGCCACGCTCAAGGCACATCGTGCAAGCGCGATGAAGCCGATTGAGGGCAGATATTTTGTTACTCCACAAGCCGATCCGCGGAAAATCAAAGAGTAGCCAAGAGCGTCGATAGACATTCAATTCACGTGGATGTTTAATAATTTCGGGTAAGCGGGTTAAGACACAGAGGAAGAAATGAAATTCTTGCGAAACGCTTGGTACGTTGTTGCATGGTGCACGGACATTAAGCGGGAGCTTTTCGAGAGAACGGTGATAAACGAATCGCTAGTTCTTTATCGAACTTCAGAGAATAAGGTCGTATGTCTTTCAAATCGGTGTCCTCATCGCTTTGCGCCGCTGCATCTCGGCCGCATCGTTGACGATCGAGTCGAATGCGGATATCACGGGTTGGTTTTTGACGGCAGCGGGCGTTGCACGCACAATCCGCATGGCGATCATAAGATTCCGCAGGCCGCGTGTGTCCAGTCATACCTCGTTGAGGAACGACACAATCTTGTTTGGATTTGGATGGGCAATAAGGATCTCGCGGACCCGTCAAAGATCCCGGATTTTAGTTGCCTGACAGATACGCTAAAATTCTCATCGGTTGTCGGCGCCATCGAGATGAACGCTAATTATGAGTTGATTACAGATAATCTGATGGACCTGTCACATGTTGAATACGTCCATCGAGGCATTCTCGGAAGCGACGCGATCTCGCGTGGCAAGACTGAGGTAATCGACGAGGGAGCTACTCTGCACAGTAATCGCTGGTGCCCAGACGGGTTAGCGCCACCTGCGTGGGACGCGATGTTCGGCAATTATGGAAAACACGTCGACCACTGGCTCAACATGCGCTGGAACGCTCCCGCGCATATGTTGCTGGACGTTGGCATCACGCCCACTGGCAAACATCGCGACGACGGCATCTGGATGTTGGGCACGGATATTCTGACTCCTTCTACAGAGGAAAAGACGTTTTACTTTTGGGGGGTATCTCGAGCTTATGCTCTCGACGATCCCGCCGCGGGCGAAGCGTGGGTCGCAGCTATCGATGGAGCATTTTCCGGACAGGATAAGCCGATGCTTGAAGCGCAACAGCGGATGATTGGCAACCGAGATCTGTGGGAGTTGAATCCGGTTCTTATTCCAGCCGACGCCGGCGCAGTTCGAGCACGTCGGAAACTCGCGGCTTTGATTGCGGCCGAGAGCGCGAGGGAGGAAGAGAAGCCTGCCGGTGAGAAACGGATTGTGATGGTTTGACGGAATGTCGCAAAACCGGCCCACTGAATGGGAGAGGGGTTCTCACACTCGACTGACGGTGGGACGGTGACTATTGAATACGGTGTGGGAAGAAAAGATGAACCTGATCGAAGTTGTCGTGGTGCGCAAGGTGATGGAGGCCGAGGGAATAGTAAGCTTCGAACTCGAACGTCCCGACGGCACGCGTCTGCCAGCATTCTCTCCCGGTGCACACATCGACGTGCATATCCCATGCGGGTTGGTTCGCCAGTATTCCTTGTGCAATCCATCACGGGACGCAAGCCGCTACAGGATTGCTGTGCTGCGCGACAGAAACTCTAGAGGCGGATCCGAAGCGATGCACTCATCGGTACGCGAAGGTGACTGCATTCGTATTAGCGAACCACGAAATTGCTTCTCGCTGAAGGCAGGGGTGGCCAACAACATATTGCTCGCGGGCGGCATTGGGATTACCCCGATGATGTCCATGGCGTACCAACTTGCAGATGAAGGATCGTCGTTCGATCTGCATTACTGTACCCGCACCTCTTCTTGTACAGCTTTTTATGATGAGCTGCGTCGAAGCGATTTTGGAGACAATGTATTTCTTCATGTCGACGATGGCACGCTTGATCAACGATTCGATATTAGATCCACCCTGATGTCGTGTTCGGAGGAAACGCACCTGTATGTGTGCGGTCCGCAGGGCTTTATGCACGCGATGCTCGGAACGGCCCGCGAGATGGGATGGGATGAATCCCGGATTCATTTCGAATTCTTCGGTGCCACCGTTCCATCCGAAGCTTGCGACAGTGAATTTGAAATTCAAATTCAAAGTTCTGGGAAGATAGTTGTGGTTTCTGAAAATCAAACCATTGCATCGGCACTCGCGGAAGTTGGCATCAAGGTTCCAATGTCGTGTGAGCAAGGGGTGTGTGGAACTTGCCGTACGCGAGTGATTTCTGGTACGCCGGACCATCGTGACGTCTATCTCACAGAAGTCGAACGAGAAAAAAATGATCAGATCATTCCGTGCTGCTCTCGATCGAAATCTAGTCGAATCGTTTTGGATCTTTAAAAAGCAGATTGCAGACTGCTACCATAAAATATCACGATAAGAGGCGCCGCCCCTGAATGCTTATTCCCGGTGATTCTCGGTCGCGAAGGCGCAAGCGTGGTCGTCGATGTCGGGTCTCGTGTCAGCCGGCTGAGCAAAAGACGACCACATCTTGTTTGTCACGAAAGGCGAACCTGTTTCGGTCGATTCGCTCGACGCAATGCAAGGGCCCGATGCCTGAGCGACGACACTTTTCTCGATCGATAGCGAGTTTTTGCTTCATTACATGGACACCTCCAGCTTCTCGAAATGCGTTGTGTTGCCGGAGATCGTCGTGGCAATGATCCGTGAAGATACGCCATTCGACAAGCTCTGCTACATCGGCTGCGGCGTGACGACGAGCGGCGGCGCCGTCGTCTATTTGGAGAGGGTCGAAGCAGGCGAAAATGTGTTTGTGTTCCGCCTCGGCGGCATCGGCCTGGATGTGATCATGGGCGCCCTGGATAGTCGACTCTGACGCGATTATCGGTGTCGATATCAATTCGAGGCACGTCGAACTGGCGGAGAAATTTAGTGCGACGCGTCACCGACGCGAAGGAAGTCGGGAACGTCGTCAACCATATCGTGCATCTGACATGCACGCAAAGACTGGTGCCAGTCATACATTTCGGAGGCAGGACCATGCAGCATCGCATGCGGACTCATTAAGTGGATAGGCGGAGCAGTTTCCCCGATGGCATCTTGATCGACCATGGAAATTCGGACCCGTTTTTGTCCGATCAGCTCCATCCAGACGAGCTTAAAACGGCGTGCCGGAAAGTTGGCCGATCGTTGACGCTACGTCGACATCAACTATGACTTCAGTTACTTGTTGCATAAAGTGTGTAGTGAAACAATTTTGATAACCATGAAAATAATCCTTGCCACGGAAATAGCAATATTGATTAGCTAGCCCGTAATTTAAACGAAGAAATCCAGAATTTATAGGGAGTAGATGATGGCGGTTTATACGCATGTGACTGTAGGCACCAATGACCTTGCAAAAGCGCGGGAGTTTTACGATTCCGTCCTTGGAACTATTGGGCTGAAGAGAGTGGCCGATCTCGCGGAAAATGGCTCGATCTGGGGAGACGGTGCGCCTTCATTTTTCGTGTTGAAGCCTGCTGACGGGCAGCCAGCAACTATCGGAAACGGGGTTACCATATCGTTTGAAGCGCCGAATCGCCGTTCGATTCACGCGTTTCATGACGCTGCCCTGACGGCCGGCGCCAGAAGTGAAGGAGCTGCAGGGCCAAGATCTTGGGCGCCTCATGCATATGCGGCTTATGTGCGTGACCTGGATGGAAACAAGCTCGCCGTCTATTGTTTCGCGCCGGAGTAGGCCGGCTCCTCTCTGGTGTAGCTTGCGGCCATCCGCCTCGCTTCCACGCGTCTGTGTCAGGCAAATGCAATACTGTCTACGATCCGTTTTGAGGTACCTTGTGCGGATCAACTCGGCGTGAGTTGGACAAAAGTGAGGTCACGCTCGGCTATACGATGGCCGCAGCTATTCAGTTTTCGAGCTTTTTGCTTGGCCGTTCCGCGACGGTCACGCGTACCCGAGTGTAGCGATCGGCGAGTGGGCCGGAAATGCGACCAGGTTCGACTACTTTCACCCGAACAAGCCCCGGCAGATTGCATTGGTGAGCAGTTCAACCGAACCGTGCGATAGAAATGGCTAACCCAGTGGCGCACGGACGATCTGGGCCCGTACAACGCTTCGCCCCGCACTCATTGTCACTTTGTTTTCGCGCCTAGGTCAATGATGCATTGGCGGGATGACGCGAACGATGTCCGGCTAGCGGCAGAGTGCTATTTTGCGTCGTTGGAAACATCACGGAAACGGAAGAAGTGACGACCATAGTCTGTGCTGAGCACGATAACGAGTCGCCGGCATCGGCGACGCTGAACACAATCGGAGTTGCGACCATGATAGCGATTTTCAGGGATCAGCCGATGCAATTCGTTGTCGCGTGGCATGACGTAGGTGCCGCGACGTAAGCAGCAACAAACGCGGCTGGGTTAACTGGCGCGTCCATGACCGCGATTATTCGCGAGTCGCAAACGCCGTAGTCGCCCACGTACCGCTTGTCGTCACGATGTTGCACTCATAGAGTTGGCTATAAGGACTTCAACAACAGGAGACAGCAATGACTGAGACGTCATTCCACACCGTTCTTGGCTCGCTGGACGGCTATCGCACGGGCGATATCGAAATTACCAGTGGCTCCGCGCGCCACTACGCTTTCTCCAACATCTTCGAAGTCGCGGCGCGCTCCGTTCCGTACGAGAAAGTCGTGGTAGGGAAGAATCTCGAATATGTCATCGAGACGTTGCGTACCGAAGGACAGTCGCCGTGGTTTGCCTGTACACACGACGAGTTCGTCATTCTGATGGACGGTGAAGTCCGCATCGACTTCATCAGGCTTGCTGAGTCCCAGCGGGACAGCAGGGGCACTGTGCTTGTGGGCAAATCGGGCGAGCAGCCGGGCGGCCGCGCGATGGGTCACGTCGTGCTGCGACGAGGTCATCAGGCACTGCTACCGGCGGACTGTGCATATCGCTTCAATGCTTCCAAGCCGGGCGTCGCGCTCTTGCAAACGGTGCTCGGAGAACTGTCCGTCGAGAAGTGGGCAGAAATCTGTCTGCATTGAGACGCCTCACCGACTTTGTAGTTCGATATTTGTAGGTGTCGATCATAAGAAATCATCAGGAGACTTAGCATGGCTAGCCTCGAATGTCTCGAAAATTCGGTTGCCTTTGCGGCCAACACGATATGTGCAAGCGAGCCCGATCCGGTGACCGGATATAGGCGCTTTACGCTTGGCGCGTTCGAATTTCTTCGCGACGAATACTTCGTCAAGATCAACTGGCCCGCGAAGGGGCAGGCCCGCACGCACGCGCTGCCGGCGGACGCGTTCCTGCGGGCTATGATGCGCGACGTCGCATGGGGATTTTTCTACGGCTGGGTGAATTTCGATCACGTATTCGGAACGCGCAACCATTACGGAAAGGTTGACGTATATGCCGGTTCATTCAATGGCATCATGAAAGACGCCGGTGTCGACTACATCGAAACGTTCGAGACGCCGACGATCATGGCGACGTTCAAGGCAATCTTGCACGACTGGACCAACGAGGGCTTCGACCCGTTCGCCGCACCCGAAGAAACAGGAAGCGCGTTCGGTCGCAAGCACGGCAATAACGCCGCTGCCATCGAGCGCACGCGCATCGCTACGCGCCGCATGCCAGGACTCGAAGGCGACTCGCCTTTGCGCGACGATCTCCCGGTGAACCGCGCGTTCGCCGATGTTTCGCAAGACGAACCGGAGGTGTACGTCGAACCGGGATTCGAGGGCCAGTTGCACGCATTCAGTGTCTTCAAATATTTGTCGCGCTCGGACGTGACGTGGAATCCGTCAGTGACTTCGGTGTGCGGCTCGAGCCTCTTTTGCCCGACCACCGAGGAATACATTCTCCCGGTATTCCACGGCAATGACCGCGTCGAGTGGTTCCTTCAGTTGTCGGACGAAATCGTCTGGGATGTCGGCGACAAGAACACCGGTGCGCCGCGCGCGCGCATCACGATGCGCGCGGGGGACATCTGCGCGATGCCCGCCGATATCCGTCACAAGGGCTATTCGACCAAGCGCTCGATGCTGCTTGTCTGGGAGAACGCTACGCCCAATCTTCCGAAACGTTATGAAAGCGGCGAACTCAAGCCCTATCCAGTCGACTTCTGAACCGCCGGCTTTCGTAACTGCTGGGGATTTCCCATGCAAACTCAGTTTTATCGACGTCTACACCGCGAATGCGGTTGAAAGCGGCCTGATAGACCTGCTCAACCAGCACGATCACTCGGTTAGTCGGTCCCCGTCGCATCCGTACGTTTTCCTATGAAACGGGGGGATGGCTGAATGGACTCACCGGGAAACTGACCGCGTGAGTGTCGATATCGTGACCGACACCATCGGGCCGGGCTCGCCGCGCCAGGTCACACGCGACGCGATCGGCACGTTGCGTCGCGGCGGGAAACTGGTCGAGATCGGGTCGATGACGGATCCGTTGCCGATCAATATGCACCAGATGATGTGCTCGGCAATCAGTCTCATCTGCGCTGTGTAGTTCACGGTGAAGAAGACAGACTTGCCGGGCGATGGAGTGCCATATCGACGAGCATCAAAAGGTGCTCGATGCGGTACAGCAGATGAATGCGTTGGGGGCGGTCGGCGAGGTGTGACTGCCGGACGTCAGGCGACTTGCCCAAGCACTGGTCGATTTATTAATTAGGCATATTTACTATATGGATATCGAATTATCGGCGCGAGTAAACAAGAAGTTGCATGGCGTCACGCCAGTCGTACTGCGTCGCCGCGATCTACAGGTCGAAACGTTGGCGCGCCACGCGCTAAAGGAGGGGAAGCCATACCCGCGCAGTTTTTATAACTAGATGAAACACGGAGACAAAGATTGAATGTGCAAAAGAAGCTTGTGAAAACAGCGCTGGCCGGTTCGGCACTGTGCTTCGCCGTCGCGGCGCAAGCTCAGAGTAGTGTGACGCTGTACGGTATCGTGGACGCCGGTTTGCTGTATCTGAGCAAGACCCGCGATGCCGCGGGCGGCAATGGCGGCAAATTCTTCGGTTTTACCGACGGTGGCCAGATGCCATCGCTGTTTGGCCTGAAGGGAGATGAGGATCTCGGCGGCGG
>NZ_BAYD01000036.1 GCF_000685075.1 Paraburkholderia oxyphila NBRC 105797
CTTAATTATGTTAAATCTCGTGTAGGCTGATCACCTCCACAATCTGACGCGCCAGCATGCTGCATGCGTACAGCGTGAACCGACGCCCTGTTCATCCACTTGTGTTTAACTGGCTTCTTTCACCATAGCTCGCTCCATTGAACACGGGTTTCGAGATGCGCATCGCGGCGGCGGGAGTCAGGCGAGCGGTCGGCCGGTGCTCAACCGTCCTCCGGTTCAACCGGCATCCGCGAGCCATCGAGCTCGTCGCGCCCTCGCATGTACGCCTGCGGGCTGCATCCCAGCTCCAGACGAAAAGCGTAAACAAAGGCCGAGGTGGAGCCATATCCCAGTTCCATTGCCGTGCGGGTAACTCCCAGTCCTCCCGCAAGCAACTCGATCGCCCGGAACAGGCGCATGCGTCGCCGCCAGGACCGCAGACTCATTCCGGTTTCCGCCACGAATCGACGCGCCAGAGTTCGCTCGGAGATGCCGAGCGCCTCGCTCCACGCCTCCGCCCCACGCGGATCCGCTGGATCGGCATACAGCGCTTCGCACAGCGCTGCGAGCCCCGCCTCGCGCGGCCACGGCACGGCCGCGGAGAGCGGCCGCGCGCGACGCAACTGGTCCAGAATCAGATGTGTGATTCGGCCCGCGTACCCGTCTACGTCCGCACTGCCGGCGATCGCCGTGGCCTCGATGATCAGCGCCTTCAGCAACGGCGAAACGCCATACACCGCGGGATGCACGCACGGCAGCCCCTGCCCCGCGTCCTCCTCGATCCACAGGCTGCGGAATTCTGCCCCCAATAGCGAACCCACGCGATGCTTCAAGCCTGTCGGCAACCACACCGCCTGCTCCGGAGAAATTACCACCGAGCCGCTTTCCGAATTGACCGTGAGCGCGCCGGAAACGGCATAGACGAGCTGATTCCAGTCGTGGGCGTGGTCGGGAAAATAGTGGCGGGCGGGCACGAATTGCGCCCTCACGGTCAGCGGGCACGGCGGCGCGGCGTGACTCGGCGCGGTGACAGGGGTCCAGCTCATGAAGATCTCCGGTTGACACTTATTCTACACATGTCGACGGTTAATCGAGATACAGACATCTCCAAATTTGATGTAATGACTCGATTCCGCATTCATTAGCGTTCCGCGCTCCGCTACCCCATCAGCCGGACGCAGCATTGATACCAGAGGAGCAACTGCTTTATGGCGCGCAACGACCGTTACGGCTTGCCACTTTCCACCCACTCGGACATCGCGGCCGAGCGATACCAGAGCGGCGTCGACCTGCTCCTTTCCCTTTGGCCTGGTGCCGAACAATCGCTGGAAGAGGCGATCTCGGCCGACCCCGATTTCGCACTGCCCCTCGCAGCCCGCGCGCGCCTGCACGCCATCCGTGCCGAAGTGACCGAAGCGCGCGCGAAGATCGCCCAGGCTCTGGAAATCGTCCGCAGACACGGCACAGAGCGCGAGCGCAGCCACGTTGAAATCCTGTCCCTCGCGATCAACGGCCAGTCGCCGAAAGCGCTGTCAGGCGCACTCGCGCATACCGACCGCTGGCCGCGCGATATCGTCATACTTTCGATGCCACTGGGCGCGTTCGGTCTTTTCGCCTTCTCGGGCATGGCGGGCCACAATCAGGCGCGCGTCGATCTGTGCGAGCGCCACGCGCGCCACTTCAGCGATGACGACTGGTGGTTCCTGACGTATCGCGGCTGGGCGCATGGCGAGAACGGGAACATTCAACTGGGCCGCAGCCTTACACAACGCGCGCTCGAATTGCGTCGCCACAACGTGAATGCTGCGCACGCGGTGGCCCATGTGCTGTACGAGGCGGGTGCCAATGACGAGGCGGAAGCCATCATCGATGGCTGGCTGCCCGAATACAACCGCAGCGGCGTGCTGCACGACCATATCGCCTGGCACGCCGCGCTCATCGCACTGGAACGCGGTGACACGCGGCGCGCGCTGTCGATCTATGCGGAGAACGTCGCGCCGCTCGTCACCACTGCAGTACCGGTCAACGTGGTGAGCGACACCTCCTCGTTCCTGTGGCGGCTGCAAGCCTATGGTCACGATGTGCCCGCAGGCATGTGGGACGAGGTGGCCCGGTACGCCTCGGACTATTTCCAGCAGGCCGGCTTTCCGTTCGCCGATTTCCATATGGCGGTAATCGCGGCGGCGACCGGTGACAAGGCGGCGCTCGAGCGCCGCACGAACGCGCTTGACGATTTGATCGAAGCGGACAAGCTGCCGGCTGGCGCAGTCGTGCCCGCGCTGTGCCAGGCGGCGCTTGCCTTCGCGGAAGAAGACTACGCGCGTTGCGCCCGCATTCTCGAACCGGTCGCGAGTGAGGTCGTGCGCATCGGCGGCAGCGGCGCGCAGCGTGAAGTGGCCGAGGACACGCTGCTCGTCGCGTACATGCGCAGCGGCGATGCGGCCAAGGCAAGAGCGCTGCTCGACAAACGACTGCACCGCCGTCCTTCGCCGCGCGACACGCGCTGGCTGAGTCTGCTCACGGCAGCCTGAGACGCCACTCCTGCGCCAGTCACGCGCCGCGTTGCTTCGGCGCGGCAGCCATGCAAGGTTGCGCGCGGGCATCGCTGCCGCGGCGAATTCGTCATTCGAACCCCTTAAATATTTCGCAATCCATATCGTTATCATGAATCTTTGCTGCCGGCATGATGCTAAAAGCGACGCGACGCTCAACAAATTGGTAATACGTACGCCATGAACTCAACCATCGCGCGCAAACGCCACGGGCTTCGGCAGCGTGTGCTGCGCTTGCCGGGCGCAATCGGCACCATCGCCATTGCACAGCTATTCGGCACGTCGCTGTGGTTCAGCGCGAACAGCACGGCCGCCGATCTGATGCGCGTCTGGCACGCCACGGCGGCGGATATCGGCTGGCTCACGAATGCAGTACAGATCGGCTTCATTCTCGGCACGCTGGCCATCTCCTCGAGCGGCGCAGCGGACCGCTACGCCGCCAGCCGGATCTTCGTCCTGAGCGGAGTAGCGGGCGCCATTTTTAACGTGGGCTTCGCATGGCTCGCGACCGGCCTTGTCAGCGGCGCCGCGTTGCGGTTTTGCGTGGGCATCTGTCTTGCCGGGATCTACCCCATGGGCATGAAGCTGGTTGTCAGTTGGGCGCCCGAAAAAACGGGGCAGGCGCTCGCGCAACTCGTTGCCATGCTGACGCTGGGTACGGCGCTCCCGCACGCGATGCGCGTCATGGGCACGGATTTTCCGTGGCAGCTTGTGATTACCGCTTCGTCGGTGCTCGCGCTGCTCGGCGCGGCGCTCGTCGGCGCGCTCGGTGATGGCCCGCACATGCGCGTCGTTCATACCGATGCGGGAAAAACGCACGCCACATCCAGCGCGTGGGCGATGTTTCGCATTCGCGCGTTTCGCGCCGCGACTTTCGGATACTTCGGCCACATGTGGGAGCTCTACACGTTCTGGACGATGGTGCCGTTGCTGGTCTCGCGCACTTCGCTCGCGGCGCCCTTCCCGCACCTGGGCTTGTCCGGCGTCGCATTCTGCATCATCGGTGTGGGGGCGCTGGGGTCGTTGATCGGTGGCGCGTTGTCGCGCCGTATTGGCAGCGCCTGGGTCGCGCTGGGCGCGCTCGCGACATCCGGCTTGTGCGCGCTGACTTTCTCCCTCGCGTGGCGGCAGCTTTCGCCCGCTGCGCTCGGCGCGTTGCTGCTTCTGTGGGGCGCGTCCGTCGTGGCGGATTCACCGCAGTTCTCGGCGCTCGCCGCAAAAGCATGCCCGCCCGGCGTAGTGGGTGGCGCGCTGGCGATCCAGAATTCGATCGGCTTTGCGATCACGGTCGTGTCCATCGCCGCCACAACGGCCCTGTTCGGCCACATCGGCCTCGACGCGACCTGGCTGCTCGTGCCCGGTCCGCTGCTGGGTCTGTTCGGCTATACCGTGGCGGCGCGCGGCGCACGTCCGCAACCCGACTGAGTACGGCACTACGCCTGGCATACGCCAGCGCAGCCCGCACAACGCAACAGAGGCGCTCATGCTAGACCTTCAACCCCTTGTCGTCCTGATGGAAGTCGAGCGTCTCGGCAGCGTGACCGCAGCGGCTGAGCGCCTCAACGTCACGCAATCCGCGCTCTCACACCTGATGCGTAAATTCGAGGAGCGCCACGGCATCAAGCTGTGGACCAAGAACGGGCGCGGCCTGCGCTTCACGCAAGCGGGAGAACACCTGCTCGCGCTCGCACAGCGCGTACTGCCGCAACTCGATCACGCCGAACGCACGCTCGCAGAATTCGCCAAGGGGAGACGCGGCGCATTGCGCGTCGGTATGGAATGCCATCCCTGCGAGAAATGGCTGTCGAGGTTGACGCCACGCTATCTCGCGGCATGGCCCGACGTCGATTTTGATGTGCGCACCGCGTTTCGTTTCGACGGCGTCGCCGCGCTCGTTGGCTACGAGATCGACATGCTCGTCACGCCCGACCCGACCGATGTGCCCGAGCTCCATTTCGTCCCGGTCTTCGATTACGAACTGGTGCTCGTGGTTCACGAGACGCATCCGCTGGCGTGCGCGAAGTTCGCGATGCCGCGCGACCTGCTGGAGGAAGAGTTGATTACCGTGCCCGTGAGCGCCGAGCGGCTTGACATCTACACGAAGTTCCTGATACCCGCCCACTGCAAGCCGGCGTTCCAGCGCACCGCGGAATCGACCGATCTGATGCTGCAACTGGTGGCGGCGCGGCGCGGCATCTCCGTCTTGCCGGATTGGCTCGTTCGCGAGGAAGGGGTGGGCCTGCCGCTTCGAAGCGTGCGCATCGGCGAACACGGCATTTTCAAGAGCATCCATCTCGGCATACGCAAAGGAGAGGAAGCGACTGCGTACATCGCAGGCTTCGTGGACCTTGCACGCCGCCCGGGCGGCGCGTGCGAGGCAAACGAAGCAGCAGTCCCGGCGTGACGCCAGCCATCACGCGAAGGTCCGCCCGGTTGTCAGCACGATGCGAAAGCGCGCGTCGCCTGATTGCAGTCTGCGCAACGCCGCGTTTGCATCTTTGAGCGGCATCACTTCGATCATCGGCCGCACATCCGCGAGCACGCTGAAAGCCAACGCCTTTTCGTTGTCGGAAGGTGTACCCGTGATGGACCCCACGACGCTGCGTTGACCGCCAACCATCTGAGCGGTCGATATCGACATCGGATCCTTGCCGACGCCAAGCAGCATCAAGCGCCCTTCCGGCGCGAGTCCGCCGATGACGGCCGACACCGCATCGGCCTGCGTGACCGTCGAAATGATCGCGGCCGCTCCGCCCGGGTCCTGCAGCTTCGCCGCCGCAAATGCTTCATTGCAGTCGATGTACAGATGAGCGCCAAGTGCGATGGCATCGTTCGCGATGTCCTCGCCACGGCCAAGCGCAACCACCTTGAAGCCCATGCGACGCGCGTATTGAATCGCCATATGTCCCAGTCCGCCTATGCCGAGTATCGCGACCATGTCACCCGGCTCGGCACCGCACTTCTTGAGTGCGTTGAAGGTAGCGATCCCCGCGCAAAGGATAGGCGCTGCTTCTTGCGCATCCAGTTCGTCCGGGATCGACACGAGCGCGGAGCTGCGTGCCAGCATCATTTCAGCGTAGCCGCCGTCGCACGTCACGCCGACCACGGGCTGGTCCAGGCAAAGCTGAAACCGGCCCTGGCGACATTGCGCGCACGAGTTGCAGTGTCCGCCGAGGCGCCCCACGCCCACGCGTTGACCCACTTTCCACACCGAAGGCACGCCCGCACCCAGCGCGACGATCCGACCCACGACTTCATGGCCGGGCACACGGGCCGGCT
This sequence comes from Paraburkholderia oxyphila NBRC 105797, assembly GCF_000685075.1. Classification (GTDB taxonomy): domain Bacteria; phylum Pseudomonadota; class Gammaproteobacteria; order Burkholderiales; family Burkholderiaceae; genus Paraburkholderia; species Paraburkholderia oxyphila. The sequence goes on from NZ_BAYD01000036.1 coordinate 5,811, forward strand.
GTGCCGCAGGGTTCGCGCGTGCGATGTCTGCGGCGTCCGCGCCGCAGACGCCACACGCTTCGACGCCAATCAGCACGTCCCCCACACCCGGCTCGGGTATCGGCCGCTCGACTTGTTCGAGCACTCCGGGCCGCTTGACCTGCATGGCGCAGTATGTTGCTTTCATGGCTTCTCTCATTGCATTTCACATTTGCGGGTCGAGTTCGCCGCACCCAGCAGCGACGCGACGCCGCGTTCCGCGGCATCGACAGCGCCGGCCAGGTAGCCCGGATAGCGGAGCGACCACTCGCTTGCGATGCCTGTCACGCGCCCTTGCCACGCTCCTGATTCCGCGCGGGCCGGCGCGGCCGAGCCATGAGTGGCCGCCTCGGCGAGGTCCAGTGCGCTCGCGGTCAAGGGATCGCTTGCCCAGTCTTTGAGGCCCTCGGCGAGCGGTTCTGCGGCTTCAGGACCAAAGAGACGAGAGAGTTGTGCCCGGCAATGCGCGCGCAGTATGTCCTCCGGCACGTTCGCCCTGACCTGCGCGGGAATCCCGAAGAATCCGAACAGCGCGGCCTGTGCGCCGGGCATCGACGCGTTGTGGATCTCCGCGAGCGGCCCGCGCGCGCTACGCGCCTCGCCGGATAGTCCTCGCGCACGCCAGAATGGCTTGTCATACACCGCGAGATATTTGGCATGAGGCGCCATCCAGGTAGCCGCAGCGCGCCATGAGTTCGCGAGCTCGGGCGGCAACCTGGGGACGAATTCGAGCGTTGTATCGGCAAGCCGTGGTGGCAATGCCATCAACACATGTTGCGCACGCCAGGTGGTCATCCAACCAGCGGCATTCTGGCTCGTCAATTCGATTTCATCGCCCGCAACTCGCAGGGTGCACACCCGCTGGTCCGTATGGATGCGAGCCAGATCCACACGATCTTGAAGCGCGGTCATCAACGCGTTCATGCCGCCGATGATACGCATTCCGTCTTGCGAGAAATAGCCTGCCTCGCGTCGCGGCTCGCCTTCTCCGGCGCGTTCGACAAGCAGATCGCCGCTCGCATGCTGCGCAAATGCATGAAGACCCAACTCGGTAGTCAACTGCGCAAACTTTGGCTGGACCGAAGGCCAGAACCATGTGGGTCCCAGATCGAAGCAGTTTGACGCCCCGGAAGGCGCACGCCCCAAACGCAGCGGCAAAATCCGGCCGCCCAGTGCCTCTCGCGCCTCAAGCAGCACATAGTCGCGCCACCCCTTTTGCTCCAGGAGCAAAGCCGCGTAGAGCCCGCTCAACCCTCCGCCCACGATAGCCACGCGTACAGTGCTCATCGCTGTGCCTCAAATGTTGCGTCAGGCAGATGACCTGTTTTCAGGTAATACGTCGCGCCCTCGACACCCGCCACGATCTGAGGAACGGCGTCCGCGGGCAGACGCAGCCACGCGCCGCGCTCATAGGCCTCACTGTCCAACCTCAGCTCGCCCGACAACACCAGCAGCTCCACGCCATTCACCGGCCCGGAGAACACGGTCTCGCCTGCCTGAATGCGCTGCACGCTCACCTGCTGCGCGCCGTGCGTGTGAAGTGGGCAAATCTCGCGACCTTCAGCGTGTATCCACATCGCGGGATCCCGCGTATCGATGCGCACGGTTTTCGCATCCTGTGCCGCCATTTGCTGAAGCTTTACGAAGATCACGGCGCCTTTAGCAGTGTGCGGTTGATGCTGCGATCCGGGCGGATTGCGCAGATACCAGCCCTCCGGGTAATCGCCTTCGTCATCGGAGAAGGTTCCGCTCAGCACGAGGATTTCCTCGCCCCCCGGATGCACGTGGCGAGGAAAGTGAGAGTTCTGCGTGTATCTGACAATGCTCGTTGCGCGTGCTGCTTCCGCGCCAATCCTGTCCAGCATCACACGCTCGACCCCGCTCTGCGGCGAGGCCACCCATGCATAATCGCGAGGCGCAACGATGGCACATTGCGAAAAATCTGCATTGACCAGCACGAACGATTCTCCTGTTTTTCTCCAGCAGTAGCGCACGTCGTCGTTTGAATCCGTCTACAACGGCGCGAGAGCTTTAATCCGGGAATCAGACGGCCTGGTAGATACGGATATCTGGCGCGGCTTCGAGCAAAGGTTTCAGTCCTTCGACCACATCGTTCGTGAACAGCGCGCTGCTGAGATAGGCGCTCGCCGATGCCTGCGTTTCAAAGCCGTGCAACACCTGCACGTCCTCGTCCCGAACTAGCAGCGCTTTGGATTGGGCACCTGAAGTGGTAGTCAAGAACGGATGCTTGTATTTCATGTAAATCTGCGCAGCGGCAGCGCGATTCGCCGTAGCAATCTTCAGGGTGATTTGCAGGTAGAACACTTTACTCTCCGGTTTGCTGTGGGTGTTTGCCCGAGATTCGCACGGCGGCCCGGCCGTCGATCGCCCGCCGCGCGACCTCTCCTGCCATTCTTCGCGTGATCGAACTTCACAGCAAACCAGATATTGTGTTCGCCAGAGAAAGAAAAACTTTCGCGGCGAACATGCGTTCGCTTTTACGATTCAGTGACCGGATGCGCTACCGGTAGCTCGCTTCGCGTATAGAACCGGTACGCGACATAGACCACGGCCACCCAGACCGCGGAGACGACGAGCGACATCCGCATGTCCGGCAGGATCGCGATACAGACCAGCACGGCCGCGATGAATGCCAGCGCGATGTAGTTGCTGTACGGATAAAACGGCATCTTGTACGCGATGGACGATTCCTGACCACTACGGATACGGATCTTGCGGAAATTCAGGTGACTGATCACGATCGAGCCCCACGCGCAAACGAGCGCGAAAACCGTCACCGAGGAGCACAACTCGAAGGCCCGCTCCGGCATCACGTAGTTGAGGATCACGCCCACAAACATCGCCGCGAACACCATCATGATGGCGTGAGCGGGCACCTTGCGTGCATTGACGACGCCCAGGAATGCGGGGGCGTTCTTTTGCAACGCGAGATTGTAGAAAGTCCGGCTATTCGTGAACACGCTGGCATTCACTGCGGAGAGCACTGCCATCATCACCACGAGATTCATGATGCTCGCAGCTGCCGGAATGCCGATCTTCGTGAACACTTCGACGAACGGGCTGCCTTTGGTGGTCAGCGAGGTCCACGGAAAGATCATCAGCAGCACCGCCACCGCACCAACGTAGAAAATGAGCAGACGCCAGAAGGTGGCGTTCACGGCTTTGGGCATGGTGGTCTTCACGTCGCGTGCTTCGCCCGCAGCCAGACCGAGGTTTTCCACGCCGCCGAACGAGAATGCCACCATCACGATTGCGAGTAGCGTTCCGCCAACACCCTTCGCGAAGAATCCGCCGTGATCGACTAGGTTGCGATATCCGATCGGTTGTCCGTTATTGCCCCAGCCAAAGACAATCATGGCCACGCCGAATGCGATCATCGCGACAATTGCCGCCACCTTGACGAGTGAAAACCAGAATTCGGCCTCCCCATAGACCTTCACGCCGACGATGTTCACGAGGAACATCACGGAAACCGCCGCGCCAGCCGTCACCCAGATCGGAATATGTGGAAACCAGTAATGGACGTAGTGGCCAAGCGCGTTGAGATCGGCCGCACTGGTCGCCAGCAGGAAGATGAACGCGTTCCACCCGTTGAGAAAGCCGGCAAATCGATGGATGTAGCGATTCGAATAGGAAATATAGGAACCCGAGACGGGCTCTTCGACCGCCATTTCGCCGAGCGCGCGCATGACAAAATAAATCGCCAGCGCGGCGAGCAGATACACGAGAATGATCGCCGGGCCGGCCGTTTTTATGGCCCACGAGGAACCATAAAAGAGCCCTGTTCCGATCGCGCCGCCAATCGCAATCATCTGTATATGGCGGTTCTTCAGATCTCTTTTCAGATCCTCCTGCTCATACGCCATCATCTCCCGCTCTGCACTCATTGTCGCCTCCTCCTTTAAACGATGTCCATGCGCTGGCTCCAATGCACAATCGGTTCGCGGGAGCGCGACTTCGGCATCGGAAGACACAGCAGTAGTCTGAAATTGATCGAAATGGCTATCTGTTTGAACAGCAGCCATATTTGTTTTTATTGCGATTTTCTGGCGTGCCAGACGATTGAGACTGCCATCAGTCACTCCCGCCGCGACGACGCAGACAGCCACGCCAAAGGTCTTTGCGACCGTCGGCGCTTGTGCCTCAAAGCCCCACCATTCGCCCAAAACCTTCTATTGGAGCGTCTCGAGCGCCGCCAACAGGCGGCCAATTGCCGTCTCCACCGTTGCGCGCGAGCAGCCGAGATTGATGCGCATGTAGCCATGCCCATCAACGCCGAACTTCTGGCCTTCATCAAGCCACAAGCGCGCCTGCGTCAGCATGAACTTGTCCAGACTCTGCACGTCCATGCCGAGCTTTCGGCAATCGATCCACGCCAGATAAAGCGAGTCTGCGGGTAGGACCTCGACCTTGTCGGTAGCGCGGTTGACCGCTTCGCGGAACAGCGCATGATTTCCCCGCATATAACCCAGCATCTCCTCCAGCCAGGGTTCGCCATGCGTATAGGCGGCCTCCGCGGCAACCATGCCCAGCGTATTCACCGACCGATACATGTTGCGATCGAACTGGCGGCGCAGTTCCTCCCGCAGACGCTTGTTTGGCACGATAATGTTTGCGCTCTGCAAGCCCGGCAGATTGAAAGTCTTGCTCGGCGCCGTGCAGGTGATGCTGTTCGCAGCATACCGCTCTCCCAGCGACGCAAAGGGGATATGCTTCTTCGCCGGATTCATGATGATGTCCTGATGGATCTCATCGGAGATCACAAGCACGCCCCGCCGCTCGCAGATGTCGCCCATGACCCGTAGCTCTTCCTCGCTCCAGATGTTGCCGGTGGGGTTGTGCGGGTTGCTGAGAATAAAAAGCTTCGTATTGTCACGAATGGCCGATTCGAAAATCCGCGTATTGAAGCGGAAGCCACCTTCCACGCGCTCCAGTGGCGCGGCGGAGAGATGTCGTCCATTGATCAGAACATCCTCGTGAAAGTGCGCATAGACAGGCGTTTGAATTAGCACCGAATCGCCCGGTGCGGAGAAAGCCTGAATGGCCGTTTTCAGCGTGGTGATGATGCCTGATGCCTGCAAGACCCACTCGCGCGCGATCTCCCAGCCAAATCGCTTCGCCTGCCAGCCCACAATGGCGTCCAGATAGCTTTGTGGCGCGCCGCCGTTGTAGCCGAAAACGCCGCGCTCCACGGCCCCATGCAGCGCATCAATGACGCAGCGCGGTGCCTTGAAGTCAGTGTCCGCGACCCACATCGGCAGAGGTTGTGCTTCAAACTCGTCTGCTGAAAGAATGATCTTGCCGAGATCCCATTTCAAAGAATTCGAGTCCCGGCGATCAATCACTTCGTCAAAGATCGATGAAGTGCAAACCGTCGAACCACCGTCTCCAATCATTTGCGCAATATTTTTCACGTTGACACCCGTTACAATTCCGACGAAACACCCACTGTGTCTCTCACTACGCACGCAGGTTATCAGCGCAAATTCATGAGCAACAATGGTTTCTACTCATGGAACCGTGAGCACCGCTCATGGATGAAAACCGCACGTGGCCGAGGCCGGTCTAAATGGCCAGCGCCACCAGGAAACGCGATACCATGTTGTACGCGGCGACCGTGGCCACCGCCTCAACCGTCGCCGTTTCGCCGAACAGAATTTTGGCCTTTTCTATCACATCCGCGTCGACGCTCACGCGCTGCGTGGACTGATCGGCCAGTCGGATGAGTAAATTCTCCTGCACGCTGAATTGCGAATCATTGACGTCCAGGTGCCTGAGGGCTGCAGCTTTTTCCTCAGTTCCACCAGCATCGAGGTAGGCGGGATAGTGAACACTCCATTCGAATTCGGCATGGTTAAGCACCGCGACCCGCAACATGATCAGCTCACGATATTCCAGTTCAAGACTGAACTCGGCTCGAACCCGACGCAGCAATTCGTTCCAGCCGATAGCCAACGGGAAGCTTTTTAGTAGCACACGATCGATTCCGATGAGTTCGTCATTGGGTCGACGGGCTCGCATGGCAGCGATGAGACTTTCGGGCGCTTCGTCGCCCTCCTTCCACGGTACGACTCGGACATCGGACACGGAAATCTCCTTCATGTATTGAATGACGATCCACTGGCTCATTGCCGCGTACCGGTCCGCCCCGCACGCGGCATGCAGAAATTCTGATGAAGGAACGGAACGCTTGCAATCGCGATAATCTTCTCGACCGCTAAAGAAAATGTGTCATGAAAGCACCTGTTTTTCTTAACGCTCTCCGTGCCTTTGAAGCGAGCGCGCGCCATCAAAGTTTCTCTTTGGCCGCGACGGAACTGAACGTCACGCCGGCCGCCGTCGGTCAATTAGTTCGATCGCTTGAGGAATGGCTAAACACACCACTGTTTCACCGCGGCAGCGGCGGACGCTCTCGCCTGACCCCCACGGAAACAGCCGAGCGTGCCCTGCCCGACATCCGTGCCGGATTCGACCGCCTTTCGCAGGGGCTGAGCCGGCTGCGTGACGGCGTGAAAGATGGCCCATTGACCGTAACGGTCAGCCCGGCTTTCGCCGCCAAATGGCTTCTGCCGCGTATCGAGACCTTTCATACGCTCCACCCGGAGACCGACGTACGCCTCGATACCAACCTCCGTTTAGCGGATTTCGCCGCCCAGGGCATCGATATTGGGGTGCGGTACGGGAGGGGGTCGTGGCCGGGGCTGACATCCGAGAAGCTTCTGGACGAAGAAATCTTCGCCGTTTGTTCCCCCGAATGGCTTAGAACGCACGGAGACGTCGTCACGCCCGCGGACCTTGCCGGCAAGGCCCTCATCCATGATCTGTCGGTAGACGTGCACGTAGGCTTCGCCTCGTGGAGCGACTGGCTTGCGCGCGTTGGCGCAACGGACGTCGATACGAGTCGAGGGATGCAAATCAACAATTCCGCCGCCGTACTACAGGCTGCAATCGACGGTCAGGGTGTTGCCTTGGCGAGGAGCGTGATGGCGAACGATGACCTTGCTGCGGGGCGACTTGTCGCGCTCTTTCCGCGCGTCAAGCTCGTGTCCAAGCTCGCCTACTACATCGTCTACCGCGCTGAATGTGCGACATTGCCGAAGCTTCGCGAGTTTCGCGATTGGCTACTCAAGGAGGCCGGCGGCACGGCCTGAGAACTGACGCTGGTCGTTTCACGGTCGACCAGCAGATCATCGAGCGGCCGCACTGAAACGGTCTGGACTGAAGCGGCACTGGACTTCACCGGCGCAGCACAGCCGCGCCAGTGGGCAGGATATTCGCAGGTGCACATGCCCCGTGAGCTTCGGGCCGAACGGATACGCCTCGGATCGCTCATAGGCGCTGAGCGCGACGGGCTGCGGGCGACGGCGTCGCTTCCCGTTTAGGAATCGCTCGGCGACATCGCTTGTGAGTACAGTATCCGACCATCGATTCATTGGCGCACCGCGTAACGTGCCACACGTGTCGCGTCACCGCGGGAAGTCCCGAGCGTTGCGCGACACGCCGGCCGCCGTCGCCAAGGCGACAGTCGTTGCCCTTCCGCCAGAGCGACGGCGCTACAACCTAGCCGCGGTACGCGAACGCCTGCACTTCGATGAGGTACCCCGGGTCGGCAAGCCGGCTTTCGACCGTCGCACGAACGGGCTTCTCGGAACCTTCGACCCATTTGTCGTAGACTCTGTTCATTCCCTCGAAGTTGTCGATGTTAGACAGCCAGATCTGGATGCGGGTGAGATTATTTTTCGTGAGCCCCGCGGCGGCAAGCAACTCATCGATCTGGGCAAGAACCTGCCCGGTCTGTCCGGCAATATCAGCGGACATGTCGTCCGCGATCAGCCCGCCAGTCACGAAGAAATCACCGTACTCGACAGCTCGGGAAGCTCTGTTGTTAGGCGTAATGCGATTGATCATCTAGATACTCTCCTTTACTAATGGATTAAAAAAATGTTGACGTGCATCCTGGGGAACCAGCGCTCACCGCACCCCAATCACTACCACTATTGAGTAAGTCAAGAATCGGGAAAAGCCAGAATCGCTTGCAGCTCAAACATCCCCTTTGGCGTGAGCCGCCTCCCAGGCAATGCGCGCTCTCGCTGCAACAAGGCGAATCGGATCGGAAGGCACCCACGACGGACGCGAGCTTTCCAGCACAAATCGCAGGTTCTCGCTCTCGACGCCGCAGATATAGTCGGCCATGTAGTAGCCGAGATAAGTGCCCTTAACAACGCCCACGCCATTGCAGCCGCTCAGCACGTACACGCCCTCGTCCGGATTCGAGAACACGGGTTCGTGGTTTTTGGTAACCGCAAACAAACCACCCCACGTATAGTCGAACTCCATTGCCTTCAGGAACGGGAAGCGCGCCTCGAACGACGATCGGTGGCTGCGCCACGCTGCTTCCAGATCGGCACCTGTGCTTTTAAGCTCGGGCAGGTAATCATATGTATTGCGAATGAATATCCGGTTGTCGTGAGTGAACCGGACGGTCGTCCCCGCAGGGTGCGCCGACGTCACGCCCCATGGCTGCACACCGCTGAAGTGCCGGCGTATTTGCTCTTCGCTCAGAGGGCGAGTCAGGCTCGCATAGGTAAAGATTGGCACAATCCGATGAGCGAGCTTGCCGAACTGCTCCGAATACGAGTTGGTCGCCTGCACGACTTTGCGCGCCGTAATGGTCCCGCCGACAAAATGCAACTTGTGCGGCGGCCCGTATTCGATGCCCTGAACCGGGCTGTTCTCGAATAGCGATACCGATGGCGGAAGCGCCCTGATCAGTCCGCGTACCAGTGCTGCCGGATTCACGAGCACGTTGCCCCGCGTGTAGACGGCAGAACCGTAGTAGTCCGTTCCCAGCCGACGCGCAAGGTCCGGTCCGGAAACCATCTCGTACTCGAACCCCGCCTGCTCGAGCATAGCTGCGAAGTTATTCAGGCCGGGCAGGTTGCTCTCCTCGTGGGCCGCCATGTACTTTCCTGCATCGGTCCACGACGGAATCGCTAACTGATCCTTGAACGCCCTCAAGCGCTCGATGGCAAACATATTCAGACGGAAGAGCGAGCGTGCGTGCTCAACACCGGTCTTCGCGAAGTTCATGTTGTGCGGCAGATCGATCAGGAACCCGGCGTTTCGCCCCGACGCGCCTTCGCCAACACGAAGTGCGTCGACCAGTGCAATACGCGCCGACGGGTTGATCTCGGCGAGCCGCATCGCCACGGAGATCCCCGTGAAGCCGGCGCCAATGACCGCGTAGTCGAACTCGTGCGAACCCTTCAAGCGGGGTCCAAGGCGAGCGGCAGAATCCTGCGAGGTTTCGAGCCAGCCAAGGTCGCCGTCAATCTGCGGCAACTTCTCCACCTTATGCATTCTCGCCCCCTGAATAAACTGGTGAGACGATGCTTGGAAACGAACTGGTCTACAAGCGAAATCGCGTAATAAGCCATTCCACAAAGGAATGCTTGGTGCATTCACGAAAGTATTCGAACAAGGATCGCAGCACGCTTCTCTTCAAGCAGGCGCAGCGTTGCCCGACGCTGCGCCTCTCCTGACTATCCAATTGTCCTTTCCTTCAGCGAATACCCGGGATCACTTCAGATGGACCGTCTGGATCGGTTGATAGTGGCCGTCCTTGACCTGGTACAGGGTCACACTGCTTGAGCGAAGGTCGCCCTTGTCATCGAAGGCAATCGTGCCGGTCACGCCCTGGAAGTTCACTTTCTTCATGGCCGGCAGGAAGTCCTTGGGATTCGTCGAGTTCGCGATCTCCATGGCGTGGACGAAAGCCCACACCGCATCGTAGGCGTACGGTGCGTAGAGCACGACCGGGCCATACTTCTTGAACTGGTCGATGAACTTCTTGCCGCCCGGCATGCTCTCCAGCGGTTGCCCTGCCTGAGCGGAAATCGTGCCCTCGGAAGGCGGGCCGGCGAGCTTGATGAAGTTATCCGTTTCGATCGACGAGCCGTAGAGGGCTACCTTCATCGACAACCCGGCCATCTGCTTGCGCATCGGGCCCGCCTGGGCATCCACGCCGCCGTAGAAGATCGCCTGGGGCTGGCTGCTCTTGACCGACGTCAGCACGCCGCGGAAATCGACCGTATTGGGAGTCACATATTCCCGGTCCACTACCGTCGCACCGTCCTTCTTCAGCTCTTCGGCAACGATATCCGCGAGTCCCTGACCATAGGCCGAGCGGTCGTCGACAATGGCAATCCGTTTGTAGCCCGCCGTTTTCGTCAGGTACTGCGCCACCACGCGGCCCACGTAGGCGTCGTCGCCAATCACCCGGAACGCAGTCGCGAACCCCTGACGGGTCAGCACAGGATTGGTGGCCGACGGCGAAATCTCCGGAATGCCGGCGTCAGAATAGACCTTCGAGGCGGGCACCGACGTGCCCGAGGTCAGATGCCCGACGACCCCCACGACTCCGGCGTCCACCAGCTTTTGCGCAATCGTCACCGCGGTCTTGGGGTCCGCCATATCGTCTTCGGAGTCGATCGAAAGGTGAAGCGGCACACCCTTGATCTTGATTCCGGCCGCGTTGATCTCCTCTACCGCGAGCCTCGCGCCGTTCTCCACGTCCTTGCCCTGACTCGCGAGCGGCCCCGTCAAGGGTCCCGCAACGCCAATCTTGACGTTATTGTCGGCATGCGCCTGTCCGATCAGGGCTGCTCCGAGTGCGATTACGCCTGCCACTTTAGTCATGCTAATCATGATACTTGTCTCCTGAAATACAGTGTTGAATTCCCAGCCGTGTGGTGTACATCTTCCAGATTGCCTGCGCTCACGCGCCAACTTATTTACCCATTCATTTACCCACTCATTCACCCAGATATGCCGCACGTACTTTCGGATCATCGAGCATCTGCTTCGCGTCGCCCTCCATCGTCACGAGACCCGAGTCCATCACGTAGCCGCGGTTGGCCGCCTGCAACGCGAGCCGCGCGTTCTGCTCCACCAGCAGCACCGTGATGCCCTCCGCTGAGATCGTGCGCACCACCTCGAAGATCTTCTCGACCATGATCGGCGAGAGACCCATCGACGGCTCATCGAGCAGCAGAAGCTTCGGCTTGCTCAGGATCGCGCGCGCCATCGCCAGCATCTGCTGCTCGCCGCCCGAGAGCGTGCCCGCGAGCTGCGCCGCGCGCTCCTTCAGGCGCGGGAAGAAGCCGAACATGCGATCGACGTCCTTCTTGATGCTGTCCGTATCGCTGCGCAGGTACGCGCCCATCTGCATGTTCTCGACAATCGACATGCGCGCGAAGATGCCACGACCTTCCGGCACCATCGCCAGACCGCGCTTGAGCAGCTCGTGCGCCGGCACGCCCTTGATCGACTGGCCCATGTACTCGATGTCACCTGCCGAGTAAGGTTTCAGGCCCGTGATCGCCTTCATGGTGGTGGTCTTGCCCGCGCCGTTCGCGCCGATCAGCGTGACGAGCTCGCCCTGCTGGACCTCCATGTCCACGCCCTTGACCGCCTGAATGCCGCCGTAGTTGACCTGCAGGCCCTTGATTTTCAGAACCGGTGTAGCCATCAGTGAACTCCCGCGCCCAGATATGCCTCGATCACCTTCGGGTCCTTCTGCACGTCATGCGGCAGGCCCTCGGCGATCACCTTCCCATAGTCGAGCACTGTCATACGGTTGCACAGGCCCATCACCAGTTTCACGTCGTGCTCGATCAGCAGGATGGTCTTGCCATCGGCGCGGATCTTGTCGAGCAGGCGCGTGAGTTCGACCTTCTCGGTCGCGTTCATGCCCGCCGCCGGCTCGTCGAGCGCCAGCAGCTTCGGATCGGTCGCGAGCGCGCGCGCAATTTCCAGACGGCGCTGGTGGCCGTACGAGAGGTTGCGCGACGTGTAGTCGGCGTACTGCGAGATGCCCACGTACTCGAGCAGTTCGAGCGCGCGCTCCTTGATCTCGCGCTCTTCCTTGCGCTCGGCCGGCGTCTGGAACACCGCGCCGAGCAGGCCGTGCTTCGTGCGCACGTGGCGGCCCACCATCACGTTTTCCAGCGCGGTCATGCCGCCGAACAAACGAATGTTCTGGAACGTGCGGGCGATGCCCGCCTTCGCCACCTGATAGACGGCAGTCGGCGTGTAGGTGTCGCCGTCGAGCCGGAATTCACCCGAATCCGGCGTGTAGAGGCCCGTGATCACGTTGAAGAACGTGGTCTTGCCCGCGCCGTTCGGGCCGATCAGGCCGTAGATCGTGCCGGCTTCGATCTGCAGGCCCACGTCGGAGAGTGCCTGCAGGCCGCCGAAGCGTTTGTTCACACCCTTCACGGACAGGCGGATAGATTTGTTGCTCATCTCGTTTCACTCCAGTCCGTTATACGCTCACCGGCTTCTTGCTCGCACGTTTCGCAATCTTCGCGATCTTGTCTTCGTGCTTCGCCGCGGGCCAGAGGCCTTCCTGGCGATACAGCATGATGACGACCATCGCGAGACCATAAAGCAGCTGTCGAATCACTTCGGTATCGACGATCTGGTGGCCGAACAGCGCGTGCTGAAGCGGGCCCATGGTCGAGCGCAGGAACTCAGGGAAGATCGAAAGCAGGACCGCGCCGAGAATCACGCCCGGAATATGGCCCATACCGCCGAGCACCACACAGGCAAGTACGACAATTGATTCTACGAACGTGAACGACTCTGGCGAAACGAACCCCTGGAAGGAGCCGAACATCGCGCCGGACAAACCGCCGAACGACGCGCCCATCGCGAACGCGAGCAGTTTCACGTTACGGGTGTTGATGCCCATGGCCTTGGCGGCGATTTCGTCTTCGCGGATCGCGGCCCATGCGCGGCCGATACGCGAGTGCTGAAGACGCGTACACACCCAGATCGTGAGCAGCGCGCAGATCACGAACACGTAGTAGTAGCAGTACACCGCGGTGAATGTGAACCCCAATACCGTGTGCGGCTGCGCGAGGTCGAAGCCCGCGATGTTCAGTGGCGCCACCCCGGTAATCCCTTGAGGACCGTTGGTGATGTTCAGCGGCCGGTCCATGTTGTTCATGAAAATGCGGACGATTTCCCCGAAGCCGAGAGTCACGATCGCGAGATAATCGCCGCGCAGACGCAGCGTAGGTGCACCGAGCAGGACGCCTGCGAGCGCCGCAACGCCCATTGCGATTGGTACGACGATCCAGTAAGGCGTTTGCAGCCCATGGGGGAAGATACTGGCGAGCCAGGCGAACTGGGTCGTGAGATGGGGCGACGTGAGCAGCGCGGCAGTATAGGCGCCCACCGCGTAGAACGCGATGTAGCCCAGGTCAAGCAGGCCCGCAAAGCCCACCACCACGTTCAGGCCCAGCGCGAGCATCACATAAAGCATCGCGAAGTCCAGCACGCGGACCCAGTAGTTACCGCCCGCGGCGCCCACCAGCACCGGCAGGAGCGCAACGATAACGGCAGTGACGATGCCCGTTGTCAGGGTCTTCGTCAGATTCTTCTCCGGGTTGAGCGGCGCAGACGGCTCAATGCGTTGAAGGGAAGTCATGGTTCCGTGTCTCCGGTTTTGATATGTAGTCGACATCACTTACGCGCGGTCTGCAACACGTTCGCCCAGCAGCCCCGACGGACGGAAAACGAGCACGATGATCAGCACGATGAACGCAAACACATCCTGATAGTTACTGCCGAACACCCCGCCGGTGAGACCACCGATGTAGCCCGCACCGAGCTGCTCGATCAGGCCGAGCGCCACGCCGCCCACCATGGCGCCGCCCAGGTTGCCGATACCGCCCAGCACCGCCGCGGTGAACGCCTTCATGCCCGGGATGAAGCCCATGTAGAAGTGCGCGTTGCCGTACTCGGAGGCGATCATCACGCCGGCCAGCGCAGCCAGCGCCGAGCCGATCATGAAGGTGGCCGAGATCACGAAGTTTGGGTTCACGCCCATGAGGCTCGCGTTGTTCGGATTCTCGGAAATGGCCCGCATTGCGCGGCCCAGTTTGGTTTTGTGCACGAGCAGCAGCAACGCACCCATCATGAGAAATGCGACGACAATGATCACGATCTCGGTGGGCGAGATCACGGCGCCGACGCTCGTGTCGGTCGCCTTGATCACGTTGATCGGATCGGTCGAGATCAGTTGCGGGAAGGCCAGCGGGTTACGCGACCAGATCATCATCGCGAGCGTCTGCAGCAGGATCGACACGCCAATAGCGGTGATGAGCGGAGCGAGACGCGGCGCGCGGCGCAATGGGCGGTACGCGACCCTCTCGATCGTGTAGCCGACGAAGGCGCAGACCACGGCGGCAATGACGAGCGCGATGATCAGCGTGGGGATGTTCCCGAGGCCCGGGAAGTGGTTATGCATCACGTTGATCGCGGAGAGCGCGACCATCGCCCCGACCATCAGCACGTCGCCATGTGCGAAGTTGATGATGCCGAGAATGCCGTACACCATCGTGTAGCCGAGGGCGATGATGGCGTAAATGCTACCGAGTACGAGTCCGTTCAGGATCTGCTGGATAAAGATGTCCATTGCGATACCAGGTTGAATGTTGAGGCGATGTCGGTAGTGGCCATTCCCACCACTCCCGTGCGACTCCGTTGCTACGGTTGATAGAAGATTACGAAGCCGATATGGACTGCACAAACGAAATCGCCGCATGAGATATGCTGGCCGGGAATACCTTGGCTAGGGATAACCCTAAAAACTGTTGCTGCGAAGCAGCAGCAATTCCCGCATGGAATGCAAGGACGATGGGAAGACGGCTGCCGCGGCGAGGATTTTGTCCACGGCTTTGAACGAACCTCTCGCGTAACAACAGAGGTAAGGAAGTACATGTATCCCGCTCAGCACGAGGGCGTAGCGAATGGGATCGTGAGTCGGGAAGGTTTTGCAAACAGAGAAAAGCCGAAGCCAGACAAGCTGGCTTCGGCTCTGCCGATCAGGTTAGGGAGAACGACCTGGTCGCCGCACAACAGGCGCATCGTGCAATCAGGAACGTGCTGTCAACCGCTCCTTTGGTTGCCGGTGCATCGGCTCGTCGTTACGCCAGGGCGCGTTGCGTAATGTGATTGAAGCGAATCGGCTCGCTGTAGCCTTAGACGTCTCCCTTTGCGGTAACGCCCGCCCATGCGATACGAGCCCGTGCGCCGACAAAGCGGAGCGGATCCGGCGGCACCCATGAAGGATTCGAATTCTCCAGAATGAAGCTCAAGTTCTCGCTCTCGATTCCGCAGATATAGTCCGCCATGTAGTAGCCCAGATAGGTTCCCTTCACCACGCCTACGCCATTGCAGCCGCTGATGACGTAGACGCCTTCGTCCGCCCGCGAGAACGCCGGCTCGTGATTCTGGGTGATCGAGAACACCCCTCCCCACGTGTAGTCGAAAGTGACGTCTTTGAGGAATGGGAACCGCGCTTCGAAAGCTGCGCGGTGTTGGTGCCACGCAGCGTTCAGCTCGTCGCCCCCGCTTCTCAGCTCAGGAAGATAGTCGTACGTATTCCGGATAAAGATCCGATTGTCGTCAGTGAACCGCACCGTGGTCCCTGCCATGTGCGCCGACGTCAGGCCCCACGGCTTGACTCCCTTGAAATGCTGCGCAAGTTGCCGCTCACTCAAGGGCTGAGTCAAGCTCGCATACGTGAAGATCGGCACGATCCGGTTGGGAAGCTTCCCAAACTGCTCCACATATGAATTCGTTGCCTGCACGACTGTGCGCGCCGAGATCGTCCCGCCGACAAATTTCAGCTTATGAGGGGAGCCGTATTCGATGGCTTGGACCGGGCTGTTTTCAAACAGCGAAACAGACCGGGGAAGCGCCTTGATCAGACCACGCACGAGTGCCGCGGGATTGACCAGTACGTTTCCTTTTGTATACACCGCAGAGCGATAGTAAGGTGTACCGAGCCGTCGGGTCAGTTCCGGGCCCGAAACAAGGTCATAGTCGAACCCCGCATGCTTGAGCATGCCTGCGAAGTTCTCCAGGCCGGGCAGGTTGCTTTCCTCGTGTGCCGCCATGTACTTCCCGGCGTCATTCCAGAAGGGAATCGCGTATCGGTCCTTGAATTGCCGCAGCCTCTCGATCGCAAACGTGTTCAGGCGGAATAGCGAGCGCGCATGCTCAACGCCGGTTTTCGCAAAGTTCATGTTGTGCGGCAAGTCGATCAGGAAACCCGCATTCCGACCTGATGCACCTTGCCCGACCCGCAAAGCGTCCACCAACGCGATGCGTGCCGACGGATCATTCTCGGCAAGCCTCAGGGCGGCGGATATTCCGGTGAAACCGGCACCAATCACGACGTAGTCGAATTCGTGATCGCCCTTCAGCCGGGGGCCAAACGCGACATTGGAATCAGGGGCAGTCTCAAGCCAACCCAAATCACCATCCACATGTGGAAATCTCGTTATCTTTTGCATTGCCGTTCTCGGTTGAGACTCAGTTGAGCCATACCGGAACGATGCAAGAACACAGGTTTCAGCACAAACGAATTTGCGTCATATGACATTCCCGCGAGGAATGCAATGTGAAAGAGCCGGCCGCCTGCCCGCAAGGGCCGACGTTTCTTATCGGGTATTCCCTAGCCCATGAGAGGTGTGTCTCGCGCCGCGCCAAAGCCGACCGGCATTCCGATTTGGCATGGGACATACAACCCTCAACGGGCGAAGCCAAGGGAGTGCACGCTGATCAGATTGTGGTGAGCAGCCAATCCCGGAAAGTTGCAGCTTGCGTACTGAGAGGACGATGCTTGGCAAACACGAGATGATCGCCGCGCCCCGTCTCGTACTGGAACTGACCGACTCTCTTTAGTTTGCCGGCTTCAATTGCCGTGCGCGCCATCGAATCCCAGACGAGACTCACTCCAAGTCCTTCGAGCGCGGCGTTTAGCGTCAATGTCAGCTGGTTGAACGTAATCGCCTTTCCGGGAATTTGATAATCGACACCGAAATGATCGAACCAGTCCTGCCAGTCGAGGCAGTCCCACTGGTGCGAGTCGAGCTGTATCAGCGGTAACGAGCGCAGATCACCTGGCGTTGCCGGCTCGGGAAATTGCATTTCGGCGCTGCAGACGGGGTAGACGATCTCGTGGATGAGCGGTGCGCTCTCCAGGGTCGTCCAGTCACCCGATCCATAAAGGATACCGAGGTCGTTTTCCCCCACGCTGTGTTCATTCATGGCGTTGGTCGAAACGACGCTCACCGTAATGTCCGGATACTTCTGATTGAACCGAACGATTCTGGGGAAGAGCCAATAATGTGCAACCGACAGCGTGCAGCTGATGGTGACGGCCTCGCCGGACTGCGCATTGCGGGCTTTCTGCACCGCTCGCTGCAGCCTGTACAGCACAGGCTCCACTTCCTCGAGAAAACTGGCACCCGCCTTGCTCAACGTAATCCCGCGCGCATGCCGGTCAAACAGCGCGCAATTAAGCGCTTCCTCCAAAGCCTTGATCTGTTTGCTCACGGCGCTCTGCGTGATGGAGAGCTCGCGCGCTGCCGCCGTAAAACTCCCACTGCGGGCGACGGATTCAAAGCACACAAGCGTCTCGATCGGAGGCAATGAATTCAACATCCTCAGAACATTCGTCATCACTTCACCATTGCATCGCCACGGGAATTCCCTCCGGATCGTCCAATTATACGGAGATCATTGCGCTGCTGCCATTCCCAGCTGGCATACGTTCGACGGCCATTTCCAACGTATTCGGCTACGTTGAAATCGGGCGTGGCGGCAAGGTATTCCGACGAGGAAGGTCCTATGCCGGGATTTCGTTTGTGTCCGAGAGATGTTGCTCTCTACGATTCGGCTTACACCCCACTCTCTGAATGTCCGTTATGTCCTCAAAATCCGCTTATCTTCCGTGCGATCTCGATCGTGCCCTGCTAGTTGGACGAGTCTGGCGACAAACCCCAGCGGGCGCCGGCCCATGTGTCGTAGCTGTTCGCAATGGAATGGTCTTCGATATCTCTCAAACTGTGCAGACCACGGCAGACCTGTTCGATCGAGAGGATCTGCCCGAGATCGTGCGCAACGCACCTGGCGAACCGCTTGGCGATGTAGGGACGCTGCTCGAGCACAGCCTTGACGCGGAGCGCGACGCCAACCGACCTTATTTGCTCGCACCGTGCGATTTACAGGCGATCAAGGCATGTGGTGTGACCTTCGCTGTGAGTCTCCTCGAGCGCGTCATCGAAGAACAAGCCGGAGGCGATCCCGCGAAAGCACAAACCGTTCGCGCAGAAATCACACAACTGATTGGCACCGACCTCTCGAAGATCAAGCCGGGCTCCGATGCTGCAATCAAGCTGAAGGAAGAACTTCAACGGCGCGGCGCGTGGTCCCAATACATGGAGGTTGGGATCGGCCCGGACGCCGAGGTGTTTTCGAAGTCGCAGCCGATGTCTGCCCTCGGATTTGGCGTGGATATCGGGCTGCATCCGGCTTCCGCATGGAACAACCCTGAGCCCGAGATCGTTCTGGCGGTCAACAGCAAGGGACACGTTGTTGGCGCCACGCTCGGCAACGATGTCAACTTGCGAGACATCGAAGGCCGCTCCGCACTTCTCCTCGGGAAATGCAAGGACAACAACGGCTCGTGCGCCATCGGACCTTTTATCCGGGTGTTCGACGAAGCCTTTACGCTCGACTCGATCCGCGCAACAAGCGTCTCGCTGCGCGTCGAAGGTCTCGACGACGACTTCCTGCTGGAAGGCGTGAGCCACATGAAGGAGATCAGCCGCGACCCGCTCGATCTCGTCGCCCAAACGTGGGGCGCCCATCATCAGTATCCAGACGGCTTCATGTTGTTCCTTGGAACGATGTTCTCCCCGATCAAGGACCGGAACGCACCGGGTGGCGGCTTTACTCACCATATCGGTGATCGCGTAACGATCAGCGCGCCGCCGCTGGGCGCGCTGCTGAACACCGTCCGCTTGTCCACCGAGATTGAACCGTGGACATTCGGAGTTCGCGCGCTGTACGCCAATCTTGCCGCTCGCGGCTATCAACTGGGGAAGCAATCTTGAATCAAACTTCGTTCAATGTGACATCCGCGCCCTTCGCTGCTATCGACAATGCCGTCGCGCGCGCAGACGAAGCCCAGGCGATTTACGGCACCGCGCCCGGCGCGGTGCGCAGCCGCCTCCTGCGTGGCCTCGCCGACGCACTCGAGCGAGACGCCGCCGGGCTTGTTGCGCTCGCCGATGAAGAAACCTCGCTCGGCACCGCGCGCCTGAACGGCGAACTCGCGCGCACCGCATTCCAGTTGCGTGGCTTTGCGGAGCGTGTCGAGTCTGGTCTCGCGCACCGTCAAATCGACGATGCAGCCGTGCCTGGCGCGCCGCCTGCGGGACGTCCGCAGCTCACGCGCGTGCTTGAGCCGCTCGGTCCGGTCGCGATGTTCTCGGCGAGCAATTTTCCGTTCGCATTTTCGGTGCTTGGCGGCGATACGGCCTCTGCCCTCGCTGCGGGCTGCACGGTGATCGTCAAGCCGCATTCGGGTCATCCAGAGCTTTCACGCCGCGTGCACGCGCTTGCCGCTGCAGTGCTGCGCGAGCAAGGCCTGCCCGAAGGTGTGATCGATTTCGTCGACCAGGCTTCACGCGAAGCGGCGGTGCACCTCGTGAGCCATCCCGACGTATCCGCCGTTGCGTTCACAGGATCCTGGCAGGGCGGCGTTGCGCTCTGGCGCGCCGCCAATGCCCGGCCTCGCCCGATTCCCTTCTATGGGGAACTCGGCTCGATCAATCCGCTGGTCGTGACACCTCACGCGCTCGCAGAGGGCGTCGACGTGCCCGCCGCGACGCTCGCCGCGTCGATTACGATGGGCAGCGGCCAATTCTGCACGAGCCCTGGCCTGATCGTGGTGCGCGACGATGCCGACGGCGAGCGCTTTGTTGAGGCACTCGCTCAATCGTTGTCTGCGCAAAAGACGCATGCCATGCTTACGCCCCCGATGCGAACCGGCTTCGAGCATGCTGTCGCGCACATCGCCGCTCAGCCAAGGGTGCACGTACGGCTTGCCGCACCCCCGGGCAGCGACGCTGCAGCATTGCCGCCCGCCCCCCGCCTCTTCGAAACCGACGCAACATCGTTCATCGCAAACCCGGCATTGCGCGAAGAGATGTTCGGTCCCGCCGCGCTGGTCGTGAAGGTCCGCGACGAAGCCAGCGTGATCGACGTACTCGCGGCCGTCGAAGGCTCGCTTACAGCGACACTCTGGGGCGCCGATGACGATACGCCCGGGAACCGCGCACTGGCGGCCGCCGCGCAGCGCATTGCTGGGCGCGTACTGTTCCGCGGCGTGCCGACTGGCGTCGCTGTGTGCGATGCGCAGCAACACGGCGGTCCGTGGCCCGCCTCGACGCAGCCGCAAACCACCTCCGTCGGTTATACGGCGATCGAACGCTTCCTGCGCCCCGTCGCATTGCAGGACGCACCCCAATGGGTGATCGATGCAAACGGGGGAATAGTCGCCGTCTGATGCGGGGTGGCGCGATTTTGCGCCACTCGGAGCAACGTGTTGCCGCCCCCATCGTCGATGGAGGGCGGCAATCGCATCTGCAGTCCTGATGCGCAAGGTCGATGGCCTTTTCCCATCCGAAGCTATCGACGCAATGCTCTCGAAGACCGCGCGCCAAACCCCCACGTTCGTGGACTCAACAACCTTCTCAACGCGGCTACAAAAATAGTGGGCGCCCTCTTCGCAGACGTAGTCGGTCACGCCGAATTCCGTACCGCGTCCAGGCGTCGCAACGCCGGCGAGACAAACCTCGTTGAACCTCAAGATCGCCACCTGGCACCCTCGCCATTCGCCACGTCCCAGCCGCTTACGGTGGGCGCGTGTGGTCACGCCGGCCTACCAGGCGCACGTCCTTCCCCCGAGTCACCCCTTTAGAAAATCCAACCGTATTGAATCCTCGAGCTTCGAAGCGCGTTTCCCCTCCAGGCGACTGAGGCGAAACAAAACTAGTAGCAAGGGACGCACATCATCGGCGTGACCGAGCCGGTGGTGCCCAACTACCAGAGGAGGTTTCGGATGCGCGGCAAGGAGTAACTGCGGCTGCACGCCGGGCAGCCAAAACGTCACGAGATAGGCGTTGTGGGCCGGAAAGTCATGCCCCCGGCCGCACTCAGAGCATACCTGCGATGCGTGATCCCGGTAGAGGCCTTCAGTCGGAAAAATACCTACCGCACGAAGTCAGGCTCTCGCTTCGGGGCAGGCTCTCGTCGCTGCTGCCAACAGGCTCATTTCGCGAGGCCCGTCAAACAGCCCTTGTTTTCTAACCCCAGACCCAGCCTCTGAGGGCGGCTACTGGGTATTCAGCCCGTCACTACCAAATTGCCGCCGGGCGAACCCGCCCGGTGGCCAGAGTCAGAGATATCGAACCTGCCAGTAGCCACTCGCCCCTACCTCCATGCGAGTTGAATCACGGGTAAGGACTGTGTTCGTACCACCAGCCGGTCCGCTTTCCTAGCGTTCTAACGATGCAGCACTTTCCAGGCTCATGTCGCAAGTTTCAGGCGCCATGCACACCGCTGCTATCAAACCAATGAAGGTGACGATTGCGGCCGCTAGCATAGTGTTACCAATGCCGATTGATTCAAGCGAGACAGGCACATACCACGTTCCAATTGCCGCGCCTACGCGCGAGAGCGAAGTACCCATGCCCATCGCAGCCGCTCTGACTTCGGTCGGGAACAGTTCATTCGGATACACCGTTTGCAAGACCTGCGCGCCACCAATAAAAACCGCATAGGAGCCAAACAATGTGAGTATCAAAAGCTTGTTGTCCTGATGCGAAAACGCCAGAACAAAGAGGGCCAACCCAGACCAAAGAAAACTGTGAATCAGCATTTTCCTGCGTCCCAGGCGATTGATCAGTTGCGTAGCGAGAATACAACCAACCACAAACAGAGACGTAATGACGGTCGAACCAAAATCCGCCCAACGACCTGTAAGGTTGAATGCCTCCAATACCTTTGGTACGAAGGCGTAAACTGCGAAGACCGGCACCACAGCGCAAGTCCAAAACACGACAATGAACGCCATACGCGGCCCGTAGCCTGAACGCAGCACACTCATGAATGAAGCGTGCTTCTTACCGTACGCTGCACAGGCGATGTTTGCCAGCGAAAAGCCAGATCCATAGACCTTCTTGATGATTCGCTCTGCCTCACTGCCTCGCCCTTTGCTCAGCAACCAACGGGGTGACTCGGGAGTACCAATCCGTGCAGCAAGCACCATCGCGGAAAGGACGGCAGGGCTTGCGAGCACGAGACGCCACGATTCAGTTCCAAAACTGTCCGATATGATGTTTCCGGCCAGATAGGCGAGTGCAGCACCTGCAAACCACAATATCTGAACCATCGCGAGGCGCGGTCCGCGGTATCTGGTTGGCAGGAATTCGACGAGCATGGCGCTGGCAACCGGATACTCGATCCCCACTCCAATCCCGATCACCAACCTCAAGATAAAGAGTGTGACTCCGGATTCAACCCAATACTGAGCGACGGAACAAACAAGGAAGATAATCGGACCGGCAAGGAACAGCCGCTTTCTTCCAAGTTTATCGGTTAGATTCCCGCCAATGAATCCACCGAGAAAAATCCCAATCAGCGCGGATGCAGCGACCATGCCTTGCCAGAAGCTATCCAGCTGGAGCGCACTCGAGACCTTCGTCAGTGCGACACCAATAATGCTCAGTATGTATCCATCCATCAGCCACCCACCCGAAGCGCGCACCGTCAGGAAGTGATGGAATCGATTTATCGGGGCGTCCTCAATGGATATATTTACCTGTCTCAACTATTGACTCCTGCTTATTTATAAACTTCTATAATTAAATTTATGTTTTATTATTCAATTTTATACACCACCTTTCCGTGGCACTGTTCGCATAAAATATTGACCGTTGAGTAATATGGGTCACGTGAAACAACCTTGATCGCTAAGGCGACGAAGAGAGATCGCATCGAACGACCAACTTCCGAATTGGAGGTTGATCGCTGAGCGTACCCTCATAAACGATCGCCCTCATGCTGGTTCACCGAGCTTCGCAAACACTCAATGGGCATGTCGTGATGCACGGTGTCGACGTTTCTCGCGCACAAGGCGGAGACGCCAGAGAACCCACACATAGTCGAGTTACGTTCGAGAGGGAGGCCTTACCGCAGTACATTGCTGTCGTCTCTTCCATCGCCTTTGGAGGTATTCTTTCGACGATAAGGCATGAAGGCCAAGCGGACAAACGAATTCGAGGCATGCTGTATTCCCCGCAGGAATATTGATGCAAGCTCGCCGCCTAAATGCTTTCGGGGTGGGAGTTGGAAAGACTCCGTTGGCGGCCTGGACGATGCGCTATTCCCGACTTCGAACTAGTCGTCGGCGAGCTCCGGGCAGTAGCGTGCCCGTTACCCCATCTCCACGCGTCGCACTTCGACTGGCCTCCAAGCGCGATAACTATGTTCCGTCAGCCGGGTCGCGAGTCCTGGCAACAGCATTGAAGCGCATCGGGTGCCGCGGCAGTGTTACCGGGGCAGCATCATCACATCCGACGACCGGACCAAAGCGGGCAGTCGGTACGAGGGTCGGCGTCAGGCGACGCCAATGGGCACATGGACGCCTTCGGGCACCGCATATTCCGCCATGCGAAGACGTGAGAGTTCCCAGTGCGCCCGAATAAGATCGCCAGCTCTAACCGCATCGTGCAGCGCGATAGCCTTGATGATCTGTTCGTGCTGGTCGACGGCGTCGGCCATATCCTGCTGCATGCGCTCGACGCCGGGGTGGCGATAGAAGATCTTTCCGAGACGCGCATGATCAATAAGGAGACGACGCAGACTCGGCATCAAGTAGTCGTTCTGCGCCATCCTGCCAATTTCGAGATGAAACTGGTCGTTGTACCGCACGCGGCCATCGACATCATTCTCGCTGACGGCGATCTGAAGGTTCTGCTGAATTCTCTTTAAACGATCAATGTCATCCGGCGTCGAATTGGCCGCTGCCAATTGAGTAGTGACAATGTAGATAAGTGGGGCGGCGAGAAAGAAACTTCGCAGCGACTGATAATTCAAAGACGAAACGCGTGCAGGGCGATTAGCCTCGAGCTCGATGTAGCCTTCCGCCGCCATCTGACGCATCAATTCGCGTACAGGCGGTCGGGAAAGGCTAAATTCATCGGCCAGCTCCAACTCGTCAACGACGGCACCGGGGCGCAGTTCCATGCTGATGATCCGGTGCCGCAAGGCCCCGGCCAACGCGGATTTACGGTCGGTGGGTTGCCCGGCCTCACCGTCCACGTCAATACCACGACTCATTTTCATGATGGATTCAACAGCAAAAGCAAGGGGGTTAAACGCGATAGGCGGCGGCAAGAGCGCGCTGCCAGGGCACTCGCGTTGCCGCTGTTACGAGCCGTCATGTCTTCGGGATTGCAGGAAATCGTGATTCGCGAGGTTTTACGGCCAGATTTGATACCACTCTCCTCGATTTCTTGTTCACCTGCCACGTCGATCCAACGAGGCCTCCTTGTAGCGCGCATCCGTTTTCTCCAGAGGACCATGTGGCATCGACTTACCCAAAAGACCGTCGGATCAGACGCCGTGCGCCTTGAGGCGCGCGGCATACCAGTCAACGAATTGGTCGACGTAGGTTTCGGTGAACGGCGAATACGGCCCGGGGATGTAACCCGGATCCTGCGCGCCGCGGTGGTTGATGGCTACCAGACTAGCGTCCTGCGCGTTCGTAGCGACCCAAACCTCAGTGAGTTTGTTGACGTCATAGTCCACCCCCTCAATAGCGTCAGCGTGTACGAGCCACTTCGTGCGCACCAACGTCTTTTCCGGAGTGAGAGGGATGATGTACGAAATCATTGCGTGATCGCTCATCACATGCGTCCACGAGTTGTGAGTCCACATGTGCGTGTCGCCAAGGTCGCGCCGAGACGAACGACCCAGAAGCTTTTGGCACGCCACCTTGGTGTCCATGGTCTGCGATTCGCCGCATCCGGCGATGACCAGACGTTGAGTGCGAAACTGCGTCGCCACATCTCCGCCCAATTCTTCGACGGGCGAGCATAGCAATCCTTCCTTCTCCCAACCCTGCTGGCTTGCGTCGTTGCGCTTGTGGTAATCGTCGAGCGCGCGCAGCGATTCTTCCGTCATTTCGTCTGTGCTGAAGCCGAAGTCCTCAGGCAGAAAAGATACCGTCAGTTCCGGGTGCCCCGCCTCGCAGTGGTAACACTCCCGGTTGTTTTCCATGACAAGCTTCCAGTTGCCATCCTCAATAATCTCAGCTTCATGCGCAATCTTCGTGTTCTGTAAGTCATACGGAGCAAAGCGCGGCGCCATCGTTGCTTCCAGCTTTCCGATGTCAGCCGGCGGTTCGTCTGCGAGACAGACAAACACGTGGGTTCCGACGACTTTAGTGTGAACCGGCAACAGGCTGCGACACGTTGGGTCAAAATGCTTACCCATGTGTTTCGTGTGACACAAGCTTCCATCAAGGTCATACGTCCACTGATGGTACGGGCATACCAACTTGCCCACCGTCGACTTGCCTGCGTCCTTCAAGCGCGCGCCACGGTGACGGCAGACGTTGCGGAAAGCACGAATGTTCTCATCGTCGTCCCGTACGAGGATGATGGACGCTTTGCCGATATCGACAACGGAGACGTCACCCGGTTCGGGTATGTCCGCCGTCACGCCGACCAGGATCCAGTGCTTGTGAAAGAAAACATCAACGTCAGTATCGAAAATATCCGATCGGATAAAAACCTCTCCAGGCAATCCGCACCCTGACTCACGGCTCCTGATCAGCTCACCAAGGGACTTCAACTGAACTTCTGACATTGTCTTTCTCCAACGTTGATGGGGATACGGGGACTTCGAATGTTCCCGCGTTATCGGCAGTATTCGATTGCCGAGAAACGACGTCAATGCGCTTTATTTTCGTGAACGTATAACTTTGGTTTATGGCCACCCGATACGCGCAAACTCATGGTCCAGCGCACGCAGGCAAACCATCACGTGACCCCTGCAGCAGTTCGCAGCAACTCCATGAGCGTTTTAATGGTCGGCGTGATCGCTCGACCATGAGGCACAACCATGTAATAGGCGTCTCGCAAGGGGAGCGAAGCGTCCGTGAGGCGGACGAGTTCTCCGGAAGCCAGATGTTCGTGAAGCAACCTGCCCCAACCCAGCGCAACACCCTGCCCCAGTCGTGCCGCCTGAATGGCATCGGTGTAAAGGCAGGTGCGAATCCCGTAATTGAGCTTGGTCGAATGTGCGCCGATGGCCCTGAACCATTCTTCCCATGTCAGCCAACCCTCGGACGTTGGGTCGTACGCAATTAGCGTCATATTCGCCAACTCCTCCAGCGACCCCGGCGCGCCGTACTCATCTTTCCAGGCTGGCGAACATACCGGAAATACCTGCTCATCGAACAGCAGATGCGCTGTCCCGTCACTCCAGTTTCCATTGCCCCAGCGCACCTCGACATCCACCTCGTTGCGACGAAGGTCCGCAGTAAACATCGTAGTGGTGAGTCGAAGGCGCAGATTCGGTTGAAGGCGTTTGAGCCTCGCGAGACTCGGCATCAGCCGGAAATGCGAGAACGCCGCTGTCGTTGCCAGCACGAGCTCGTCGTTGCCCTCGATTCCAGCCGACAGGCGGTCGAACACGCCTGCGATTTTTCCCATCGCCTCCGAAACAACGGCGTACAACGCCTCGCCTTCGTTGGTCAACGCGGTCGTGCGGTGCAGTCGGTCCAGCAACCTTACCCCGAGCAACTCCTCGAGTAACCTGATCTGCCGACTGACGGCTGCCTGCGTCACGCCAAGCTCTGAAGCCGCATTCGTGAAGCTTCGTAGCCGCGCCACCGCCTCGAATTCGACCAGTGCCGTGAGCGAAGGGATGAGTCGCCGATAGCCCTTCGCACCGTCCATCGCTACTTTCATTGTGGGACCATGAGTGGAAAGCGCTTCTATACCTATACCGAAGTACCGAGGGCCATCAACATCTTCCGTTGACGACTCGCCGCCCGGACGCGAACAGCGAGTCAAAAGCCGCCGTTGACTGCCTTTACAACGATGCCTTGATTTTCTCCGCTGCGGCCGGCGTTACCCACTTGGTCCAGACATCCTGCTTTTCCTTGAGGAAGCGCTTCGCCCCATCTTCGCCAGTCGCCTGGTTGTCCGTCATCCAGGTCATGACTTGCTCGACGTCAGCGGTCTTGAACGTCCGTGTATCCAGGTACTTCATGACATCTGGGCTGGCGTTTGCCGCAAATGATTTGGTAAAGAGGGTGTACAACCGCCCCACCGGCCACCCTGTCGGCTTCGGGTCAGGGCAGTTCGCCACCGTCGTACACCGCTTCCACTCGGCCTGGTCGACAGGGGTGCTCACGTCCAGTCTGACCATCTTGTATTTGCCAAGCAGGGAGGTAGGCGACCAATAGATGCCGAGCCACGGCTGTTTGTGCTCGTAGGCCTTCGCGATCGATCCGTCCAGGCCCGCCGCCGAGCCCGTATCGATCAGCTTGAACCCCGCCTGGGCACCCTTGTACGCCTTGAACAGTTGAGCACCGTTGACTGTCATGCCCCACCCCTGCGGGCCGTTAAAAACCGCACCTTTGCCCGGATCCTCGGGGTCCGCGAAGATTTCCGGATGCTTCAAGGCATCCTGAAACGTCTTGATGTCAGGATGCGCGTCCGCAACGTATTTGGGGATGTAAAATCCCATGACTGCGCCTTCCTGAATCGTCTTTGCCCCCATGATGACCTTCTTGTCATCAATCCCCTGTTTGACGATTGTGGGCAGCAAATCGATGGCCCCTTCCGACACAATGTCCGGTGTGCCCTTGTTCACCATCGATGTAATCGTCGGAACCGTGTCTCCAATCACTGTATTCACCTGACAGCCATAACCTTCCTCAAGAATCGTTTTGTCCACGGCGGACTCGAGTTCGGCACTCTGCCAGTTCATGCTTGCAATCGTCACGCTCCCGCAACCGGCGGCGTTGGCCTGCGTGCTACCGCAGAAAACTCCAGCTGCGACCAGTGTCCCTAGAAATTTCAGTTTCATTGCAGTTCCTTCAAGAGTTGCCGGACCTACCCCGGTATGCGTTGAACTAAGTGTTGATCAGATTTTTATTTGAATAGCATTACTACATAATTATTATGATTTTTGATGTGACTATTCGAATTAACGGCGTTGCGACCTGAAAACCCTATCCACCTATCCAAACGACTTCGCGAAACCCGTGCCACGTTGCAAATGTAATACCGGGCTACTCACATTAAGCAAGGTTCCTTTCTTACCCTGCGGGTAGCCCAGCACGGATTCCGGGCAGCTAGCGGTATACCGCGAAGCGCTTCGTCAGCTCGGCGACCTGCGCCTTCACGCGCTCGATCGTGGCTGCGTCTTCCGGATTGTCGAGCACGTCGGCAATCAGGTTGCCCACCTGCTCGGCTTCCTTCACGCCGAAGCCACGCGTCGTCATCGCCGGCGAGCCGAGGCGGATGCCGCTCGTCACGAACGGCTTTTCCGGGTCGTTCGGGATCGCGTTCTTGTTCACCGTGATGTGCGCGGCGCCCAGCACGGCTTCGGCGGCCTTGCCCGTGATCTTCTTCGCGCGCAGGTCCACCAGCATCACGTGGCTTTCCGTGCGACCCGAGACGATGCGCAGGCCACGCTTGACCAGCGTTTCGGCCAGCACGCGGGCGTTCTCGACCACCTGCTGCTGGTATTCCTTGAATGCCGGCGAGAGCGCTTCCTTGAACGCCACCGCCTTGCCCGCGATCACGTGCATGAGCGGACCGCCCTGGATGCCCGGGAAGATTGCCGAGTTGATCTGTTTCTCGTATTCGGCCTTCATCAGGATCACGCCGCCGCGCGGGCCGCGCAGGCTCTTGTGCGTGGTCGTGGTGACGAAGTCGGCGAACGGCACCGGGTTCGGGTAGACGCCCGCGGCGATGAGGCCCGCGTAGTGCGCCATGTCGACCATCAGGTACGCGCCCACGCTCTTCGCGATCTTCGAAAGACGCTCGAAGTCGATGCGCAGCGCAAATGCCGAGGCACCCGCCACGATCAGCTTGGGCTTGTGCTCCTGCGCGAGCTTTTCGGCGGCGTCGTAATCGATGTCTTCGGCTTCGTTCAGGCCGTAGCTCACGACGTTGAACCACTTGCCCGACATGTTGACCGGCGAGCCGTGCGTGAGGTGGCCGCCGTGCGCGAGGCTCATGCCCATGATGGTGTCGCCCGGCTTGAGCATGGCGAAGAACACACCCTGGTTGGCCTGCGAGCCCGAGTTCGGCTGGACGTTGGCGGCTTCGGCGCCGAACAGTTCCTTCACGCGGTCGATCGCGAGCTGCTCGACGACGTCCACGTATTCGCAGCCGCCGTAGTAGCGCTTGCCGGGATAGCCTTCGGCGTACTTGTTGGTGAGCTGCGAGCCCTGCGCGGCCATGACCGCGGGAGACGTGTAGTTTTCTGACGCGATGAGCTCGATGTGCTCTTCCTGGCGGCGGTTCTCCTGCTTGATCGCCCTAAGCAAATCGGGATCTACAGCTTCGAGGGTGTGTTCGGCTCGATTAAACATGGTTTTCCACAATTGATGATGTCTTTCATGCACGAGAAACGGCTACCCGCGCGTCGACACAGTCGCCCACATCGGGCCGCACATGACCAGTCTCGGATGTTCCTTCCTGAGTAGTCAGCGCACAAGCCAATTGACGGAGACTCACGGTGCCAAGCGGCAGATTACCCTCCCCGACAACGTCCAAATGGTCAATTTCCGGATCGTGCGTCAGCACCGAAATCGCATCCTCGATCGTCGTCCCAGCTGCAATGGACCTGCCAACCGCGGCAATTCCCGGGCGCAACGGAGACATGACCGCCTCGACGCACACGACGCGCCCGCGATTCACCTGCTTGACGAAGTTGCTCACATACTCGTCGGCCGGGCGCAGGACGATGTCCTGCTTTGTCCCTTGCTGAACGATATTTCCATCGCGCAAGATAGCGATCTGATCGCCGAGCCGAAGCGCTTCATCCAGATCGTGGGTAATGAAGACAATCGTCTTGCGGATTTCCTTTTGAAGGTCCAAAAGCACGGTTTGCATATCCATGCGAATCAACGGATCGAGCGCGGAATAGGCTTCGTCCATCAGCAGAACCGGCGCATCCAATGCAAGCGCGCGCGCCAAACCCACGCGTTGTTGCATGCCACCCGACAACTGATTCGGATAGCGTTGCTCAAATCCCTTGAGACCGACACGCTCAATCCATCTCATCGCTGTCTCGACTGATGCGGAGCGCGCGACGCCGCAAATCTCGAGACCGTAGACGACGTTGTCCAGCACATTACGGTGGGGAAGAAGTGCAAACTTCTGAAATACCATCGCCGTTTGGCGCCGACGAAACTCACGCAGATCCTTTTCCTTCATCTTGCACACATCGACGCCGCCGATCAGCACTTCACCGGCCGTAGGGTCAATCAATCGATTGATGTGCCGGATAAGCGTGGACTTGCCTGAACCAGACAGGCCCATGATCACCTGAATGGATCCCGCGGGAATATCCAGATTAATGTTACGCAAGCCAAGTACGTGGCCGGACTGCGCGAGCAAATCAGCCTTGGAAAGACCGCCTTTCACGGCGTCGACATAAGACGCGCCCTTTGGACCGAAGATCTTGTAGAGATTGCGGATCTTGATCCCGCCAGAATTGATGTCAGCCATGGACGACCTCCTGATGCTTTTGGAGCCGCTTGCCATACGCCTGGCTGACTCGGTCAAAGATGACCGCAATGCCCACGATGGCGAGACCGTTAAAGATGCCGAGTGTGAAATACTGGTTTGCAATGGCCTTCAGCACGGGCTGCCCAAGACCCTGAACACCAATCATCGCGGCGACGACCACCATCGCCAGAGCCATCATGATGGTCTGATTGACCCCAGCCATGATCGTCGGCAGAGCAAGAGGCAGTTGAACCTTCAACAGCCGCTGCCAGCTCGATGAGCCAAACGCGTCGGCCGCCTCGAGAATGTCCTTGTCGACAAGACGGATACCAAGATTGGTCAAGCGTATCATCGGTGGGATTGCGTAGATGACGACAGCGATCAGGCCAGGCACGCGTCCGATGCCCAACAACATCACCACGGGGATCAAATAGACGAAACTCGGCATGGTTTGCATCACGTCGAGAACCGGGTCGACCAGCCTGCGAGCCCGGTCCGATCTCGCCATCAGAATGCCGATTGGCAAGCCGATGATGATCGACAGGAGCGTACAGACGAAGATCATGGACACGGTTCGCATCGTGTCCTCCCACATGTCGAGATAGCCAATCGCGGCGAGTGTGACAAGGCACCCGACGACAATCTTCCAGTTTCTGCTGGCGACCCACGCCACGGCGAGAATCAGCAGCATGATAATCGGCCACGGGGTCTGCGTCATAAAGCGTTCTGACGCCATCAAGAATTGCTGAAGCGGGTGGAACGCTGCATCGATGGGGTCACCATACGCGGCCGTAAAGGCTCGAAAACCGTCATCGATTGACCGCTTCATATTGAGAAGCGCGTCGTCCTGCATGTGTGGGAATCTGGTTAGCCAGTTCATGTCTACTTCCTCCATTCCAGAACCATATGTGGCACTTTTCACCGCACCGAAGAATTCGGTAACGTAAGCCAACCCGGTTCACAGAGACGCGTTGATGCGGTCAGCTGCGTCTTTAGATACCCATTTAGTCCATACATTCTTGTTATCCTTCAAGAAATGCTTGGCACCATCCTCTCCGGTAGCCTGGTTTGCAGTCATCCAGGCCATCAACTGGTTCACTGTCGCGTTGCTCCAGGCGCGCGTATTCAGGTACTGCATGACGTCTGGACTGGTGGCCGACGCAAAACGCTTGGTAACGAATGTATAGACGGGGTCCGACGTTTGCCAGCCAGTCGGCTTGGGATCGGGGCAATTTGCTTTCGTGGTACATCGCCGCCATTCCGCCTCGTTAAACGGTACGCCGGGGTCAAGGCGTACCATCGGATATTTCCCAAGCAGTGCTGTGGGCGACCAGTAGTAAGCAACCAATCCTTGCTTGTGTTGATATGCCTTGGCGATAGCACTGTCGAGCCCAGCGGCGGAGCCCGTGTCAACCAGTTCAAAGTTGTCTTTATCGGCCTTGAATGCTTTGAAGAGTTGAGCCGTGATAACTGTCCAGCCCCAACCTTGCGGGCCGTTGTAGATAGCCCCTTTCTTCGGGTCATCAGGTGCAGGGAACAACTCCGGGTGTTTCAGCACGTCCGCAATGGTTTTTATTTCGGGATGCTTGTCGGCTACATATTTCGGGATGAACCACCCGTTCATACCGCCATCGGAGATTACCTTGGCGGTCTGCTGCAGTTTCCCTTCCGCCAACCCGCGCTTCACGACATCCGGAACGTTGTCTGTCCAGACTTCGGGCGCGATATCCGGCTGACCTTTTTCCACCATCGAGGTGATGGTTGGCACAGTGTCACCTGTCGATACTTCAGCATCGCAACCATAGCCTTGGTTAAGGATGATCTTGTCGACTGCAGCTAGTACCTCGGCGCTTTGCCAGTTCATGCTTGCTATGGTTACGTGCCCGCAGGACCCGGCGTAAGAAACCGGCGCCCAGGCAACAAGGCCAAGCGCTGCGCAAAGAGAGAAGCTGATTGCTTTCATTTTCAAAACCCCTTTAATTCCTGAAAAACGTACCGGCTCGAATTCATACATGAAAATATGATTCATCATTCGATTCCGGCCGACCATTCCTTGACGCTGAGGTTTGCAGTCGCGCCGATCGTCAAGAAGGGTTGTGGCGGAAGTGGCTTCGGTGTCGCGAAGCCCTTGAAGACCTTTACAAGCCATGAATCGACACCCATTGCCGCCTCGGCAGCAGCGATCCCGGATGCGGTCGCTTTCGTGGCACCGACTCCATTGCACGCAATCGCGGCGAAGATTCCGGGCTCAATTTCCCCGAACGCCGGAACTCCGTTCCATGTGAGTGCCATCGCGCCTGCCCAGCGATACTGCATCTGCAGGCCCTTAAGCGTGGGAAAGCGCGCCTCGAACTTGCGGTCGTGTATGCGGCCGGCGCGCCCAATCGCGCCATCGCTGACCTGCAACCTGGGGTTGTACGTATAACGGGAGCGAATCAGAATTCGGTCGCCGTCGTCGCCCTGAACCCTGCGAACCGTTGTGCCCATCGGGAACGCAGGCGTTGCCGCCCATGACCGTTGACCGCCGAGTCGCTTGGGGTCAAAGGCCGCGGTCATGGAGGCATACGTATAAACATGCAGAAGCACGCCACGGAAAAGCCCAAAACTCTGCGCGTGCCCGTTATTGGCGAGGATGATCTTCGCCGCGTTCACCATACCGTTGGGTGTCTTGATACGCCACGATGTGCCTTGGCGCTCGAAAGACAAGGCGGGGGTATTTTCAAAGAGCTTGACCGAGCCGCCAAAGGAGTCGGCGAGGCCCCTGATATAGGCCGCGGGCTGAATAATCACGGTACCCGGCGTGAAAATCGCCGACGTGAATGAACGCGTGCCGGTTACCGTGGCAATCTCGTTTCCATCGAGCAAGCGATATTCTTCCTTAATGGCGTCCAATTGCCTGGCATAGGACACCACATGTTTATCGCCCTTCGGCCCCATCGCGACGTTGTACTTTCCGCAGGGGTCAAAGATGTCTTTTCCCCAGCCCTTCTCCTCTGCCAACTCCCGTGCGAGGGCGATCGCCATACGATGAATCTTGATGTCGTGGCGCCGCTCGTTGCTGTCCGAGCCCCCGTAATCCTCGGACGAGACCTCGTGAGGCAAATCGATGATGAACCCGGAGTTCCGCCCGGTGGCGCCCTGCGCAATTTCTCCAGCTTCGAGGACCGCGACCTTGAGCTTGGGATCGAGTTGTGACAGACGCCGGGCCGCCGAAAGCCCGGCGAACCCTCCGCCAATAACGGCGATGTCGGCATTGACGGTGCCGCTAAGCGCGGGGCGTGGCTTCCTCGGGGGCAGCATGGAGACCCAACCCGATTGGCCCAAATGCTGGGGGAGTTTGCTAGCTACGAACATGATATTTCGTCCGGTCTCTCGATGAATTACAGAGCCTTTTCGCGCTCGACCAGATCACCGAGCGCACGCCTCAGGGCATCGATCTTCCCGGCCGAAAGGCGTGACAAGGGGCGACGCGGGTTGCCGGCGCCATAGCCCGTCATTTGCGCGGCCGCATAGACCGATTGCACATAGTCGCCTTGCCAGATCAACGACATGGCGGGCTCCAGGATTCGCCAGACTTCTCTCGCGTCATCCCAGCGATGCTCCTGTGCCGCAGCGACCAGCTCGACGCAAGTCTTCGGTGCGAAATTGGCACCGCCCCAGATCAGCCCGCCCACACCGGCATACATCGCGTACGGCACGAGCGGGTCCGCGCCGTTCATCATTGGCAACCCCGTGCGGATCAGGGCCGCCTGGCTGGCCAGATCGCCACTGCTGTCCTTTACCGCGAGGAATTCGGGAATCTCACACAGCCGGCGCAGGAGCGACGGCGTGATTTCCACGCCAACGGCTTGCGGCACGTTGTAGCCAATAATCGGCACGCCGGCACGTGCGACCGAGGAATAGAACTCGAATACCCCGTCGTCATCAGCCGGTCCCTCGAAGAACGGCGGCAGCACCATGACCGCTCCTGCACCGCAGTCCGCAGCATGACGCGTAAGCTCGACGACATCATCGACGAGCAGCGCGGACGTCTGGGCGATGATTCGTGCGCGTCCGTTAATTACCTTGGCCCCAAACGCCACGAGCGACTTGGACTCCTCCCGAGAGAGGTAGACGTGCATGCCTGTGCCCGAGCTCAGGACGAAGCCGCCAACGCCCACCGCGAGATACCGTTCGATCAGGCTCTCCAACCGACCATAGTCGATTTTCCCGCTTTCATCAAAAGGAGTACTAATTGCCAGATTGATGCCATGAAATGCAAAGTTGCTCATGTCGTTACTCTTCGTCCGTTTCGTTATCGTTCAGATCAAGCCAGATGGTCTTGAGTTGTGTGTATTGATCGTGCGCGGCGAGAGAGTTGTCTCGACCGCCGAAACCCGACTGCTTGAAGCCGCCAAATGGTGTCGTGATGTCGCCTTCACCAAACGAGTTCACGGTAACGGTGCCCGCGCGAATCGCTCGCGCAGCGCGCATCGCACGCTTGCCATTACCGGCGAAAACCGAGGCAGCAAGGCCATAGTCGGTGTCGTTAGCAATGTCGACTGCTTCCTGCAGGCTGTCTACCGTGATGACCGAGAGAATCGGGCCAAAAATCTCTTCACGCGCATGCCGTACGGCGTTACTTTCTACATCGATGACTGTGGGGTGGACATAGCGCCCCTCACTCGTTTTCCCGCCATAAAGCACGTTCACTTCGTCGGCAAGATAGGACGCCACCTTCTCGTAGTGCTGTTGCGAAATCAATGGGCCGATACGGTGCGCAGGGTCGAGCGGATCGCCGACACGCCATTCTTCGGCAAGCTTCGTGATCTTGTCGAGAAGCGACGACTTGATGTCACGATGAACGATGAGCCTCGAAATGGCCGAACAGTTTTCGCCCATGTTCCAGAACGCACCGTTGACAATATGGCCTGCCACGGCTTCCAGATCCGTTGCGTCGGACATCACGATGCAGGGATTCTTGCCGCCCATTTCAAGCACAATCTCCTTGAGATTGCTTTCGGCCGAATAGGCCAGGAAGCGTCGCCCCGTATCGGTCGAACCGGTGAACGACACCATGTCGATGTCGCGATGGCGGCCAATGGGTTCACCTACCGCAGGCCCCGTACCGGTGACGACATTGAAGACGCCCGGAGGAATACCCGCTTCAAGCGCGAGTTCAGCGACGCGCATCGTGGTAAGCGACGTTTCCTCGGCGGGCTTCACGACGAGCGAGCAGCCGGCGGCAAGAGAGGGCCCGATTTTCCATGCCAGCATCAGAAGCGGGAAGTTCCAGGGCAACACCAAGCCGACAACACCAACCGGTTCCCGCACGATCATGGCGATATGGCTATCCGAAGCGGGCGAGACCTGGTCGTATATCTTGTCGATGGCCTCTGCGTGCCAGCGCAGCACGTTGATCGTTTCAGGAACGTCGACCGTCTGGCAGTCGAAAATCGTCTTTCCGCTATCGAGACTCTCCATGACCGAAAGTTCAAGAGCGTTCTTCTCGATGAGGTCGGCCAACTTGAGAATCACCTGCTTACGGGCAGAAGGATGCAACTTGGACCAGCGCCCGTCAGCAAATGCGGCGCGCGCGCTCGCGACTGCCAAGTCAACGTCTTCCGTCGAGCAAGCCGGAACGTCCGCCAGATGCTCGCCTGTCGCAGGATTAAGCGTCGCAAACGTCTCGCCCGATAAAGCACCACGTGCCTCGCCATCGATGATTGCAAGGGTCGGTAGCTTTATCTCACGAGCGATTTTCCGGTACTCGGTAGCGGACAGCAAATCTGTCATAGCAGTCTCTCACTGATACAGATGTTTATGAGGAACCAAACAAGTCATTAATTTAGTAATACTAAAACTATAACGAAGCATCTACTTATTTACGGGCGACACACGCGGCCATATTGAGCCACGCCAGGTTGACGTTCGCTAGTACAACGCTTCCAGTAAGCTCGGCATCACGCCGTTGGATGGCGTCGAAGATGGTGCATACTGCGGTCGCGAACAAAATTTCCGGTCGCTGCCCAAGGGGTGTGCTCAAAGGGACCGTTACTGTCCTGAGAGATCCCTTCGTGCGGGTCGATTTCGATGACAGTCGCCTTAGTGTGCCGTCCTGTCATACCGGGTAGCGGTCATCCCAGCGCCACCGGGCGCCCCATTGCTACCGTTACCACAAGATTACGAAGCCGATATTGACCCCACAAACGAAATCGCCGCATGAGATATGCTGGCCAGGAATACCTTGGTGACAGCTTATTGAGGACCAAGGCATTCAGCTGGCATTGCTAAAACTCAAACGGTACATCTACGCCTTCGGGCGCCACATACGCAGCCATGTTGCGCCGCGCCAGGTTGACGTGCGCCAGCACAACTGATCCGGCAGCCTCGGCATCACGCCGTTGAATGGCATCGATGATGTCTTCGTGTTGCTGCACCGCGGTCGCGAGTTCGGCTTCCATTCGCTCGTTGCTCGGTTGATAGAACGTCTTGCCAAGCCTGGCGTGGTCAATCAGCAAGCGGCACAGACTTGGCAGCAGATACGGATTGCGCGCCATCTTGCCTATTGCCAGGTGAAACTGGTCATTCTCCAGTACCCGCTCATCCACGATGGTTCCTTCCACTGCCGCGCGGAATCGCTCCTGGATTCGCTTGAGCGCGTCGATGTCCGCCGGTGTCGCCTGCGTCGCTGCGAGCTTCGTCGTTGCAACGTAAATCAATGGTGCTGCCAAAAAATAGCTGCGCAGCGAGTCGTAGTTCATGGAGGCAACGCGGGGTGCGCGATTCGCCTCGAGTTCAACATACCCTTCGGCAGCCATTTGGCGCATCAACTCGCGCACTGGCTGGCGCGACAGCCCGAACTCTACGCTCAGTGCCACCTCGTCGAGAGTCGAACCCGGCGCCAGTTCCATGCTGAGGATGCGTTGCCGAAGGGCATGCCCGAAGGCAGCCTTGCGGTCCAGGGAGGGAGCTTCCTCCTGGTCGATTTCGATGACAGTCGCCTTCATATGCCCTCCTGTTACACTCATCTTGTGTCGACAAATTGTATAAGTCAAGGCGACAATGTGTCGGATCAGGGAAGTTACCAATAAAAATGAGGAATGATGCCGTGCCAGGCAGGTCACACCACCTGTGCCGCCGATGCCGCTGCGCGGGGAGTTTGTTACCTCCGGTAAGGGGACCGCGCCCGCAAGGACTGGCCATACGCCCCGGGAGACACCGCACTGAGGCGGTCGAACTACTACTTCGGCCACCGGAATCATCCGGGCCTCTCTCGACTCATAACTTAATGTAATGAAGCGGGGAAAATAAAGCGCATTGACGCTACCTTGGTGCACGCCAATACTCGTCGCACAGCGAGGGCAGTTCAAAACCTGAGAAGAAATATCAGATGAACGCGGCGCGCCGTCGGAACAAGCGTCGCCCTGCTATCGCAATTTCCAAGGATGCGCGTTGAGCAGTTCATGGCTGGTCAGCAGCTGAATGAGCACGCAAGACGGTCACAACAGATTTGATGCTATGAACTCGATTGAAGGAATGTTCGACTTGGCGCCTGAAGCTGAAGACAGGCTTGCAAACCCGAGGACGTGGGAAAGTGGCGGCCATCCTTGGGCCAGTAACGAGCAGCGGACCCTGACATGTTGTCGCGTGGTTGAGGAAACCCACGACGTCAAGAGCTTTCAATTTCGCGTGGGTGATGGGCTGCCCGTAGGTTTTGAACCCGGCCAATTCGTGACCGTGTCGGCCAACGTCCAAGGACAGGCGGTAGAGCGTTGCTACACGATCTCCTCCGCCCCGACGCGTCCCTGGCTTGTTTCCATCACCGTAAAGCGGGTACCCGGCGGGATCGTGTCGAACTGGCTTCACGACAACATGAAGCCGGGAAGCCTGTTGCGTGCATACGGTCCGGCCGGCACCTTCACCCCCACAGCGGCACCGGCCATCAAGTCCCTGTACCTCTCTGCAGGCTCAGGGATCACCCCTTTGATGTCCATGACACGCGCGAGCCTCGATCTCGGGCTGGACCGTGACGTCGTATTCGTTCATAGCGCCAGGACACCGGCAGATATCATTTTCCGAAACGAACTGCAGAGGCTCGCAGAGCTCTCCCCCCGACTTCGCACTTTTTTCGTCTGCGAAGGCCCCGGCGAGCAAGCAGATTGGCAGGGACCGATTGGCCGACTGAGTCTGCAGCTTCTTTCCGACTGGGCGCCTGACTATGCCGATCGTGAAGTGTTCACCTGCGGGCCCGCCGGCTACATGAGCGCAGTGCGCGAATTGCTTCGTGCGGGTGGCCACGACCCGGCACGATACCACCAGGAAAGCTTTGACATTGCCGCTGGTGTCGCTGCAGAACCCGCCGCGCCGGAAAGCGATACTCCCCAAGATACCTTCACGGTCAAGCTCGCACGCTCCTCGAAGGCGTTCACCATGAATGCTTCCGAAACCGTGCTCGCTGCGGCAAGAAAAGCCGGAGTCGCCGTCCCGTCGTCATGCAGCCAGGGCATTTGCGGTACGTGCAAGACCAAGGTACTCGAAGGCACGGTGGACATGAAACACAACGGTGGGATTCGTGACAGAGAAGTCCTGAAGGGTTTCCGGCTGCTCTGTTGCAGCCGTCCAACGTCAAACCTTGTACTCGAGCTCTAGCGCGTCGCCCAGGGTCATCACGCTAGTCACAAGGCACTTCGCCGCGGGATCAAAGCCGCCCCGAGACGCCCGTCGTTATTCCGTGCAAACGCAACATCAAAACAGCCCCAGGAAAAACAGGATGGCGATCGACCAGTTGCTTGATGCTTGCAGCGCAATCGAACCGGACGGCAAGGAAGCGATTTTGCGGGATGTTCGTGCCTATCGGCTCGCCCGGGTGCAGGAGCAGCTACTCAAGCATGAGGTCCCTGCCGTACTGCTGTATGACCCCGTGAACATTCGCTACGCGACCGATACATCCAACATGCAGGTGTGGGCAGGCCGCAATCCGGCGCGATACATTGTGGTTTTCGCCAACGGCCATATCGTCGCATGGGAGTTTCACAGCAGCGAGCATGTATGGGACGGGCTGAACCTCGACGTGGAACTACGCAGCGCGATTAGCTGGACGTTTTTCAATGCCGGCCAGGAAGCCGAGCGCCGCGCCGAGGCATGGGGCGCCGACATTGTCGACGTTTTCCGAAAACATGCCCCAGGAGAGCGCCTGCTGGCAGTGGACCGCCTCGACCCATACGGCGCTGCCTACCTGCACAAGCACGGAATAGCACTGCGCGACGGCCAGGTCTTGATGGAGACGGCCCGGTTGATCAAATCGTCAGGCGAACTCGTTCTCATTGGCGAATCCTTGCGCACCTGCGAAATGGGCGTCGACCGTATGCGGCGCGAACTTCGGCCGGGAATGACGGAGAACGATCTTTGGGCACACCTCCATTACGAAAATATCCGACACGGCGGCGAGTGGATTGAAACCCGCCTTCTCGCCTCCGGAGACCGCACCAATCCCTGGATGCATGAATGTTCTTCGCGGGTCTTGCGCGACGGCGACCTACTGGCTTTCGACACAGATATGGTGGGGCCAAACGGCTACTGCTCGGACATTTCCCGCACTTGGGTGGTTGGAGACGGCCGCCCAACTGATGAGCAGCGCAAGCTCTATGAATACGCCTACTCGCAGGTCCATTTCAATATGGACCTGCTGCGCCCGGGCATGACGTTCCGGGAGTTCTCGGAAAAGGCGTGGAAGATTCCAGACGAGTTTATCAAGAACCGGTACTGCTGCCTTGCCCATGGTATCGGAATGGTGGACGAGTATCCCTCGATTGCACACCAGATCGACTGGGAAAGCTCGGGTTATGATGGCCGGTTCGAAGTTGGCATGACCATGTGTGTCGAAAGCTACATCGGTGCTGAAGGCGGTTCTCAGGGCGTCAAGCTCGAGCAGCAGGTAGTACTCACCGAGAACGGCTGCGTCTCGCTGACCGATTGCAGTTTCGAGACGGACTGGCTGTGACAGATAGCTCACAGCCAGTCCCTAACTCAATGCCATCGGGAGACACCATGTCCGGTACCCGCCCCGAAAACGTGAGCGCGTTCGTCCGCATCGCTGAGGGCCTTTTTCAGGCTGACAGGCTTCCTTTAGCGGGACGAGCAGTCGCGTCTCGAGTGTTCGAGCGGCTTCAAACCTGTTCAGACGACGGAGTGAGACACAGCACGCGATATCCTGCATGCGAATGGCTTGATGCTGCGCTAGCGTCGATCACGCACGAGCGTCCCCCACTCGGTACCGCAGCGCAGACGATCAAGTCACTCGAACCTGTCCTGGGATGGTCCCGACGTACATCCGGCTCGCAAGGCAGTGAAAACTATATCGATGGACACGTACATGGCATGATTTGCGGGCCCGGTGGCGCAGAAAGTCGTTACGACGTCCAACTCGGTTTTACTGTGCTGTTGCCCAATGTGCGGTATCCAGACCATAGCCATCCACCGGAGGAGGCGTATGTGCTTTTGACTGCAGGGGAATTTCGGCAGCAAGACGGGGAATGGTTCAATCCCGGAATCGGTGGCGGTATTCATAACAGCCCTGGAAGCTTGCACGCGATGAGATCCGGCTCGGCACCGTTCCTCGCTATCTGGTGCTTATTGATTTGATGCCCTGAGGCGACAGAATGCTAGCCAGGATTTTTGCTACACGGCATACCTGCCTATTACGTCATCCAATGCTGGCCTTCCCATACTTCCCGCCCTCGGAGATCCAGGTGCGGCGCAGGAAAGGCGTTTTGTCCGTGTCACAGTACTCCTGAAGACCGGACCGCTCTCCCGAGATTGCATGACCGGTCCAGCGCGTCCTTGTCGATTCGCGACAGGTCCTACTCCGCGCGCCCAGCATGACCTGGATCTCTGGCCCAATGCTGGTGAGGCGTCGCCAGGGATTGCCTCTCTTGTCAGTCGGCAGCCGCGCTTGCAAACTGGTACAGGTGGCCAACTCGCGTTCGAAGTGCCCGTCAGGACTGTCGAACATCCGTTGTTTTCAATTGTTGGGAATGCATTGACGCAGGCGTCTCTCATGGTTCAGCACTCAATTGATACGGAGGCCAAGGCCTCGAGGCGACTCCGTTTCGGCATCGTGTTATTGCCCAACTTCACCTTGACTGCCTTCTCCGGCTTCGTAGACCTTCTCAGGCTCGCGAGCGATGAAGGCGACATGAGTAGACCCGTTAGGTGCTCGTGGACCATTGTCGGAGAAAGTCTGACTCCAGTTCGTGCCAGCTGCGGAATCCAGATAACACCTTGGACAACTTTCAGTGAGTCGGGGGTATTCGATTATGTGGTGATCGTCGGTGGACTGTTGCACTCAGGGCCACCGGCCAGCGACGCGACACTCGCCTTTATTCGCGCCATGGCCGATACATCAGCCACGCTGGTGGGAATCTGCACGGGCGCGTTTGCGCTTGTACGCGCGGGCGTGATGAGCGGGTTCCGAGTCTGCGTCAGCTGGTTTCACTATTGGGATTTCGTCGAGCGTTTTCCGCACTTCGATGAGCGCGACCTCGTTGCCGACCGACTCTTTGTTATCGACAGACAACGCATCACCTGTTCCGGGGGGCGCGCGTCGATTGACGTTGCAG
This sequence comes from Paraburkholderia oxyphila NBRC 105797, assembly GCF_000685075.1. GTDB lineage: Bacteria > Pseudomonadota > Gammaproteobacteria > Burkholderiales > Burkholderiaceae > Paraburkholderia > Paraburkholderia oxyphila. The sequence goes on from NZ_BAYD01000036.1 coordinate 48,142, forward strand.
CAGCCATCCTGTTGCGCCACGTGGAAGCCACAATTGTCCGAAAGGCGCTCCGTATTCTGCTTGTCGATGACGCCCAAAAAGGCAACGCACCGCAACCCCACCCTCCGGGCCTCGAACCCGCGACGCATCCCAAGGTAAGGCGCGCCATTCTGCTGATGGAGCAACATATCGGCCAGCCACTGAGTTTGCCCGACCTCGCGTGCCGGCTTGAAGTGTCGGTTCGGCAGCTTGAACGTCTCTTCACGTCGGAGACAGGAAAATCTCCCGGCGTATATGCGAGACAAATCCGGATACGGATGGCGTCGTGGCTGTTGACCAGTTCCGACCGCACAGTTGCGGATATCGCTTCGTCGTGTGGTTTTTCGGATGCCTCCCATCTTGGTCGCGAGTTCCGTAAGGAATTTGGACAATCACCAAACGAATATCGCACGACGCGATTGCCGAATGCATGTGACGCGTCACCCGATATTCCGCAGCCGGTCGAATCGTCGCCGGATGGGCACGCCTACGCTTTGGTTAAGCAACCCCGCATCGAACCGAAAAGACTGCAGTAGATCGATGCCCCCTCTGGATCCTGAGCGCCTCGACGCCGCGGAGGTACGCGCGCGCAAGTGAACTTGGTGCTATTCGACGCCCTTCGGATCCGCCATTTCTCTTGCCTTATCGGATACGGCGCATAATGTCTGAATGGTGGCCCTTGGCAAGGAAAATGCTGTTATGCACTGCACAAACTGCGGATGCGAGAACCTCCCCGGTGCCAAATTCTGCGAAGCGTGCGGAACCAATCTTCCGCGCGCGTGCCCTCGCTGTGGCCACGAGGCGACGCCTTCCGCCAAATTCTGCAACGAGTGCGGCGCCCCCCTGACCGAAGCGCCTGCCCCCTCGTCTCCGCATTCGCGGCCTGTTCCAGAGCCATCCAGAGCGCCGGTTCATTACACGCCACACCATCTTGCCGAACGCATCCGCGCCGAGCAGGCGGCCATGGACGCGCGAGGTGAGACCGCCGGTGAACGCAAGACCGTCACAGCGCTGTTCGCCGACATGGCCGGTTCCACCGCGCTGATCCACGACATGGACCCCGAAGAGGCCCATCGACTGATCGAGCCCGTCGTCGCCCTGATGATGGACGCCGTGCACTACTACGAGGGCTATGTGGCCAAGTCGCTGGGCGACGGCATCCTCGCTCTGTTCGGCGCGCCCATCGCGCACGAAGACCATGCGCAACGCGCACTCTTCGCGGCGCTGCGCATGCAGCAGGCGATGCGGCGCCACAGCGATCGCATTCGACTGGAGGAAGGCATTCCGCTGCAGATCCGCGTTGGCGCGCACACCGGGGAAGTCGTCGTGCGCTCGATCCGCACCGACGACTTGCACACCGATTACGATCCGGTCGGACACACGATCCACATTGCGTCCCGGATGGAAGGCATTGCCACGCCCTCGTCAATTCTCGTGAGCGAAGCGACCCACAAGCTGGCCGAAGGCTATTTCGAGTTCAGGGCCCTGGGGGCCACACAGGTCAAAGGCATTCCCGATCCGCTCCCGGTGTACGAGGTACTCGGTCTCGGCGCGCTGCGCACGCGCCTGCAACTGGCGGCGCACCGAGGTCTCGCCAGGTTCGTAGGCCGCGAGGCCGAACTGGAGCAGCTGAACCGGGCGCTGGATAAGGCCAGAGCTGGCCGTGGACAGGTGGTTGCCGTGGTCGGCGAGGCCGGGGTCGGAAAATCGCGGCTGTTCCATGAATTCAAGGAGCGCTCCCGACGCGGCTGTCTGGTGCTCGAGACGTTTTCGGTATCGCACGGCAAGGCCTTTGCCAATTTGCCCCTGATCGAGCTGTTGAAGAACTATTTCCAGATCACCGATCAGGACGACGAGCGAGGGTGCCGGGAAAGGGTCATGGGCAAGGTGTTGACGCTCGAGCGCCGCTTCGAGGATCTCGTGCCTTACCTGCTCTATCTGCTGAGTATCTGCGAAGCCGGTTCGGCGCTGGCCGAGATGGATCCCCGCATCCGTCGGGACCGAACATTGGACGCGATCACGCAGTTGCTTACACGCGAAAGCTGCAAGCAGCCGATCGCATTGCTGTTCGAGGACCTGCAATGGCTGGATCGCGAAACAGAAGCCTTCCTCGCGTACCTGCTCGAACACGTGCCAGGCACGCGGGTCCTGCTGCTCGTGAATTACCGGCCCGAGTATCAGCCCGGTTGGCGACACGCGGATCACAGCTGCCAGCTACGGCTCGAACCGCTGGGCCCGGCCGAAGCCCAGGGACTGCTCACGGCGCTACTCGGAGATGACCTCTCTCTCGTGCCCCTCAAGCAGCTCATCCTGGAGAAGACGGAGGGCAACCCGTTCTTCATGGAGGAGGTAGTCCAGACGCTGACTGAAGAGCAGGTTCTGCTCGGCAATCCCGGCCATTACATGATCGAGCAGACCCCGGCGGCGCTGCATATTCCCACGACCGTTCAGGGCGTTCTCGCCGCCCGTATCGACCGGCTCCCCGTCGCAGAGAAAGATTTGCTGCAAACGCTGGCTGTTATCGGCAAGGAGTTTCCGTTCAGCCTGATCCAGCGTCTCTGTGATGACCCCGTTGCGCGCACGGAGGACCACCTGCGCCAGCTTCTCGCCCACCTGGAAGCCGCGGAGTTCATTTACGAACGTCCCGCGTTTCCGGAAGTCGAGTATTCGTTCAAGCACGCGCTGACCCAGGAAGTCGCAGGCCACTCGCTGCTCAAGGAGCGCCGGAGCGCACTGCACGAGCGCACCGCGCAGGCGATCGAGACGCTGTTTCCGACCCGCATCGCGGATTACTGTAGCGAACTGGCTCATCACTACGGTTTGAGCGGCAACATTCCGAAAGCCGTGGAGTACCTGCATCGCGCCGCGCTACAGGCACTTCGACATGCCGCCCATCTGGACGCCATGCACCACCTCGGCGTCGCCCTCGAATTGCTCAAGCGTCTGCCTGATACTCCGGCACGCGTGCATTGGGAGCTGAAGCTGTTGCTTTCCCTAGGGCCGGCCTTGATGGACGTGCGAGGCTATGGCGCGCCGGAGGTGGCCGCGACCTACACCCGCGCGCTCGCGTTGTGTGAGCAGACCGGCGAGACGTCACAAGTCTTCGCGGTGCAACTTGGACTGAGGATCCACTACGTGTCGCGCGCCGAGTATGCCACTGCGCGCGACCTGGCCGAGCGGATGCTCCACATGGCGCAGCGCGCCCAGGATCCGGCTTTGCTCGTCAACGCACACGACGCCCTCGGTATGTGTCTTCTGCTCCAGGGGGAGCTCGAAGCCGCCCGCACCCACGCGGAACAAGCGCTTGCCCTCTACGACCCTGTGCAGCATCAGGCGCATGTCTTTGCTCACGCGCTGGATCCCGGCATCTGGGCTTTGAACATCCTGGTTCTGACCTTGTGGCTTCAGGGTTACCCCGATCAGGCATACAAGCGGAACCTCGAGGCACTGGCCCTCGCACAAAAGCTCGCCTTTGGTCCAACTCTCGCGAACGCCCTGGCTTTCGCGGCCGAGTTGCACCAGCTTCGGCGAGAGTCATCGCGGGTCCTCGAGCACGCCGAGGCGCTCATCACGCTCTCGACCGAAGAGGGGCTGCCATTGTGGCTCGCGTGGGGAACCTTTTTTCGGGGTTGGGCCCTGACCGAAAGCGAAAGCTCGCAGGAGGGCGTAGCCCAAATGCGCGAAGGCCTGGCCGCCGCCCGCGCCGCCGGTGGCGAGGACCAGAGGTCGTACTTTCTGGCGCTTCTTGCCGACGGCTCTCAGCGCGCGGGTGACGGGAAAGCAGCCCGCGACATGCTCGAAGAGGCCGTGGCGTTCATCGACAAATCCGGGGAGCGCTGCCACGAGGCGGAGTTGTATCGGCTCAAGGGCAGCATACTGTTCGGTGCGTTGAACAGTGATGATGGCCTGTCCGCGTGCGGCGACGAAGCGGAGACCTGCTTTCGCAAAGCGATCTCGGTGGCTCGCCAACAGGGCGCGAGATCGCTGGAATTGCGCGCGGCGTTAAGTCTGGCCCGGCTGTGGCAGCGCGAGGGCAAAATCACTGAGGCCTCGCAAGCGCTGTCCGGGGTCTACGGCTGGTTTACAGAGGGCTTCGAGACCACCGATTTGCGAGAGGCCAAGGAATTGCTTGATGCCCTTGCACCAATTTAGGCGGATGAGGTGCCGTGCGATGGCGTCTCGAAGAACGCGGACCGCGCCGTCAGGAACAACACCTCCACCTTGCCAGGCTTTGATGAGACGAGACATATCTGCTTCGATCATCCATTTGGGCTGCCGGGATCAAAACTAAAGAGTCCGCTCTGCTGGCGAAGCACACCCTGAGCGTCCACCCGGAAGCGGCAGCACAAAAAACTGGAGGGACTATCCATGTCGTCGCAGAACAAGCCTTTTGCCCCCCGGCGCAAAGTCGCCGAGACGGAGACGTCCGTCGCGTTCAAACGACGCTTCATGAAGCGGATGATTTTTGTCCTGGCGGGCGGGATGTTTCTCGACGGCTATATCCTTGGAATTGTCGGACCGGTGAGCCTCAAGCTCACAGCCGGTCTTGGCGTTTCGACGCTCTGGGAAGGCCTGATCGCCGCGGGCGCGTTGTTTGGCATCCTGTTCGGCTCCCCGCTGGGGGGCTGGGCCGCCGACCGGTACGGTCGGAAGCCGCTGTTCATGATGGACATGGGCATATTCCTGATTGCCTCCGCGATGCAGTTCTTGGTCCGCACTCCGCTGCAGTTGTTCGTGGTGCGCCTATTAATGGGCATCGCGATCGGCGTTGAGTACTCCGTTGGCTGGCCGCTCATGTCAGAGTTCGCGCCCGCCAGACTGCGAGGGTGCCTCATGGGCGTGACCTTGATTGCCTGGTACACCGGATTCATGGTCGCCTTCGCTGTGGGATATGTGTTGAACGAGTCGACACACCTCAGTTGGCAATTCATCCTGGGTACGAGCACATTTATCGCGGCGATCTTGTTCCTGGCCCGGATCGGCCTGCCCGAGTCGCCACGCTGGCTGTGGAACCAGAAACGCGTCGGCGATGCCCGCGCCATTGCTGGACGGTATATGGAGAGCGCCGAGGACGTGGCCGATGTCGAGCGAGAATCCGAGACGAAGGACGGTTTGAGGATCGGAGTGCTCCTCTCCCGGCAGTATTGGCGGGCCACGCTGTTCATGTCGATGTTCTGGTTCTGCGCCGTCACGCCGTATTTCGCGATTGCGACATTTGCAGACAGCGTGCTGAAGACATATGGCCTCGGTGGAGGGCTCGCCGGTGGTGTCGGTCTCTCCACAGTCGCTTTGGCTGGAGTTGTAATCACGGTCCTGTTAGTCGACAAAATCGGCCGCCGTGCGCTAACCGTACCGCCACAGTGGCTGTGCACCGCGCTCCTCGCGATCATCGGTTTGTGGGTCAACGCACCACCGATGGCAGTACTAGCGTTGTTCCTCGTCTTCTCCTTTTTCAACGCCGGGTACAACACGCTTACCGGCATCTACCCTGCAGAGGTCTTCCCGACTGAGATCCGGGGGATCGGGACGGGCTTCGCGGCCGCCGTCAGTCGGGTCGGAGCCGGCCTCGGCACGTTCCTTCTGCCGTGGTCGATGGCTCACATCGGCGCTTCGGGAACCATGCTGGTGGCTGCCGGCATCGCGGGTCTCGGAGCAGTTCTGTCACAATGGCTTGCACCCGAGACCAAAGGCAAGAGCCTCACAGAAACGGCCGCTGGTTACGCGCATTAGCGCGATTCCGGCCAAAGATTCCGGCCTGTCTTTCAAAGAGTGAGCCACGGCGACTTCCTGTATAAGCGCCTACCCGAACCGCTCGTCTACGGTATCGAGGCCGGGTAGCAAAGATATTCGAATCTTCCAGTTATGCCAGATCAGTATTTGGCGATGATTTGAATAGCCGCGGCCGTTGACCACTATGCCAGCCGTGCACAACGCGCTCCCAAGTTTTTCACGAAAACGTGACGCTCAATGCCGCTGTTAAGATAAGTTTTCTAAGTAGCCATTCTGCTCGGTCGATCTGCTTACCGTTCCCGCCCGCTCTCTACGAACCAGACCGCCTCGCTGTGCAGACACCAGACTCCGCGCTACCCCCCTCTCGTCACTCGGCGACCGGCCCTTGACGACTCTCATGCCACATAGCTTCCCAAGGCCGTCAATCGTCCCCGGTCTTCCGGAAGAAACCACGATGCGCTATAACACAGGCGGCAGCGCCACGATGACCGGCAGATCACTGGTGCCCGCATGCGACGTCACCAGACGCCGCGTGACGAGCCCGGCACATAGCGTGGTCCGGGAATCGTCGGTGACATTGGTGAGCGGCGCGAGCTGCATCCCGTTTGAGAGATCGAGTCGATTCAGACGCTTCCCCCTGGCGCTGCCCTGAACCAACCAGCCGGGAGCACGCCATGGCCATGCGCAGGCGGGAAGACGACGAGGTGTATCCAAACGCCGCCGGGATCGACGTTGGCGGGTCCAGCCACTGGGTCGCAGTCCCCCGGACGGCCGATGACCAGCCCGTTCGAGAATTCGGCGCCACAACATGCGAGTTGCACGCGATGGCCGACTGGCTGCTTGCGTGCGGCGTAGATACCGTGGCGCTCGAATCCACCGGGGTGTACTGGATCCCGGTCTACGAGGTGCTCGAGCAGCGCGGCCTGGCGGTCTGGCTCGTTGATGCGCGCCAGATGAAGTACGTTCCCGGCCGCAAGAGCGACGTGCAGGACTGCCAGTGGCTGCAGAAGCTGATGAGTCTCGGATTGCTGCGCGCGGCGTGGCGGCCTGCTGGCGAGGTCTGCGTGGTACGCGCAGTAGTGCGGCAGCGTGAGCTGCTGCTTACCGAACAGGGCAGCTGGATACAGCGCATGCAGAAGGCGCTGGTGCAGATGAACCTTCAGCTTACCGAAGTGCTAACCGATTTGATGGGCATGACCGGGCAGGCGATCGTGCGGGCGATTGTCGCCGGCGAGCGCGACCCGAAGGCCCTCGCGCAGCATCGTCACGCCCGAATCAGGGCCAGCACCGCCGAGATCGAACAGGCGCTGACGGGCAACTGGCGCGACGAGCACCTGTTCGTGCTCGGGCAGGCGCTGGCGATGTTTGACAGCCTGGCCCAGCGCGTGTTCGAGTGCGATGCGAAGATCGAGGCGCTGCTGGCGCCGCTGGGGTGTCACGAGATCGAGCTCGCCGGACCTGGCAAGCGGCGCGGCAAGAACACGCCACAGTTTGATGCGCGTGTGGCCCTCGCTCGCTGGGCGGGCGTGGACCTGACGCGCATCAACGGCCTGTCGGTCACCACCGTGATGGCGATCCTCTCGGAGACCGGCCCGGACCTGAGCCGCTTTGCGAACGTCAAGCACTTCTGCTCCTGGCTCGGGCTGTGTCCCGGCACCAAGATCAGTGGCGGCAAGGTGCTCAGCGCCCGCACCCGCCGCTCGGCCAACCGGGTACGTCAGGCGCTCAAGCTCGCGGCCATGAGCCTGTCGCGCAATGATTCAGCGCTCGGCGCGTTCTACCGCCGGCTCTGTGCGCGCATGGACAAGCCGCGCGCCAATACGGCGGTGGCTCACAAGCTCGCCCGCATGGTGTATTTCATGCTCACGCGCGGCGAGGCCTTCGTCGACCAGGGACAGCAGCGCTACGAGGAACAGCAGCCCCAGCGTAGCATTGATGCCCTCAGGCGACGCGCCACCGCCCTTGGTTTCCAGATCACCCCAACCGCTCAAGTGGCCTGATGGCCTGAAAACCGACGTCATCCTGAATGTTTCTCGTGAGATCTAGCAAAGTCGGACATTACCGTGTAACCGCCACAGCGAAAGAAATTGGTCACTATATTTATGTAAACCAACGCCACGCGCGTTCGAGGCATTTCTAGCGCTGCCCCGCGGGACGAACTGTTTCCCGGCTACGTCAAACCAATCAAAATATGTATACCAAGCGCTATAAGGATGACCGGCAGAAGCGCACGGCCGTATCGCAAGGTTTGCAATGCAGCCGCACGTGTCCTGGCTAGAGCATGCCCGACTATGCACAATACAGCGGACATGACTGCAAAGACAAAAATATAGACGGGGATATCCTTTACTGAGCTTGCGAACAGCGGGATATAAGCAGCCAGATTATCTCCTCCATTCGCGATTACCAGAGCCGAAACGGCGAGAACGCGCGTACCACTGATCTCGGGCAGCACAAGGTCGTCCTCTTCCAACTCCTGCGGGTTGGCTAGAAACGCGAACGCCCGGTAACAGCCGATACCAAGAGGCACAAATCCCAGCATCGAGACCCATTTGTGCGGAATTGAAACCGCCGCGACGGCAGCGATGCTGCTTGCCGCAACCAGCGAGCCTATGCCGATGAATTGCCCGGCGACCACCTCTCGATCACTGTAGCGACCATTTCCAAACAAGACGCCTAACAGAAGCAGGCCATCCACATTCGTCGCTACAAAGACCGCCATGGCGAGGGTAAGGGAATGCAAGCTCATCCGCGTCAAGATAAAGAGCACCAACGCTCATCGGGGTTAGGTAATCCGTAGCTGGTAAGGAAGCCCGACGCCTCATTCATCTCACGGCTTTTTTAAACTAGCCTTACACGTAACGTTTTCCCACAAGTAGGTCCGAAGCACAATAAGACAAACTTTACCTAGAACGATATGTTGCCCAAAAGAAATCAGCGCACCCAAAACCGAACCGGGCACGCCATTCGTTCAAGCACGCTTCGTCCGGGTGAGGACGAAGCGTCACTATCGGATTCCAGTTCGCTTGCGCCCTAAAATGCCTTCACGATCGAAACCATGGCCGCTACCTGGTGAGCCGTGTTGCGCGTGTAGACAGGCAATTGAAGCTTGGCTTTGACGACACTTTTCCAGCTGGGAATCAGGTAAGAGACAACCGGACCAAGCGTCACGATCCCGATCTTGTTCCCTCCGGGCAGTTCCGTGCCGTATTGCTTGTCACCCTGCAGTTGAAAGGCATAGTTGCCTGCCAACCCGTACTGCCATCGACCGGTTCGCTCCGAGATACCAAAGTCGATGTCTACCGTGTCTCCCGAACTGTAGTCCGTTGCGGTGTTCTTCGACGTCATCGCATAGAAAACCTGCGCCGAAAACTCCACACCATCACCAAGCAGATTCGGCCCCGTAAGATACGTCAGTGCGACGTTAGGAATGAAGCGATACACGTTATTCCCAAACGACGGGGTCGGCGCAGTTGCCTCATATTTGCCAGTCGGGAACTGCATCGAGAACGCCGCCTTGACGGTCAGTCCATAGGGCAACCCATGTGGGGAAACCTCTCCGCCGATATGTTTGCTCCACATGAGGATGTCGCTGTACAGGTCTCCCCATTCATACGTGGTTCGACACGTGCCGTTGACGCACAACCTCGACGCCGCATACGTCTCCAGAACACTCGTTCCAAGAGTCCCACCCGCGAGCTTGAAAGGGTACACATACAGAACCCCTAGCCCTGGAACCGCAGCCTTACCGTTGAAGTTCAGGGCACTTGGGCCGCCGTTGTCTCCATAGTACCGATCCGGCGCGGCGCCCCAGAGCATCGCGATCCCATAGAAGCCAGTCGCGTCGGGCAGATACGCCCCGTTAATATCTGTTCCGCCACGCGGCCCACCGTAGGTAATGCCCTCCGCAGCATACGACGAGGTGCACGCTCCCACGGCAATACCAGTCGCCGCGACCAATCTGACAACGCTTCGCCAAACGTGAATACCGTCGTCATGACGAACGCTCTTCATCTCCATCCCACACTCCTGTTTAATAGTAGTCATCTGCCGTTTCCGGCCGTCTCCAAACACATTGTTATTCGTACTACTACACATTTTTTTGGCCTAGAATTGCAGACATTCCATATTCCTACAGAACTTGCATCTTCACCGGCATCTGCTTCGGCCCTCCAAGGAAATTTCCTTCAATCCATCTTGTTTCCCCGGCAAGTTCCAACGCCGACACCCGCTCCACAAACCTCGTCAGGTATAAGCGCAATTGCGTGCGTGCAAGCATCTGCCCGAGACACATATGTGGCCCCGCGCCGAACGCCATGTGTGTGTTTCTTCCACGGTCAAGACGAAAGGAGTCTGCATCCTCAAAGACGTCCTCGTCCCTGTTTCCGGACGGGTAGAGCAAAAGGACGGCGTCTCCTGCGCGAATAGTTTTCTGTCTCAACGTGTAGTCTTCATTCGCAACACGCATGAAACTTCTCACCGGGGAAACGAACCGAAGCATCTCCTCGACAGCCGCCGAGATCTCGACCTCTCCGCGTCGAAGTCGCGATAGCTGGTCGGGGTGAGTAATCAGCGCACGCGTACCACCTGCAATCGTCGCGGCTGTAGTGTCGTGCCCCGCCGCAATGATAGAAACGCAATACGAAAGCGCGGTATGCTCGTCGATCAGCGAGCCATCGATCGTAGCGTTCGCGATCACCGAAAGCAGATCTTCAGTGGGCGTAGCGCGGCGTTCGGAAATTTTTCTCCTGAAGTACGCGAAAAATTCGTCAACCGCTTCGGCGGTCGCGTGACCATCAGTCGCCCGTGCAGCATCTGGATCCAGCGGGCTGAAGAGCTGCCCCGTCAACCGATGCAGCATGTCGCCATCGCACTCTTCAATCCCCAGAATCAACATGATGACGCGCAAAGGAATTCCGAGGCTGACCTCCTTGACGAAGTCAAACGTGCCTTCCAGCGAAGCGGCATGGTCCAATCGTCTGTCGATGACCCCCAGAATCTTGGGCTCCAGGTTGACGAGACTGCCGTATGCAAATCGTGCCTGCGTAACACCCCGATACTTGCGATGGTCGGGTGCATCCATCGTCGGAAGCGAACGAGTGATAGGCGCGCCACCGGTACGCTGCTTGATCTGCAACTCTTCGCTTTCCAGCATCAGTCGGTTTCGCGGCCCGGCCAGAAACACATCACTGCGCGCTTCTATCTCAGCAATATCCGCATACTTCGAGATCGCCCAGAAAGGCCGGTAGCCCGCGGGTGAAGTCCAGCGCACGGGAAATCGGGTCCGCAGTTCGCAAAGCATGGCGTGGAAGCGCGCTTCGTCGGCATAAATTCGCGGGCAAACCACATCATCATCAGTCATATGATCTCTCCTTCGAACGTTACCTTCGCCTGCCCTAGCTGAGCTGAATCTTCACAGGCATCTTCTTAGGTCCGCCGAGGAAATTCGATTCGAGCCACGAAGTTGGTCCAGCGAGTTCCGCTGACCTTACGCGCTGGAAGAAGCGCGTGTAGAACGCGCGCAACTCCAGTCGCGCAAGCATCTGACCAAGGCACATGTGTGGACCACATCCGAATGCGAGATGGGTGAACCGGCCGCGGTCGAGACGGAAGCGATTGGGATCTTCATAGACGCTTTCATCACGATTGCCAGATGGGTAGAACAAGAGGACCGCATCCCCTTCACGAATGATCTTCCCGCCGATTTTATAGTCGCGGCTCGCAACGCGCATGAATCCGCGCACGGGCGAAACATATCGCAGCATCTCTTCAACAGCCGGTGCCACTTCGACCGAACCTGCGTGAAGGGCCGCAAAGCAATCGGGGTGAGTGAGAAGCGCGTTCAGACCGCCAGATATCGTCGCCGACGTCGTGTCATGCCCACCGACGAATACCGTAACCGCGTTCGACAGTGCGTCTTTTTCATCTATCGGCTTACCGTCAACCGTCGCGTGAGCAATGATGGAAAGCAGATCGTCTCGAGGATTCGCACGACGACTGTCCAGATGCACTTTGAAATATTCGAACAGCTCCTGTGCAGCCTCTGCGGTGCCATGCCCTTCGGTTTTTCGTGCGGTATCGGGGTCATACGGATTAAAGAGCTGGGCCGACAGTCGGTGAAGACGATCACCATCCTCAAACGGAACCCCAAAGATCATCATGATCGTTTGCAGAGGCACCCACAGACTGACCTCATTGACGAAGTCAAACGTCCCCCCGAGGCTCGCCACGTGCGCCAGACGCTCATCGACGATTTCGCGGACCCGCGCTTCCAGTTTTTTCAGATTCCCCGGAGCGAACCACTCCTGAAAAATGGCTCGATACTTCCTGTGATCGGGTGCATCGAGGGTCGGAAGCGAACGGAGAATCGATGCCTGACCTGTGCGCTCACGCACCCGTCGCTCCTCTTCTTTCGTGAACAATCTATTGCGCTGACCTGCGAGAAAGATGTCACTCGCAGTCTCGATCTCCAGGATGTCCTGTTGTCTGGTAATCGCCCAGAACGGACGGTATTCCGATGGCTCAGTCCAATGGATGGGATCCCTGGCACGCAACTGCGCAAACATTTCATGCAGCCGCGATTCGTCCGCGTACAGCTTCGGCGACACGATGTCGTCGTCGGCAAACGTCTCCAATTTTGTCTCCTCCTACTTCTGTCAGGTAATATCGCAAGGATTGGTCGCGTTGAATCTATTAAGTTGAAGCGACCAACCCATTTAAGCTCTTGCGCCCTCTCAGCGCTTCCTGTTAATGCGCAGTGGTCTTCGCCACATTCAGAATCTTCAGTTGCATGGATGCCTTCAGGCCTTCAACGCCATTCTCCTGTCCAATGCCTGATTGCTTTGCACCACCGAAAGGTACCTCGGGCGCGAGATCCAGATGACGGTTGACCCATGCAGTGCCGACATCCAGTCGTCGCGCGACATCAACGCCCCGGTTGTAGTCCGAAGTCCACACCGTTGCTCCTAATCCGAACGGCGACGCATTCGCACGCTGGATGACCTCGTCCTCTGTGTCGTAAGCCAGAATCGGCATCACTGGCCCGAACTGCTCCGATTTCACCAGTTGGGCGTGATCATCAAGGTCTCGAACGATTGTCGGAGCAATGAAATATCCGGGGCGATCCAGTGCGTGCCCTCCCGCGATCACCGTGCCCTGACTGCGGGCGGTTTCGATAAGATCCAGCACCTTCTCGAACTGCACCACATTCTGCAGCGGTCCCATCTGTGTTTTCTCATCGAGTCCATCGCCGACCCGGGTCTGCCGCGCAATCTCCGAAACCTCCTCGCAGAAGCGGTCGACCATCTTGCGCGGGACAAAAACCCGCTTCGCCGCGAGGCAGACTTGCCCCGCGTTTAACATCGCAGCGTCGAAGACCTTGCGGGCCACAGCCGGCATGTCTGCGTCGTCAAGGACGATTGCGGCGTCGTTCCCGCCTAGTTCAAGCGTGAGGCGCTTGAGTGTTCCCGCCGCACTCTGCATTACGCGACGCCCGGTTTCGGTCGACCCGGTAAAGCCGATTTTGGCGATGTCCGGATGTGACGTCAGCTGCTGCCCCAGATCGTTCGTGTCGACGATCACGTTTAAGACACCAGCGGGAAGAATATCCACGGCAATCTCGCCGAGGAAAAGCGTCGTCAGTGGCGTTGTCGGGGCAGGTTTTGCGACGATCGTATTCCCCGCAATGAGCCCCGGTGCAATCTTGCTGATCAGTAGACTGAAAGGGAAATTCCAGGGGGTAATCGCAGCAAGAACGCCGAGCGGCGAATAATACTGAATGACCTGTTCAGTTTCGCTTTCCCGCAGGACAACCGGCGGGCAATCCAGATCGGCGTAGTAACGGAACCGCCGGAGTGCTCCGGAAATCTCGCCGTTTGCCTGCAACAGCGGCTTCCCCTGCTCCTGCGTAAGCAGTCGAGCAAACTGGTTCGCGCGCTCTTCAATTGCATCGCAAAGACGCAACAGGTATCCACGACGATCAGCGTGTGAGAGATGCGCCCATCCAGGCTGGCTACGTTTCGCCGCTGCCACCGCTTCATTCAGCTGATCGAGGCTCGCCCTGGCGCACGTAGCGAATGCCTTACCTGTCGCGGGATTAATCACGTCCAGCGAGGTGGCACCTTCTACCAGTTTTCCACCGATAACCAGTTTGAACATCATTTGAATCATCTCTTGTGTTTAGAACGACGTGATCACGCTACGGGCAAATTCGCCACTTTCCAGCGCACGATAGGCGTCGTTAATTTCGTAAATGCTAATTTGTCGCGATACAAGACGATCAAGATCAAGCCGGCCTTGTCTATAGAACTCGGCGTACATAGGAATATCGTGTTTGATATTGGTCGATCCCATGTAAACGCCTTTGATCGTCACCTGACGTCGGATCAAATCAGGGTGAACCTCAACGGCCAACTCGGTGCCGGGCTTCGGTAGTCCGATGACGTACATCGCACCGCCCTTACGTACCATCTGTACCGCCTGTTGCAGCGTCTGCTTGAGGCCGATCGCCTCGAAAGCGTGGTCGACCCCAGCAGGCGATGCGGCCAGCACCGCATCAACAGCGTCGACTTTGCTTGCGTTGACGAAGTCGGTTGCACCGAAATCACGCGCCAACGCTTCCTTTTTTGCCTGCGCGTCGATTGCAATAATACGACCGGCGCCCGCGAGGCTGGCACCCGCAATGACATTCAGCCCCACGCCTCCCGCGCCGATGACTGCGACTGTTTCCCCCGGACGAACGCCCGCGGTATTGAACACAGCTCCCACTCCCGTAATGGTCCCGCATCCCAGAACGGATGCCTGTGCAAATGGAACATCGACTGGAATCTTGACGAGCTGGTTTTCATGCACAAGCGAATATTCTGCGAAAGCGCCCACGCCGAAAACCTGCGTCAGCTCGTGAGAAGACCTGGCCAAGCGGCCTCGCTCACCAGGCGCCCGCAACGTCTTCTCGGGGTGATCACACTGCCAGGTATGGCCTACCAAACAGGGAGAACAGTGTCCGCAGAATTGCACGAGAGTTCCGACAACGTGGTCCCCCACCTTGAACTCGGTCACCTCGGAGCCCACCTTCTCGACTATGCCCGCGAGTTCATGGCCAAGCACAGCCGGCAACGGAATGCCATAGTCGGATTGGGCAAGATGCAGGTCTGAGTGGCAGAGGCCAGCGGCCCTTACCGAAACCAGCACTTCACGTCCGATCGGATCATCGATCTCGACTTCTTCGATCTGGAAACCTCCGGATATTCTGTTCAAAACGGCCGCTTTCATTCCGTCTCCTCACTCCTTCTATCTAGGACAATCCACGCCTTGCGTTGGTGAACTCAACGCACTTAGCGACGTCTGCATTCTGTCAAGCGCTCTTCTGGATGAAGGCGTGGCCGCATTATTCCGAACGATTCGAAAATATCAGTCGGATGTCTAACGGTCTAATAGTGTTTTAGAATCATTCAAGACGAATATCGAATGATTCACTTCCCGCCATTTCATCATGTAATGATCACACTGGAATTCGTAAGCAATCGCTGGGATCTGAACGAAGCGGCGCGAGGATGACGCAGGCTGATGCAATTCCGCCTGCGATAGCTGCAATCGCAAACCCAGGTCCGTAGGTCCCGCTAATCCTCAAAGCGATCGATAGCACCGCAGGCCCGCATCCCAAGCCGAGGCTGAAGCAGAAACCAAGAACGCCGTACACGACCCCCAGATTTTCTGCTCCGAACACACGAGCACTCAAAAAGGCCATCGCGTCAACTTCAGACCCGAGGGCAACGCCTACAAGCACTCCGGCAATTACAATGCCGGTCACGGACGCGTTCACGGCAAGCATGCCGATGCCAACTGATGCGAGCGCGAAGACGACTGCGGATAGACGCTGGGGATCTACTCGATCCAGCAATATGCCAAAGAAAAAGCGGGCCGCGGTCATCGAGCCACCGACAACAAGCATGATGCTCGAGCTGCTTTGCGCAGTCAGCCCACGGTCATTCAAAACAATCGGCAGCGCCCACGTTCCAGCGCCCACCATCACCGAAACGAAAAAGAAAGTCGTCGCCAGGAACCCAAATGCGGGTGATCGCAGAAGTTGTCCACTCATACGAAGGAGCGCTGTCGAGCTCAACCGATCTGCATGAGTGAACGCATCAGCATGTCGTGGCTCGCGCATGAGCAACGTTACCGACAGCAAATTCACGCCAGATACCAACACGCCAAGATAGGCATATGCGGTACGCCACCCTACGAGGGAAATGAGCCAGGCGGAAATTGAAGGCAACGCACCTACGCCAATTCCACCGAACAGCATTGCCGTACCTAATGCCAGCCCGAGACGCTCTCTGTACCATCCTGCGATCGCCTTCACGTAAGTCACTGGCACCTGGAGCGCGCCGAGCAAAATGCAGACACTGAACGCAACGAGAAACATGGTCTGGCTGGTTGCAAGATAGCCGATCAGACACATGCCAAAGCCCAGGAGGGGGCCGGCAAGCAGTGCGACTCGTCTTGCTCCGGTCAATCGCCAGTCCAGCCATTGGCGCACACAAAGCCAGTATCAACTGTCCGAAAAGTGTTGCTGAGCCCACGATGCTGCGATCCCAACCAGTGTCAGAGACGATCGGTTTCACAAACACCCCAAAAGTAAAGAGCAGGAGCTGGCCCGTTCCGGCAAACAGATTCAGCCCTGCCCCAAGGACAGTCATTCTGGCCGACCCAAACGATGTATAGGAGATATCTTTCACTTCGCTGGGTTCACAGATCGTGGATTTGACTCTTTTTGCTTGCGTCGTTCCGCTATACGCTGTAGGTGCATCGCTTACCAGCCGGCGGTAGCCGCAGCGACGATACCGAGTGACATAGCCTGTGCCAGTCCTCCTGCGTACCCTTGCCCGTACACATCGCCAGCGTCAGCGCCTGCGGCAAGAAGGCCAGTAATTGGTACCGCTTCGGGTCCGAGTACACGCGTATTGGCATCAATCGTCAAACCACCGAACGTATAGGTAATCGACGGATATACGACAAGGGCGTAGAAGTCCGGCTGGTTCAATGGCCGGCAAGCTTCCGTGCGCGGTGGCACGAGCGTCTCCCACGCCGTTTCGGCACGAATATTAAAGTCTGCAAGGGATTCGATGAGCCGTTCCCCGTCGAAACCCACACTGTTCGCGAAGGCGAGCAGATCAGCATGGTCGCGACAGATACGCCCTTCGCCGCCATGGTCCATCGCAACGTTGAACTTGTCGTGGCCCGGCTGGCCGGGAATTGAGGAAGCGGTCGCGTAGCGATCCTGTACTCGCCTATCCCACAGTAGGAGTGCACGTGCGTTTGGCTGAAATACGGTCCACCAGGCGTTGTTGTGATCGCCCGTCGATTCATCACAGAATCGATAGCCATTTTCATTGAATAGCAGCCCGTGCTCGCTGTGATACTGGGCAAGCAGCGAAAAGAAGCGTTCATCCCCCCATGACGGAGACCTGCTTACCAGATGACCGTAAAATCCACGATTCGCTTCAGACGTCTGCGCGCCCACAGCGAGTGCCAGTTCGATCGCATCGCCGGAGCTATGTGGATTGGCTCTCACTAGCATGTTGCGCGCATTCTCGTGGATGTAGCGCGCCCTTAGCTCGGCGGAGCCCTGATATCCCCCAGTGGCCAGAAGCGTGTACGGAGCGTGCACATCGACCGCCCCGTCGGAGTGGACGGTACGGACTCCAACAATTTCTCCGCTGCGCCCTTTCAGCAGCGATTGGACAGAAGTCCCGCATACAACATAGCCCTCAGTGCGCTCGACAGTCCGCCGACACTCTTCGAGATACTCCACGATATCGATCTGATAACCAAACCCACTGAGGACTTTTCTTGCACCGGACATTTTTATGCCCTGGCGCTTAAGCCAGCTTATTGCCTCCGGATAAGCGCGGCGTACGACGTTGCCCAGCAGCCGGCTTCCGCCGCCGTATAACTGCATTCGCTCGTCAGAGCTTGATGTCCAAAGGATTCCACCCGACATAAGCGCTGAGCCGCCTATGCGGGGGGCCTTTTCAATAACCACAACACGCGCGCCACGATCGGCCGCCCGTGCGGCGGCCGTCATACCTGCCATTCCGGCACCGATGACAACAAGGTCGCACGACAATGCATCATCATTCATTTATTTACTCCACACAGCGCCAATCTACCTGAAAGCCGACCGACTCTCACACCGCGTCGGCGAGCATGAGGAATACCAATGCAAATGCAGCACGAATCCCGCCAAGCCAGGTTGAAACTTTACCTGGCCTACCGCTCTCTCCTTGTGACTTGAATTTCACTTGCCCCCCTCGTCAGCGGACGATTCATAATCATGGGACCCTGCCGGAAATCTGAAAGGCCCATATCCGAAATTGTAAAATCGCTTTAAGTTAATATCGGATAACGAATCAATAGCATTACTAACGTCAGGGACGTTGACCAATTTTCGGATCTTTCGCCAAGCAGAGGTTAGCAATTGACGCGTCCCAGTCGTGGCAACGTCCCAAGCAGTTATGTCAGGCCGACGGGCGGACGACAGCCTCGGCTAATTGACCCGCGTATCGCATCGTACGTGCACCGGCGTTACACCCAACGACACCAACAAGAATCCCGTCTTTCCGATACTCAGCGACAAATGCCTTTTTGACGTTATCGTCGAACACGTACTCAACGGCCGTTGCCCCCCGGGATGTTCCGAGCATCTGCACTCGCTTGCCGTGGAAGTCAGACCAAAAATACGGAACGAATTCTGACCATGCCGAATCATGCGTCCCGAGAATTCGCTGGGCGACGATACGTCCCTGCTCGCGCGCAGCAGTCCAGTGCTCGTGCCGTTCATGAACTCCCGTACGCACATCGAGCCAAGCCGCGACATCTCCTGCCGCGTAGACGCCATGGACATTGGTATTCCCATGCTCATCGCAGATGACGCCATTCTTCAATGCAAGTGCCGACTGGTTAAGCCACTCTGCGTTGGGAAGTGAGCCCAGTCCGGCAAGCACGACATCTGCCGTCACGACTTCGCCATTCGCAAGGAAGAGTGTTCGCTCACCATTTTCGGCGGTCGCGATTCGGTCAACGGCACTTCCGCATTTCAGCTCAATCCCGCGCTCGCTATGCAGTGCTGCCAGACGTCCTGCAACATTGTTACCAAGCAAACGCTCAAAGGGCTGGCCGGCAGCCTCAATCAGCACAACGCTGGCTCCAAGGTCCACCGCGCTCGAAGCAACCTCCGCCCCGATGAACCCACCACCGATGATCGCAAGTCGTTTCCCGTGGCTCAAATCGCTGCGCAGCGCGAGTGCATCGTCGAAATCCCGAAGCAGATGAACCTTTCCAGCGCCGGCTTCCTGCGGAAACGGACGCGCCCTCGCACCGGTTGCGATGATGACTGCATCTGCCGCGAACTCCTTACCAGATTCAAGCTTCACCGTACGCGATGCAGTGTCGAGACTCTGGACCCTGACACCGAGCAACAATGAAATATCTGAGCGGGCGTAATACCCTGCGTCATGAAAGTGGAAGCCTGATGAAGCAGGATCGACTAGTCCGGCTTTCGAAAGTGGCGGGCGATCATAGGGAAGGTGCGGCTGCCCATCCATGAGCGTGATCTCGCCCCGAAACCCTCCACGACGAAGTTCGTTTGCAGCACCAACTCCTGCAACTGACGCACCAACAATCAAAACACTGTTCGTCATAACCTGACTCACAAAATAAAAATTAACCTACGTCTGCTCATTACCCGTGCAACCGAAGCCCCGGAGCCCCGCTTCGCAGCTTGATTACCGTTCCGATCCCGGCAGCAGTAATGAAGACGTCTCGCCGGTCGTCGCCACCAAAACAGATGTTCGTGGTCATCGTGCCCGAGCCCAGATCTATTCGACGCGATAACTGTCCACGTCTGTCGAATATCTCGACGCCTCCCGTCCCTGGCGTACAGATCCAGACGTTTCCTTCTTCGTCGATCGCCATCCCGTCTGGCCGGCCATTGGTGAGATGGCAAAAGACACCTTCGGATGTCCAGCCGCCTCCGGTTAAATGCAGCCGCTCTATCAGTCGGGGATATGTCTGCGCGAGAAGCAGGTGTTCTCCATCGGCCTCAAACGCAAGGCCATTCGGGAAGAGACGGCCATCAACGACGGTCTCACATTCGCCAGTTCGAAGGTTGCACGCAAGCAGACGGCCTTCTGTCGGTTCAGTCAGGGCACGATCGGTCGCCGGGTCGGTTACATACAGGCGACCGTCCGGTCCAAAAGCCAGATCATTGGGTGCGAGAAAGCCCTGATCGAGCACGTAGTCAACCCGACCGTTCTGAATGCGTTGCACGCCGGGCCGTGCTACACCCGAACCACCAAATATTCCGCCGTTTTGCGCGATCAGCAGGCCAGAACTGGAGAGCACCAGTCCATTGGGCCCGCCACCAACGCTCACAGCTTCCACTCGATTACCGGCAGCATCCAGGGTGTAGACACAGCCGTGATTGATCGAAACAACGCTCAGAGTTCGGGCGCGATGGTCCCAGACAGGTCCTTCAATGAAGCCAAGTCCGGTTGCAAACCGCACTGCTTCATCAGGAAGCTGTGATTCTGGCGCTGACATCAGATGACTCCGCCCGCGCGGAGCGCTTCGATTTCGTCAGAGCTCATACTGAGGAACTCGCGGAGAACATCAGCAGTATGCTCGCCGAGTAAAGGAGGAGACGAGATAGCTGGTGTCGACGAACCCGTCATTTTGACTGGCCACCCAGCGAGCGTGATCTCTCCACGAGTTGGATGCTGTACCTTCGTGAGCATCCCCGTTGCATAGAGCGAAGGATCGTTGATGATGTCGAGCGAATCGAAAACAGCGCCAGCCGGCACACCGGCACCGTTCAGTTTCTCCATCGCAACACGCTTGTTCTGCGTCGCCATCCATGGTGCGATCACCTCGTCGACGTCTTCCTTTCGAGCAAATCGCGCCTGAGGCGTAGCAAATCGCGGATCATCGATCAGATCCGCGCGGCCGATTGTTCGGAGCAACGCATGCCATTGCTTGTTGCCACTGAACTCGTCGCGAGCCGTATAGATAAAGCAATAATCGTTCGGGCCGCCTCCCTCACATGCATAAAGACCCGAAGGGGCAGCCGTACTGCTTGGCGAACCATTGCCAACCCGATCGGCAGCGCGTCCCGTCAACTGCGTACGCGCAAGTGACATACGGCCGAAATTCACCATCACTTCCTGCATGGCGACCTTCACCATCTGCCCCTTGCCTGTGAGCTGACGCTGGTGGAGCGCCGCGACAATACCAATGGCGAGGTGGAGACCGGACCCCGTGTCGGCGAACGTCGGGCCAGGCTTCATCGGCGCCCCTCCCGGTTCGCCTGTGAAGGCAACGGCACCGCCGACCGATTGGGCGATGGCATCGAAACAGCGAAAATCACGGTAGGGGCTTTCGTCGCTAAAGCCGCTAATGGAACCGTACACGATCCGAGGATTGATTTCCCTGACCGAGTCATAGTCGAATCCGAGGCGCTTGATCGTGCCGGGCGCGAAGTTCTCCAGCAGCACATCGCACTTGGCAACCAGCTTGCGCAGTAGCGCCTTGCCCTCTTCACGCGCAAGATCGATTGTGATAGCTCGCTTGTTCGAGTTCAGAACAAGGAAGTAGAGCGAGTCCGCGTCCGGCGAGTCAGCGGAGGCGATACGAGCAGGGTCACCGCCCTTCGGTTTCTCGATCTTTATGACGTCTGCACCGAGAAACGCCAGCGACTGGGCGCACATCGACCCCGCCTCCCACTGCGTCAGGTCCAGCACGCGAATGCCACTCAGGGCACGATCCTGTGTGTTCTGCATGACTGTTCCTCAGTCCTCAACCACCACGATTGCTTCGGCAGGGCAAACGCGCGCTGCGAGGCGTGCTGCGTCCTGATCCTCCGCCGACGGGGATTCCGCAAGCAGGATCACCATGCCGTCGTCTTCCTGCTGATCGAAAACCCGGGGGGCCTTCAACACGCACTGGCCGGCACCGATACAACGCGACTTGTCTACTACGAGTTTCATTTGTCTCACTCCTATGATTTGATGATTTACCAGGCAAGCGGGAGTTCGTGGACGCCGTACACGAACATGTCGTGGCGGAATCGAAGCTCCTCGAAAGGCACCCCGAGCCGTAACGTGGGGATACGTTCAAAGAGACGCGAATAGACGATCTGCAGCTCGATACGGGCGAGCACCTGGCCGAGGCATTGGTGAATACCAAAGCCAAATGCCACGTGGCCAGCAGCGTCACGGTCAAGGCGCAGCGCATTGGGCTCCGGGAAGAGGCGCTCGTCGCGGTTTGCTGCAGGAATCGAGCAAATGATGCCCTCACCCTTTTTCACAAGGTGGCCATTGACGTCGATGTCTTCGAGCGCCACCCGGCGCGCTCCCATGTGCAGCACGCTCGAATAACGGAGGAGTTCCTCCACAGCATTCGGGATCAGCTCTGGCTTGCTCCGAAGCAGTGCGAGCTGTTCCGGGTGCTGAAGCAGCGTCAGAACGCCAAGCGCTGTCATGTTTTGTGTTGTCTGGTGTCCGGCACTCAGCAGCAGGCGAACAATATTGATCAGGGTCACCCGATCGACATTCCCGGGAACAAATTGCTCGTGCACGAGACGAGAGACCACGTCGTCCTTGGGATTTCGCTCTTTCTCGGTAATCAGTGCATCCAGATACGCGAAGAGCTCCTTGAGCGATTCGCGCACCTCATCTGGCGTCGATTTCGCGCCGAACTGGATACGGGTCGCCTTATGGAAAAACTCGTGATCGTCGTACGGAATACCAAGCAGATACGTGATGACTTCGGTCGGAAGCGGACCTGAGAAGTGTTCGACGAAATCCGAACCCTGTGGCAAGGACAGGAAGTTGTCGATCAGTTTTTCGACAGTCTCCTCGATCCTGGGCCGGATCGCCTCCACGCGACGAACGGTAAACTCCTTCGTCACCATCCGACGAAGGCGGTCATGCTCGGGGTTGTCGAGCCGAAGAAACGAGCGATCCGCCTTGTCAGCGACTGCGCGCCCCTCAAAGACGTGCGGGAACCCTTCCCTTACGGGTTCGCAACTGAAACGCGAATCGCTCAGTGCTGCCTTGATGTCAGCGTGATTGGTCAGCAGGTACGGCGTGCTGCCGTCCCACAGATGAACACGTGCGAAGGGTTCATTGTGGCGCAGTTCGTCGTACTGCGCCGGCGGATCGAACGGGCAACCGCGTTCAAACGGATATTGGCGATCCGAAACAACAGTATTCATCATATCTCCTACAATCGAATATCAAGCGGCGAATAGGCAGGATTTTCCCTGGCTGCGCGTTCGTGCTTTGCGCATGCTGCTTATCCAGCTCTGGCGATCCTGGACGCGACGCGCCTCATATTCCCCGGTGCGGGGATGGGTAAGGACGAGAAACTGGCCTTCTTCAACACCAACCAGGGTACGCTCGGCCACCTCGCCCGCTTCAATAAAATTGATTCCCGGACCAGCTGATTTGCTGTCAGCCTTTGTCATCCCGGTGAGCACACCCTCCGGACAGACGCAGGAAACTTTCACGCCTTCACCCACACCAATCGCAAGCCATTCCGCAAGGCCCACGAGTGCATGTTTGGAGACTGTGTAGGGTGCGTTGCGGATGTCACTCAAAAGTCCAGCCGCAGATGCAGTAAGCACAAAGCGGCCCGCACCGCGGCGCTCCATGCCCGGCAGAACACAGCGTGCGGCATACACGTGAGCAAGCAGATTGACATCGAGCGCGATGCGCCATTCAAGCGTGCTGCCAATCCCTTCGCCACGATTTACGCCGGCGTTCGAGAACCACAGATCGATCGCCCCGAATTCGCGCTCAGCCTGCGCGACACAGGTTCTGACCGCGTCTTCATCGGTCACGTCGAGTCTTTTTGCAATGACAGATGTTGCTGTTTCCTGGCCGACAATCAGGGCAGTGTGTTCGACCGCGCTTCCGTCCAGGTCGATTGCAATAATCGTCCGCGCCTTGCGCTTTGCCAGCGCAGCCACAAGTGCTCGTCCAATTCCACTGCCCGCTCCGGTTACGACCGCAACGGCACCGCTGAAAATGTCGCTAGCGCGCCCGTCAGCGGATGCGCCTACATGCGTTGATCCATGTTCTTTCAATTTCGTGTTCCCCGCGTCGCGCTTATACAGAGCCAATACGGATGCCATTTGCTACGGGCCGATCGAACGCGTAAGCGGAGACGATCGGATTCAGATACTCCTTCACGTGGCTGACTTTCCCATCGATGATGTCGAAGCGAAACACGTAACGATTCCGGTATTCCTTCCCGTCCGGCATGGTCATATTTCCGCGCTGCTCGATAAAGATCCGCGAACCGTCTCCAGTGATTGACAGCTCAACGTCGTCCGGACTTTCCGATTTGATTCCGGAGCTGGACATACCGCTCCAGAACGACACCACTTCTTCGCGTCCAACGTAACGGCGGAAGCGGCCAACTTCGGTTGATCCCGTCTCGCTGAACGGCATTTCATAGATGACGTCGTCTGCTACAGCACCTGACAACGCCGCCATGTCTCGCGAAGCAATCGCTTTCAGGAAAGTTTTCACCGCATCCTTTCCTGCCCGGCGGCCCTCTGCAGAATCCTGCGGATCGTCCTCGCTGCGCAGCAGCGCGCCAAGCCCCAATGCTCCGTTCTTCATTGCAATTCCTTGCTCAATTTATATTTCCAGTGGGCACTTGTCAGTTACCAGCCCCTAACCTTGGCCCACCAACCTCTCCACCTACTACCCGTCGCTCATGCGCCGTCTGGCTGCGCGCCTTCAGTCTGCAGATCGTCTATTGACTCCCCATTCGCATCTCGCTCAGTCGCTTTCGCCTTCCACGCCGAAACCATCTTCCAGACAACAACATATCCAGCGGCAAGAATCACGAGTGCGAAAACGACTGCCAACAATGAATATCGAACAGCGTCGATTCCATATTGAGACTTGAGATGGTCGTTAAGCGCTCCAATCAACAGCGGTCCGCATCCCAGACCGATGAGCACCATGCTTCCTGTGATGTATGCTGAGGCCTGAGCACGAGTCGCAACGGAGGCAACGCGAAAAGCCAGTGCATAGGTGGGCGTGAACCACGCGCTCATGAAGAAGATCCAGGCAAACGCACTCCAGATCGCGACATTGGAGTTGCCAGCGAATAGCGAGAGCAAAGCGAAAGGAATCGCGAGCAGGCTCCCCGCAGACGCAACACCGGCGTACCAACGCACGTCACGTTGCGCGAGCCGGTCACCCACATATCCAGCAGCCAGATGGCCAAACGCATTGCCCATCCCCGTCGCAAGCCCGACCTGCCACCCGATCTGGGCCGTGTTCATACCGTGCACGCGGATCAGGAAGGTCGGCATCCAGCCCAGCGTCGAATAAATCGCAAACCCGCCGATTCCACTCATAACAAGCAGCATCACGAAGAGCGGAGTAGCGAACATTTCCCGCACGCCGCCGTGGCCGGCCATTGCTGCCTGGCGCTCAGGCTCTCTGGTCGTGAAACGCAGAAGCAATGCGACTGCTACGCCAGGGATACCGACCACGAAGAACGCCATGCGCCAGCCGTAGTGAAGATTGACCCATCCCCCGATATACAGGCCAGCGGCGATTCCTACGGAACCTGCAGCCATCAGAATTCCGAACACAGTCGCGCGACGCGATGGTGGATAGAGATCAGAGAGCAGGGAGTGAGAGATGGGGACAGCTGCCGATTCGGAGGCGGCCACACTCGCACGCGCCAATGCCAGATGGAGATAACTCTGGGCAACGCCACAAACTGCGGTCATTCCACTCCAGACCAGAAATGCGAGCGCGAGAACATTTCTACGGACACCGCGGTCGGCAAGACGCGCGAGCGGAATGCTTCCAAGGATGTAGAACACCGAGAATGTTGTGCCAGTTAGCAGGCCCATTGCTGCGTCACTCACGCCAAAGTCCTTCTTGACGGACTCGAGAAGAATCACAAGGATCTGACGATCGATGTAATTGAAAAGCGCAACTAAACAAAGTACGATGAACGCATAGTGTGCCGCGCGGCGCACACCGGATTCGGACATAACTGGATCTGATTCGACCTTCACGTTTCCTCCTCGTCGTCACTTTGCTTCGAGCAAAGACGACATGGTTGTCTCCGACAGTCTTTTGTTCTGCAACCGCGTCGATAGGATTCTTATCCGCATCGCGCGATCACTGCTTGATTTTTCGTTTCTTAAAGGCTACCGATCGTTAACCCCCGCGTCCAATTAGATTTTCGACTTATCCAAGATGGGTTTCTTCTTGTCGTTAAACAGGAACCCGATATCGCCGAGATCCGACCAGCCGGAGGGGGTAGACCGTTACATCCTGCGAGACGTTTGAACGTCGAGGAAGCCTAGCCGCCGTGTGACCGGGCTATCGCTGACCTTGAGCATCCGGGACCAATGCGCCTTGCCTCGAATCGAGTATTCATGCCAGCAGGGAATGACGATTACGTCGCCGCGTGCCAGCGTGACTTCCCCAAGGCCATTCGCTTGAAACACGACTTCGCCATGCATGACGGCAAAGATGGCACTTTCCATGGCCGGACGATGAAGTTGTTCTTGCCCCTCGGTCCAGCCGGACACCTGTAGCGCGATTGTTCCCAGTCCACCTGGCGCGACGTCCACTACTCCTGCTTCACGGACACGCTCTTCAAGGAGTGTGCCGCGTTGGCGTAAATGCGAGTCTGGATCATGGACGACGGGCCGCTCATTGCGATCTGGGTGATCTTCGAAAAACATATTTTCGAGACTCTGAACCAGGGGTACGTCGAGAAAATCAATCCAGAAGGCCGGCTGGCTTCCCATGTTGCTGTGCCCGTGCCAATGCCACGATGGAGTCAGCACGACGTCTCCCGGTAGCACGTCCACCTTTACTCCGTTAACGATGGTGTACGTCGACTCGCCCGCATCAACGATGAGGCGGAGCGCGTTGGGCGTATGACGGTGCGATCGCGCCGTCTCCCCTGGCAACACTAGTTGATAGGCAGCAACCAGGTTCCGGCTAGTCGGATAGATGTTGTCCGCGACCGGATTAACCATGATCAGATTGCGCCGCTCAGCAAACTCTGGCGTGACGAACGCACTTGCCTCGTCAAGAGCGGCTCGTGCGTCCGCGTAGCGCCAGACAGTCGGCACATAACGGGACACAGGCGTGGGCCACATCTGCGGCTTCTTCTTTGCCCACCCAGGCGAGAATGCACGTTGCTGAAGACCTTCAAAGAAGCCGGGCGGTACACTCTGGAGCGTGTCGGATTGAGTCATCGTGTGCTCCTTTCAGACCGGTAGTTCGGCTTTCGAGGCACTCCAAACGCTGTGCTCGCCAATTTCACCCTGAACGACCGGCAGGCGCATCGTGCCAACTCCATCGATGGAAATTTCGACCAGGTCGCCGGCCCGCACAGGGCCCACCCCAGCAGGTGTGCCAGTCGCGATGATGTCTCCCGGCTCGAGGGTCATGACAGCGGACGACATGGCGATCATCTCGGGAATCGTGACAATGAGATCGCGTGTGGATGCCTGCTGTCGTAATTCGCCATTGACCGTGAGCGAGAGCGAAATGTTCTCGAAGTCGTTGATCTCGTCCGCGGTGGTAATCCAGGGACCGGTAGGACAGAACGTGTCATAGGATTTGCGCATGACGCGCTCTTCCTTGCCGCGCACTACCATGTCGAGCAGGCATGTGAAGCCGAAAACGTACTCTTTGCTAGCAGACTCCGGAATTCCGCGACCGCGCTTACCGATCACGATTCCGAGTTCACATTCGTGGTGAATCTCCCGGTCTGCCAAAGGGGGCAGGACGATCGCATCTGCTGGCCCACTCAGGCTTGAATTTGCCTTCAGGAAGAAACCCTGCCCGCTAGCCTTGAACCTGGAGATGAGGCCGCTCCCGTTCCCGGTTCGCATTTCATCGATGTGGGCGTAGTAGTTTGCCGGGAATGCGACCACCTTGTTAGGCCACCGGACAGGTGCATCGAGTCTTACGTCTGACAGTGCGACCCGAGGCGCGTTGTGAATCGCGTCGCGGATCTGGGCTTCCTGCGTCAGGAATGCTTCGATGATCTTTACCATGCCAACCGGTGGCCAGAAAGCCGGATCGACGCCGCCGAGTTCGGTGATGTCCACAACAACATCACCGTGGACGACGCCAAGGCGTCCGTTATTGAACGAAACCAGCTTCATCAGGCCTCCAGGAGAGTGGTCGGGTTTAACGCTTGATTGAAGGCGCGGGCACCGCGAACAACGTCGATTACGTTCGCGGCGTCGTCCGGTTGCGTATCGCCGCGCCATGCCACATGCCCGTCGGGTCGAACAAGTACCAGTCCGGCGCCGTACAGCTCTCGCGCCTCCGCGTTGTCAATGTCGACCAGTCGAATCGGTACATCCTTGCCCCGTGCAGCACTGAGCAGATGATCGGCGTCGAGTGCTGGATCAAATCGCATCAGCACAAATTCGTGGCCGAAATAGTCGAGCGTGGATTGCGTCGACGTAAGCCATACGTGCGGCGCACGATGGCCCGGACGTGCAGTCTGCTCGTACGTGCTTACCGTGTCCTCTGGCTCAGGGGTACCGTCAGGAATCACGATCGGTGAGCCTTCATATCTGAAACCCAGGTGGATGCCGATGGTGTACCACTCACGCTTCATCATCGCCGTGTAAGCGTCACCGAACTCCTTGCGGGCGTGGTCCCCCTCCGAACCCGGTTCGAATACATGGCCATTGAGCTTCTCTCTCGGCGCAAGCATCAATTTCAGGTTGTTGGTGGCCTCATTGACATTGCGGATGGCCACCGGTCGGCGCTCGATCTCATATGACTTCAGCAACTCCGGCCCACCCCACCCCTGGACCATGGCCTGAAGTTTCCATCCGAGGTCGACGGAATCCTGGATGCCCATGTTCATCCCGAATCCCCCGGTAGGTGAAGTCAAATGAGCCGCATCGCCGCCGATAAGCACACGCGAGGTACCGTAGCTATCCGCGACAAGTTGGCGCCGAACCCAAGGCATCACGGAAATGATCTTGAAATCGAAATCATCGCGACCAACTGCGCGACGGAACGCCTTAGCGACGTCGTCCTCGGTAAGCGTTCTCATCACACCGTCGCCGACGATGGAAAAGCGCCACCAGTTTCGGCCGTTGATAGCCACAACTGTGCTCCAGGTACCTTCCGGGCCGATGAAGATGTAGCGGTATCCAGGTTTCTTGTCGTGGAGCTTTTCGAAGCCCTCACACTCGATGATCGCGTTGGTCGTGTACGTCAATGTCGGCGTGCCGGTCATCTTGATGCCAAGGGACTCGCGAACCTTGCTTGCACCGCCGTCACAGCCAACCAGGTATTTGCATTCGACCGTGTATTCTCCACCCGACGCCGTATCCTTCAGGCTTACCGTAACACTGTCTTCATGCTCGACGTGACCGAGATATTCGGTCTTGTACCGGATGTCGACATTGCCTGATCGCTCGGCAAAACGCGTCAATACGGGGTCAAAGAAATTTTGAGGGCATCGTTCCCGCTTCTGCGGGCTTTGCGGCGGTTTCGGTTCGTCCTTGACGCTGGGAAACTCTTCCCGACCGAATTCGTATCCGCCGTGCAGCTGGGACACCCAGGCATAGTCCTGCGAGTACTCACGGTTGTAGCCTGCACTCTCCACCCAGTCGACGATCCCCCAGCGACGGCAAAATTCCATGGTTCGAATTCCAACCATGTCCATACGCGGCTGAAAAACTGCGCCGTCACCACGCTCAACGAGTACGCATGGCACGCCGCGCCACCCCAGGTCGCCGGCGAGCGCCAGACCTACTGGTCCCGCACCAATGACCACTACGGGCAATTGATGCGATTGCTGATTTGACATTGAAGGCTCCTCCAGTCCTGTTTGCTTTATCCGAAAACGTTCTGCATTCGTGCAGTTATTTCAAGGTATCAAAGCACCAATCGGATCGGCCAATACTGTTTGCGAATCAATTCAGATCACTTACTTATCGTCCGGACTGTTGCGCCCCCGTGGGCAAGCGAAAGATCAGGCCGCGTTGGCTTTCACGTTGCATAGGCCAGCAATAAGGTTTCGCGATCGTTCGATTCGAAATTGCTCTTGACGGCCCTGTGCTCAACGATTCTCTTGCGATCCAGCCGATTGCCTGAAAGAATTGGATCAGGTTTGGAGTACTGTTCAGGCACCCTGTTCTACAGCATTGAGCGGGTCAGCTATTACGCAATGGAGAACATTCGCATGCCTATCATGCTTAAGGGGCTCGAGGGGATCCGCGCTCACGCGGGCTTTCCGCTCGGAAAAAGTCAATGGATCTGTGTGACCCAAGAAATGTGCGCGGCGTTCTGGCTTGCAGTTGACGAGCAGGATTCCGGATCAGTTCAGGCCGCCGGTTCGCACGTCAGACGCAGCGACCAGGCCGCGCATGGCTTTCACGCATTGGGACTTCTTATTCCGCTACTTGAAGACGTATTCGTTCTCGAAGATGTGGTGGTAGCGCACACCTACGCTTTGCGGGACGTGCGCTTTCGGGGCTCCGTGCCAATCAACTCGAGCGTGCGCCTGTCTGTCAAACTCGACGCAGTCGAGCACAAGGATGGGCTTGTTGCCTTGCATCTCGATTGCTCGATGGAGTGTGATGCGAATCGCACTCCAGTTCTGTGGGCAAAACTTAGCCTTCAATGCGAGGCAACGGGTCCCCATCTGCTGGTGTCGCCACCCGAGCATGAGAGCGCGGGTGCGCCGCAAGGGACGTGACGGAGGCGTACTCCGCCCGACCAAACCGGAGTATGGCCTACACAGCTAGAGCAGGTGCCGAATGGATGAACAGGTCGGGCCGTCTTGCCATCAATTTCGCTGCATTCGTACGTGCTGCGTCCCGAAAAAGCGGGATGAGCTGCGCTTCTGAATCCTTGCGCCAAGCCACTGAAAACGACACACCTTGAGTTTCCGTACCGAGCGCGCGAAAGGAGACGCCCGGCGTGTTCATCAACGTCATGGTCGCCGGCACCACCGCGACGCCCATCCCTGCGGCCACCAGGCAGATTGAGGTATGCATGTCGTAGACCTCCTTGACGATGTTCGGAGTAAAGGCGTTCTCCTCGAAGATCTCAAGAATTCGGTCCGCGTAGCCGCGTGGCAATCCGCGAGCAACCGCGATGAGCGGCCATTCAGCCAGTTCCGCAACGCGCACCGGACCATTTTCATCGTATTCACTGCCAGCCGGCACCGCAACAACGAGCAGCTCGCGATAAAGAAGTTCGGTGATGATGTCCCGATCGTAAATGTGGCCACGCACGAGACCCACTTCTATCGTCCCCTCTTTGAGTCCGGCGATCTGCTGGGCAATGGTCATTTCCTGCAGACTGACCTCCGCGGTCTCGGCAAGAGACTTGAACTCTCGGAGCGTGTTAGGCAAAAAATTGTAGATTGCCGAGTAGATCGCGCCGACCGTCAGATGAGCAGCCGCACCACGCTGTGCGGCGCGAACCGCAGCGATCGCAGACGACGCTGCATTCAGTACCCGCTGCGCGTGTTCGACCAGAATCGCACCCGCAGGCGTCAGCGAGACTTTGCGCTTTTCACGGGTGAACAACGCGGCGCCTAGTTCGTCCTCGAGCGCCATGATCTGCTGACTCAGCGCGGGTTGGGCAACGTTCACGCGCTCCGATGCACGGGTGAAATTGAGTTCCTGCGCCACCGCGAGGAAATACTGCAGTTGCCTTATGTTCATATCCCTCGCACCTCACTCGAGCCCGAAGATCCGCCACATCTGAAATCGGCGCGGCGCGCATAAGAACACGCCGCTGGCACGGTTCTCTTTGACAATGGCCATCTCACTACCGTCGACCACCGAACCACCTCACGAATTTCATCCAAATTGGCCAAACGTGTACGTTCACGTACAGGTTGAGTTTACACCAACTCAAAGGTGAACCTGTATACGGCGCAACGGTGAGTCGTTGTCACTTACAGCTTTACATTCCGGAAGAGCGATAAATCTCAGGTGCGGCATGCGATTTGTGGCTTTGGGGGAAAACCCGCCATGCGCCATCGTCATGGCGAAAGAAGAAAAGGGTCAGCAATCCTTGCGGACGACGCACTTCGATGCGGACACACCGCTCAAGCGCCTTGGTACCGGCAACACGCGCAACGCGGAGGCTGCTGCTCTGCCACGGCGTAAGCCATTTATCTACTGCCCAGCGCAGCGATTGTGAATCTCCGCTCATCGCTAACTCCTCTTCTCAGCTACGCCTCCGGCGCCCTAAATTCCAGTCCCGTAATTCTTGGTCTCGTGACCAAATAATAATGGTCGCTAGACCAAATTTCAAGGCTCATCATTCCTAGGGATTACCCCCGTATTGTCGGGATTTTACCGATTCATCGTTATCCTGCGCCAACGCGCTATACTTGGTCATACGACCACAGACGGCGCGGTTGGATCAGGAGCAGATGAACCCCATGAAAGATCTGACGATTAAGTTCGACACAATCTCCCCTTCTGGTCTGAAGGCGGCGACGAGCGGCCGGCGGGCAACCCGTGTACTGGAAATCCTGGAGGTGGCGATTGCTGTATTCGCGACCGACGGAAACGCGGGATTTTCACAACGACGTGTAGCAGCCGCAGCGGGCGTGCGTCTGGCGACAGTTCAGCACTATTTCGGAACGCGCGATGAACTACTCATCGCGACCTTCGATGAGATGTCACATCGCCTGATGGGGCGGTTTCGCTCGCTTGCAGCGAACGAAACCGAAACACCTGAGCGCAGATTGAAGGATCTTTTGAATGAGACCTTTGATGCCTTAACTGACGCAGATAACCTCTTCAGTCGGTTCGTCATCGAGTGCTGGTGTCTCGCCGAACATAATGAAGAGATCAACGAACGCATCGTCACATTCAACGGAGAATTTCAGTCCCTCTTCAGCGGACTGGTGGCGCAGATCAATCCCGCACTAGGTCCAGAGGAAAGCCGGATTCGCGGCGCCATGATCTACTCCCACTGGCAGGGCCTGATCGTCTTCATGCGGAGATCGGGACGAAATCGCCCTGACGTAGCGACATTCCGCAATGCTGCCGAAGTTGTCTGGCGGGCGCTAAGTGCCGGCGGGTAGTACGTAGGCGAGCGCCATTCCTTCAATTTTCCGACGAAGAGGTCTACATCGAGCCGGCCTGCAAAGCGTTCCCTGCCTTGCGATTGAGTGCTTCGCGGACGGCGCTTGAAGATTTGGCTGCTCCCATCAATCACCCGGCGATGTGGCGAAGCCGGTTATTGTCGAAGTTGGTGGCGTCGATCTCTCGCGCACCACGAAAAAATGGCGCCAGCAAGGGCGGCATCGGCGGGACGTGGCAGCGGCTGAATTGCGCCTCGTCCGTTGATCGAGCAACTGGGCGGCTCATGCCTGGTAAGCCGCGACCAGTTCATCGACAGGCGGCGGAAGCGATTCCGGGGCACAGCCGGAGGACAGCGCGAGGGCAACCAGTTCGAAGCGATCGGCCATTTCGTATCGAGAGCTCTTCTAACCTGCGGCCACGAGCGGGCAACTTGCTCATCCTGGGTAAATCCTGCGCCGCAGCCCCCTTCCGCAGCCGTATCGACGCAAACCGCTGGCCATCACAGAAGCCGCGAGAGAGCCGGGGAGCACCACCGGAGCGCACGAGGGGTTCAAGCGCTCGCGCAACTAAAGTTGAAACTACCAGTGTGCAGATGCAATATCCCCGCGAGTCCTTGTCACACAAGGCGCAGAGGCCCCTTCCCATTTCAACCAAAGTCGTAACTATCGGGGCTGCGCCGTCAACTAAAGTTGTAACGCACTGGACGATTTCAACCAAAGTTGTATCGCAAGGGACGGGCGTGCGGCCAGAAACGATCATGGCGCGCGAGCCCGACAAGCGGATCCGGCGCAAATGCAGCGAAACCGCGCACGCGGTGACAAGACGCGCGGGTAGTTACGACTTTAGTTGAAATTTAGCTACAACTTTAGTTGCGCGAGCGTGCGAGTTTCTCGCTGGAACGTGACTCTAAATGCGTCTATTATGATAAGTTTTCGTATATTGATAGTTTCGTGAAGCGTGAGAACTTCATTTAATTAGTTATGCATATTTATTAAAATCGCATTCGACGCCCAAGGCTACAAGGTTGATGAACTCCAACCGGTACGCTTGAGTCGACATCAAACCCCGAAGGTATCGGCAAAGAGCGCGGACTAGCCGGCAAGGCGCCCGCAAGCAAATTCCTGTTCCCCCACCACCGAGCGCAAAACCTCTATTACGAGTTTCCTTATTGGCAAGGGAATCGCGATTCGATAGTCGTGGCTTTGATTCATGTTCGCACCTCCCCTTCATGCCTCGTATGGGTTGGAGCGCCCCGAAAGGACGGGATTTTTTCGTGCGCTCTGTCCCGGTCCACTCATTCTGCCTTCAACGCTCGAAGGAAGTGCCGTCGAACAGGTCTGGTCCCGCGCGAGACACGGTGCACTCGGGGACTGTGCCGGCGCGGACTTGCGCCAGAAGATCCTGGGGCAGCCAGGCCGCCTCCAGTGTGCTGATCCCACCTTCGATCAACTGCTGGAGGAAGAAAGACGGTTTGCGGCCGCTCGTTTCGGCCAGTAGCCGCAGCCTGCGCTCGATGGCCGGATCGATGCGGACCGCCACAACCTTCAATTTTTCCGCTTTCCTGGGCCTGACCAACATGTGCTCCATGATTTTTAATGACCGCGCATTCTACGCGGAGACCCGACGCATTCACTACGCATCTGGATTGAGGCAACCCGATGAAGTTCGCCAAACGCCCCGGAGTGGCCAACCCACCCGGTCGCTTGCGCGCCGAAGCGCAAACCTAGCTGCGGATCAGGAACCGGTCGCGGTTCTTCGCATCCTTGATCCAGTTCGGCGCACGGCCCCGTCCCGACCAGGTGGCCCCCGTCTTCGGGTCACGGAACTTTGGCGGTACGCCGCTTTCAGTGGCCTTCCTCGGCCTGCCCCGCCCGCGTCCGAAGATGTCCTGCTCCGTGAACCCGTAATCGGCGACCTTGGCCCGGATGTCCGCGAGCACCTCCTGAAACTCTGCCGCCCGGGCCGCCGCTGCCTGCGCCTCAAGCTCGGCCATCTGTGCTTTCAGCTCACTATATGTCGCCAAGATTGATCTCCCCAAATGGAAATGGTGAGGGCAATCATAGCCCGCTTTGCATTGGTGCGATCACCAGGCGCTCCCCCGGTCGCACTGCGGGAATCCGGACCCTGTGCACTCACGGTGGCGCGTTCGCGCCCGGGGCGCCACTACTTTCTAGAAGAGCCCCTGCTGCCGCACATCCCTTGCCGGCGGCAACGACACCTTCGCGCGGTGAGCACCGCGACGACGCACAAGGCGCCGGACGTGCGCCACGAGCTCTGTGCGCAGGTCAGCCGACTCCAGCACCAGTGAAAAGAGGTTCACCCCCTCGGGCCCAGCGTCCGGGCGCAGGTGTAACGACACTCGCAAGGCGTGGCGCCGCGCACGATCGAGCAGCTGGGCGCGGCTCATCCCGGGCCAACACGCAGCGACCAGCGCCACGACAGACGGCGGAAGCGATTCGGGGGCGCAGCCGGCGGGCAGCGCGAGAGCAACGAGCTCGAAGCGGACGGTCATATCGTGGGGAGATGCTGTACCAAGCTGCTGGGAAGACCGGGCGACCTGCTTATCCTGGCGTAAAACCCGCTGCGCTGCAAACCCCTTCCAGAGCCAGCTTCATCTCAACCCGCTGGACGCCTCACAATCGCTATTCATCTCTTACTGTCTTGAATTTGCTGACGCGCGATCCTGCTGGCTTGCTGGTCCGGGCAAAAGTCACGGCTCCCATAACCGGGCACCTTATATGACGACCGGACACGGCCGCACAACGCAATGTGAATCTGGCGCGCCCAGGACCCGCCTTTTTCGTCGGGTCGCTTCGAGCCAGTCTGTCTCAAACGCCGCCATCTGTGAACGCAGCGTGCCTTGATGTGAAAGCACCTGCGGACTTCTCCTGGTGGTTGGGCAACGGCCTTCCAGCCCGCCCGGACACGGGTTCGACTCCTGTAGTCCAGCCTGCGCGAGGCAATTCGCACGCTCGTGCTCTGCGCGATGCATCTGGGAATGTGGATCGTCTGTGGTCAGTTCGAACGTACCCACTTTCACCCGTGAAGGTGTCGCCCTGTCATCGCACTTCGCATTGGCGCTTCTCGCCGTTCACTGATGCCTGAACACTGGGGCCCTTCGGTGTAATAATGCGCGGCGGTGACATGGTGCGCGCGGAACATGTCGGCGTCATTGCCAGTGCGTGATCCTGAAATCGAACCAGGCACAGTGTGTGCTCGTCGATAGCAAACAACCCACTGGAGCAGAGCCATGAAAAAAGTCGCCCTGAGTCTTGCGATCGCCATGACCGGTCTGGTGGTTGCTGTACCAGCCTCCGCTGACTACTATCACCACCGCTGGCATCACTGTTACCGTGTCTGGCATCACCATCATTGGGAACGGGTGTGCCGATAGGGAGATGAGCTGCTGAGGTTCTGCCGCGTTTGAGGTTGAAATCGCTCAGCACTTATGACGCGAGCGACCTGGCGATGCGCTGTCCCGGCTGTCACCCGGGGCGGTGCCGTCGATTTTGATTGCGCGGCGGCTGCCGGTTGTTGCAAGGTACGTAATTCAGTTGTGCGAACAACGTGTCCTTGCCTTTAGGCGGCATGCAATCCCTGCCGCGGCGTGTGTATTTGCGAGACCGCCGGGAGTTCTGCGGTCTCCTTTTTTATCTGTGCAACGAACCTGCAACTGGCATCAAGGAATTGCTGCCTGCCATTTCATTCCACCTCAAGATCGTTGCGATTCGGGTCCGTTGCGTTTCAGGCGCTCGCGGATTTCCCACGTCAGTGGAACTTGGCCGCGTGACGACGGTGCGCAGTCGCAAGCAGAGGGTTATCTTCGACCTCTGCGTTACTCGCCTCAGTGCCGGCTTCAGAAATGATGACCCGCACCTCCTGCGCGAAAGCCTCTTCGAGCCGCCGCCGTGCGAACTCGATGCAATCCTCGCCGTTGCCGGCATGCGCTGCCGCCTCGGCGCTGGCCTTCGCGGCCAGACCGAAAGCTGCAACTGCCTCGTCCCACGTCAGGCCGAGTTCCATCGCCTGCTGAACCAGCTTCCCGGCTGCAAAGCCGATCTTCGTCGTAAGTTCGTCTTCCATAAGGCCATTCCGTTATTAAACCGATCCCGCCAGTGCGAGAAATGCTTCATGGGTGTCCGGCCACGCCAGGCCGTCGCGCTCGGCAGCCGCCTTTGGGGTCGTCGATCCGTACGCGCCGCAGCGATTCGCCACGTCCTTGTATGTCAGTCCGCTGGCCATCAACTCAACCGCGTTAGCATTGCGCCGAAACAGGCCATAGTAACCGTCCGGCATCCGCTGCAACCGGTAGCCACGGAGCGCAGCCGCAATAAACAGGGTGCGCTCCAGCTCGCTCAGTTCAGTGTTGCTCATTCCTGTTGTCCGTATCTCCCTGCCATTTACCAGCCGCCGAAGGCGGCTCCTTTGCGTGCGCTTATCCCGTCAAGTCCCGAACTGGAACCGTGCTGCCTGTTCATGGTGGGAGCCAGTGATCTCGTACCCGCAGCGCTCGATGATGCGCGCCGCCCTGGCGTGTGAAACCTGCGCCACCACGTCGAGCGCCGGAAGGACGGGCAGATCGTCCAGTTCCCCGGCACCAGCGTCATGCAGTATGACCTCGCCGGCCTGAGCGGGCGTCGCGTCTTCCATGGGCTTCCTCGTTAAATCGATCGTTTTGACTTCGGTCCTGGCGCCAACGAAGTGGTTCGGGCGCGGCCACCATCATCGGCCGTTCTGCTTCAGGCGATGGTCAGGCCGGGCATACCTGAAGTCGACCGGGCGACCGCCATATCGCTGTTCTCGTGTGGATCGGATGCGATTTTATGCGTCCAGTGTTCGATGTTCAACATGTGACTGCGGCATCAACCGGACGGCTCGCCATCTCTGCGGCGCCCTTTGATCAGCACAAGGCTGCCAATGTCGTGTTGATACGGGAGAAATCAAGACCAGCACGACAGCCGGCGAGAGGTAGGCGAAAACTGACCTGAACGGAGCACTTGCGAGAGACCGGATCATGACCATTGCGTGATGAGCGCGGACGTCGGAGACACGGGATCCATTCTGGCCCATTCAGCGTCATGCACCCATTTGAATACCTGCTCCATTCAATGCCAACATTGCCTGCGTCTATAATTCAGGGGATACCAACGATCGCATGGAGCCCTTCTTTATGAATCCAGCCCGCGGGCGATATGCGGGATCCCGGGACAGCGGCCAGCACCAATCTCGCTACGGAAAAAAATCTTCGTCCCACCGGCAGGGACAACCGTACGTAAAGGCGCCGCCCCCAGACTCCACCCAGACTGCCTCCATTTTCAAGACACGATCGTTCCAGTTTCTGGTCGATGCAGTAGGCGCCGAGAATATCGCGATCGCCCTTGAATCCAGCATGACGCGCGTGGCTGAACTCCTTAAAGGCGAGAGGTTCACACCCGAGACCGCCTTTCACATGGAAACCACGCTTGGATTGCCGCAGGGATTTTTTGACCAGCCCAATCCTGCGCTCACAGACGAGACGATTGCCCGTCTGAAGTCGCCGCTCGATTTCATTCAAACTGACAACGGGCCAGACGACGTGTCTGAAGCACCTGAGCTGGCGTCCCCCGCGGACGCCGGCCAACAACCCCTTTTTAACGACAGCTTGTCCGAGGAAGCGCAAATGCCCAGGAAAGCCACTGGCGGCACGCCCAGGACCGTCAGAAACAGTCGAAGCGCAACGGTCGAACAGACTCAACCTCATGAGCCGAAAAACGCTTCGCCTTCAAAGGACAGCACGTCGCCTGAAACAACCCGGCAGCAAGCGCTCGCACTCAACGAGAGCGCCGAGGTAGAAAACATCCGCCGCGCCAATCTCCACGTGCTCACGAGTCGCAACGGATCGAAAGCACGACTGGGTGTGGTCATGTCGATGAGTGGATCCAACATGGCCCATCGGCTGCATGGCAAGAAACGCCTGGACAGTGCCGAAGCAAACCGGTTCACGGAGCGACTTGGACTGCCAGCTGGCTGGCTGGACACGCCGCGCTCCGAAGCCGAGATTCCAGAGTCGGTGTCGCATATGCTTGCGCCTGCTTCGCGCGGTCGCGCGGCCGTTCAACAACACGACCCGCTTGCGGCCGTCACGAACGACGGTCCAGTGGAGAACACCCCCGAAGCGAAGCCGCGCACGAGGCGCTCGCCGGCGGCCGTCCGGGGCCGTTCGGAAAACCCTTCACCTGTGTGGGCGAATGTCGTGGGCGAGCAGGAGCCCATCATCGTCACCCCACAGGTTCACGAAAGTGATCTTCCTGACGACCTTGCCGCTCGCACACTTGAAGAAAGCAATGGCGAGGCCCCGGCAGCCCTACCGGCAACACTTGAGACAGCGTCGGCAATACCGCAACAAAACCCCTTACCGCTGCCTTTCGTGACCAGCCTGGACAATCTTCATGGTATTGAACCGATCGCCGAAGCATTGCTCAAGACGCTCGCAGGCAAAGCACGCACGGGTCGACTGGACGAACTGAAAGCGCTGGAACTTTTGCAGCAAGCGGTCTTGCTGTGAGTCGGCATTAGCGCGCCAGGCCCCCTCGTGCCAGGACGCATCAAGCGCATCGAGGTCGCCTGGGCTCGATGCGCTTGAAAAAATCGCCTGGATTCAGATCGACGGACGACCGCGAATACCGTCCCCGACCGGTGCTCCTCTTTCAGCGAGCGTATTATCTGATTCTTCTGTATATGATCAGCAGAAGAATTTGTTTAGCCATATTGGTGGGCAATTTAATCTGCGCTACTGATTTTTTAACCGTGGCCCGCAACATCTGCACGACAGCAGATCAACCTTAACTTCCAGGCGCAAGAAGATGCGAGCACCCCCTGGCGGATCGCAGCCCCCCTTTGTCGCCCGCGTCGAATCACCGGCTGGTATCGGAGTGTCGATCGAATGCGGCGAACGCCATGGGCATGCTGCGCCTCAAGGCCGCAACTTGACACATCAGGAATTAGCAACGCTTTCAAAACATTTTCTAGCGTTCATGAGAAACCAGCTCCGGGCGCCATTCGCGTACGATGGCTTCGAACTGCGGACCGTAGCCGAGCGTGTCGGGATACCGGTGCACGCGTGACGCCAGTCGGAACACCGTGATCACGTCCTCCACGATGTCATCGTCCATACCCCATGCGGTCGTCAGGTCGTAGCTGCCGCACGAGGCTGGATTCCACCACGCGAGCAAAAAGTCCGCCACACGACGGCTCTGGCCAGTGTCACCCTGGGCGATCTTCAGCAGGCGCTCGAGCGCCTGTTTTTCAGCTTCCAGCATCAGTTCAGGATGCCTGATTCTCCCGCTGGGCTACGGCCTTGTGCGCGCCGTAGCGGTAGTTGTTGTCGATCCGTTTTAGGCCCAACGATGCCGCGCTCGTTGGCGTGAGCACGATACCCGCGGTTGCCGAGGTCGTGAAAGACGAAGCGCTCATCGCCGCGCGAGACAACGGCGCCCGTCACGAAGAGCCGCTGATTGCGCCGGATCGGCGGCGGCGCCTCGATCTTCCAGCCCTCCGCAGTCTACGCCAGATCAATGGCCGTCGCCCTGCGCCGCGAAGGGCTCAACTGGGCTGGCAATCCGGCAACGATTTCCGCATCGCTTTGTGGCGGTTGTACGTTCGGCGCCCGGTAACCGATTTGACGAGCCTCAATGAATCATGTCGGCTGGTCAGGTGCGACCCAGATCGACTCCACGAGTGTCTGCATATCGTGAGGGCCGCCGCCCACACTGCAATTTGATATAGACCTGGGTACCGTAGCGGGTTTGAATTGGTCGAGAGGAAAAAAAATCGGAGTGTTAGTTGCGTTCATAAACGTACTGGCCAATCGCCTTGTATGCGAGGCAGCACTTCTCCTGTACCAGACCAGATCACCGTGGCTCCAATGCGTCCGACTGCGGATTGCCGGGAAGCTGGAAAGCTGGAGAGCGGTAGCTTGGGTTCCCATTGCGCCCGGGCCATGTGATATACCATTTGATGAAATGGCCATTTGCGCTCGCCAGTCAGCGAGCGTGCGATAGCCCGTCTCACGTCTCGACCAATGGATCACCCGACGCTTTCTTCGACTGACACGTCCGCGCGAAGATGAAGACGCTCACGAACCGGTGCTGGATATGACACAGGCAGGTCTGTAGATCGTCAACTATCTTGGCCGGCGCAAGCATGGACTAGAATTCCGCGAACAGCGGCTTCACGCCCACGAAGGTGGCGTTCGATGTGTTCAGCAGGTCCGGCGATCGGCTGGTCAGTAACAGGAAGGCAATTCCACGGAAGAGCGCATATGAGCACGCACGCAAACGCAGAGGCATTACTTTCATGGCTTCGTGAACGTCCGGACGCGACGGTCAGTGACATCGTTGCGTCTGGAATGATGAACTCGCGTACAGCGTCTGATGCCGTGCAGTATGCAGTCCGCAACGGCGCTCTTGAGCGCATCGTCCGCTCGGGAGCAAGCGCAAGGGAGCGTGTACGGTATCGGGCAACGGGAATTGCGCTTCCCGCCCCCCGGACAGGCGCTGCGAGTCCATCTTTCGACAACCTCCTGGAAGCGTGGGGTATGGCCCGGGAACCGGTTTCGCTTCGGATGATTGAATCACACCGGCACCAGATTCCGGATAACGACTAGACAACAAAGCTGCGACGGAGATGCAGCGAAGATTTACGGAGTTTTGGATGTACGCCTCCTCAGTTGGCAATCAGGCTTATACGATGACGGTCTGGATGTTTGCTGACTGGATCAGCCGCAAATATCGTCACATGGCGACACAGGCACCCGAACAATCGCCTCCGACCTGGACGCCAGAACAATGGGAACAGGCAGCGAGACTGGAAGACGCTTTGCGCCTGTTTGGCCCTGACGATGACAACCCTGAACTGCTCGCCATTAAGGCTGCAACGCCCAACGAAATACGGAGATACGTTCGAGAAAACGAGGATGAATGCCGCGCCGATGACGGAATCCTTCGCCGATTCCCCGACCAGTTGCTACGGATTCTTCTCGAGGGCCGCGGGGATATGGAGCTGGACGCTGCTGGTGCAATGACGGATGCTTTGGATATCGCCCGGAATATCCGGCGGCCGTTGTAGTCTGGGGTGGCGCGACGGGAAGGCAAACCTCCTGCAGATGCGAGGTTCTGGCTGAGACAAAACCAGATCAATACGTCAAAGGATGAAAGCTGGAATCCGTGACGCACGCGCAGCAAGGCGACCATCGGAGCGACCGCGAAGCCCAGCAGTTGTGGCGCGGCGGCTTCGCCCCACACCAGGGCTGCAGGCAAGCCGCGGCAAAGCTCGCTGCGGGCAGCCTTGTTATGAGTGCTGCTCGGTACATAAACAAAAACCCGCACAAGGCGGGCTTCCTGCCAACGTCGTAATGACTTTCAGGCTGCTGCGGCGTCCTTCAGCTTCTTCAAAGCGCGAATCTTCAGCTTCACCGTTGCCGGCTTTGCATCGAACCAGCGCTCTTGACCCGTGAACGGGTCCTTGCCGAAGCGCTTCTTCTTCGCCGGGACAGCCTGGACGCCGATTTTCACCAGGCCTGACAGCGTGAACTCACCTGCACCCTTCTTGTGCACCGAGCCCAGAATCGTGTCTTCAAGCGCAGCCAGAACGGCCTTGGCCGCTTTCGGCTCGACACCGGCTTGCTCAGCAACGTAAGTTGCCAGCGAGGCCTTCGTGAACGTTTCCTTCAGCGGCTTGAGTACGCCATTGGTCGCGGCCTTCTTCGCCGGAGCTGCAGCCTTCGGCGCGGCCTTCCTGGCTGCCGGCTTTGCGGCCTTCGGTGCTACGTTCGGTGCTACGTTCGTTGCGGCCTTCGGTGCTGCTTTCGGTGCTGCTTTCGTTGCGGCCGGCTTCGCAGCCTTCGGGGCTTTAGCTGCTTTCGTTGCGGTCTTCGTTGCCATGAACAATCCTCTATCAGGTTGAGAACCGCTTAAGACGGGGCACGACGCCCTGCGTTACTGCACCGTCTTAAGCTGGCGCCTAGCGTATCAACGGTTTGTGCGATTCGCAACCGAAAAGCACCTTCCAGCAAGGCATTTTGTCATCTTCAGAGCAAAAAGCCCGGGACGTGCGCCCGCTTTCGCAGCGGGCCGACGTAAAAAGCGGCAATTGACGTCGCGCTCGCCACCTTCTCATGCGTTCCACTGGACGATGCCACGGGACTGGCCGCGAACACACTGCGCCAGATGGACGCGAGTCCGAGTCTCTTTGGCGGCGGCTTCTCCGCTTTCCCGGTTCTGCGCGCACTCTCTGTCACGACCCAGGCGAGGTGTCCGCGGGGCGCGCTCTCGACGCGCTTGCGATTTTTGCGCCAACGGGTGTGCTCGCGGTGCTAGCCCAAAAGTGGCGCGGCGCATTGCAGTCGGCCCTTTTCGTATAGCCGGTCAGGAAGCGGTCGAGCACACCCATCCCAAGCAAGGCAAATGCAAGCGCTCGGCCGGGTGATATGGCTAGCAGCAGCCCGCAGACGTGCCAACATGAACGCAATGCGAGAGCATGCCGCCTGAGGACGCATCCATCCCGCCGCGCTTCTCGCCGAGCGGGAGCAGATAGCCGCTCACATGCCGATCAAGATGCTGAAGAACGGCGCGGATGACGTGCGGCACAATACGAACGTTGTGATCGCGCAAGGGCTCCTGCAGATCGCGCGCGACGCCGCTGGCGCACCGCCAACGGAATGACCGCCCATCGCACTAACGTGAGCGCGAATTTTCCACACGCACAGGCTTGCGCTTGCTAGACTATGCACCGCTTTCTCGTCAAGGCGGTTGCAGCAGTCGGTTGGCGCGGCTGCAGGCCTTCGGGCGGTACTCTCTCAAACACGCTGCCATATGCGAGCGCAGCGCGCCTTGATTTGAAAGCACCATGCGGGCTTCGCCTAGTGGTTTGGCAACGGCCTTCCAAGCCGTCCACACGGGTTCGATTCCCGTAGCCCGCTCCAACTCCCTCCCAGCTCGTAAGCCGATAGCCACACGACGCGCGGCAACGGTTGGGGAAGCTGAGCACGAGTCGCAGTAATCTGCGGCGCGCTGACACGGAGCACACGTGGGCCTTGCGCCCGCGTTTTCATTTCAGCGCGGCACGCGTGCGCTCTCCTTTGCCAGTCGCCCATACGCGCTTCACCTGACTCTCGCTGCACTCCGCCATGCGCGCCGTGTCAGCGATGCTGTGGCCGCCGGTGCGCAGCGCAATGATGTGCTCGTGCG
Source organism: Paraburkholderia oxyphila NBRC 105797 (assembly GCF_000685075.1). Taxonomy (GTDB): domain Bacteria; phylum Pseudomonadota; class Gammaproteobacteria; order Burkholderiales; family Burkholderiaceae; genus Paraburkholderia; species Paraburkholderia oxyphila. The sequence goes on from NZ_BAYD01000036.1 coordinate 92,263, forward strand.
TCGCCTTGTCCGTCTTTCGCCCGGTATAGCGACCACGGAATCAGCATCGCGATGCAACAAAGGATGAGACACAGCGTGCTGAAGCGAACCAAAACATCGCTTCCCGTTTGACGTATTATGACGCGTGCCGCCGCAGTCGCGGCGCCTTCTGTGCCGGTTCCGGCAAAGCGCGTTTAAAACGTGAAAGCCCTCTGCGCTGCCGCAGCATGGACAGCTTTGAGTCTCGCGCTATCTTGGCGGCACGCGCCTTGCACTAATCTGCCCGATGAGGTGGAGTGGAGAATATAAATGGACGAGAGAAAGCGCGACAGCATCGTGGCCTATTTGCGTCGACGAATGGCCGAATTCGGAATCGAGCCGGAAGACATCGCCACTTCGATCGCGGCCGATCAGGAACGGTTGCGTGCCGTACGTTTCAGGGACGCCTCCGGCAACACATGGGACGGCAAGGGCGCCACCCCGCAATGGGTCGTCCAGGCGACCAGCGCCGGCCAGTCTCTCGATCATTTCGCCACTGACGCGGCGGCCACGCGGGAGTCGGGCAGGCCCGCTGGTGCGGACTGGCGCAATGACCCGTTTGCCGGCACACGACTGGCCACCAACCGGAGCGTTGAGGCCGCATGAGAGCGATCCGCCTTTTCCTCCTGCAGCACAAACTGCATGCAGGTTAACCGGCGCGTTCACGTCCGCTTTCAACGCTGAAGACATCGAGCCCTTGAGGGTGGGCGATCCGCACACGGTCCTGCCGCGAGGCCACTTTCCTGGAAATACTGAAAACACTCACCTGTCGCCCTGCGGATCAGCGGATTGCCGGAGAAATACCGTTTTTGAATGGCGGCGATTCAAATGCGCTGTGAAAATGGCGTTTTCGAGCGCATATCAGGGCGCTTTTCATACGTCTCGCGTAGCGTCATAGAATGGGCATGCAGGCTTGCCGAACGCTCACCGGCGCTCACCGGTCAAGAACGAGCCGCCCCGTCTTCGAACCGGATTGTCTGAGCGCTCGCACCGGCAGTGACCAGCAGCACGCCCGCAACCGCGAGCGCGGTGATGGTCGTCGCGCGTCTCCATCGCAGACACGCTGCACCCCATCGGAACCCGCCCGACTCTTTTGTCTTTCGCAAAAGGGCAATCTCAATCGGTGGTCATGGCCGCGCCGCTCATCGTCGCTGCGGGTGGAACTACTGGGATGGTACGCTGCATAACGAGAGACTTTGGCCTGCGTGAACCGACGCGTCGCGTCTCAATCAAGAATTTCGATCCCGTTTTCAGCGCACCATTGCCTCAGTGCCTTTTCGACAGAGTCGGCTTCAAACGCATACCAGCGTTCCAGAGCACCTTCGTGCTCGAGTAAATCCTTGAAGCGCGCGTATGCCCCTCGCCGCTGGAAGCGCCCTTCAACCTGGCCATAACGTGCAGGTAGTTGCTGTGCGGCAAAGCGCAAGGCGAGACTGCTTCCGAGATCAAGTTCGTTCTTGTGCGGTATCGCGAGGTAGCGATCCGAGTCTTCCTGGTCCTCGGGAATTGCCTCCTCGATCGTGTCGATGGCATCGGAGATCCAGTAGATTTTTCCCGTATCGAGCGAGATATACGCCTGGTGTTCCATCGGCGCTGCGTAGCTGACGAAGTCGAAGGCCGAGGAAACATCATCGAATTTGACGGCGACCATGACGTTGACCTCATCGGGATGTTTTTGCGTTCTGTGGCGATCGTGGTGTCGCCGACGAGCGGGGGGGCGACTTTTGCGTGGCGATTGAACGGGGCGCCTTTGGCGCGTCCGCGCGCAGC
>NZ_BAYD01000035.1 GCF_000685075.1 Paraburkholderia oxyphila NBRC 105797
CCACGTTTTTGCGTATCGGACGATGGCTGTGCGCTCGCGCAGGCAGTCCACTCAATCCAGCTCGGCCATGTCCCGCTCTTGCGGCATGCGCAGGGCGTCGAGCGGCGCGGGCCGGCCCACCGCGTAGCCCTGCACGAAGTCGACGCCCATGGCGACCATGCAGTCGACGATCCTGGCATCCTCGACGAACTCGGCGATGGTCTCCTTGCCGGCGGCGTGCGCGACCTGGGTGATCGAGCGGACGATGGCCTGATCGAGCGGGCTGTCGACGATCCCGCGTATGAAGCTGCCGTCGATCTTCAGATAGTCGACTTTCAGATGCTTCAGGTAGTTGAGCGACGACATGCCGGCGCCGAAGTCGTCGAGCGCGAAGCGGCAGCCATGCGCGCGCAGGCGTGAGATGAGCGTGATCGCGTCGTGCATGTTCGTGATCGCGGCGGTCTCCGTAATCTCGAAGCACACGCAGGAGAACGGAATGCCCCAGAGGCGCTGCTGCTCTTCGATATAGTCGGCGAGCCGCTCGTCGCCGAGCGAGGCGCCCGAGAGATTGATCGACCAGGTGCTGTAGCGGTGCGCACCGGCGGCGATCGTGCCGAACGCGCGCGCGATCACCCAGCGGTCGATCGCGGGCATCAGGTCGAAGCGCTCGGCCGCGCCGATGAACCCCGCCGGCGTCACCAGCGCGCCGGAGGCGGTGCGCATGCGCAACAGCACCTCGACGTGTGCGTCCCCGGGGCCCGCGCTGGGGTCGAGCGGCTTGATCTCCTGGCCGAACAGGCAGAACTCGTCGTTCTCGAGCGCCGCCTTGATATCGGCGACCCACGCCATCTGCGTGTGCGCTTCCGAGAGCTCTTCGTCGTCGAGGCGAAAGCGGTGCACGCGGTTGCGCCCCTTCTTCTTCGCCATGTAGCAGGCGGCGTCCGCGGCCTTCATCACTTCCTTGACGCAGGCGAGGCTCGCCACGTCGCCAACGAGGCCGATGCTCACGCTCGTCTGCACGACGCGCCCGGCGCCCGTGAAGCGGATGCCGGCGATGGCCTCGCGCAGGCTCTCCGCGAACTGCCAGGCATGCGAGACCGCACAGTGCGGCAGCACGACACCGAATTCGTCGCCGCCCAGACGCGCGATGATGTCGGTGCGGCGCAGCGTCTTCCTGAGCACGCTGCAGACCTCGCGGATCAGCTCGTCGCCGGTGGAGTGGCCGCACGTGTCGTTGACCACCTTGAACTGGTCGAGGTCGAGGAACATGACCGAGTGGCCCGGGTGCTCGCGCCGCTCGCCTGCGCCGCTTGGGCTGCTTGGGCCACCCGAGTCATGCGCGCCGGCCTCGAGCAGCGCGCCGAGCTGGCGCTCGAATTCGCGGCGGTTATAGAGGTCGGTCAGCTCGTCGTGGGTGGCCTGATACGCGAGGCGCACCGCGTGCTCGCGCAGCGCGCTCACGTCATACAGCACGACGACGTTGCCGATGACGCAGCCCCGCGCGTCGCGCAGCTTCGAGACCGAGTAGTCGACCGCGAGCCGCGAGCCGTCCGGGCGCGCGATGTAGAGATCGGCCGCCGCGCTGCCGCTGGCGTTGGCGCCACTGCCGCCACTGGTGCCGCCGATGCCCTCGGCGCCGCTCGCGGCGTGCGCGCGGCTCAGGAGGTCGACGCTGCGCGCGTTGTCGGCGCCGTTGCGCAGGTCGCAGATGGCCTCGAACGGCTGCGTGAGCATCGCGGCGGCGGAACGGCCGAGAATGCGTTCGGCGACCGCGTTGCAATAGGTCACGTGCGCGTCCTCGTCGGTGCGGATCACGGCGTCGCCGATCGAGGCCAGCGTGACTTCCGCCAACTCGCGCTCCGTATGCGCCTCGGCTTCCGCCGTCTTGAGATCGGAGATGTCGAACAGGCACCCGACCATGCGCACGGCGCGGCCGCGCGCGTCGCGCACCGCCTGCCCGCGCGCGCGGCACCAGCAGTAGCCGCCGGCGCGCGTGCGCAGTCGGAACGCGACATCGAAGGCCGTCGAGCGCACGAGGTGGCGGCGCAGCGCATGGCGCACGCCCGGCAGGTCGTCGGGATGGACGAGCTGTGTGAGGCCGCCTTCGTTGTCGAAGGGCGTGCCCACGGCGTTGCTCGCGTCGTAGCCGAGCTGATCGTAGAGCCAGTTCGAGAAGTAGCACTGGCTGCGGCCGACCTCCCAGTCCCAGAGTCCCGCGTTGATGCCCTCGAAGCCGAGGCTCAGGCGTTCCTCGTTCTTGCGCACCTCGGCCTCGAGGCGGTCGCTGCGCGTGAGTGCGCGGCGGATGAACAGCGTGAACACGGCGAGCAGCAAGCACGCGCAAGCCGCGATCGCGAGCGTGAGGAGCGAGCGCGTGGCGCGCGCGGCGTCGTCGAGCGAGCGCGAGAAGCCGCTTTCGACGGGCGCGAGTTGATTGTCGATGTCGCGCAGCTCGCGCACGAACGCGGCGGATTCCGCGCTCTGCAGCTTGCCCGCCTGCGCGCGCGCGTGCAGCCGCTCACCCGTTTCGGCGAGCTTCAGGATGTAGCGGTCGCCGAGGTCCCAGTACGCGACCGCCGGGCGCATCCACGGCGTGTTCTTGAGCGTGCGGTAGCCCCAGTTCATGCCATCGACGTCGGCCGCCGCGATACGGCCCTGCTCGAAGCCACGCCGGATCACCGCGATATCGGGCTGCGGCCGGTTCATCTCGAGCTTGGCCGTGCGGTCGCCGAGCGGCACGGCGATGCCATCGAGGAACGTACGGTAGTCGGCTTCGTCGCCCTCGCGCGCGTAGCGTTCGAGCGCGTGCACGGCATCCTTCTGGCCCTTCGACCAGGTGCTTTCGCCGGCCACGTAGGCGAGCAGGATCGCCATGATCGCGAGGCTGATCGACGCGATCACCGCCATCACCGCCGCGAGCAGCCACAGCGGCAGCAGGACGGCCGTGGTGCGCCGCAGTCCGTGCCACCCCGGGGCTTGCCGCGCGGGCTCCGTTTTGTGTCGTCTCATCAGGCTTTACCGGTCCGGTCGCTTTGCTGGATGACGTGACGTGTCGAGGGCTAGGGCCTGTTATTGGCGTGAGCAGGCCCTAAGGCTCGGCGGACCTATGAGGGATAACGGCGGGGCGGGAGGGGGCTTTAGGCTTGGGCGGCGATGGTCGGGTATCCCCGGACGCTCGAACGGCCGCTTAAACAGGCGCTTCGGCTTGCGGCTCCGTGCTGTCTGGCGGCGCCGGGAGCACCGATTCCAGGGTGCGCGCGCCCGCCGCGAGCGCACGTTTGTCGCGCGCAGTAAGCTGCTTGACCCGGTATTCGGCGCGCAAGGCGCTCGCGCGGTCGGCGAGCTCGAATTGCGCGAGCACGCGCACCGGCTTGCGCGAGCGCGTATAGCGTGCGCCCGTGCCGTTCGCATGCTGCGCGAAGCGCGCGGCGACGTCGACGGCGATGCCCGTGTAGACGCTGCCGTCGGCGCATTCGAGCAGGTAGAGGAACCACGGCATGTTGGAGGCGGCGCGACGAAGGGCGGTGAGCGAAAAAGTGAGCGTGAGTGTCCCACAGATCGGCCGATCTGCTAAGCGCTGCACAAACAGCGCCGCGTGTAGTGCTCAGGCGCCCGTGTCCGGAGAGCGAGCGTGGCGCCGCCCCCGCCGCCGCATCACGCGCGAAACGGGTTGTGCTCGTTCAATTCGTGCACGTAGGCATGAATCTGGTTCGTCTCGCTCTTGAGAAAATGAGCGACGGCGTCGGCGAACGCGGGATGCGCGAGCCAGTGCGCCGAGCGCGTGACGGTGGGCATGAAGCCGCGCGCCATCTTGTGCTCGCCCTGCGCGCCGCCTTCGAATACGGCGAGCTTCTCCTCGATGCAAAACTCGAGCGGCTGGTAGTAGGCGGTCTCGAAGTGCAGGCAGGGCACGTGCTCGAGCGCGCCCCAATAGCGGCCGTAGAGCGTGCCGCCGCTCTCGTCGCGCTGATAGACGACGAGCGAGCTCGCGATCGGCTTGCCCTCGTACTCGGCGATCACGAGCATCAGGTTCTCGGGCATCGTCTCGCCGATCGTGCGGAAGAAGTCGAGATTCAGATACGGCGACGAAAAATGCTCGCGATACGTCTGCCGGTAGCAGCGGCTGAAGAAGCGCCAGTGTTCGTCGCGGATGTCCTCGCCGCGAATGCGCCGGTGCGTCACGCCCGCGTCGCGCACCTTGCGCCGCTCGGCGCGGATGTTCTTGCGCTTTTTCTGCTCGAGCGTCGAGAGAAAGTCGTCGAAGTCGCGGTAGCCGTCGTTGAGCCAGTGAAACTGCACGCCTTCGCGCTGCATCATGCCGAGGTCGGTGAGCATCGCCGCGTCTTCGGCGGTGGGAAAGAGCACGTGCAGCGAGGAGACGTCGGCCTGCTCGGCGAACGCGACCAGCGTGGCGGCCAGATGGCGCCGCGCGGTGTCGTCGGCGGCCAGCAGGCGCGTGCCTTGCACGGGGGTGAAGGGCACCGCGCACAGCAGCTTCGGGTAGTACTCGAGGCCGTTGCGCTTGTACGCGTCCGCCCAGGCCCAGTCGAACACGTACTCGCCGTACGAGTGGCCCTTCAGGTAAACGGGCGCCGCGGCGGCGAGCCGCCCCGTGCGCGAGTCGGTGAGCGTGACGAACTGCGGCGCCCAGCCCGCATCGGGCGTGGCGCAGCGCGCGGCGTCGAGCGCCGCGAGGAACTCGTGCCGCAAAAAGGGCGTCGGCTGGCCCTGGCGCGCGAGCAGCGCGTTCCATTGCGCGGCGTCGACCTCGGCCGGTGAGCCGAGAATGCCCGTGCGATAATCGAAATGTTCCTTATTCAACTTGCGTGCCCGTGGTGGCTTTGCGCCCGGCACCCACGCGAGTTTCGCGGCGCCGCGGCAAACGGTCATGGTAAAGCAAACCACCCGAACGGGTGAGGGCCGCAATGTCGGGGTGGCCCGGGCGCCAGCCGATGCCGCGGCTCCCATTCGCTTATCGGTTATCCAAATGACAGAGCGCTTCTTCAATCTCTATTCGCATGGCTTTGCGCGCGTGGCCGTGGGCGTGCCGCGCTGCCGTGTGGCCGATCCGGCCTTCAATGCCGAACAGACGCTCGCGCTCGCGCGCGAGGCCGCAGCCGGCGGCGCGGTGCTGATCGCGTTTCCCGAGCTCGGCCTGTCCGCCTATAGCTGCGACGACCTCTTCCACCAGCAGGCGCTGCTGGACGCCTGCGAGCGCGCGCTGGCGCAGATCGTGGCGGCGTCGGCCAGGCTGCCGCTCGCGATGATCGTGGGGCTGCCGGTGCGCGTCGGCCATGCGCTCTTCAACTGCGCGGCGGTCGTGGCGGGCGGGCGCGTGGCCGGCGTCGTGCCCAAGAGCTACCTGCCGAACTATGGCGAGTTCTACGAGCCGCGCCAGTTCAGCGCCGCCGATTGCGCGAGCACCGACACCGTGCGCCTCGCCGGCGAGGACGTGCCGTTCGGGGCGTCGCTGCTGTTCGAAGCGGCGGAGATCCCGGGCCTGCGCTTTCACGTGGAGATCTGCGAAGACGTCTGGGTGCCGATTCCGCCGTCGTCGTTCGCCGCGCTCGCGGGCGCTTCGGTGCTCGTCAATCTTTCCGCGTCGAATGTGGTGGTGGGCAAGGCGGGGTATCGGCATCAGCTGGTCTCGCAGCAGTCGGCGCGCTGCCTCGCCGCGTATCTCTACACCTCGGCGGGCCAGGGCGAATCGACCACCGACATGGCCTGGGACGGCCAGGCGCTCGTTTACGAAAACGGCGAGCTGCTCGCGCAGTCCGAGCGCTTTCTGGGCGACTCGCACCTGATCTATGCCGACGTCGATCTCGATCGGCTTCAGCAGGAGCGCATCCGCCAGACCACTTTCGGCGATTCGGTGCGCCGTCATGCCGACGAGATCGCGAAGTTCCGCGTGATCCGCTGCGAGCTTGCAGCGGGATCGGCGGGAACTGCGACGGCGGCCAAGGGCGCATGGGAGCAGGAGTCGCTGGCGCTCGCGCGCCGCGTCGAACGCTTCCCGTACGTGCCGGCCGATCCGAAGCGCCGCGACGAGCGCTGCAACGAGGTCTACAACATCCAGGTGCAGGCGCTCGTGCAGCGGCTCTCGCAGGCCGGCATCAAGAAGGTGGTGATCGGCGTGTCGGGCGGGCTCGACTCCACGCACGCGCTGCTGGTTTGCGCGAAGGCGATGGACCGCCTCGGGCTGCCGCGCGCCAATATTCTCGCGTACACCATGCCCGGCTTTGCGACCAGCGAGCGCACGCTGCGCCAGGCGCGCGAGCTGATGACGCTCGTGGGCTGCACGGCGCGCGAGATCGACATTCGCCAGAGCTGCATGCAGATGCTGGAAGACCTCGGCCATCCGTATTCGGCGGGCAAGGAAAGCTACGACATCACATTCGAGAACGTGCAGGCGGGCGAGCGCACGAACCATCTGTTCCGCCTCGCCAACTTCAATCACGCGATCGTGATCGGCACGGGCGATCTCTCCGAGCTCGCGCTCGGCTGGTGCACCTACGGCGTGGGCGATCACATGTCGCACTACAACGTGAACGCCAGTGTGCCGAAGACGCTGATCACGCACCTCGTGCGCTGGGTTGCGGAGACGGGGCAGATCGGCCAGAACGGCGAGAGCGGCCGCGACGTGCTCGAAGCGATTCTCGCCACCGACATCAGCCCCGAGCTGATCCCCGGCAAGTCCGATGGCGCGCCCGAGCAGAAGACCGAAAGCACGATCGGCCCGTACGAGCTGCAGGACTTCAACCTCTACTACACGCTGCGCTTCGGCTTCGCGCCCTCGAAGGTCGCGTTCCTCGCGCGCCATGCGTGGCGCGACCGCGAGACGGGCGCATGGCCCGAGAACGCGAAGGTCGCGCGCAATCAGTACGATCTCGCGGCCATCAAGCGCAACCTGCGCATCTTCCTGGACCGCTTCTTCCGCACGAGCCAGTTCAAGCGCACCTGCATTCCGAACGCCCCGAAGGTGGGCTCGGGCGGCTCGCTTTCGCCGCGCGGCGACTGGCGCGCGCCGAGCGATTCGGAGTCGGCGGTGTGGCTCGCGGATCTCGAGCGCGTGCCCGACGCGGAGCGCGCGAGCGCGCCACCGCCTGCCGCGGCGTCTTGAGATGGGCGCGCACAGCGTAAAATCGCAGGACCTTTGCCGAATTCCCGGCCGACAAGCCACAGATAACCCGCAGATCAACTGAGTCAGAGAGGATCGTCATGAAACGCATCACCGCCGTCATCAAACCGTTCAAGCTCGACGAAGTGCGCGAGGCGCTCGCCGAAGTGGGCCTCACGGGCCTGACCGTCACCGAAGTGAAGGGCTTCGGCCGCCAGAAGGGCCACACGGAGCTCTACCGCGGCGCCGAGTACGTGGTCGACTTCCTGCCCAAGGTGAAGATCGAGGTGGTGGTCACCAACGACCAGACCGACCAGGTGATCGACGCGATCATCGGCGCGGCCCGCACGGGCAAGATCGGCGACGGCAAGATTTTCGTCACCGATGTCGAGCGCGTGATCCGCATCCGTACGGGCGAAGAAAACGAAGCGGCGGTTTGAGGCGGTAGCGCGTCACCGCTCGCGGCACCACGACAAAGAAACAGGGGACGGCACCGCTCGCGCGGCCCGTCCCCACCATAAAAAACGGTGCGATACCCGTTTGGGATACCGCACCGATACGCGCCTCTCGCAGCAGCGTGAAAACGTGGATGAAACTGTACTGCCTACACTCGCTGCAACTTAGAACGAGTGCTGGATGCCTGCGTACACGCCAGTCTGGCTGTGGCCGATGAGCGGGTTGGTAGTCGCAGCCGAATCACCGTAGTTGTTCGCGTTCAGACCGAAGTTGGCGGCCTTGCTGTTCTGCACCGTTGCGACCTGGAGGTCGAGCAGCGTGCGCTTGGACAGGTTGTACGAGCCGCCGACCGTGTACAGCGTGGCGTTGCCGCCGCCGTTGTTGGCGTTGACGTGGTAGACCGCCGCGATCAGCGCGGCTGCCGGCGTGGCTTGCCACGTCACGCCACCCCATTCGTGGTCGAGCGTGGTCGGCTGGCCGATCAGCTGGCCCGTCATGCCCGAGGAACGGATGGCTTCATAGCCGCCCTGAACCTTGAACGGTCCGAGGAACACATTGACCATCGCCATGTAGTCGCGCGAGTAGGCGAAGACGCCTTGCGCGGTGTTGCCCGAGTTGACGCCGGTCGGATCGTACGCGCCGCCGAGCGTGCCGTTCGCCGGGTTGCGGATTTCGTCGTACAGGCCGCGGATCTGGAACAGCGAGCTCGTGTAGGTCAGCTGGATACCGTCCTGACGGCCTTGCGGCGTCGTGCCGTTGCCGTTCCAGCTCGTGGCGTTCGAGAACGAGTATTGGCCGTACATGTCAAAGCCGTACAGCTTCGGCGACTGGTACGAAATGTTGTTGCTGGACTGCGGCCAGTTGCGGCCACGTACGAGCGATGCCGACGACCAGTTCGACTGGCCAAACGGATCGAAGTCCCAAATGCCGTTCGAGATGAACAGCTCGCGACCCAGCAGCAGGGTACCGAACTGGTCGTTGGCCATACCGACGGTGGCCCAGCGATTGAAGATCGAGCCGGCCGAGCCGAGCGCGCCTGTTGCCGTGCTGAAGCTGCCTTCCAACTGGAACAGCACCTTGTTGCCGCCGCCGATGTCTTCAACACCCTTCATGCCCCAGAGGCTGGTGCCCCAGTAGCCGCTTTCGAGCTGAACCTGGCTCTTGCCGCTGGTCGCGGGGCCATTCGGGCCGCCGCCGGTGCCGATGCCGTTCATGTACGCAATGCCTGCATCCAGGCGGCCGTAAAGGGTCACGCTGCTTTGCGCATGCGCGACTACGCCAGCCGACATCAACGCTGCGGCGAGCAAAGCTTTCTTCATCTTCTCCTCCATACCCTGTCAAAGAGTCAACCTAAGTACTGCGAAAGACGTCCGCGCGCCTTCGGGGTGCTGCGGACAGAAGTTGTCGCATAGGGAGCGTGACCCGAGGATCGGCGTACGGAAACGATGCGAGCAGGACAACCTGTTCGAGTCGTCTTGCAGATCCCCTGGTTGACTGGCATCTCCCGTTCTTATTTGAAGTGAAACTACTTTTAACGAACTTTGTTTTGCTACTTTGGTTACTAATTTAGCAAAAAAGACTGGCAGTGGCGACCGAAATCGCTTGGCAGGGGCAGGGTGTCGTCAAATTGCCATACGCACGTCCTGGATGGTGGTCGGCACGATCCGAAAAGTATGTCTAAAGCCTTGTAGGACAAGGCACACACGTTTGCTGGCGGAGGATCTTCAGGATTGCCACTATTGACGCGAAATATCGTCAGGAGTAGGGCGAAATGCGCGGATTTGCTGCGAAAAGCAGGTCGTTACGCAGGATTGCGAAGGCAAAAAGAAAAGGCTCTGAAAGCGCCTTGAAATGCTACTTTGACTACATTCCAGGAATCGGATGTAGTCGACTACACACGCGAGCGTTACTTCAGGCTACCGGAGAGAAATTGCCGCAGCCGCTCGCTCTTCGGGTTCGCGAACACGTCGGCCGGCACGCCTTCCTCTTCCACGCGGCCCTGGTGCAGGAACATCACGTGGTTCGAAACGTTGCGCGCGAAACCCATTTCGTGCGTGACGACGACCATCGTGCGGCCTTCCTCGGCGAGCTTCTGCATCACCTTGAGCACTTCACCCACGAGCTCGGGGTCGAGCGCCGATGTCGGCTCGTCGAACAGCATCACGTCGGGGTTCATCGCGAGTGCGCGCGCAATCGCCACGCGCTGCTGCTGGCCGCCCGAGAGGTGCGAGGGATATTGCTTTTCCACGCGCGGCGCGAGACCGACCTTCTCGAGATACGTGCGCGCGCGCTCCTCGGCTTCCTTGCGCGAGATGCCGAGCACGTGCACGGGCGCCTCGATCACGTTCTCGAGCACGTTCATGTGCGACCACAGGTTGAAGTGCTGGAACACCATCGCGAGCTTGGTGCGCACGCGCTGCAGCTGCTTCACGTCGGCCGCGTGCAGCGCGCCGGTGCGCTTGTCGGCGCGGGTCGCCACTTCCTCGCCGTCGACGACGATGCGGCCCGCGTTGGGCTGCTCGAGGAAGTTGATGCAACGCAGCATCGTGCTCTTGCCCGAGCCGGACGAGCCAATCACGCTGATCACGTCGCCGGCGTTCGCCTTGAGCGAGACGCCCTTCAGGACCTCATGGTCGCCGTACTTCTTGTGGAGCGAGTCGACGAAAAGTTTCTGCTTCTGGGAATTCATCAAATACCTCGGTGCGGACTCACTTGCCCTGGGGCCGCAGATACGCGAGCCAGCGGCGCTCGGCCTGGCGGAACAGCCACACGAGCGTGAAAGAAATGATCAGGTACAGCAGGGCGGCGATGCCGAAGGCGCCGAACGACTGGTAGGTCGCCGAGTTCACGTCGCGCGCGATCTTCAGGATGTCGGGCACGGTGGCCGTGAACGCCACGGTCGTCGCGTGCAGCATCAGGATGACTTCGTTGCTGTAGTAGGGGAGCGCCCGGCGCAGCGCCGAAGGCAGGATCACGCGGCGATACAGCGTGAAGGGCGACATGCCGTAGGCGCGCGCCGCTTCGATCTCGCCGTAGGGCGTCGCCTTGATCGCGCCCGCGAAGATTTCGGTGGTGTACGCGCAGGTGTTGAGCGCAAACGCGAGCAGCGTGCAGTTCATGCCGCTTCTGAAGAACGCGCTCGTCAGCTCGTGGTTGCGGATGATGTCGAGGCTATAGAGGCCCGTGTAGCAGAGCAGCAACTGCACGTAGAGCGGCGTGCCGCGGAACACGTACGTATAGAGCCAGACGAGTCGGGAGAGCCACTTGCGCTTCGAGACGCGCGCGACCGCGAGCGGCACCGAGAGGCAGAAGCCGATGCCGATCGAAATCACCAGCAGCCACGCCGTGATGGCGACGCCGGTGAAGTGATAGCCGTCGCTATAGAGATAGTTGCGCCAGTATTGCTGGATCAGTTGGACGAAGTCTTGCATGGTCTTGGCCTCGCGCGTTTCAGAGATCCGCCTTGCGCACACCGGTGGAGTAGCGCTTGTCGAGATACATCAGCACGAAGTTCGAGACCGTGGTGATGACGAGATAGATCGCACCCGCGAGCAGGGTGAAGAAGAAAAAGCGCAAGGTGCCCTTGCCGGCGTCCTGGCTTGCCTTAACGACGTCGGCGAGGCCGATGATCGAGACGAGCGCCGTGGACTTCACGAGCACCTGCCAGTTGTTGCCGATGCCGGGCAGGGCGAAGCGCATCATCTGCGGGAACATGATGCGCGTGAACACCTGCCAGTTGGTCATGCCGTAGGCGTGGCCCGCTTCGAGCTGGCCGCGCGGCACCGCGAGAAAGGCGCCGCGGAAGGTCTCGGTGAAATACGCGCCGTAAATGAAGCCCAGCACGATCACGCCCGCAAGGAACGGGTCGATGTCGATCTGATCCCAGCCGAGGTAATCGGTCAGCATGTTCAGCCAGATCTGCAGGCTGTAGAACAGCAGCAGCATCAGCACGAGATCGGGCACGCCGCGAATGAGCGTGGTGTAGGCCGTGCCCGCGCCATAGACGACGCGGTTTTTCGAGAGCTTCGCTCCCGCGCCGATGAGGCCGAGCACGAACGAGAGCACGAGCGAGAGGACCGAGAGCTTGACGGTCTGCCAGGTGCCGGCGAGGATCAGCGGGCCGTAGCCTTGAAGAAACATAGGTGAGTCCTCGACGGGGCGTCTCAACGCTGGAAAACGCCCCGAGAAAGGCGCGGCAGAGACTGCCGCGGTTCAAGTCCGTTCATGCGCGGCCGGGATGGCTGGCCGCGTGCTTCGCGACGGCGGCGCCCGTGGGCGCCGTGTGTCTCCGTCTCTTTCTTTACTTGCCTTTATAGATATCGAAGTCGAAATACTGCTTCGCGATCCGGTCGAACGTGCCGTCCTTGTGGATGGCGGCCAGCGCGGTATTGAACTGCGCCTTCAGGTCGGTGTCGTCCTTGCGCAGGCCGATCGCGGTGCCGTCGCCGATCGTCGCCGGGTCCTCGACCGCCGGCCCTGCCCACGCGAAGCCCTTGCCGCGCGCCGTCTTCAGGAAGCCCACGTCGGCCTGGACCTCGTCCTGCAGCGTCGCGTCGAGGCGTCCCGACATCAGATCCTGATACACCTGATCCTGATTCTGGTAGGACACGACGTTCACGCCCTTGCCGGCCCAGTGAGCCTTCGCGTAGGCCTCCTGGGTCGAGCCCTGCTCGACGCCCACGTTCTTGCCCTTGAGCGAGGCCACCGTGGGCAGGAGCGGCGAGCCGGCCTTCGCGAGCATGCGCGCGGGCGCGTCGAACATCTTCTCGGAGTAGTCGATCTGCGTGCGGCGCTGGTCGGTGATGGACAGCGACGAGACGATCGCGTCGAACTTGCGGGCCTTGAGCGCGGGAATGATGCCGTCGAGGTCGCTCTCGACCCAGACGCACTTCACGTTCATGCGCGCGCAGAGCGCTTTGGTCAGGTCGACGTCGAAGCCGACGATCTGGCCGCTGGCATTCTTGGACTCGAACGGCGGATAGCTCGCATCGACGCCGATGCGCACGGTTTTCCATTCCTTGGCCGCGGCGCTGCCCGCCAGAAGGGCGAGCGCGACGCACACTGCAAACTTCTTCATCATTCTCCTGTGGACCGGAGTTCGCGCTTTGGCTGTCGGCCGGAGTGGGTGCTTTAGCACTTGCTCCGGCCCTATGCAGAGCGCGTGACTCAGGTCCCATGCAAATCTGATACGGGCGCGGCGCCGTATGGGTGCCGCGCAGCAAGGTGCCGGGTCGGCGCCGTTCGACGTCTGCCGGGCGTCTGCCTGAGATTTTCCCCAAGGCCCGCCCGAGGGCCACTAGAGGACGGGACAGCGGTCCCCGCTCGCGCGGGCTGGCTCGTGACCGGGCGCCGCTATTTTAGGCGATCAAAAATGCGGGTCGGACGCGTACAGCGTTTGGCGCCTGCGCTTACCGGGCGTTGGTGCGCTGGGGCAAACCGCCGGGCTAACCAGGCTGGCCGTGCCAAACAGGCCGTACCCAACTGACCATACCCAACTGGCCGTACCTAACCGGCCGTGCACGAAAAGCGCGGTATTTTACCCGAAGCGGATGGTGGCGCGGTCGCCTGCATTCCGGCATGTGGCTTCGGTCTGACAGACGCTGGAGAAAGAGCGTGACGGCGAGCGTCGCTGAGCCTACTCCGGCCCGCCTTCGGCGCATCGCTCAGGGCCTGCTGGCGAACCATTGATGTCGCTGGAGAAACGCTGCGGTGCGCCGCTGCCGATTGTGCCGCGGGCCGCTCGCCCCCATTTGGCGGTATCGACATGATTGACCGGAGAATGCCCATGCTTACGATCCGACGCGCCGACGAACGCGGCCACGCCAACCACGGCTGGCTCGACAGCTGGCACAGCTTCTCGTTCGCCGACTATTTCGACGAAGCGCACGTGCACTACGGGGCGCTCAGGGTGCTCAACGACGACCGCATCGCAGGCGGAGGCGGCTTCGGCGCGCACGGCCATCGCGACATGGAGATCGTGACCTACGTGCTCTCGGGCGCGCTCGCGCATCGCGACAGCATGGGCAACGGCTCGACCATCCGCCCCGGCGATGTGCAGCGCATGAGCGCGGGCACGGGCGTCATGCACAGCGAGTTCAACGCCTCGAAGGACGAGGAGGCGCATCTGCTGCAGATCTGGCTGCTGCCCAGCGCGCGTGGCGGGGCGCCGGGCTACGAGGAGCAGCGTTTCGACGATGCCGGCAAGCGCGGGCGCCTGCGCCTGATCGCCTCGCCCGACGGACGCGACGGTTCGGTGACGGTGCAGTCCGACGCGTCGATCCACGCCGCGCTGATCGACGGTGGCGAGCGCGCCGAGTACGCGCTGCCGCCGGGACGGCGCGCTTACGTGCACGTGGCGCGCGGTGCGCTGGAGGTCAACGGCGAGCGCCTGGCAGCCGGGGACGCCGCGATGATCGAGGCCGAAACGGCGGTGACGCTCGCGAACGGCGACGCCGCCGAGGTGCTGCTTTTCGACGTGGCGTGAGGGCGGGCCCGAGGACGGCTTGAGGTCGGGTTCAGACGCGGCGCTAGCCCGGGCCGAAATGAATAACGCCGCGGGACGCAAGTCCCGCGGCGTTATTCATTGAGCCGACAAGCCGGGCGCTGCGCTGCCCGGCCGTGCCGCACGAGGCGCTTACTGCGCCGCCGGGGCCGAGGCCGCGCCCTTTTGATGCTGCTTCCAGTGCTCGCGCATCTTCTCGTGGCGCTGCTCCATCTTGGCGAAGCGCTCCTTGAGCGCCGTGCTCACGGTGGTCTTCTGTTGATCGTTCAGCCCGTTGTAGAAGCTGAGCCAGGCCTGCGCCGTCTGCTCGCGCAGTTGCGCGTCCTGCTGCTCGATCTGCTGATGCGTGGTGTGCATCGCGTTCAGGTCGAGGATCGGCTGGTTCTTCATCGAATCGAACTGCTGCTTGAGCTGCTCGTGGTTCTTGCGCATGGCCTCGTGATTCTGCTTCATGGTGTCGAGCGCGGCTTGCCATTGCTTTTCCTGGGCGGCGTTCAGGTTCAGCTTGTCGTGCAGCTTCTTGAACCCCATCATGAAGTCGCCGTGCATGCCGTGGCCGTGATGCATCATGGCCGGACCGCCTTGGGGCGGCGGCGTTTGCGCGTTGGCGGCGGTGGCGCCCAGGGTGAGGGCGAGCGAGGTCGCGGCGATGGCGAGAAGGCGCGAAGTGGTCTTATACATGGTGATGCTCCTGACAGATCCTTGAAGGTGTCCGGTCTGGCACGGCGCCACTTGAAGGTGAGGGCGTTCGCAACCGGTGTCCCTAGCGTATCGAGCGGACGGGCGCCGCGTGTTACGACCCCGCCCGCGGTCGTTACACGACATTACACGCGCCTTTCGCGGTAACACCCGGTAACCCAAAGCGTGCCCGTGTAAGCAATCGGCTTTCACGCGCGCGTTACACTTCGTTCATGGCTACTCAAATTCTGGTCGTCGACGACGACGTCGAACTGCGCGACCTGCTGCGCGACTATCTGGCGAGGCAGGGCATGGAAGTGTCGGTGCTGCACGATGCGGGCTCGCTCGAGCGGCGGCTCGAGCGCGAGCGCCCCGACCTGATCGTGCTCGATCTCATGATGCCCGGCGTGGACGGGCTCACCGCACTGCGCAAGCTGCGGGCGTCGGGCGACGATATTCCCGTCATCATGCTGACCGCCCGCGCGGACGACGTGGACCGCATCGTCGGCCTCGAGCTCGGCGCCGACGACTATCTCGGCAAGCCCTTCAACCCGCGCGAACTGCTCGCGCGCGTGCAGGCAGTGCTGCGCCGGCGCCGCACGGTGCCCTCGGCCGCCGCGCCCGAGCAGCGCGAACCGTTCTCGTTCGGCCGCTTCATGCTCGACTTCCAGTCGCGCACGCTGCAGCAGGAAGGCAAGCCCATCATGCTCTCGGGCAGCGAATTCGCGCTCCTGAAGATCTTCGTCAATCACCCCATGCGCACGCTCACGCGCGAGCGCCTGCTCGAACTGCTGCACGGCCCGGAGTACGACGGCACCGACCGCGGCATCGACGTGCAGGTGTGGCGCCTGCGCCGCATTCTCGAGACCGACCCGTCCACGCCGCGCTTCATCCAGACCGTGCGCGGCCGCGGCTATGTCTTCGTGCCGGACGGCGAACAGAACAGTCATGCGCCGGCCGTTTGATTCGCTGTTCGGGCGGCTCGCGCTGCTCTTCATCGGCGTTCTGCTGATCTCTCACGTCGCGTGGTTCGCGCTGATGCGTCTCGAGCGCGACCAGATGCAGTCGCGCTACGCGGTGGAGGAGGCGGTGTTCCTCGTCGACGCCGTGCGCCAGCACGTGCAGCGCGAGCCCGACCAGCCGCTGCCCTCGCGCGTGCAGCTGGTCGACCCGGCGAGCCGCGAGGTGCCACCGGACAATGCAGATTTGCCCGGCGGCTTGCGCCGCTTCATCGACGACATTCGCGACCGCATGCCGCCCGGCACCGACGTGCGCGTCGGGCAGCCGGGGCATCCGCCCACGCTTTGGGTGCGCGGTCCGCAAGATGCGCGCTGGATCGTCGTGCCGGCGATGCCGCTGCGCCCGATGCGGCCCATCGACCGCGCGGTGCCATGGTTCGTCATCATCTTTTCGGCGGCCGTGTTCGCGGCACTGATGGCCGCGTGGATGCTGCAGCAGCCGCTGCGCGCGCTCGCCCAGGCGGTGGCGCGCTTCGGGCGCGGCCAGCCGGTGCCGCCCGTGCGCGAGCGCGGCCCGCGCGAGATGCGCCAGCTCACGCGCGGCTTCAATCAGATGGTGACGGAAGTCGAGCGCACCGAGAAAGACCGGGCGGTGATGCTCGCGGGCGTCGCGCACGACCTGAAGACGCCGCTCGCGCGTTTGCGTCTGCGTGCCGAAATGATGGACGAGCAGAAGGTGCGCGACGGCGTGGTGCGCGACGTCGACTCGATGACGCATATCGTCGACCAGTTTCTGGTGTTCGCGCATGACGGCGCCGACCGCAGCGAGCCCGTCGAAGTGGACGACCAGTGCGAGCGCATCGCGCGCAACTACCGCACGGTGGGTGGCGAGACGCTCGTGATCGAGCGTCGCCTGAAAGCCGGCGCGGACTTCCGCCTGCCCGCGGCCACGCTCGAGCGGGTGGTGTCGAACCTGCTCGACAACGCGCAGGCCTACGGCGCGCCGCCCGTGGTGATCGAGACCTCGCGCGACGGGGACGCGTTCACGCTGACCCTGCGCGACCACGGCAAGGGCATTGCCGACCAGGACCTCACGCAGGCGAGCCGCCCGTTCGTGCGGCTCGATCCGGCGCGCGGCGGCAATGGCCATAGCGGCCTGGGACTGGCGATCGTCGAGCGGCTCGTGCGTCGGGCGGGCGGCGAAATCGCCATCGGCAATGGTTCGAGCGGCGGCCTCGAAGTGCGCATGACGTTCCCGGTCGAGGTGGTCGAGCGCACGGTCGCCGAGGCGGCGCAGATCTGGTGAGCGCCGGCGTGCGGCGCAGGTGGGCTGAAGCCTGGTGGCAGGGCCTGTTATCGGCGTGAACAGGCCTCAGGCTGAGAACAGCGTATCGAGTGCGGCGGCGGCCTCGCTGTCGACGGTGTTGTAGACGACACTGTCGGCCTCGAAGATGTAGTGCGTCGTGTACTTGCCGAGGCGGGCAAGAATCTCTTCCTGAACCAGCTCCGGTGCGGCTTCGAGCTTCAGGTACCACGCGGTCGATGACAGGCGCGTCTGGAACGCCCCGTATTCGACCATCAGCTGGTCGAACGCGAGAGCATCCTGATCGCGGCAGACGATGACCAGATTTCCCTTCATGCATGCCTCCTATGTGCTGAGCGACTGGCTACGGCGATGCGCGCGGCATGACGCCACGCGCTCCGTTCGTTCGATGATACCGCGTCAGAGGCGAAAGCCCGGGACGAGTCCTGCAATTAAGTAAGTATTCGCTTGCGCAAATTGAGCGGCGATTGCCGCGCGCGCCTGCCTGATGGATTACCAGGTCGCCGCGGTGGTGCGTGGCGGCGCCGCGCCGTCGGAGGCCATCGCCTGGCAGCGGTCGCGGCCGCCTGCCTTCGCCATGTAGAGCGCGAGATCGGCGCGGCTCATCAGGCGCTCGGGCTGGTCCTGGGACGCCGCGAGCTCGGTGATGCCGATGCTCACGCTCAAATACGCCTCGCTGGGCAGCCCGGCGCAAACACTGGCCTTCACCTCGCGGCGCAGGCGCTCGATCACTTCCTGCCCGGTAGCGAGCGACGTGGCTGGCAGCAGGATGCCGAACTCCTCGCCGCCGAGCCGCCCGACGGCATCGTCGGAGCGCAGCTCGGCGCGGCAGGTCTCGACGAAGTGCTGGAGCGCGCGATCGCCCGCCGGGTGGCCGAAGCGGTCGTTGATCTGCTTGAAGTGGTCGAGGTCGGCGATCGCCATGCACAGCGGCCTGCCGCTCGCGTAGGCAGCGTCGATCTCGCGGCGCAGCAGATTGAGGAAGTAGCGGCGCGAGAGCGCGCCCGTCAGGGCGTCGTGACGCGCCTCGGCGGCCAGCAGCGAGTTGGCGGCCTGCAGTTGCTCCGCGAGGTCGCGGCTCGCGCGGTGCAGGCGCCGCTCGCGTACCCATGAGATCGAGATCACGGCCGCGAGCGCCGTCGACCCTGTCAGCGTGAGGAAGATCAGCAGCCGGTCGCGCCGTTGATTGGCGAGCAACTCGGGCCACGCGTTGAGCGGATCGACGAGATGGGCGGTGAGCCCCGAATTGAGCCCGCCCCGATGCTCATAGAGCGCCGGGGCGCGAAGGCCGGGCAGCTCCACGAACGCCTGCGCCTCGCTCGCCGGCATCCAGGGGGCCTCGCGCGTCGCGGCGTGGGCCGCGCTATGCAGCGGGAGTTCGGCGAAGCGCTCGCGCAGATAGGTATTCACGCGATCGACGGCGTTCATCTCCTCGACGTGGGAGCCCGGCATGGCCAGCCCTTCGAGCTTGCTGTCGTGCGCCATGACGACCACGCCATTGCTGTCGGAGACAAAGGTGCCCGGGTGCGTCACCCAGTGGCGCAGGCGCGCGATGCTGACCTTGGCGAGCACGGCGCCCACGAGCAGGCCGTTGTTATAGACCGGCGCGGCGACGAAGATGCCCGGCTCGCCGCTCGAGGTGCCCACGCCATAGGTTTCGGAGAACGCGCCGAGCAGCGTGTCGCTCAGATAGTTGCGCGAGCGCATGTCGATGCCCACGTAGGAGATTTTCTCCATGGCGTTGCTCGACGCGATGCAGATGCCGTTGTTGTTCACGAGCCAGATGGCGTCGAAGCCGGAGAAGCCTTGCGCGTCGTGCAGGAAGCCGTCTACGGCCGCGAGCGCGGGCGCGCTTTGCAGCGCCTCGCGCCGCGCCAGTTCCGTGGACGGATGCGACGCGGCATAATGCCCGGCCTCGGCCAGAGCCTGTTGCACCACGGCGGTTTCGGCCATGGTCGCGGGGATGGCGCGCGACATCGACAGGTCGCTCGCGATGACCTCGGCCATGTTGTCGACGACCGATCGCGTCATCTGGCGCTGGACGCCAAGTGCGGTGTCGAGCTCCTGGCGCACCATGCGCTCGGCGAGCCAGCCCGCGACCAGCCAGCAGACGAGCGCGACCGCCACGACGACCGCCACCGTAACCGCGGGGGACACGGCAGCCTGACGCAAGAGTCTCCTGTTCATCGGCCTTCTGGTTCGTTCAGGCGCATGGCGCGCATGGTGCATTGGCGGGCGGGATGGCGGGCATCCCGGCAAAACGAGGCAATGCGTGGCCGCGTGTGACAACGGTTTTAACAGTTGGCAGCCGCTGCCGTGCGACGATTTTAACTCTCGAATGCGGCCTGAGAATCCGCAGAGGCCCTTGGGTGGGCCGTCTCGATGCAGTTTGCATGCCTGACCAGGGGCACGGTGCAACAGCGCGTCGACGGGCGTCGAATTCGAGCCGAGGCGCAAGGTCCCCGAAGGCGCTCTGAAAGGACGCGCAAAGCGTTTGCAGGCGGCCGTGTGGCGGCATCGAGCGCGAGGTTGAATCTGTCACGAAGGTTGTGTAGTGTCGTGCCGTTCCTGAACAAGGCAAGCCGGCCTCGCGAGTTCCGCGCGGCTGGCCGCCGGCCCGGTCCCGCACTTGCCGACGGTGCGTCGTCAACGCTAACGAAATACGGTCTCCATGCGTCTTGCCTTTCCCGATCGCGCTTTGCCTGAGCGCCATGCGCGCTGCCAGCGTTACGCCTGCTATTCATGTGGCCGCGCCCGCCGCGCCGCGTCTTACCTCGTGCATGCGCGGCAACGCGTGGAGGGCGTCTGAATGGACTTCGGCTTCAACCTGAACCGTACCGCCAACGTTTCGGCGTGGCGCGTGCTGCCCAATCGCTGGGACTTCGTGGCGTTCCCGCTGATCATTGGCCTGATCGCCATGGCCGTCGTGGGCTTTCATCAGACCATGGCGCCGATTGGCGTGCTCAAGACAGAGACGATCTCGCTCGACCCGGCGATGCTGCCCGAGTACGCCTTGCGCACCACGCTGCGCATGCTCGCGGCGATGGTCGCCTCGCTCGTGTTCACGCTCGTCTACGGCACGCTCGCGGCCAAGAGCCGCCGCGCGAGCCAGGTGCTCGTGCCGATCCTCGACATCCTGCAGTCGGTGCCGGTGCTCGGCTACATCTCGTTCACGGTCACCTTCTTCCTCGCGCTGTTTCCCTCGCGCGTGCTGGGCGCCGAACTCGCGGCGATCTTCGCGATCTTCACGAGCCAGGCCTGGAACATGACCTTCAGCTTCTACCAGTCGCTGCGCACCGTGCCGCGCGATCTCGATGAAGTGTCGAAAGGCTTTCACCTGACCGGCTGGCAGCGCTTCTGGAAGCTCGAAGTGCCGTTCTCGATGCCGGGCCTCATCTGGAACATGATGATGTCGATGTCGGGCGGCTGGTTCTTCGTGGTGGCTTCCGAGGCGATTACCGTCGGCAACAACACGATCACGCTGCCGGGCATCGGCGCGTACCTGGCGCAGGCGATCACGGAAAAGAACCTGCACGCGGTGGGCTGGGTCATTCTCGCGATGACGGTGGTGATTCTCGCCTACGACCAGTTCCTGTTCCGCCCGCTGGTGGCCTGGGCCGACAAGTTCCGCATGGAGACCACGTCGTCGGGCGACGCGCCCGAGTCCTGGCTGCTCGACCTGATCCGCCGCACGCACCTGATTCATCAGTTGCTCGTGCCGCTAGGCTGGTTCTTCGCGAAGGCCGCGCGCGTGCCGTTCAGGCTGCCCGCCGCCCTGACCGCGTTGACCGCCATGCCGATGGTGCAGCGCGCGGCGTCGGCGCCCGCGCGCCGTGAGGGCGTGCGCTCGAAGATCGGCGACATCGTCTGGGCCATCTTCGTGATCGCGCTCACGGTGTACGTGGTCTGGCGCGTGGTCGCCTTCGTGCGCACCGGCGTGACGCTCGACGAAGTCGGGCATGTGTTCGTGCTCGGGCTCATTACGCTGTTTCGCGTGCTGCTGCTGATTGCGATTGCCTCGGTGATCTGGGTGCCGATCGGCGTGCTGATCGGCCTGCGCCCCGCGCTCGCCGAAAAGGTCCAGCCGCTCGCGCAGTTTCTCGCGGCGTTCCCGGCGAACTTGCTGTTCCCGGTGTTCGTGATCGTGATCGTGCGCTTTCACCTCAATCCTGACATTTGGCTATCACCGCTGATCGTGCTCGGCACCCAGTGGTATATCCTGTTCAACGTGATTGCCGGCGCCACCTCCTATCCGAACGACTACAAGGAAGCGGCGAAGAACTTCCGCATCCGCGGCTGGCAGTGGTGGCGCCAGGCGATGCTGCCGGGCATCTTTCCGTACTACGTCACGGGCGCGATCACGGCGTCGGGCGGCGCGTGGAATGCGAGCATCGTGTCCGAGTTCGTGCAGTGGGGCGACACCAAAGTCTCCGCGCATGGACTCGGTGCCTATATCGCGCAGACGACCGCCGCCGGCGACTATCCGAAGATCATTCTCGGCATTGCCGTGATGTCGCTGTTCGTCACGCTGTTCAACCGCGTGCTCTGGCGTCCGCTGTACACGTACGCAGAGTCCAAGCTGCGACTCGACTGACCGAATCATCGAACGCTGGAAGGTAAAGCGATGCAAAACCCCAAGACCCTGAGCACCGCGCACGGCGACGTGCAGACGGTCCCGAACCCGCCACGTGTGGGCGAAGAAATCCTGAACGTGCAGAACGTGTGCCGGGGTTTCAACAAGAACCAAGGCGAACTGCTCGTCCTCGACGACGCGAATCTGTCGTTGCGCGAAGGCGAGATCGTTGGGCTGCTCGGCCGATCCGGCTCGGGCAAGTCCACGCTCTTGCGCATCATCGCCGGGCTGATCTCGCCGACTTCCGGCGAGGTCAGCTGGCGCGGCAAGCCGCTCGAAGGCCCGGCCGAAGGCGTGGCGATGGTGTTCCAGACCTTCGCGCTGTTCCCGTGGCTCACGGTGCTGCAGAACGTGGAAGCCGGCCTCGAGGCGCAGGGCGTGGGCGCGCGCGAGCGCCGCGAACGGGCGCTCGCCGCCATCGACCTGATCGGCCTGGACGGCTTCGAGAACGCCTACCCGCGCGAGCTCTCGGGCGGCATGCGCCAGCGTGTGGGCTTTGCGCGCGCGCTCGTCGTCGACCCGATGCTCATGCTGATGGACGAGCCGTTCTCGGCGCTCGACGTGCTGACCGCCGAAACGCTGCGTACCGATTTGCTCGATCTCTGGACGCAAGGGCGCCTGCCGATCAAGTCGGTGCTGATCGTCACGCACAACATCGAAGAAGCGGTCTTTATGTGCGACCGCATTCTCGTGCTCTCGTCCAATCCGGGGCGCGTGGTGGCGGAGATCAAGGTGCCGTTCAAGCATCCGCGCAACCGCCTGGACCCGGCGTTCCGCAAGCTCGTCGACGACATCTACGCGAAGATGACCGCGCGCCAGATCGGCGAGACGACCAGGAAGGGCCTCGAGCTCGGCAGCTGGCTGCCGCGCGTGTCGACCAACTTGATGGCCGGTCTGATCGAGACGCTGGCGGCCGCGCCGTATCACGGCCGCGCCGACATGCCGGAAATCGCGCGTTCGCTGCATCTCGAGGTGGATGATCTGTTCCCGATCGCCGAAGTGCTGCAGAACCTCGGTTTCGCCGACGTGCGCGAAGGCGATGTGCTGCTCACGCCACCCGCGCGCGTGTTCGCGGAGTTCGGCACGCAGGAGCGCAAGATGATGTTCGCCGAACACCTGCTGCGTCACGTGCCGCTCGCCGCGCGGATCAAGAAAGTGCTCAACGAGCGCCCGGGCCATCGCGCACCGCGCGTGCGTTTCGAGCAGGAACTCGAAGACTTCCTCTCGGACGGCGCCGCGGAAGAGACGCTCGACACCGTGATCGACTGGGGCCGTTATGGCGAGATCTTCTCGTACAACGACCAGTCGGAGATCTTCAGCCTCGAAGACGTGGAGTCCTGATCGAGCGATGGCTTGAACGATGCGCACTGCGGCGTGGGGTGGGCATCGCTTTACTTCATGTCATAGACGTCACGCAAAAACGGTCGCCCAGGCGACCGTTTTTTTGTGCAACTGAAGGCGCGCGTTCGACGAGCTGAGCGCAGCCCGACCGATCGCGGCCTGACTGATCGCAGCCCGACGCTATTGCAGCGTGCCCCAGCGCTCCACGGCCGGCTCGGCGCTCGCCCACTTCCAGCCGGTGTCGTCGTGGCAAGTGCTGGCCGTGTACCACTGCTCGGGTGCGTCGGCGGCGTCGCCGTCCTGCACCGAGAACACGAACTCCTTGCATAGCGCGAGCGCCGAAGCAAACGCGCGCGTCACGCGCACCTGGCCGTGACCGTTCTCGACCGGCAGCTTGTGCTTGATGCGCCAGATGTCGGTGCCGCCCACGGGCAGGCGTCCGGCCGTCTCGGCGATCATCTCCTGCTGGTCGGCGTGCATGCTCTTCATGAAGCGGTTGACGGCCTCGTCGGTGGCTGCCTGGACCGCAATGCCCACGCCCACGCCCACCGCCGGATTTGCCGTCACGATGCCGGTGGCGGCGGCCGCCGCCGCGCCGCTGGCCGCGCCGATCGACGAGCAGCCGCTCGATGCGAGGGCGACGCCCGCACATAGCGCAACCAGCGCGGCGACACGCGTGACGTGCGTGACACGTGTCACGGCGCGCGGCACGGCGTGCCATCCCGCGGCGTGCGGCTGTGCGATGGGCCCGGCGAGCACGTCGCGTGCCCCGGCAGCAACGAATTCGTTTGCGCCGTTCATTGCAGCGCGCCCCAGCGGTCAGTAGCCGGTTCCGCCGACGCCCACTTCCACGTCTCGCCGTCGCGGCAGACCGAGGCCACGTAGAACGCGCTGGAGGCCGGCTTGTCCTTGGTCGCATCCTGATCGACGGAGAACACGATCTCCTTGCAGTCGAGCGCGCCGCTGCTGATCGAGCGGCTCACAGTGACGCGACCATGCGCGTCTTCTTCGATCGGGAACGAATGGGTGATGGACCAGGGCGCCACGCCGCCCACGTCGAGCGGGCCGGCGGCCTTGGCGATACTGTCCTGGGTGTTGCGATGGACCACGCGCTCCGAATACTGCACGCCGGCCTTCGCGGCGGCCACGGCGCCCAGGCCGATGCCCGTGGCGACCGCTGCATTGCTCGTGACCTTCGAGGCGATGGCCGCGCCCGCGATGCCGGCGCCCGTTTGCGCGCCTTCGGAGTAGAGCGAGCTGCACGCGGAGCACGCGAGGCTCGCGACGGCGGCAAGCAGCGTGAGCGACGCCGTGCGCCGCCAGCGTGCTCGCGACGCGTGAGGTCGGGACAGCGCCGCAACGGCCGAAGGCGCGATTCGCGGAGCCGGCGTTGGCGCATTGCACGCCAGAGCACTTCGTTCTTGCATGTTATTTCCCTGCCGCTTGCGGCTGGAAGCCGCCCTGCGCGGGCTCCCAGCATCTTTTGGTGCTGCGGATTGTGCAGGATGCCCTATATAAAGGGGATAGGGAAAGTGCAAGAAATTGCAAAACGTCGTGCGCCGTTTGCGGTTACGTGCTTGCGCACGCTAGTTTTTTGTGCCGTTTGAGTCGATGCATTCGTGCCGGCACATAGGCGTGGATACATCGGTGCCAGCACGCCCTTAGCCCGCATCGGCGTTACTCTCGCCTTCGTCGGGCGAGCCTGTCTCGCCGTCCTCGCTACCGTAGCTGCCCAGACGGTTATAGAGCGTCTTCAGGCTCACGCCGAGCGTGCGCGCCGCGAGCCGCTTGTCGCCGCCGCAGTACTTGAGCGTGCCGAGGATGATCTGCTTTTGCGCGTCGGCGAGCGGCGTGCCGATCCACACGCTCATCGCGTCGCCTTGGGTCACGGGCTTTTTCACGCGCGGCACGAGTTGCGGATGGGCGATCTCGACCGTCTTCTCCGCGAGGATGAACGCGCGGTACACCGCGTTCTTGAGTTCGCGCACGTTGCCGGGCCACGACCAGTTGCGCACGGTCTCGAGCGCGCGCTTGCTGAAGACCTTCTGCGTGCCGTTTTCTTCGTTGAGCTCACTGAGAAAGAACTGGGCAAGCAGTTCGCGGTCGCGCTCGCGTTCGCGCAGCGGGGGGGCACGCAGCGGAAACACGGCGAGGCGATACATCAGGTCCTCGCGCAGCGCGTTCTCCTTCACGGCCGCCACGGGATCGCGATTGGTGGCCGCGATGATGCGCACGTCGCCGCGTATCGCTTCGTTGCTGCCGACGGGGTAGTACTCGCCAGTTTCGAGCGCGCGCAACAGCTTGACCTGATGCAGCAGTGACATCTCGGTGACTTCGTCGAGGAAGAGCGTGCCGCCGCGCGCGTGCTCGAAGTGACCGTCGCGCGCCTGCACGGCGCCCGTGAAGCTGCCTTTCTCGTGGCCGTAGAGCTCGGCTTCGATGAGCTCGTCGGGAATCGCGCCGCAGTTCACGGCGATGAACGGGCCGTCGCGGCGCGTGCTTTGCGCGTGGATCGTGCGCGCCACGAGCTCCTTGCCCGTGCCCGACTCGCCTACGATCAGGGCGGTGGCATCAGTGAGCGCCACGCGCTCGATCTGTTCGTAGAGCTCCTGCATGATCGACGACGAGCCGTACAGCAAACCGTACGACTGCAAGCCCGCGACGCGCGGGCCGGGAGGATCGTTGCGGCGCGTTTCGTTGCCTTTATCGTGGCGCCGTTCGGCGCGCTCATCGTCTCGTTCGGCGGCGGGCGAGCCCGGCTCGATTGACGCCATAGCGTGTTCGTCCTGCAAATTGGGGTGTGTGGCCAGAAGCCGGAAAGCGCTCGCGGCGTCTTGGGTGCAGACGCCGCGCGTGGGCCAGGCCCGGAATTGGAGCCGACAGACCGGCAGCATCGGTGCCGCCAGGGTCTTGGCGGCACCTCTGTCGGGCTGTCCTGCTGGCAGACCCTGCGGACCGCTTTTACGGCGGTCCTGGCAGGCCATCCAGGACTAGCGCGGCCGATGCCGCGCCAACGGCCTCAGAATCTCCATCTCGTAAACATTTAACCACTGCCGCGCCTTTAAGGGCAATGGACGTGGCCGCAAAGCGAGCGGGCCGGTGCTTGTGTGTGGCATGCCTCATGCTGCGCAACTCCCACCTGCGCGGGGCGTCTACGCTATAGCAGGCGGACATCCGTCACGCCGGGCCGCGGCTTGCAACCCCGCGGCTTGCAACCCCGCGGCGGCGTCCGGACTGCGCCACCTGGTCGATCCCTCGTTGGCGACAAAATTGGGAGAGTGCGATATGGCGAGAAACAAGCCTGGACTGATTGGGACCCTGTTTGCGGTGGGCGCGCTTGGCGCGACGGCCGGGATGCTGGCCTGGCGCTGGTCACAACGGCATCGCATGCAGCGGCAGAGCTTCTATCGCGATCTGAGCCGCTGGGAAGGCGAGGGCGGCGCACTGGTCGAGAACGGCACGGGTGCGCCGGATGTGGCGGCCGCCGACAGCGGCGCGGGCATGACCGAGACGATGCACGCCACGCGCGCGGTGAGCAAGGTGGCGCACGGACCGGCGAACGGCTTGTCGAGCGACGACTCGAACGGCGCCTGGCCGTTTCCGCACGGGAGCGGCGATCCGGCAACGCGGCACTGATACCGCTTGCCCTTGGGGGCCTTCGCGCGTGGCGCCGTCGCGCGCCGGAAGATCGCGATCGCAGCGAGCACAACGGGGCGGGCCAGCCGCGCCGGGTGGCGTGGCGTGCTTCGCCGCGCGGCCGGGGTGATGCCGCTGAGCGCCGAGAAACGCGCGCAAGCCTGTCTCGAATAAGTCTATAATGGTCATATCCACAACAATCGAGGTTCGGGTTGCGTGCTGGCCGCGGTATTGTTGCGATAGTGCAGCTGAAACCGCTCATTCGCCGTTTTGAGCGCCCCGACCGTTTCGTACTCCCCTGCAGCGCGACAGCATGCGCCGCAAAGCTTGCGGCGCCGGCTCATGTTGCCTGGTGGCCCGCGCGTGCCGCGGGCGCCGCGCCTGTCGCGCATGGGAGCCACTCATCTTTCAGGGCTGACGAGACGCGATGCCACATGTATTGATTGTCGATGACGACGCCCAAACCCGCGAAGCGCTAGCCGCCGTAGTGGCCGAAGACGGACTCACCACTGCACAGGCCGGCGACCTGCGCGAGGCGCGCATCCAGTTGATCCGCCAGATGCCGGACGTCGTCTTTACCGACCTGAAGCTGCCTGACGGCAGCGGCACGGATCTCTTCCAGGACCTCGATCCGCGCTCGGGCGTGGAACTCGTCGTCATCACCGGCCACGCGAGCGTGGAGACGGCCGTCGATGCGCTCAAATCCGGCGCCATCGACTACCTGGTCAAGCCGATCAACCTGCAGCGCGTGAAGGCGATTCTCAACCGCCTGCCGCGCGCGGGCGACCTCAAGGCCGAGATCGGCACGCTGCGCGGCGAGCTGCGCCGCATGGGGCGCTTCGGCCTCATGCTGGGCAATTCGCCGGCGATGCAGGAGGTCTACGACCAGATCAGCCGCGTTGCGCCCACGCCCGCGTCCGTGATGCTCGTGGGCGAGTCCGGCACGGGCAAGGAAGTGGCCGCGCAGACCATCCATCAGCTGAGCCTGCGCCGCAAGCACGAATTCCTCGCCGTGAATTGCGGCGCGATCTCGCCGAACCTGATCGAGTCGGAGATGTTCGGCCACGAGCGCGGCTCGTTTACCGGCGCGGACCGGCAGCACAAGGGCTATTTCGAGCGCGCGAACGGCGGCACGCTGTTCCTCGACGAAATCACCGAAATGCCGATCGAGCTGCAGGTGAAGCTGCTGCGCGTGCTGGAAACGGGCATGTTCATGCGCGTGGGCACGACCAGGGAGATCGAGACCGACGTGCGGCTGATCGCGGCGACCAACCGCGATCCGGAGCAGGCTGTCGAGGAGGGCAAGCTGCGCCTCGACCTCTATCACCGGCTCAACGTGTTCCCGATCAGCCTGCCGCCGCTGCGCGAGCGCGGCAAGGACGTGGAGCTGCTCGCCCAGGCGTTCCTCGACGAGCTCAACGAGCGTCACGGCACGAAGAAGCAGTTCCCCGCGGCCGTGCGCGAGATGCTGGGCGGCTACCCGTGGCCGGGCAACGTGCGGGAGCTGAAGAACTACGTTCAGCGCGCGCACATCATGGCCGGCGCCGAAGGCGATCTCACCGCCGCGGTGCCGCTGCAGATCTCGATTTCCAGACCCGTGGCGGGTACCGCGGTGACGATTCCGTTTGGCACCTCGCTCGCCGATGCCGACCGTCAGCTGATCCTCGCGACGCTCGAGCAGTGCGGCGGCGTGAAGACGCGCGCGGCCGAGATTCTTGGCATCAGCCTGAAGACGCTCTACAACCGGCTGGTCGAGTATGGCAACGAGAGTGGCAAGGGCGAAGCAGCCGCGCGCGTTGCGGGCGGCGCCTGAGCGCGATGCCGGCCGCCGCGGGCCTATCCGCGCGGTGCGCGCCTGCTCTCGGCGGGATGGGCGCGGCTGGCCTGTGTGCGGGTAAGCGCGCGGGTAGGTGCGCTGGTATGTGATTTGTGACTTGCTCTGCAGAACCTCTCGAGGAGCAACCGATGCTGAGCTACCGATTCCCCGATTCATCCGATCCCCAGGGCAAGCAGCCCTGGCTCGCGCATACGCCGCAGCCCGACGATCCCCCGCCCGGCGAACCCGACGAACCGGATGCGCCGCCCATCGGCGATCCGCCGCCCGAGCCCGACGAAGCGCCGCGCGCCGATGCGCCACCCGGGCCCGATCGATGACGCTCGTGCTTTTTATGTACGAGTTACAAACGCTTCGCCATTCTTACCGGCATTTTCACGCGATGGCCCCTAGACTGTAAGCACACCGTCACCACGTCGCCGGTTCGCGGCTTTGGCCGTAGGAGGCACTGACATGAGACATCCCGCCATGCGCCGTTCCGCCCGTTACACGGGCAAGCGCGGCCCGCGCGACGCCGAGCACAAGGGCGGCGACCCCACCAATCCGTCCTCTGGCTATACGCCCGACCCCGCCGGGCAGAACCGTCCGGCGCCAGGTGTGCCGCCCGATGGCGAGCACAACCAGGGCGGTGCGCGCGCGGAGGGGCTCGAGTACCAGCGCGATCTGGGGTCCGAGCAAGACGCCTGATTCGCGAGGCGCCCGCGCAGCGGGCGAAACGCCTCGCGACACTTCGCCGGAAGTCGTACGGAGTACTGCCTTTTTAGGGCGCGATGGAGCCGGTTCGGACCGGCCGTCGCGCGGATGCTGCTCGCGCCTGCCGCGCGAGTTCGCCGCGCAAAGTCGATCTTGCGTGGGCCAGAGGAGGCACGACTCTTGCGTCCCAAATGGATGCACCGTCCCCCGGACCCAACGAAACAGGAGGTATACCCGTAATGGGCAGACTGATCGTGGTATCGAATCGCGTGGCACCGACTCAGGAAGGACGTCCCGCAGCAGGAGGGCTGGCGGTCGGCGTACTCGACGCGCTGAAGGAAACCGGTGGTGTGTGGTTTGGCTGGAGTGGCGAGACCGTGACGGAGCAGGCGCCTCCGGTCATCGAGCAGCAGGGCAGCGTCACGTACGCGACGGTGGGACTCACCCGGCGCGACTATGACCAGTACTACAAGGGCTTCTCGAATACGACGCTCTGGCCGACCTTCCACTACCGCAATGACCTCGCGCGCTACGAGCGCCTGGAATACAGCGGCTATCTGCGCGTGAACGCGACGCTCGCGCGCCAGTTGCAGCCGCTGCTGCAGCCCGACGACATCATCTGGGTGCACGACTACCACCTGATCCCGTTCGCGCGCTGCCTGCGCGATCTGGGCGTGAAGAACCCGATCGGCTTTTTCCTGCATATCCCGCTGCCGGTGCCCGAAGTGATGCGCTCGGTGCCGCCGCACGAAGAGCTGATGCGCTTCATGTGCCACTACGACGTGGTCGGCTTCCAGACCGACGCCGACCGCCAGGCGTTCCTCGACTACATCGAGCGCGGCGGCCACGGCACCTCGAGCGAGGACGGCATGGTCCACGCGTGGGACCGCTTCCTCAAGGTGGGCGCCTACCCGATCGGCATTTATCCCGATGCGATCGCGAAGTCCTCCGTGCAGTTCTCCGACCGCAAGCCGGTGCGCAGCCTGCGCGACGCGATGCGCGGGCGCAAGCTCATCATGAGCGTCGACCGGCTCGATTATTCGAAGGGGCTGGCCGAGCGCTTCCAGGCGTTCGAGCGCATGCTGCTGAACGGGCCGGGCTGGCATGGCCGCGTATCGCTCCTGCAGATCGCGCCGCCGACGCGCTCCGACGTGCAGACCTATCAGACGATCCGCCGCAATCTCGAAGGCGAGGCCGGCCGCATCAATGGGCGCTTCGCGCAGCTCGACTGGACGCCGATCCAGTACCTGAACCGCAAGTACGAGCGCGAACTGCTGATGGCGCTGTTCCGCCAGGCCCAGGTGGGCTACGTGGCGCCGTTGCGCGATGGCATGAACCTGGTTGCGAAGGAGTACGTGGCATCGCAGAACCCCGAGGATCCGGGCGTGCTGGTGCTCTCGCAGTTCGCGGGCGCCGCCGAGCAGATGCCGGGCGCGCTCGTCGTGAATCCCTACGATCTGAACCAGACCGCCGAGGCGCTCGAGCGCGCGCTCTCGATGCCGCACGCGGAGCGGCAGTCGCGTTACGAGGACATGATGGCGGCGCTGCGCGAGAACAATCTTTCGGTGTGGCGCGATACTTTCCTGGCCGACTTGCGCAGCGTGGCGACTGCCGCCTCGGTCACCGCGAAGGCGCGCAGCGCGGCCCCCGTCAAGGCGGCTACGGCCAGCAAGGCGAGCTGAGCGCGGGCAAGGCGAATTGAGCGCGGCTCGCCGCAGCCGCGCGAGGACTCACTGACGACCGGTATGGCGGCAAGCGTCCACCACGCGGCGGCTTTCGAGCCGCCGTTTTTTTGCGCGCGCCGGCCCGACCGGCGCGCGTGCGCAGCCGGCCTTCTTCAGGCCTGCTGCGCGCCCGTCTGGCCGTATGGCGTAGGCGCCTGGGTCGGGTCGAAATCGGCCCAATGGCCGCCGTGCCATTGGCCCGAGGCGCGCTCGACGTCGTCGGCGCCGGCTTCGCGCAACACTTCCGCGGCCGTCGCCTGATTCTCGGCGCTCACATGCACCGCGAGCAGCACGCCCGACTGGCGTGTCTCGTGATGCACGCGCTCCTCGTGCTCGGCCCTGCGCTGCCAGCCCGAGCCGATGCGCGAGCCGATCCACGCCCCCACGGCCGCTGCGATCACGGTGGACGGCAGCGAAGCGTTGAGCAGCGCGCCGAATAGCGCGATGCCCACCACGGCGCCCGCTACGGCGCCCATGATGAGATTGCGTCGCCGATGCGGCGGTGCGACGTCGACATGCACGAGATGCGGCATATGGCGCGCGTGCTGTCCGCGCGGATTGACGAAAAACAGGTTGACGTCTTCTTCGACGAAACCGCGCGCGAACAGCTTTTCGGCGACGGCTTCGGCGGCGGGAAAGGTCGTGAACCGGCCAGCGACGATCAGAGACATGGGAATCCCCCTTTGCAAGGTTGACTCGCCTGGAGAGCGGCGCCGCACCGCCGGCGGATGCCGGGGCCGAGCGCCATAAACCCATGTTAGTGCATGTTTGTGCGTCCGACTGGCCAACGGCCGGCAGCGCGGGCGCGCTGCACTGGCCGCACAGGGGCGCCAGCGCGTTAGCCCTGCGCGGGCGCGCCGCGCCCCGGCACGAGCCGCAGGACGCTCACGACCGCCGCGAGGGCCGCGAAAGCGGTCGCCGCGTAGAGCGCCACGGTCGGCCCATGCTGCGGCGCGACGCCGAAGATCAGGGCGACCAGCGCCGCGCCGAGCGTCTGGCCGGTGAGCCGCGCCGTGCCGAGCATGCCGCTCGCGCCGCCGCTGCGCTCGCGCGGCGCGGCGGAGAGAATCTGCCGGTTGTTGGGTGACTGGAAGATGCCGAAACCCGCACCGCACAATGCCATGCGCCAGCAAATTTCCACGACGGTGGGCTGCGCATGCAGCGTCGCGAGCGAGGCCAGCGAGACGAGCCCGAGCGCGAAAAGCGCGAGTCCCACGCCGCCGAGCATGCCGGCGGGATAGCGGTCGGACAGCACGCCCGAGAGCGGCGCGGCGCCGATGATCACGAGCGGCCAGGGCGTCATGAGCAGGCCCGTCTGCACCTGCGAAAAGCCGAAGGTCTCCTGCAGCAGGAACGGCAGCGCGACGAACGCGAGCATCTGCGCGCAGAACGAGCAGATCGAGGTGCCGATCGACAGCGCGAACACCGGATTGGCGAGCAGATCGACGGGCAGGAGCGGCGCGGGCTGCGTGAGCTGGCGCCGCACGAAGAACCAGCCGACCACGAGCGCGACTGCGAATTCGAGCGTGACCCACGCGTTGCTCTCGCCGTGGCCGAGGCCGTCGACGGCAAAGATCAGGAGCCCGAACACGATGGCGTTGAGCACGGCGCTCAGCAGGTCGTAGGGCGCCGGATGCCGTTCGTTGACGGGCAACGCGCGCATACCCAGCACGAGGGCGGCAATGCCGATCGGCACATTGATCGCAAAGAGCCAGGGCCACGACGCAATGGCGAGCACGCCCGAGGCGAGCGTCGGACCGACCGCCGAGGCGATCGCCACCACCATCGCGTTGATGGAGATGCCGCGCCCGAGCTGCGTGCGCGGGTAGATCATGCGCACGAGCGCGGTGTTCACGCTCATGATCCCGGCGCCGCCGAAGCCTTGCACCGTGCGCGCGATCGCGAGCGCCGGCAGCGAGGTCGCGAGCGCGCAGCCGAGCGAGGCAATCGTGAAGAGCGCCATGCCCCACAGGTACACGCGCCGGTAGCCGATGCGGTCGCCGAGCGAGGCGAGCGGCAGCAGCGAGATCGTCACCGAGAGCTGGTACGCGTTGACGATCCAGATCGAGCTCGCGGGGCTCGCATTCAGGTGATGCGCGATGGTCGGCAGCGCGACGTTGGCGATCGCGCCGTCGAGCACGGCGAGCGTGATGCCGAGCGCGACCACGAGGATCGCGTAATAGCGTTGCGGGAAGGGCAGTCCGGTCTCGAGGTCGTCGGTGGGATCGACGGGATCGGTGGGATCGGCGCGCGAGGCGGAAAGCGTGGATGTGGGCATCGATGAGAGGGGCGGCGCGCGTCGAGCCCGCGCGCCGCCGGGTGCGTTCGTTGTTGTGCGTGCGAGGCGCGCCATGGCACACATTGGCGCCGTGCGCCGTGTGTCCTGCGCACGCAAGCTTGCCGTTACTTCAGTTCGTAGAGCCCGACGTACGTGGTCGAATCCACTTCGTTCAGATGCGTCATGAAGCGCGCGACCGCGTTGGTGGTCTCGGGCGTCACTGGCAGCTGCGCGATCTTCAGCGCATGGACGCGGAAGATGTAGCGGTGCGGCTTGTCTCCGCGCGGCGGCGCGGCGCCCCCGAAGCCGACCGTGCCGTAGTCGTTGCGGACCTGCACGGCGCCTTGCGGCAACAGGCTGCCATCGGCCTTGCCGGCGTTGCGCGCGAGCGAGCGCACATCGGGCGGAATGTTGACGACCACCCAGTGCCAGAAGCCGCTGCCCGTGGGCGCGTCGGGATCGTAGACGGTGAGCGCGAGGCTTTGGGTGTCGGCGGGCGGCGCGTCCCACTGCAACGCGGGCGAGACGTTGTCGCCATCGACGCCGAAGGCCCGATCGTCGAACTCCTGCGCCTTCGGCATGAAGCCGTTACTCGGAAAGTCGTCGGACCAGAGTCGAAAATCAGCCATCGGTTGCCTCCTTATCGTTCAGTTCTGAAGTGGATGCGGCGGGCGTTAAACGTTGGGCGTCCCACGTCGGGCGGTCGGGCGTCACACGTCGGGCGTGACGTGCCGGGAACCCTGCGGCTGGCATCGCTTTGCCGGGGGCGCCGACAGTCGATCCAGTTTATCACTGCGGCGCGCAGCGCTTTGGCCGCAAGCCAGGCTCAGGCACGCGCTTCGAACCAGACACTTTCGGGGTCTTCGAGCCAGTGTGCGAGCCGCTCGACGACCGCCTGCGGATCCTGGGCCGCGCCGCGCAGCGCGCATTCCCAGATCACGGCCACGCGCCAGCCCTGGGCTGCGAGCGCGGCGAGGGCCTTCGCGTCGTGGGTGCGGTTGCGCGCGATCTTGGCGCGCCAGAACTCCGGCCGCGTGGCGGGCCACTTGAAGAGCGCGCACTGATGGCCGTGCCAGAAGCAGCCGTGCACGAACACCGCGGCGCGATAGCGCGGCAGCACGATGTCAGGGCGCCCCGGCAGCTCGCGCACGTCGAGGCGAAAGCGAAAGCCGCGCCGATGCAGCAGGCTGCGCACCAGCTTCTCGGGCTTCGTGTTACGCGCGCGGATGCCCGACATCATCCGGCTGCGCGTGGCGGTGTCGACGACGTCGACCATGGCGGGCCTGGTGTGGTTCGCCCGGGCCGGCCTTCAGGCCGGCGCGACGGCCGCGCGCTCGTCGGCCAGCGCCGCATCGAGATGCGGCATCATCGTGCGCGCCACTTCGCGCATCACCGGCATCACGACGCTGTTGCCGAACTGGCGATACGCCTGGGTGTCGCTCACGGGAATGCGGAAGGTGTCGGGAAAGCCCATCAGGCGCGCGCACTCGCGCGGGGTGAGGCGGCGCGGACGCAAGCCCTCGCCCTGGTGCACGAGAATCTCGCTGCCGTCCTTGTGATAGCGCGCGGAGAGCGTGCGCGTGACGCTGCCGGGAAACGCGAGGCCGAAGCCGAAGCCGTTGCCGGCCGCGCGATGCTTTTCCGCGTATTGCTGCAGGTAGGCCCAGAGTCCCGGTGTGAGCGTGTATTTCGGCTGCACCTGGCGTGCCGCATGATCGAAGAAGCGCTCGCCGTCCCACGGCAGGACGGGCTCGCTGCCGTCGGTGCGATGCAGGACCGAGGCGAGGCGCGGGCCTTCCTCGGGCAGCCCCAGCGCATCCCACGTGAACGGCGCCGGCTCGCGAAAGCCGACGATGATGATGCGCTCGCGATGCTGCGGTGTGAAATGGCGGCCGTCGATCACACGATAATGCACGTCGTAGCCGAGCTCGTCGCGCAGTACTTGCAGGATCACGTCGAAGGTGCGCCCGCGATCGTGCGAAAGGAGGTTCTTGACGTTTTCGAGCAGGAAGGCGGCGGGCCGTTTCTCGGCGATGATGCGCGCGACGTCGAAGAAGAGCGTGCCCTGGGTGGTGCACTCGAAGCCGTGCGGACGGCCGAGCGCGTTTTTCTTCGAGACGCCCGCGATCGAGAACGGCTGGCACGGAAAGCCCGCGAGCAGCACGTCGTGGTCGGGCACGTCGGCGGCCGGAAATTCGACGATGTCGCCGACGAACGCATGGTCTTCGCCGTCCTTCTGCGCGTAGTTCTCCAGATAAGTTTTCTTCGAGAATGGATTCCACTCGCTCGTCATAACGCAGGTGCCGCCGTGCGCCTCGAAGCCCATGCGAATGCCGCCGATGCCCGCGAACAGATCGACGAAGCGAAAGCGCGTGGGCCGTGCGCCGGGCGATCCCGCGCCGGGCGATCCCGCGGCGGCCTCCGCGCTATGCAGGAGCTCGCGCAGCGCCGCTTCGAGCATGGCGGGGCAGGGCGTTTCGCCTTTTTCCCAACGGCGCACGGTCTTGACGTCCTTGCCGACGTGAGCGGCGATCTGCTGCTGCGTGAAGCGCTGGCGTGCCTGCTGCAGCAGGTCTCGCGAATGGGCCGGGTGCACGAAGTCCTCTCTGGGTATTTTGGCGGACATTATGACCGATGGGTGACCCCCGGCACCAGGAATTCCGCAGAGAGTGACGCAAGACGCGAAGGCGCTGCGCGCGGACGCCGCGCACGATGCGCGGGACGCTCGAGAGGCGGTGCGCGGCTCAGCGGCCGGCGGCTTTGCCGATGGCGTGCTTGGCGCTGGCCGCCGCCGCTGAGGCGGCGTTCAATTCGTGCAGGTCGATCTGGATCAGCAGGCTGTCGATATCGGCGAGCTGGCCTTTATTGACGTGCCCGGTGTCGAGCAGCCGGTGCAGGCGCTTGCGCCAGTAGGAGGCGGGGAGAATCGCGCCGCCGAAGTCGCCCGAGAGCGACAGCGGCATCACGCGCCGAATATGGGCGATATCCTGGTCGATGAGACTCGACATCAGGTGGCCGGCCGGGAGGGGACGCAGGGTGTCCATGCACATTGATTACGGCAGTTTCGTCACTGACTTTAAGGGCGGATGAATCCATGTTTACCCGCGGCCGGATACATTGCCGCTGGGCTCAACGCAAGATAAGCATCGTCATCGACGAAACGACGACGGTGCCGAGCGCCGCCATCAGCGCGAATACGTAAGGTGAGGTCATGGCGTTGGTCTCGTTTTGCGTGGTGCTTGAGACCATCGTAGGCGATGGCGGGGCCCATGAATGTTAACAATTGACAAGTCACGGCTGCCTGCATCACGCAACGGCCATGGCCGCCCTGAGAGCGGCGGCTCGCGCCCGGTTGCGGCGTGCCGCCGGGCCCCGGCCGCCGGCCTGAACGGCTGCGATGCGCTTGGGCAGCGAGGTCCGGCGGCTCGCACGACCTCGCGCGGCAGCCTTACTCCTCCGGCGTTTCGGGCGTGGGCGCCGGACCTTGTGCGGCGCCTTCGAGGAAACGGCGCGTGGCCTCGAACGAATTGAGCATCTGCTCGGGCCAGGGCGTCTGCAGCATGACGGCCTGATGATTCTCGAACGCCGACGACAGCAGCTTGATGAGCTCCGGCGAGCTCAGATGGCGCAGCAGGACGCTCACGGCGATCGCGGTGGCCTGGCTGGCGCCGGCCGTCTGCAGTTCGGAGTGGGTGAGGGCGGCGAGTTGCTTGTTGATGTCCATGGTGGATCTGCCTGGAAAGAGGACGCTGCGAGGCGCGCGGCATCGGCGACCGGCTCGCGCGGGATGCGCAGCGAGAGCGTAACGAAATAAAGGGAGAGATCGGGGCCGCCGCGCCGGCAGGGCGGGCACGGGCGAGCGGCGCGGTGAAGATGGGTGCGGGCGGCTGGTCCCCCTGGCAGGAATCGAACCTGCATCTAGCGCTTAGGAGGCACTTGTTCTATCCATTGAACTACAGGGAGCCGTCAAATCCGCTGCGGGGAGCGCGAGCCCCCTCTCCGCCAGACCGCCATGTTTCCCAAGTCACCCGTCATGGCGCGGAGTCTGCGCACAAAGTGTGGTTGTGCGGCGCAGGCGCAAGAGTATAGCAAACGCCATCCGGCTGGAAAATGCCACCCCGCTCGGCGCGCGCTTCAGAACTCCACGGCGACGAAATCGGCCTTGCCCACGTCGCACAGCGGGCAGCGCCAGTCTTCGGGGATATCCGCGAAGCGCGTGCCCGCGGCGATGCCTTCGTCGGGCAGCCCATCTTCTTCGTTATAGACCCAGCCGCAGATCAGGCAGACCCAACTCTTGTATTCGATCACTTCGCTCACAACACACCTTTCATTCCAGTTCGACGCGGTTTTCCGCGGATCGTTGCCCGCGGATTGAGCCGCCCATCTAGCCCCAGATAGCCACATATGGCCCCGTTAGCCACCCTGGCCCGCTTGAGGCGGGGCGGCGGGCGAGCCGCGATATTACAGGAAAATGACGCTCCGGCCGCGCGCGGCGGGTTCACGGCGCCGCGATCGGCCAGGCGCGGCCGGGCATGCGCGCGTGGGCGGACGTCACAGCGAATGCCACGGCGAGCATCGAGGCAACGGGGCCAGGGCGGCGGACCCCATGCGCCCCGGTACAATACGCGCTTGCTCTCCAACGCAGGCAACGGTCTCCATTCATGTCGCTTTACACCATCACCGGCGCGCAACTCGCGTTCGGCCACGTCGCGCTGCTTGATCACGCGGACTTTTCGCTCGAAGCCGGCGAGCGCGTCGGGCTGATCGGCCGCAATGGCGCGGGCAAGTCGTCGCTGCTCACGATCGTCGCCGACCTCGCCCGGCCCGACGACGGCCTCGTCACGCGCCAGCAGGATCTTTCGACCGTCTACGTGCCGCAGGAGCCCGATTTCGACGCCGATGCCACCGTGTTCGACACCGTCGCCTCGGGGCTCGCGGGCGTGCGCGCGCTGCTCGACGAATTCGACGTGGTCGCGCACAAGCTCGCGGACACCCCCGAAGGCGCGGAGCACGACGCGCTGCTCGCGCGCATGAATGCGCTGCAGTCGTCGCTCGATCACGCCGACGCCTGGAACTGGCGCACGCGCGTGTCGACCACGCTCGCGCAGATCGGCCTCGAAGGCGACGCGCGTGTGGGCGCGCTCTCGGGCGGCATGCAAAAGCGCGTCGCGCTGGCGCGCGCGCTCGTCGTGCAGCCCGACGTGCTGCTGCTCGACGAACCGACCAACCACCTCGACTTCGACGGCATCCGCTGGCTCGAAGAGCTGCTCGTCGCGCAGCGCTCGAGCCTGCTCTTCATCACCCACGACCGCGCGTTCCTCGACCGCGTGGCCACGCGCATCGTCGAGCTCGACCGCGGCAAGCTGCTCTCGTATCCGGGCAACTTCTCGCAGTACCAGGAGCGCAAGGCACAGCAGCTCGAAGTCGAGCGCGTGGAAAACGAGAAGTTCGACAAGCTGCTCGCGCAGGAAGAAGTCTGGATCCGCAAGGGCGTCGAGGCGCGGCGCACGCGCAGCGTGGGCCGCATCGCGCGGCTCGTGCAGATGCGCCACGAACGCGAGGAGCGCCGCAACGTTCAGGGCAACGTGAAGCTCGACGTCGCGCAGGGCGAGAAGTCAGGCAAGATCGTCGCGGAGCTCACCGACGTCACCAAGCGTTATGGCGATCGCACGATCGTCGATAACTTCACGACCACGGTGATGCGCGGCGACAAGATCGGCTTCGTCGGTCCGAACGGCGCGGGCAAGACCACGCTGTTGAAATTGATCCTCGGCGAGCTGAAGCCCGATGCCGGCACGGTGCGCGTGGGCACGAACCTGCAGGTGGCGTACTTCGACCAGATGCGCGCGCAGCTCGACCTCGAAAAGAGCCTCGCCGATACCATCAGCCCCGGCAGCGACTGGGTCGAGATCAACGGCGCGAAGAAGCACGTGATGAGCTATCTGGGCGACTTCCTGTTCTCGCCCGAGCGCGCGCGCTCGCCCGTGAAGTCGCTCTCGGGCGGCGAGCGCAACCGCCTGCTGCTCGCGCGTCTGTTTGCGCGCCCCGCGAACGTGCTGGTGCTCGACGAGCCGACCAACGACCTCGACATTCCCACGCTCGAGCTGCTCGAAGAATTGCTGAC
Source organism: Paraburkholderia oxyphila NBRC 105797 (assembly GCF_000685075.1). GTDB lineage: Bacteria > Pseudomonadota > Gammaproteobacteria > Burkholderiales > Burkholderiaceae > Paraburkholderia > Paraburkholderia oxyphila. The sequence goes on from NZ_BAYD01000035.1 coordinate 39,279, forward strand.
CGATTACGACGGCACCGTGTTGCTGGTGAGCCACGATCGCGCGTTCCTCGACAACGTGGTGACTTCGGTGATCGCCTCCGAGGGCGAAGGCCGCTGGCGCGAATACGTGGGCGGCTTCACCGACTGGCAGACCCAGAGCGCCCGCGCGCAGGAGCTTGCCGAGGCGCGCGCGCCGAAGGAGGCGGCCCCCGCTGCGGCCGCGCCGAAGGAGAGCGCGGCGGGCCGCAATGCGCAGCGCACCGTGAAGCTTTCGTTCAAGGAGCAGCGCGAGCTCGAGGAACTGCCCAAGCGCATCGAGGCGCTGGAGACGGAGCAGAAGGAGATCGGCGCGAAGATCGAGGATGGCTCGATTTTTGCGAAGGATGCGCAGGAGGGCACGCGGCTCACCGAGCGCTATGCGCAGATCGACGAGGAATTGCTGATGGCGCTGGAGCGGTGGGAAGAGCTGGAGAGCAAGCGCAAGTGACGTGAAAAGCTGGCGCAAGCGGGAGAAGGCGGCCTGATGAAGGCCGCTTTTTTTATGAGCTCTTCAGGCTGCGGAGGTCGCGTTCCAGTGCTGGTAAATCGCACTGAACGGTGGCCCAGATCGTCTTCGCAGTGATGTTGAAATAGTCGTGTGTGACGCGCTCTCCCATGGCCTCCATCTGTAGCCACGGAATCTCGGGATGCGCTGTCATGAAGGCTGCATCACTGAGCTTCACGCGGCGCGCTGCCTCGCCGATGATATTGAGGTTGCGCGCGACGGCGTCGCACATCATCGGAGATGCTTGAAACGTTTCCAGTGTCACCGACTCAGTGTAGTCATGGACACGTTCGATAGCCTTGAGCATGTGCTCTATGTGGTCGCGCGTGCGCGAGGCTCCGGATGGTCTCATAGGCGCTGCACTCCCCCAAATTGCGCAACAAACCGGCTGAAACGGCGCCGGCGGGCGGCATGCCACCCGTGCCCCATTCTACGCGACTCAAGCCCCTCGCCGCCCCTCGGCCGAACGGCCGACCCTTTTCCAAATTGCCGCGCAAGCTCAAATCAGTACAATACCTCGCGAATCGGAGCGACTCGCGCGAGCGCGCGCCGGCCCGGCAAGGTTTGCCCGGGCGTTGCGCAGCGCGCCCAGCCCGTTGTTTCGTCACGGTTTTTTTGAACACTCAACGCGTTGTCCCCGCAGATGTCCACAGCACCTGTGGACATCTGCACAGGACGACCCCCTGCGGATCACCATGTCAACGAAGAAGTCAAACGCTGCAAACGCTGGATATAGCGAAGCGTCGATCAAGGTGCTCAAGGGCCTCGAGCCCGTCCGGCAACGGCCGGGCATGTACACGCGCACCGAGAATCCGCTGCACATCATCCAGGAAGTCATCGACAACGCGTCCGATGAAGCGCTCGGCGGCTACGGCAAGCGCATCACCGTCACGCTGCACGCCGACCATTCCGTCTCCGTCGAGGACGACGGCCGCGGCATTCCGTTCGGGCTGCACCCCGACGAGAAGGTGCCCGTCGTCGAAATCGTTTTCACGCGCCTGCACGCGGGCGGCAAGTTCGACAAGGCCGCCGGCGGCGCCTACACGTTCTCGGGCGGTCTGCACGGCGTGGGCGTCTCGGTCACCAACGCGCTTTCGACGCGTCTGGACGTGACGGTCTGGCGCGACGGCAAGGTCGCCGAAATCGGCTTCTCGGACGGCAACGTCGTGAAGCCCCTCACCACGCGCAATGCCGCGCGCGACGAGAAGAAGTCCGGCACGCGCGTGACCGCGTGGGCCGACCCGAAGTACTTCGACTCGCCCAATCTGCCGCTTGGCGAGCTGCAGCGCCTGCTGCGCTCGAAGGCGGTGCTGCTGCCCGGCGTCGAGGTCGAGCTCGTCAATGAGAAGACCGGCGAGCGCCTCTCGTGGAAATACGAAGACGGGCTGCGCGGCTATCTGCTCGAAGGCATGGGCGGCAGCGACCTGCTGATCCCGCTCTTCGAAGGCGAGCGCTACGCCGACGCCCGCACCACCGACGACACCTTCGCCGAAGGCGAGGGCGCCGCGTGGGTGGTCGCGTGGAGCGAGGAAGGCCCGCTCACGCGCGAGTCCTACGTCAACCTGATTCCGACGCCCGCGGGCGGCACGCACGAGAGCGGCCTGCGCGACGGCCTGTTCCAGGCGGTGAAGAGCTTCGTCGAGCTGCACAACCTGCAGCCCAAGGGCGTGAAGCTGCTGGCCGAAGATGTGTTCGCGCGCGTCTCGTTCGTGCTCTCGGCGAAGGTGCTCGACCCGCAGTTCCAGGGGCAGATCAAGGAGCGCCTCAATAGCCGCGACGCCGTGAAGCTCGTCTCGTCGTTCTCGCGTCCCGCGCTCGAGCTGTGGCTCAATCAGCACGTCGAGCACGGCAAGAAGCTCGCCGATCTCGTCATCAAGCAGGCCCAGGCGCGCACGCGCGCGGGCCAGAAGGTCGAGAAGCGCAAGAGCTCGGGCGTGGCCGTGCTGCCCGGCAAGCTCACCGACTGCGAGTCGACCGATATCGCGCGCAACGAGCTCTTCCTCGTCGAGGGCGACTCGGCGGGCGGCTCGGCGAAGATGGGCCGCGACAAGGAATACCAGGCCATCCTGCCGCTGCGCGGCAAGGTGCTCAACACGTGGGAAACCGAGCGCGACCGCCTGTTCGCCAACAACGAAGTGCACGACATTTCGGTGGCGATCGGCGTCGATCCGCATAGCCCCGACGAGAGCGTCGATCTCTCGAACCTGCGTTACGGCAAGATCTGCATACTCTCGGACGCGGACGTCGACGGTTCGCACATCCAGGTATTGCTGCTCACGCTCTTCTTCAAGCACTTCCCGCAGCTGATCGAGCGCGGCCACGTGTGCGTGGCGCGCCCGCCGCTGTTCCGCGTCGATGCGCCGGCGCGCGGCAAGAAGCCCGCGCAGAAGCTCTACGCGCTCGACGAAGGCGAGCTCGAGGCGATCCTCGACAAGCTGCGCAAGGACGGTGTGCGCGAGACGCAATGGACCATCAGCCGCTTCAAGGGGCTCGGCGAAATGAGCGCCGAGCAGCTCTGGGACACGACGATGAACCCCGACACGCGGCGCCTGTCGCCCATCGCGCTCGGCGACCTCGACTACGAGGCCACGGTTGCGCGCATGACCATGCTGATGGGTAAGGGCGAAGCGGCCTCGCGCCGCTCGTGGCTCGAAGAGAAGGGCAACGAAGTCGAAGCGGATATCTGAGCGCGCACGCCTTCTCACCCCATACACGCCCATACAAGATTACGGACTGACTGAAACATGGACGATCTCTTTGCTGAAGTGACCGACGCCCCGAACGGCGACACGCTCACGCTCGGCCACTACGCGGAGCGCGCGTACCTCGACTACGCGGTGAGCGTGGTGAAGGGCCGCGCGCTGCCCGACGTCTGCGACGGCCAGAAGCCGGTGCAGCGACGCATCCTCTTCGCGATGAACGAGATGGGTCTCGGCGACAACGCCAAGCCCGTGAAGTCGGCGCGCGTGGTCGGCGACGTGCTCGGCAAGTACCACCCGCACGGCGACCAGTCGGCCTACGACGCGCTCGTGCGTCTCGCCCAGGACTTCTCGATGCGCTATCCGCTCATCGACGGCCAGGGCAATTTCGGCTCGCGCGACGGCGACGGCGCGGCGGCCATGCGTTACACCGAAGCGCGTTTGACGCCCATCGCGAAGCTCCTGCTCGACGAAATCGACATGGGCACCGTCGATTTCATGCCGAACTACGACGGCTCGTTCCAGGAGCCGAAGACGCTGCCCGCGCGCCTGCCGATGCTGCTGCTCAACGGCGCATCGGGCATCGCGGTCGGTCTCGCCACGGAAATTCCCTCGCATAACCTGCGCGAAGTCGCGGCGGCGGCTGTGGCGATGATCCGGAATCCGAAGCTTTCGCACGCGGAGATCATGGAACGGCTGCCGGGGCCCGATTTCCCGGGCGGCGGCCAGATCATCTCGAGCGAGGCGGAGATCGCGGCGGCCTACGAGTCGGGCCGCGGCAGCCTCAAGGTGCGCGCGCGCTGGAAGATCGAAGATCTCGCGCGCGGCCAGTGGCAGCTCGTGGTGACCGAGCTGCCGCCGAACACCTCGGGCCAGAAGGTGCTCGAGGAGATCGAAGAGCTCACGAACCCGAAGCTCAAGCTCGGCAAGAAGACGCTCACGCCCGAGCAGTTGCAGAGCAAGCAGTCGATGCTCGCGCTGCTCGACGCCGTGCGCGACGAGTCGGGCAAGGACGCGCCCGTGCGCCTCGTGTTCGAGCCGAAGACGAGCCGCATCGACCAGGGCGAGTTCGTCAACTCGCTGCTCGCCAACACGAGCCTCGAGTCGAATGCGTCGCTGAACCTCGTGATGATCGGCGCCGATGGTCGGCCGCGCCAGAAGGGCATCAGCGAGATCCTCGGCGAGTGGATCGGCTTCCGCTTCGCGACGGTCACGCGCCGCACGCAGCATCGCCTGACGAAGGTCGACGACCGCATCCACATCCTCGAAGGGCGGATGATCGTCTTCCTCAATATTGACGAGGTCATCCGCATCATCCGCGAGTCGGACGAGCCCAAGAGCGCGCTGATGGGCGCGTTCGGCCTCTCCGAGCGCCAGGCCGAGGACATTCTTGAAATCCGTCTGCGCCAGTTGGCGCGGCTGGAAAAGATCAAGATCGAGAAGGAGCTCGCGGAGCTGCGCGAAGAGAAGGCGAAGCTCGAAGAGCTGCTCGCGAACGAGTCGTCGATGAAGCGGCTCATCGTGAAGGAGATCGAAGCCGATGCGAAGCAGTACGGCGACGACCGCCGCACGCTGATCCAGCAGGAAAAGCGCGCGAGCTTCGAAGTGCGCGTGGTGGACGAGCCGGTCACGGTGGTCGTCTCGCAGAAGGGCTGGGTGCGTGCGCTCAAGGGCCACGGGCTCGATACGCAAAGCTTCACGTTCAAGGCCGGCGACGGGCTCTACGCGGCGTTCCAGTGCCGTACGCCCGACACGCTGATCGCGTGGGGCAGCAATGGGCGCGTCTATTCGGTGGCGGTCGCGCAGTTGCCGGGCGGCCGCGGCGACGGCGTGCCGGTCACCTCGCTCATCGAGCTCGAAGCGGGCACGCATCTGCTGCATTACTTCGCGGCGAATGCGGAACAGCAACTGCTGCTCGCGTCGAGCAACGGCTTTGGCTTCATCGCGAAGATCGGCGACATGGTGAGCCGCGTGAAGGCCGGCAAGGCGTTCATGACGATCGACGAGGGCTGCGTGCCGCTCGCGCCCATGCCGATGCTGCCCGATGCGATCCAGGTGGCGTGTCTGTCCTCGGGCGGCCGCCTGCTCGTGTTCGGCCTCGACGAGATGAAGACGCTCTCGGGCGGCGGGCGCGGCGTCACGCTGATGCAGCTCGACGAGAAGGAAAAGCTCGTGCAGGCGCTCGCGATCACCGCCGCGGGCGTCGTGCTCGAGGGCACGGGCCGCGGCGGCAAGGCCGGCGAGGATCTGATGACCGGCGCGGTGCTGGCGCCGCAGATCGGCAAGCGGGCGCGCAAGGGCCGTGCGCCCGACTCGAAGCTCAAGGTCGTCACGGGCCTGCGCCCGGTGATGCCGCAATAAGCGCTTCAGCGGCTGCAATGGATGCGCGCGCCGGAAAATTCGGCGCGCGCATCCGACGCACACATCCGGCGCGAACCTCGGCGCGGCATGAAATAATGCCGCGCAACCCGGTTCGAGCCTTGCATGGGGCCGCAGTAAGTGATGAAGCACTAACTCCGGCCGACAGCCGGATATTTTTACGAACAGGGAATTTCTAGCATGGGTCACGCGATCGAATTCGCGCTCTTTTTGCATCTGCTGAGCGTTGCCGTCTGGGTGGGCGGCATGGTGTTCGCGCACTTCTGCCTGCGTCCGGCGCTCGAAGACCTCTCGCCGCAACTGCGGCTGCCGCTCATCGAATCGGTGTTCGGCCGCTTCTTCAACTGGGTCGGCGTTGCCGTGATCGTGATCCTGCTGACCGGCGGTTTTCTGCTGATGCAGTTCGGCGGCGGCCATGCCACCTGGCAGTTGCACGCGATGGCCGGCCTCGGCGTGATCATGATGCTGATCTTCGGCCATATCCGCTTCGCTGTGTTTCCGCGCATCCGTCGCGCGGTGCAGGCGCAGAAGTGGCCTGACGGCGCGCGCGCCGTGGGCACCGTGCGCCGGCTCGTCATCGTCAATCTGGTGCTGGGCGTCGTGACGATCGGCGTCGCGGTCATGTCGCGCGGCTTCTGATCGCTTACTGATCGTTTCGGTCCAGCGCTCGCGGCGCGCGCTGCTATAGGGAGTTCTCAGAGATCGTGAAAAATCTCTCACTGAGATGAAAATTATTTCTCAGTGTTCGTGAAAATTTCAATCATTGCTGTAGCCCGGTCGACTGCTCATGTCTTCCGGGCTATTTTGTCGTAGGGCGCCAGAGTAAGTGCGACTGGCGACACAGTTGTGCATCTGTGTGACAACGTTATTGCGACTGGCCTAACAGCCCGGTTTCGCCTCTTTGTCGCACAGGGCCTTGCTATCAATCGTACAAAATTCGCGAACGCTATCCGTCCGTGCGTGTCCGTGCATTATTGCTGCTGCGCCGCTGGGTGCGCATTCAGTTTCGTCAGGTTTTCGTTCAGACTTGTGCGCAGCGTGGCAATCGCCTTGTCCGGATCGGCCGGCCGCAATTCCGCACGGGCCAGTTCCTGATAGGCGTAGTTACGCACGAACGGGTCTTGCGTTTTCGACAAGACATCCTGATAGAGCGCCGGTAGCTCATTCGCGCGTCCCGTTTCCAGGTACAGATGCTTGATTTCACGCAAATCGTGGATCGCAGCGCGCGCCGCCATATGGCCCATGCCGTGGTGATGACCGTGCTTCCAGCCGCCGTCGTGTCCGGCCGCCGCGGGCGCGTCGGGAGGCGTTTCGGCCGCGACAGCTGTCTGCGCGAAAGCCGCGGGCGCCAGTGCGGCAAACGTGATCGATGCGATCACCTGGTTCAAGCGAGCTTTCGTCATGATGGACTCCTTCTGGAAAGGTCTGGCCGAGTGTTCGATGCGTTCACTCTAGCGCGGTTTGCGCGCAAAAAGGGTCGGCGTAACCGGCGGTAAAGAAACTGCGCCACCAGGTAATTTTGTATCTCTCGACCGATTTCCCTCCCCACAATCCTTCTCACCCCTGGTACTACCCGGCTGGCCCGGTCCCGTATTACTATCCCGCACCCGTCGGGTCCGCAGCAGCAGGCTGGCACCTGGTACTACTGCGACGCAGCGAAGGCGTACTACCCGTATGTCAAGCAATGCGCGAGCGGCTGGCGCGCGGTGCCGGCCAGCCCCCAATGAATGACATGAAGCGTTTTGCAATGACACACGCAAAGTGGCGCTCACTCGCCGCTGTGGCCAGTTGCTGCTCCTTATAGGTTGCTTCCGGCTGGAGCGGTTGCCGGGTGGGGCTTGCACCCACTGGGAAAAGCGCCGCCTTTGCACGGCGCAAGCCAACTACGGTCGCTCCTCCGCACGCTCAAAGGGTCATTCAAGCGTCGGCTCCGCCGAGACACCGGGCCTTCGTGGTCGGCGACTACCAAGTGTAGGGAGCATGCTGTCGATGTAAAGCAATTGTCAAACGCCAATGCGCTTATCGAAACCTTCTCTCAGCTAAGCTGACAGCCAGAATTTCAAAGCAAGACAGGCATCCTGGCCGAACTGCGTGGGCGCTGGCTACCTCCAGATGCCCCTATGAGCATTCTGGGCGGCATTGGCCTGCTCGCGATAGTCCTCTCCGGCGTCGGGTCCGGGGCGAGCGGCGCCGTTGAAGAGGGCGGCGCGCGCAATGTCGCCGACACCCGACAAATCGCAGATGTATTTGGCAGCCTGGCGTTGGCAACGAAGCGTTCCCCCTTTCGAGTTGATCAGCGCCTGGAGTTGCTGCGCATAGTCGCCACCTTCCCCAGTGACGCCGGCGAGGGCGAGCTGTTGTCTGCCCACGACCAGGGTCGCCGTGTCGATGACTTTTGCCTGGCCGCGGACGTCATCGGGAAGCGACGGCGTGTAGGGTCCCAGATCGGCGGCTGGCACAAACACTGCCTGACCGTTTTCGGTGAGGGCTACCTTCCATTTGCCATCTTGGGATCGCTCTACCGTCTGGATAGGAGTCCCAATTTTGATTGGGTAGAATTTTGGCGCATCAGCGCTTGGACCCGCGTAGGCCGCGCTCGACGACGTGACCACCAGGACCTCGGACGCTGCCTCGAATTGCGTGGCCGGGGGGGAGGCCGGCGGCATACTTGCTGCCATGGCCTGTGTGGGCGAGGCGGGTGGCGTGCTCGCTGCCATGGCCTGTGCGGGCGAGGCATGTGTTACCACTTGCGCCGTTGAGGTCGTGGGCACCGGTGCCGATCGCGGCAGCAGGAAGGCCACGGCGCCGACAATACTCAGTCCCACGGCGCCAGCGCCAATCGCCAGGTACCATAGCTTCGAAGACATAGGATCGAGCCTCTTCGTTGAATTCGAGCCCATCGACGCGTCGGTAAGGGCGTCGCGACGACCTGCTTTGCCGGCAGATCAGTTGCTTGACGCTGGCGGTGGGGCGGCCCAGTTACTCGGGGCAGGCGCGGGGACTGCCCAGTTCGGCCCTGCCGATGATGCCTTCTTCTTGACCTTCGCTGATTTCGTCGATTTAGCCAGTGCGTCCTCCGATGCTTTGATCAACACCGGCACGACGGACGTGATGTCGACCCCCTGACAAGGGTTCTGCAATCCAATGGCGTGGGTGCACTGCTCCAGCGGCGACTGGGTGGTCGTCAGCGTCAGCGCTTCTTTGTAATACTTGATCGCCGCGTCGTGATAGGAAAGCCCTTGTGCGGCCTGACCAAGATAGTAGTAGGCGAGGTCCTGCCGGTAGCCGATCTGCACCACCCTGGTCGCGAGGTCGTCCCACTGCTCGGCCATATCGAGTGCCTGCAAAGCTGCAACCTGCTTATTCCAGGTCAGCATGCAGTTGACCGTGCAGTCGAGCGTCAGATTGCCTGCTTTCAGATCGTTGTAAATCTTGGCATGGATTTCCGGTGTCATCGTGTCGAACTTCTCGGCACAAGCAGACAGAAGCAACGCGGACATCGACAGGATAAGAATTCTATGTATCCGCATCTTGGTCTCCCAGTTAGAGCGGGTTCTGATGGGCGCATCAGACCCAGACGCCTTCCTTTGAATTCATTGGGCAGTGGCGGTGTCATTGCGGTTCAGCGGCGGCACATCCTGGGTCCGTGTCCAGCCAACTGGGCACGCAGCAAGGTCCGGGTAGTAACCGGCAGGGTCGGCACAGCGATACCAACCAGGCGGTGGTGCCGGCAGAGGAGGGAATGCCGGCGCCACAGTCAAGGGCGTGGCAATCACGACTTCCTCGTGGACAACCAGTGGCGCGACAACCATTGGATAGGGGTAGACCGGATCTGGATATTCATACCAGACGCCGTCCACATCCCACCACCAGCCGTGACGTCCGTAATGCCAGCCGTCGTGCCAACGGCCACGGTGCCAGGCTGCCCGCTCGCGTTCGTTGAACTCCCTTACGTCGCGGGTGTGGAAGTCATGTTCGTGTGCATGGACGAAGTCGCGCTCGCTTTGGATGTCCCGATGCTCCTGAACTTGAGCGATTTCCCGCTCGCGGGAAGCTGCGGCCGCTGTGGCGGCACCGCCACCGACCATCGCGTTATTGTGCAGTTCATGTCCGACACGGCCGGCCTCATTCAGGTGCTCAGCCTCCATCCGTCCTTCTGCGTGTGGTTCCTTATGAGACGCATTCCCTGTGTTCGCATGTGCCGGGACATTGGCGGCACGCGCACTACCCGGAACATGAGCTGCGGAGAGATTGCCTGGAACGTGAGCTGCAGAGAGATTGCTTGGGACGTGAGCCGCCTGTGGGCTTCCTGGTACATGCGGACCGGCGCTAGCGCCTGGCAGATGTACACCCGCTTGGCCTGGTTGCGCCGGCCTCGCCATCATTGGTGCCGCAGGAGCCCTGGGCGCCGGCGCAGGTGGTTTCTTCTCGGCGGCATAAGCGGATGGCGCCAAGGCTCCCGAAGCAATCGCAAAGCCAGCAGTGAGCAGGATGGATTTCAGCTTCCCCATCATTCGAACTCCGATACGCAGTTCGCCCCACTCGACCAGCCTTCAGTCGAGAACCTTGTCGTGCATAGTGACGTAGCCTCAATCAGGAAACGCCCGGGATCAGGGGCTGCGCGTCTGCAAGTTACTTGCGCCTCGTGATTCGTAGCAACATTCGCAAGACGTTCAATCGAATGGCCTGTCAACGCCCGTTACCAGCGCCCAACCAACGCAGCGTCGCACCTTGTTGCGCCTACTACGAAGATAGATGACCGGGGGGAAGGGCACCGTAAGTGCTTTTCCGCATGAGCTTCGCTTCCGTAGCGTGCGAAGGCGCCTATTCAGACAGCGTCGTCATTTGCTAAATGCGCAAGACCAGCGCTTATCTGGCCTTTCAATACAAGTACGACGGCGTAAGCGCGCTTGAAGAATACTACTGTGCGAACACGCGCGGCCAAGTTACGTTCCGCGGACAATTGTCTCGCTTCAAGGGAACACCCGTTGGTTCCAGGCCCAGGTCGCGCACCAAAGTGGTCACTCAGAGGGCAGCGGATTCGTCGCGCCGCGAACGTTCGCAACCGCCGATTACGGGGAATGACATGACGGCACGGATGGCTGCGGTACCTTGGAATCTGCCCGTGATGCGATGCTGTGTCGAACGGCACAAGTGGGTCGCGAGCGTCCAGTCGCGACCCGCTGCCGCCTGGGCGGCGACGGTCCTCCTCGAACTGTTGCGCCGGCGCGAAACCGCACCGGCGCGGGGCGATGATCCTCGACAGGCGACGGAGTTCAGGCTGCTGCCGCCTGATGCGTCGCGTCGTGTTGATCGCCGCCCAGGATATCAACAAGATTGGCCAACATCCGCCCCAATTCACCCGTCATCAGCGTGACATCTGACTCGAAGCGTTCGTCGTCGTTTTGCGCGGTGGGATCGGCCGCCTCCTTGATCACGTCGAGCGGTGTGACACGCTTGATTGTCAGCGACGGCGTCAGTACGAAGGAGACCCGGTCGTCCCAGGTCATCGCGAGGCGCATGCATTGTTTGCCGGCTTCGATGTGCCGGCGCATGTCGTTCGCTTCGAGCGCGTGGCCGACGTATCGCACCGTGGCGCCGCCTTCGCCGCTCGAGCGCAACTCGGCGTCCTGGTCCACGGTGAAGCCACCCGGCGCCTCGCCGGACATCAGCCAATCCGTCATCGCGGCGACCGGAGAAAGCGCCACGCGAACGCCGGCGAGCGGCAACTGGTCGATCGATTTCACGAGCAGGCCGCGAACGTCATCGGCAAGCGCCTGCGCAGCCGCATCGATGACGAGCCAGCCATTCGCCGTATCGATCCAGACGCGGGTATCGCGCCGAATGGTGAACGCGCGCGGCAGCAGTTCATCGGTAACCTGCTCCTTGAGTTCGCGCAGTTGTTTTCGCCCCAGCTTGAAGCCCTGCTGCTCCTCGACTTCAAGCGCCCGGGCCTTGGTCACCTGATTGACGACCGACGCCGGGAGCAGCTTCTTTTCGGCACGAAACACGAGAAGCATCTGCCGGTTGGTCGAATACACGAGCGAGCCGTCGTCGCGCGGCGATGCCCATCCGAAGCTCTGCATCTCGACGCTGTTGCCCGGCTGAAACGCGTGGGGCGTCAGCCATTTTTCCATCTGATCGGGGGTAACGGCCCAAGGTGCCGGAAGACGATGAAGCTGAAGATTTTTGAACCACATGGGAGTACGGGCAAAGCGCACCATTCTAGATGACGGTGACGCTTCCCGGCCACTTACGGTCACCGAGAACAATCCGCGCGTCGACACCTGAGCGCCCGATGAGCCCTTTCAACGGGTCATTCAATCGAATGAAACCGTGGGCGGTGCCGAGTTCACGAAAATGCAGCCAGAAGAGAATAATGCGCCCGTGCGCATCACAGCGAGCTTTCCAGGCGTCGGCGATCTATATGTCGATAGCGGGAAAGCGCAATGACCGATAGCAAACATTCCTAGAGTAAGCCCTCAATTCGCGGCCTCATACCGCAGCCCCCGGATGCTGCTCCGCCTTATTCTAATCGTGAGCACGCTTATCAATTTTCATCTATCGAGTAGCGGATCATGTAAGCCCGCAAAACCAGGTTAGTGCTCCCGCCACGATACCAAGCCGGAGTCAGCCCACCATGCCCCAGAGATTTGTTGCCATTGACTTTGAAACCGCGAATGCCGATCTGGCCAGTATTTGCCAGGTCGGCCTTGTCACATTCGAAGACGGCAAAGTCATAGATAGTTGGGGATCGCTCGTCGACCCGCAGGACTATTTCGACGACATCAACATGGCGATTCACGGAATTGATAGAGCCACCGTTGCGGGTTCGCCTACTTTTACGGAGCTTTTCGACGAGATCCGTAGTCGCCTGGAAGACCAGATCGTCGTCAGCCATACGTCATTTGACCGGACAGCTCTACTCCAGGCGGCGGCAAAGCATGGCCTGGCGCCCGTTTCATCACGGTGGCTCGATTCAGCCCGGGTTGTTCGTCGAGCCTGGTCGCAATGGTCACGCAAGGGTTACGGCCTAACCAACGTCTGTGAACATCTGGGCATAGCATTCGTTGCCCACGACGCGGTTGAGGACGCACGCGCTTCCGGGGAAGTTCTCCTTCAGGCGATCAGAGCGACGGGAATCGGCCTCGAACAATGGCTGGAGCGCGCCGTGAAGCCAATCACCCCAGTTCACTGTGCACCATCGATTGCGATGGACGGAAATCCGGACGGTGTGCTTGCAGGGGAAGAAATTGTTTTTACGGGTGCGCTAGCGCTGCCACGTCGCGAGGCTGCGGCACTTGCTGCGACCGCTGGATGCGATGTAGCAGCCAATGTGCGGAAGACGACGACGCTTTTGGTCGTCGGCGATCTGGATATCCTGAAGCTGGCAGGACACACCAAAAGCATCAAGCAGAGAAAGGCCGAGGAGTGGATCTCAAAGGGTCACGCGATACGAATTCTGAAGGAAAGTGACTTCATCAAGATGGTCGATCTCCGCGAATAAGAATGGCGGTCGTCTCAGAGAATCGCACGAGCTTTTCACCGCCGAAAATGATGCCGTTCTCGGATACCGAACGACGTAGCCATAGAAAGCATTTGACCGCCTGTATCTCAATGGCTACTCCACCCCGAGAAATGGCAGAGCAAACCGAAGTTTGAAGGCAATCTGACCGGCGATGACTCTGCGAACCATGTGAGAAAGCGCTTCATTTGCGCCGGCACGTCCCTGGACGGCGGCGCCTCGTAATGCACTTCCTCACGACCTGGCGTGTCGCTCACGATCTGCATCGGATCGTCATGGTCGCGATATCGGCCGACGGCGATTCGGTGAATGCCGGACGTGCCACCGGGGAACAGCGCAGATTGCCAGCGGCACAAGCGGTCCTCATCGAGGGGCAAATCAAACGCTGTCGTGGCATCACTGATGACCTCGACAAGGCCATCAACCTGGCGGTCGAAAGGTCCCGACGTTGTCAGTCCGAGTCGCCGCATCACGGACGACCGAACAACATCGAGCGGCAACCGCACCCCTTCTATGGCGGCCGTGGCAAGCACCTCATCCGATAGCGCATCCAGTGCGACTTGGCTCGTACTACCAAGGCCGATGGCCATGGCCTTACCTTCGACCACGCCGTGCATCCTGTAGGCCTCTGCCAGATCAGGTGCGGTCATCTGCGCGTCGTAGGTGAAGTCTGGCCATTCGTCACGACGCCATGTTTGCGGAGAAGAATCCGACCGCATGAAACGCCGCGGTGTTTAACGCTCCCGCCACGCCGGCGAGTATGCAGGCGAGCTGCCGGTCGATTTCATGGTTGCGAGAATGCCCACGGCTCAATACCGCTGATCACCAACCTCACCCCATGCGCCCATATAGCCGGTCGAAGCACGCTTCATCGAACCAGGTGGCAAAGCGTTCGACCTCCGCGAGCACCAAAGGGCGAATTTTTCACGTTCTTTGAGAACGTACACTACAGCCGCTCCGCGAGCGCATGGCGCTGCATGCAGCGCTCCATCGCGTCGAAGAACGCTTCTTCGGCCGCATTCCGCTTGCGCTCTCGATGCCACAGCAGGTGGATGTCGACGTCCACGAGACCTTCCTCCGGCGGCAAGCGCCACAGGCGCTGCCGCGCCAGATCGTCCTTCACCATGTGCTCGGGCAGGCAGCCAATGCCGTAGCCCGCGAAGATGAGCCGCCGCACCTCGTCGAGGCTGGGCGAGGACGCCACGATTCTCCCCGTAAAACCGCGCTGGTCGCGAAACACCGTGAGCGGCGACAGGCTGTCGCCAATCTGGTCGCTCGTGAACGACACGAAATTTTCCGCGAGCAAGTCTTCCATCGTCAGTTGCGAGAGACCGAATAGCCGGTGGTGCCGGCCGCAGAACATCGCGTAGCGCTGGCGCAGGAAGCAGCGCATCTCGAGCTTCTCGACCGGCGTGCGGCACAGGCTCAGGCCCGCGGTCGCGGTCTTCTGCAACAGCGACGAAATGATGTCCGAGGAGCGCATGACTTCGATCTGCAGGTCGATGCGCGGATACGCCGAGTGGAATTCGGCGAGGAATTCGTCGTACACGCGCGATTCGATCCGGCTCACCGTGAGCAGCCGGATCGAGCCGGTGATGTCGGTGGTGCGCTCGTCGAGCCCGGTTTCGAGCTGCGAAATGGTGCCGTAGATGTCGCTCGCGATGCGGTAGACCTCTTCGCCGGCCTGGGTCGGCACGAAATGCGTGCCGCGCCGCTCGATGAGCTTGCGCCCGAGCGCGTCTTCGAGCCGCTTGAGCGCCTGGCTCACGGCGGGCTGGGTCACGTAGAGGCGCGCGGCGGCCCGGCTCAGACTGCGCTCCTGCATGATCGCGAGATAGGTGCGCAGCAGGTTCCAGTCGAGCCGGTCGTTGAGAAAGCGGGTGATGTCGGCGCGCATGGGCAGTTTCCTCGCCGGTTTGGGGCTCCTGTATTAGTAAAATTTATGTGCAGAATAATAACTCGAAATTTGACTAATGTTTTATGGAAGGCGATAAAGCTTTCATGTGTGTTGCATCGAACGCACGACGAAAGTGCAGTAAGGAGACACTTCCATGACCACCCCGCAAACCTCCGCCCCTGCCACACGACAACCGGTGCGTGCCGCTGCCGCGGCATTCATCGGCACCATGATCGAGTGGTACGACTTCTACATCTACGCCACGGCCGCCGCGCTGGTGTTCGGCGAGCTCTATTTCCCGTCCGAAGACCGCTTCGTCAGCACGATGGCCTCGTTCGCCACGTTCGCCGTCGGCTTCTTCGCGCGGCCGCTCGGCGGCCTGATCTTCGGCCATCTCGGCGACCGCATCGGCCGCAAGAAGGCGCTCATGACCACGCTCATGATGATGGGCGTCGCCACCGTCTGCGTGGGCCTCCTGCCGTCGTACGCGAATGTCGGCATGCTCGCGCCGGTGCTGCTCGTGCTGCTGCGCATCGTGCAGGGCGTGGCCGTGGGCGGCGAGTGGGGCGGCGCGGTGCTGATGGCGGCCGAGCATGCGCCCGCCGGCCGCCGCACCTTCTTCGCTTCGTTCGCGCAGCTCGGCTCTCCAGCGGGCCTGATCCTCTCGCTGCTGGCGTTCCGCTCGGTCACCTCGCTCGACAAGGCCGACTTCCTCTCGTGGGGCTGGCGCCTGCCGTTCCTCGTTTCGGCGGTGCTGCTCGTGGTGGGCATCATGATCCGTCTCGGTGTGAACGAGTCGCCCGAGTTCGAGAAGCTCAAGGACCAGCGCAGCACCGTCAAGCTGCCGGTCGCGGAAGTGTTCCGCTCGGCATGGGGACTCGTGCTGCTGTGCATCGGCGCGAACACCATCGGCATCGCGGGCGTGTACTTCACCAACACCTTCATGATCGCGTACACGACGCAGTACGTCGGCATCACGCGCTCGCTCATCCTCGACTGCCTGTTCGCGGTGGCGATCATCCAGTTCCTTTCCCAGCCCATCGCCGCGTGGCTCGCCGAGCGCATGGGCGGCGCGCGCTTCCTGAAGTGCGCGGCCCTCGCCGCGATGCTCTCGCCGTACCCGATGTTCGTGCTCGTGCAAAGCGGCAAAGTCGTGCCGATGGTGATCGGCATCGCTCTCGCCGTGGTCTGCATGGCGAGCTTCTATTCCGTGATCGCGGGCTTCGTCTCGGGGGTGTTCCCCACGCGCGTGCGCTACTCGGCCATCTCGCTGTCCTATCAGGTCTGCGGCGCGGTGGCCGGCGGCCTCACGCCGCTCGTCGGCACCTGGCTCGCGCATCGCTATGCGGGCCAATGGTGGCCGCTCGCGGTGTTCTATACCTGCCTCGCCGGCGTGTCGCTGGTGTGCATCGTCGCGCTCGACGCGCGGCGCGCGGCGCATGCGCACGACGAGGCGGCCGCCGAGGCGCTCAGTTCACATTGAATTCACATTGAGTTCGCACTGATTTCGCCTTGATGCATCAGTCCAGGTGTCAACAAAAATTCGACCGGAGATGGGTTTAACCATGAAAGACCTCTTGCATATCGATGGCCCGCGTCTGTGGGCGAGCCTCACTGAAATGGCGCGCATCGGCGCGACGGCGGGCGGCGGCGTGCGGCGCCTCGCGCTCACCGAAGAAGACCGGCGCGGCCGGGAGCTGTTCGCGCACTGGTGCCGCGAGGCGGGCATGACGGTATGGACCGATCAGG
The DNA here is from genome assembly GCF_000685075.1 of Paraburkholderia oxyphila NBRC 105797. Lineage (GTDB taxonomy): Bacteria > Pseudomonadota > Gammaproteobacteria > Burkholderiales > Burkholderiaceae > Paraburkholderia > Paraburkholderia oxyphila. Next base: position 56,051 of record NZ_BAYD01000035.1, read on the forward strand.
TGGGCAACCTGTTCGCGCGGCGCGAAGGCGCCGATCCGCAGGCCGCGCCTGTGCTGATGGGCAGCCATCTCGACACGCAGCCCGAGGGCGGGCGCTTCGACGGCGTCTACGGCGTGCTGGCCGGGCTCGAAGTGGTGCGCGCGCTCAACGATGCGGGCGCCGTGACCGACAAGCCCATCGAGATCTGCTCGTGGACCAACGAGGAAGGCGCACGCTTCACGCCGGCGATGCTCGGCTCGGCCGTGTTCCAGGGCGCGATGACGCTCGAAGACGCGCTCGCACGCCGCGACGCCGATGGCGTGACGCTCGGCGAGGCGCTCGACGCGTGCGGCGCGCGCGGCACGCGGCCCGTGCAGGGCGTGGCCGTCGATGCCTACTTCGAGGCGCATATCGAGCAGGGCCCGATCCTTGAGGCGAACGGCACGACCATCGGCGTGGTGACGGGCGGCCAGGCGATCCGCTGGTTCGACGTGACGGTGTCGGGCGTGGCCGCGCACGCGGGCACGACGCCGATGCGCTACCGCAAGGACGCCTGGTTCGGCGCGGCGCACATGGCGATGGAAATCGAGCGGGTGATGGCGCGCCATGCGCCGCTCGGTCTCGTGACGATCGGACAGGTGCAGATTGCGAACTCGTCGCGTAACACGATCGCGGCCAATGTGACGTTCACGGTCGATCTGCGCCATCACGACGATGCCCAGATCGACGCGATGGAGCAGGACCTGCGTGCGGTCTGCGCGGCAGTGGGCGGTACGCGCGGGCTCGGCGTGGAGATCACGCATTGCTGGACCTCGCCCGCCACGCCGTTCGACCCGGCTTGCGTCGCGCTCGTGGCCGAGGCGGTCGAGCGCCTCGGCTATTCGAACGAGCGCATCGTGAGCGGCGCGGGTCACGACGCGATCCACCTCGCGCGCTATTGCCCGACGGCGATGGTCTTCATCCCGTGCGTGGACGGCCTCTCGCACAACGAAGCCGAGGACGCGCTGCCCGAGGACGTTACGGCGGGCACGAACGTGCTGCTCAACGCGGTCGCCGCGCGCGCCGGTGTGCGCGTGCGTGCGGCGCAAGCCGTGTCTGCGTGAAACTGCATGAGCCATGCCGCGCCGGAGCGCGAGTGATCGAGCGCACCCGGCGAGCGCACCCGGCGAGCGCACCCGGCGAGCGCACCCGGCTGCATGAGCCAAACCTGAAGGAATCCTGAGCATGAAGACCTGGTTTCATCCCGAACAGCTGCTGCATCATCCCCGCAGCTATCTCTCGCGCGGCCAGATGCGCGAGCCGCAGGAAGTGCCGGAGCGCGCCGCGCGTCTCGTCGCCGCCGCGCGCTCGCTCGGCTTCGAGGTGAGCGAGCCCGCCGACTTCGGCACCGCGCCGATCGCCGCCGTGCACGACATGAACTATCTGCGCTTCCTCGAAGAAGCGCATGCCGAGTGGAAGCGCATGCCCGAAGACTGGGGCGATGAAGTCATGTCGAATATCTACGTGCGCGATCCGAATCCGCTGCGCGGCGTGCTCGCCCAGGCGGCCCGCTATCTCGCCGACGGCAGCTGCCCGGTGGGCGCGAACACCTGGCGCGCGGCGTACTGGTCGGCGCAAAGCGCGCTGGCGGCGGCCGCGTGCGTCAACGAGGGCGCGCGCGAGAGCTACGCGCTGAGCCGCCCGCCTGGCCACCATGCGCGCGCGGACGCGGCGGGCGGCTTCTGCTACCTGAACAACGCGGCCATCGCGGCGCAGTCGCTCAGGAGCCGCTATCAGCGCGTGGCGATCCTCGACACCGACATGCACCACGGCCAGGGCGTGCAGGAGATTTTCTACGGCCGCGACGACGTGCTCTACATTTCGATCCACGGCGACCCGACCAACTTCTATCCGGTGGTCGCGGGCTACGAGGACGAGCGTGGCGCGGGCGCGGGCGTGGGCTTCAACGTCAACCTGCCGATGCCGCACGGCGCCTCGGAAGACGCGTTCTTCGAGCGCGTGGACGCGGCGCTGCGCGTGCTCAGGCGCTTCCAGCCCGACGCGCTCGTGCTGGCGCTCGGCTTCGACATCTACAAGGACGATCCGCAGTCGAAGGTGGCCGTGAGCACCGAGGGCTTCGGCCGGCTCGGCCAGGCGATCGGCGCACTGGGCTTGCCATCGGTGATCGTGCAGGAAGGCGGCTACCACCTCGAAAGCCTCGAGGCCAACGCGCGGGCGTTCTTCGGCGGTTTCACGGGGGCACGCGCCCGCTAGCGCATGCAGGCAGAGCGGCGCCGGAAGGGGAGGGCGCCGCTTTAGCGCGGCTGCGACGCGTCGCTCACGCGCTCGTTGCGCGCATCGTGCACGCCCGCCTGCGATGCGCCGCACACCCCGAAACGCTCGATCAGCGCCGGCACACCTTCCACCGGCACAGGGCGTGAGAACAGGAAGCCCTGCGCCTCGATCGGGCCGAGCGCCGAGAGCCACGCGATCTGCTCCTCGGTCTCGGTGCCCTCCACGACCACGGTGAGGCCGAGCGAGCGCGCGAGATTGACGATGGCCGAGACCATCACGCAGACGCTGCGGTCGGCCGGAATCGCCTGCACGAACGAGCGGTCCACCTTGAGCGTGTCGACTGCGAAGCGGTTCAGATAGGACAGCGACGAATAGCCGGTCCCGAAGTCGTCGAGCGCGACGCGCACGCCAAGGCGCTTCAACGCGAAGATCTTCTCGGAGACGAGCTCGGGGTACTCCATCATCGCCGTCTCGGTGATTTCGAGCTCGAGCTTGTGCGCGGCGATGCCGGTCTCCTCGATCGCGTGCGCGACCGTCTCGTAGAGGTCGCCGCGCCAGAACTGCACCGCCGAGATATTGATGGCGAGCGAAAGCGTTTCGTAGCCCTGCTGCTGCCATTGCGCGAGCTGCGCGCAGGCGGTGCGGATCACGAAGTCGCCCACCGGCACGATCAGGCCCGTCGATTCCGCCACCGGAATGAACTCGCTGGCGGGAATGAGCCCGTACTGCGGATGGTTCCAGCGCACCAGCGCCTCGAAGCCGGTGATGCAGCGGCGGCGCAGATCGATCTTCGGCTGGTAGGCGAGGAATAGCTGCCCTTCGCCGAGCGCGATGCGCAACTGCTGCTCCCACTTCATCAGGTGGTCGGCGCGGTGCGCGAGTTGCGGCGAGTAAAAGCGGAAGCAGTTGCGGCCGGCTTCCTTGGCGGCGTACATCGCGAGGTCGGCCTTCTTGAGCAGGTCGATCTCGCTCTCGTGCGCGACGGCGAAGAGCGCGATGCCCGTGCTCGCATGCAGCACGAAGGCGCTGCCGCGCACGTCGAATGGATGCGTGAACGCGGCGTTGGTCACTTCGGCGAGCGCGCTCGCGCGTTTCTCGATCTCGTCGCCCTTCACGATCACCACGAACTCGTCGCCGCCGATGCGCGCGAGCGTGCCGGCGCCGCCCACGGCGTCGGCGAGGCGCGCGGCGCTCATCTGCAGCACGATGTCGCCGGCGTTGTGGCCGAGCGTGTCGTTGACCGTCTTGAAGTTGTCGAGGTCGATGAAGAGAATCGCGAGGCGCCCGAGATTGCCCGGCTGCGAGACTTCGTGGCGCAGCCGCTGCAGCGTGGCGTAGCGGTTGGGCAGCCCCGTGAGCAGGTCGTACTGCACGAGTTGCGACATCTCGCGCTCGCGCCCGAGCAGCTTGCCGATCAGGCCCGTGGCCACGGCGAAGAACGACAGCATGGCGAGCGAGATGAAGGTCGCCATCATCAGGTAGACGTTGCGCGTGTGGTTGTAGTCCGCAAACTGCTCGGCTTGCGAGAGGCCCACCAGCACCGCGAGCGGATAGCCGTCGATATGGCGGTACGAGACGATGCGCGTGACGTGGTCGATCGGATCGACGTACGTGCCGGAGACGTGCTCGGACATCGGGTAGACGCCGCTTGCCGAGAACGCGCCGCTCGCGCGTTCCGCGTTGCCGGTGCGGCGCGCCAGCACGGCGCCGGTGTCCGAGATCACGGCGATCACGCCGTCACGGCCGATGGCGGCGTTGTTGTAGAAGTCGCTCGTGAAGTAGCTCGGGTCTTCGGAGACCACCACGACGCCCGCGAACGAGCCGTCCGCGTGATTGAGGCGGCGTGTCATCTGCAAGGTCCAGTGGCCCGAGATGCGGCCGAGCACCGGCTTGCTGATATAGAGCTGGTCGTCGTTCTCGTGCTCGTGCACCTTGAAGTGCTCGCGGTCCGAGAGGTCGATCGGCTTGGGATTGGGCTCGGCGGTGTTGGCGACGAGTTTGCCGTGCTCGTCGATGATCGACACCTGCACGAGCGAGTCGCTCTGCACCACGCCTTTCTCGACCGTGGCGATGAGATTGAAGTGGTCGGGCGATTTTTCGAATTCGTATTTCACGAAGCGCGTGATCTGGTCGACCTGGTGGATCGCCTTCACCGTGTGCTGCTCGAGCGCCGCCGAGAGGATGGCTGCGGAGGCCGTGGCCTCGCGCTGGGTGGCCTCTTTTTCGACCGCGAGGCGCGTGAAGATCACGGCCCACAGCAAGATCAGCACCAGCACGCCGAGCAGCGGAATGGCGAGCAGCGTGCGCGGGCGCGTGTAGGCCGGCCCGGGCGCACCGCGCAAGCCGGCGTCGCGCGAGAAGGGGCGCCAGTTCTCGTTCATCTCGCCCGCCGCACGCGCGCACCGTCGCGCCGCAGATGCGGCGGCCGGGACGACGACAAAGCGCTCGGTTGGATCGGCGGCATCGAATGCGGAATGGCAGAGGAAGTAGCGCGAAGTGCGCGAACAAGGGCCATCGGACGCTTTCTTGCGTCCGATGTTTGGATCTTAATGGTTGGGCAATGAATAAGGAAGCCATCGGTCCCGGGGTATACGCCAGTCGTGGGTAAACGGGGACGCCCGCGCGATCTGCCGCGCATAGACACGAGGCCGCGCATAGCGCGCCGGCGCTTGATGCAGGCCGGACCTACGCAGAATGCATGCCTGCAAATGGGGCGCTCATTCGAGCCCGATCGTGCCGTCGACGACCGTGAGCGAGGTGCCGCCGATCCAGATCTTGCCCGCTGCGTCGTCGTAGTCGACGAAGACACGGCCGTCACGCCCCATCGCGGTGCCCTGGCGCACCGTATAGCGGCTGCCGGGGCGGCGGTTTTGCTGCGCGAGCAACATCGCGATGGCGGCATTGGCGCTGCCGGTCACCGGATCCTCGCCCTTGCCGAGGCCCGTCATGAGGCAGCGCACCTCGAAGTTGGCCGGGCCATTGGCGTCATGCGCGCCGTAGGCCGCGAGACCTTGCGCGCCCACACTCGCGGCGATGGTTGCGAGGGCGTCGTAGTCGATGTCGAGCGCGAGCACCGCCTGCGCGGACGACAGGCGCACCACGAGCCACGGCGCGCCGTTGTCGACGCCGCACGGCGCTGCACCGAAATCGATCGCGTCCGAGCGCAGGGCGGCGCGCAACGCGTCGTATTGCGACTCGGGTAGCGGCGTCATCTTCGCCGGCGGCGCGGCGAACGCCCAGGTGTCCATGGCGTCACTGGCGGTCCCGGCACAGCGCCGCTGGGCCAGCTCGACCAGACCCGCGCCGCATTCCTGCACGAGGTGGCCCGGTGTCTTCGGCTGGCGGCCGCTGTCGAGGAACGCATGCGCCGTGCCAAGCGTCGGATGGCCCGCGAACGGCAATTCGCCTTGCGTCGTGAAGATGCGCACGCGATAGTCGGCGCGCGCGTCGGTGGGGGTGAGCAGGAAGGCGGTTTCGAAGAGGTTGGTCCAGCGCGCGATGGCTTGCATCTGCGCCGTATCGAGCCCGTCGGCGTCGAATACGACGGCGAGCGGATTGCCTTTGAAGGGACGCGACGTGAACACGTCGACCTGTTTGAAGCGGACGCTGCGTAGGGTCATGGCGCGAGTAAGAGGCGTGAGACGGGGAGAAGTGGCTCGCGCGCCGTGCTGCATCGCGCGCTCGCCGCGATGGTGGCGCACACACCGGGCGGCGTGTGCGCTGGAGGGGACTGTGCAGGAGCGGACTGACCTGGCCGGACCAGGCTGGCCGCACCAACCTGGCCGCCCCTCTCCGCTTTGGAGCGAGCGCTTACTCGACTTCGGCGATCAGCTCGATCTCGACGCACGCGCCGAGCGGAATCTGCGCGACGCCGAACGCCGAACGCGCGTGCTTGCCTTTCTCGCCAAACACGTCGGCGATCAGCTCGGAGGCGCCGTTCGTGACGATGTGCTGCTCGGTGAAGGTGAGCGTCGAGTTCACGAGGCTCATCAGCTTGACGATGCGCTTGACCTTGTTGAGGTCGCCCGTGTGGGCGTGCAGCGTCGCGATGAGGTCGATCGCGATCGAGTGCGCCGCGGCCTTGCCTTCCTCGGTCGTGAGCGACTCGCCCAGCTTGCCGGCCCACACCTTGCCGTCCTTCTTCGCAATGTGGCCCGAGAGGTACACGGTGTTGCCGCTCTGCGCGCTCATCACGTAGGCGGCCGCGGGTGCGCCCGCCTGGGGCAGTTCGATGCCGAGCTGTTCGAGACGGTCGTAGACGTTGATATCAGCCATGATCAGGAGTCCTTGTACGGTTGGGGTTATCGGTTCACGGGTGCGCGCTTCAGCTGCGCGCGCGGATGAGTTTCGCGAGCGTCGCCACGCCTTCTTCGATCTTCGCGGGCGGCACCGTCACGAACGACAGGCGCAGCTTGTTGTGCTGCGGCTCGCTCGCGAAGAACGGCGCGCCCGGCACAAAGGCCACATTCTGCGCGACGGCTTCTTCGAGCAGCTTCATGGTGTCGATGCCCTCGGGCAGCGTGACCCACACGAACATGCCGCCTTCCGGACGGTTCCAGCTCACGCCTTCGGGCATGTTGCGCGCGAGCGCGTCGAGCATCGCGGCGCACTGGTCGCGGTAGAGCGCGCGCACCTTCGGGATATGGGTGTCGAGGAAGCCGTCCTTCACGACTTCGTGGACGATGCGCTGCGTGAAGCTCGGCGTGTGCAGGTCGGTGGCCTGCTTGGCCTGCACCAGTTTGAAGTGCAGCTCCTCGGGCGCGATGATGTAGCCCACGCGCAGGCCCGGCGCCAGCACCTTCGAGAACGAGCCCAGATGCACGACGTGCTCGGGCGCCATCGAGAGCAGCGTGGGCAGCGGCTTGCCCGCGTAGTCGAGCGCGCCGTACGGATCGTCTTCGATGACCGGGAAGCTCGCGCGCTGCGCGAACTGCGCGAGCGCCTCGCGGCGTTCGAGCGGCAGGCGGCGGCCCGTCGGGTTCTGGAAGTTCGGGATCGCGTAGAGCAGGCGCGCGCCGGCGGTCAGCTCGGGCGTGAGGCCTTCGGGCACGAGGCCGTTGTCGTCGGTGGGCAGCTGCACGTAGCGCGGCTCGTAGAGCGAGAACGACTGCAGCGCGCCGAGGTAGGTGGGCGTTTCGACCAGCACGGGGCTGCCCGGCGAGACCAGCACCTTGCCGAGCAGGTCGAGCGCCTGCTGCGAGCCCGTGGTGATCAGCACCTGCGACGGCCGGATCTTCGCGCCGCCCACTGAGTAGCGCTCGGCGACCCATTCGCGCAGCGGCAGATAGCCTTCCGTCGCGCTGTACTGGAGCGCGCCTGTCGGGTTCTCGCGCAGGATGCGGTCGGAGGCCGCGCGCATTTCCTCGGCCGGGAACGAGGCCGGAGCGGGCAGGCCGCCGGCGAATGAAATGACCTCGGGGCGCTCGGTGACCTTCAGGATTTCGCGAATCGCCGAGCTGGTCAGCTTGATCGCACGCTCGGACAGTTGCCACGTGGGGGCAGCCTTGAGATCGCTCTGGTCCATGGGGTCTCCTTGTTGAGGTCGGGCACGAGGGCCTGGACGGCCCGGATTGAGGCGGCGCGGGTGCGATGGGAGTCGGACGCCCGGGTTGCCGAAAGCTTTTGATTATGACGCGAATCCCGCTCTGGCGGCACGCGCGCTCGCGCTTGCCATGTCAATCGGGTTCATCGCCGGCGATGCGGCTTGTTCGTTCAGCGTAGCGGTGCGCCAAGCGTGCGCAGCCCCGACGGCGTTTCGAATTGCGCGACGAGCGCAGGCGTATCGGCTTCTTCCACCGCGATCACAGACGCCGCGCCAAGCCAGTTCAACTGCTCGCGCACGGTTTCTGCCTGCGGATGGAAGCCCGTGAGTGACTTGAGCACGATGCCGTTGTCGCCGAGCGTCTGCGACGGATGGCGCGATGTATCCCACTGGATCAGCGAGGGCAGGATGCCGTCGCCCGCGCCCTGCCAGGACGGGAACGCGCCGTCGAGCGGCACCGTGAGCTGCCAGCTCAGATCGCCGCGTGTCATCGGCACGAGATCGGGGATGCGCTGCGGGTACTGGCCGCGCCACCGTTCGAGATTCTTGGGCGGTGCGACGCGCGCGACCCAGTGCGAGAGGTACGGCCCCGTTTCGAGGCGCGCCTGCACGGCGGGATCGTCCAGCGCGAACAGGCGCGAGCGGCCGGCCGCGTGCGGGTTCGCGCCGGCGTCGACCGCGATCACCTCCAGGTAGACGCCGCCCCACAGCCCGAGCAGGCGGTTGTGGGTGCGCATGAGCGGATGCGCGCCGCCGCCCGCGGGCGCCACGCCCAGCGTATCGGCGACGTACTGCACGCCTTCGTCCAGCGTGCGGGCGGAAACGACGAGATGATCGAGACTGAGCGGCGTGGCGGTCATAAGAGAATCGTCTGGGAACGAGCCGAACCGGAGGACGTGGGCCATACGGAACACTTCGGGCGCAGTCGGCCGCGAGATCCGGGACGGACCGCAAGCCTGGCGCACGCGCGTCGGCGGGATGGCCGGCACCTTACCGGCCTATACACAAAGAAATGTACCGGTATGGTGGCAGACAGTAACGGTACAATCGCTCCGATAGTGTTCGGTACAGTTGGAGCCGCCATGTCGTCCGTACCCCTCGACCAGATTCCGGCGCCGCACGACGCGGCCACGACCACGCTCGTCGACCAGTTGGTCCAGTGGGGCCGCCGCCGCATCGACGAGCGCGTGTTCCGCCCCGGCATGCGCATGCCGTCCATCCGCAAGCTCGCGCTCGACAAGGGCGTCTCGCGCTTCACGGTGGTGGAGGCCTACGAGCGCCTCGTTGCGCAGGGCTATCTCGATTCACGGCGCGGCTCGGGCTTCTACGTGCGCGAGCGGCTCGCGGTCGTGGCGCCGCACGAGCGCCGTCCCGCCGCGCCCGACGCCAGCGGGGCGGCCGAGCCCGCGCCGCCGCCCACCCTCGACGTGGTCTGGCTGCTGCGCAACATGCTCCATTCGTCGACGCATCCGGAAAAGGGGCCGGGGCTCGGCTACCTGCCGGCGCGCTGGCTCGACGGCGAACTGCTGGCGGGCGCGATGCGATCGCTGGGCCGCCAGAGCGGCGCGCAGCTGCTCGGCTTTGGCTCGCCGCAGGGCTTTCTGCCGCTGCGCCAGCAGTTGCAGACGCGCCTCGCGGAGATCGAAATCGGCGCGACGCCCGACCAGATCGTGCTCGTTTCGGGCGTCACCCAGGCCATCGACCTGCTCGCGCGCCTGTACGTGCAGCCCGGCGACACCGTCGTGGTGGGCGACCCCGCGTGGTTCCAGATGTTCGGCCGCTTCGCCTCGCAGGGCGCGCGCCTCGTGGGCATGCCGTACACGCCCGAAGGGCCGGACCTCGACGCGCTCGAGACGCTCGTCGCGACCTGGCGGCCGAAGCTGCTCGTCATCAACTCGGTGCTGCAGAACCCCACCGGCACTTCGCTCACGGCCGCGCAGGCGTTTCGCATCCTGCGCCTCGCGGAGCAGTACGACTTTCTCGTGGTCGAGGACGATATCTACGGCGACCTGTGCCCCGCGGGCTATCCGGCCACGCGCCTCGCGAGCCTCGACCAGTTGCGCCGCGTGATCTATCTCGGCAGCTTTTCGAAGACGCTCGCGCCCAATCTGCGCGTGGGCTTCATCGCGAGCGCGCTCGACGTGGCGCAGGCGGTCGCGGACCAGAAAATGCTGGTCGGCATGACGAGCCCCGAGCTCAACGAGCGGGTGCTCTTTCGCGTGCTGACCGAAGGCCACTACCGGCGCCATGTGGAGCGCCTGCGCGCGCGGCTGGATGCCGTGCGCGACAAGGCCGCGCGCATGCTGGAGCGCGCGGGCTGCAAGCTGTTCATCGCGCCGGGCGCGGGCATGTTCCTGTGGGCCAACACTGGCGTGGACGCCGACGCGCTCACGGCCGCCGGCCACGAGGCGGGCTTCCTGCTCACGCCGGGGAGCCTGTTCTCGCCGCACCAGTCGCCCACCACGTGGATGCGCTTTAACATCGCGAACTGCGGCGACCCGGCGCTGCCGGCTTTCCTCTCCGGCTATCTGGACGGCGTGGCGCGGCGCTCTTGAAACTTGCGCGGCGCGTCCCCATATGCGCGCTCAACGCGCCGCGGCAATGCGCACGCGGCCAAGCCTACTGACTGCAACGAACGAGGACCCCCGACCATGGCACAAGAAACCATGAGCTTCCAGGCGGAAGTGAAACAGCTTCTGCACCTGATGATCCATTCGCTGTACAGCAACAAGGAAATCTTCCTGCGCGAGCTGGTCTCGAACGCGTCGGACGCCGCCGACAAGCTGCGCTTCGAGGCGCTCGCGAACAGCGCGCTCTACGAAAACGATCCGAACCTGCGCATCCGCGTGGGCTTCGACAAGGCCGCCCGTACGGTCACCATCGACGACAACGGCATCGGCATGAGCCACGACGAAGCCGTGGCCAACCTCGGCACGATCGCGCGCTCGGGCACCAAGGAATTCTTCGGCAAGCTCTCGGGCGACCAGCAAAAGGATGCGGCGCTCATCGGCCAGTTCGGCGTGGGCTTCTACTCGGGCTTCATCGTCGCGGACAAGATCACCGTCGAGACCCGCCGCGCAGGGCTGCCCGCCGCCGAAGGCGTGCGCTGGACGAGCGCGGGCGAGGGCGAATTCTCGGTCGAGGCGATCGAGCGCCCCCAGCGCGGCACGACCATCACGCTGCACCTGCGCGAAGGCGAAGACGAATTGCTTTCCGCGTGGAAGCTGAAGTCGATCATCCAGAAGTACTCGGATCACGTCGGCCTGCCCATCGAGATGAAGAAGGAAGAATGGGACGCCGAAAAGAGCGAGATGGTCACGAAGGACGAATTCGAGACCATCAACCAGGCGAGCGCGCTGTGGACGCGCGCGAAGAACGACATCAGCGACGAGCAGTACCAGCAGTTCTATCAGCACCTCGCGCACGATCACCAGAATCCGCTCGCGTGGACGCATAACCGCGTCGAGGGCCGCAGCGAATACACGCAACTGCTCTACGTGCCGTCGCATGCGCCGTTCGACATGTGGAACCGCGACCACAAGAGCGGCCTGAAGCTCTATGTGAAGCGCGTCTTCATCATGGACGACGCCGAGCAGCTACTGCCCAACTACCTGCGCTTCGTGAAGGGCGTGGTCGACTCGGCGGATCTGCCGCTGAACGTCTCGCGCGAAATCCTGCAGGAAAGCCGCGACGTGAAGGCGATTCGCGACGGCGTGACCAAGCGCGTGCTTTCGATGCTCGAAGAGATGGCCGCCGCGCAGACCGACGCCGAAGCGAAGGACGAAGACAAGGCGAAGTTCGCGACCTTCTGGACCGAGTTCGGCCAGGTGTTCAAGGAAGGCGTGGGCGAAGACCACGCGAACAAGGAGCGCATCGCGAAGCTGCTGCGTTTTGCGTCGACGCATCACGACACGGCCGGGCAGACCGTCTCGCTCGCCGACTACGTCGCGCGCATGAAGCCCGAGCAGTCGAAGATCTACTACGTGACCGCCGATACCTGGCAGGCCGCGAAGAACAGTCCGCACCTCGAAGTGTTCCGCAAGAAGGGCGTGGAAGTGCTGCTGCTCACGGACCGCGTGGACGAGTGGATGCTCTCGTTCCTCAATGAATTCGACGGCAAGCCGCTCGCGAGCGTGGCGCGCGGCGACCTCGATCTCGGCGCGCTCAACGACGAGGAAAAGCAGCAGCAGGAGAAGGTGAGCGAAGAACTCAAGCCGCTCGTGGAGCAAATGAAGGACGCGCTCAAGGACAAGGCCAAGGACGTGCGTCTGACGTTCCGCCTGACCGATTCGCCGAGCTGCCTCGTGGCCGACGAAGGCGACATGAGCGGCTACCTGCAGCGCATGCTCAAGGCCGCGGGCCAGCAGGCGCCGCAGATGCAGCCGATCCTCGAAGTCAATCCCGAGCACCCGCTCGTGAAGGCGCTGCGCACGGATAGCGCGGACTTCGGCGACTGGTGCCATCTGCTGTTCGATCAGGCGCTGCTCGCCGAGGGCGGTGCGCTTGAGGATCCGGCGAGCTTCGTGAAACGGACCAACGCGCTGTTGCTCGCCCGGGCGGGTTGATGTTCGTACTTGAATGCCGCGCGCGTAGCGTACGCGGGCGGCATTTTTCGGAATTTTCTGGTTTTGTGCAGGGGTTCTGAGCGTTGAGGATGGATGCATTCGCGTACCGCGTAATGCATCCATGGACTGCGCAATGGCCCTGAACACACTCAAACGTCCTTTGAAAAGCCTGCCGTCCTTCGGCAGCCAGGACAGCCGCACGGCCTCCTGCCTCATTAATATCCGGCAAATGGCTTCGGCCGATGTCAGGTACTGGAATCGCCATGTTCAGCCCTTGATCAAGGCGCTGTACGACGAGTGGCCGGCATCCGTTCCCGTCGATTGGCTTCATCCTGCCGGAATTGATCTCGGCGCCATTCGGGCCGACGTTGGCTGGGATTGGGAGCGAATTTTCCTGCTGGCCAAGTGTCACAACTATCTACGGCCGCTTTCAAGTGCGCGCGAGCAGGCTCACGCGTGGTGCCTGGAATTGTCCGACACCAACGGCGGAATCCCGATTGGCCTTCTGACAGCCGTGCCTGCCTATGGCTCGCCCGTGCAGGGAGATCGGTCGAAAATGGGGTTTGTCTGGTATCTCGCGGACGCGCCGGTGGAATTCAATGTCACCATGCGTTTAGACCCGGTCGCGGGCGTCGCCAGGGCGCTTATCGACACCGCCATTCAGATGCGCCTCGATCTCGACGACGACGCTGCCGTTTTTCTGCATGCGGATCCTAAAGGCGGACGCAAGCTGATCGAATTTTACGGCAAGCGCTGTGTCATGACGCGTATCCGCAATCCGAAGCGGTACATATCGCCTTGCCGGCGCCCCATGCCTGGCGAGTACTTTTATATGGACGACGAGGCGGGTAGACGGTTCTGCGCCACCCACGATGATCGGCGCCTGGTTTTGGAGAGTTGAATGACTGGCAACGAACGCGACCGAGGAGTCGAGCGACACGATTTCGCAGCACCGCAGTTTTCCGTCGAGGAAACGCGAACGTTGTTCGCATTTCTCGGCGTCGACGGCGGCTTGTGCGATGAAGCCAGCCGCTCGCTCGCCATGGAGCGTCTTGCCGCGTTGCTGGAAGACGAAACGCAGACCGGGCGTCTTGTTTGCGCGCTGAGATCAGCGGGGCCGTCGTTCGACGAGAGCGAGGCGCGTAACGACAACTTCAAGCCGCTGCAATGGTTTCACGCGTATCGCCCCTCTGATCGCGAACTGCTCGATAACCCACCCACAGTCGGGAGGGCGATGGGTGCGCAGGATACGCAATCGCGTCTCAAGGGCATGCTCGAAGGTTCTGGCGGTGCGTATCTCGAAAGGCGGCTCCAACCGACGAGTGGCGGTATGGTGCAAGCGCACTCGCCCCGCACGCTCATTGAGGAAAGCGGCCTTCTCTCGTGCCCAGACGACGCACGCGAAGCGCGCATTCCGGATGTCCTGCTCCGCTGGCAAAAATTCGCCCTGGAGGTCGATCACGTCCTGAGAGCGCATCAAAGTCTCTGGGGGCGTCTTTCAGCATTCTTTCATCGTTCGAATTTGACCAGCCGATGGGAGCAGACCGAACCCAACTGGCTCGATCTCTATTTGCAGGAGGGGCGGCGGCGCTGGCTTCTGCAGATTCATTTCGGCGACGATAGTCACGTCGTGGTAATGATCGTTTCAGGGAGGCCAGGCAAGCCGCTGCAGGTTCCGGCCAACGATCCTCGCGAATTTTCGATGCGCTTGATCGATGCGTTCGATGGCGACGTCAACCCGGCGCGCTTTGCGCTCACGTCCGTCGAGCAAGCCATTGAAGCGTCGACCCGAGCCTCGCTCCATTAGCGTGTTGCTGGTAGACGCTGGGGGACTCGCGCCATGGAACAGCGCTGAGTTCGCCGGCTGAGCGTACCCGGAACGCGAGCGGCGAGTCTCCCGGCACGTCGGCCTATGCGCGGCCTATAATGCGCGCCATGCCCATCCGATTCGATGCCGCCGACGCGCACTGGCGCGCCGCGCCCCTCGCGGCCTTCAGCGCCGATCAGAAAGACTGGCTCACGCGCGGCGGTTCGCTTACCGCGCATCTGCGCGCGCTCGGCCACGTCGTGGTGCGCGTGACGCGCGAAGCCGTCGACATGCCCTGGCCCGACGAATGCGCCGCACTCGGCCTCGCGCCGCGCGAACGGGCGTGGTTGCGCGAGATCGTGCTCGAAGTCGACGGCGTGCCATTCGTGGCCGCGCACAGCGTGACGCCGCTCGTGGCGAGCCACGGTATCTGGCAGGCCATGCGCCGCCTGCGCACGCGTCCGCTTGCGGAGTTGCTCTACACCGACAGCGGCGTCGCGCGCTCGGCGCTCGTGAGCCGGCGCGTGAGCGCGCGGCATCCGCTGCATGCGCTTGCCGCGCTCGAAACGCACGGGCACGTGCCGCATGGGTTCGTCGCGCGACGTTCCGTGTTCGAGCGCCACGGCGCGCCGCTGCTCGTGACCGAATGCATGCTGCCTGCGTTATGGGCGCGCCTCGCGCGCGATGCGCAGCCGGCGTTGCCCGCGCATTCGGCGCGCGAGCGCGGGCCGCTCGGCCATACTGCCTCGCGGGCCTCACATTCGTCGCATCAGGCGGTGCGATGAGCGTCGTCGTCCCAGCCAGCGAGCCCTCGCCGATGAGTCTCAAGCGTTGCTTCGCACCCGTCGTCGACGCGCATACGCACGTGCTGATTCTCGGCAGCTTGCCGGGCGAGGCGTCGCTCGCGCATCAGCAGTACTACGCGCATAAGCAGAACCGGTTTTGGCATCTGGTGGGCGAGGTGATCGGCGAGGATCTTCCCGCGATGGGGTACGACGCGCGGCTGCAAACGTTGCTCGAGCATCGCATCGGGTTGTGGGACGTCGTGGCGGAGGCCCAACGGATCGGCAGCCTGGACAGCCGCATTCGCAACCATGCGAGTAACGACCTGGTTGCGCTTGTCGAAACGTTGCCGAAGCTGGTCGCTATCGCGTTCAATGGTGGAACGGCGGAAAAGATTGGGGTGCGGGTGCTGGGGGAGAGGGGCGATCGCTATCGGCTCATCCGATTGCCGTCGAGCAGTCCGGCCTACGCGGCGGTTTCCTATCAGGAGAAGTTGGTCGACTGGCATCGACTGCGAGAGTATTTGGCGGAATGACTCGACGCTCTGTCCTTCGCTTCGTTGCGCGAGTACGCACCGCGAAGCAGTATCAGGATGACGGCAGCAGGTGCTCGAGCTGAGATACGGTACCAATGAGTTCAGCAGTGAGCCGAACGAGCTCGGCGGTCAGACTCGCTGGAAGATCTATGTTGCCCTCGTATTCGGCCGCATTGCGCCTTCGATGACAGGTATCCAGTACGCGCCATTTCCCGGTTGGCCAACCGATCGTGTGCTCGAGGCACTGAAAGACCAGGTACCTGTCGTCGCTCCGGTATCCGTGAGCCCGTAATGCGGCGCGTGATGCGGCGTGAGCCGCATCGTAGGCGAGAATGAACTGGCTCTCGGTTGCCATCCCGCTACTGCTTGCGACGGTGTCGAGCAAGGTTCGAGCGAGGCCAGGTAACTGTTCGAATTCGCCTCGGTTCGGCGGAAAAGGTTTTAGTTTTCCGATGCGTACGAGGTTATCCAAGGTGGTCAACGTCATCCTCGGTTCCTGTTACCATCAGCTTCGCTTGGCGCAGCACTTCCGTGAGGAAGGGGTGGCCCTTGCGCTTGCGTTCGAGAAACTCTTCGGGAGTGTACTGGGTAATCTGGACTGTGCGGCCTAGCTGTCTTTCGGCTGACTCGAGCGCAGCCATGATCTGTACATAGGCGAGCGTTTCGCTGACCAACATCACGTCGACATCGCTGTCGGAGTGGTCGCTGCCTTGGGCGACTGAGCCGTACACAAAGGCGAATTTTATTTCTGAAGCAAGCGGGGACAGCGCTTCGCGGAGTACCTCCACGACCCCGAAGGTTTTGAGGACGATGAGACGCAACTCGCTGAAGATGGGGCTGCCTGCGAAGGCCCGAACCTGCTTGAGGTTGGCGATGCGTCGTGTTTCGATGAGCCCACCTCTTTCGAGGCGACTCAGTTCGCGTTGGACGCTGGCACTGCCCAGACTCGTCAGCCGGATCAATTCCTTGACGTGAAACCACTGCTCGGGCCGTCCAAACAGGCAAGCCAAAATGGGTTGCTGCGCATTGGAGAAAAGGGCGTCGCCGAGTTTTGTCATGAAATGGATACTAGCACAATCGAGCTAATATCTAGCACGATCGAGCCAGATTTTAGCTCGTTGATGAGCCACGCTGCAGATGTAGTCCGCAGCGATATCGCCGGGCAATGCGCGCAGGGGCATTCTCAGGCGCACGAGCAGCGCTTTCTCATCCTCCGTATGCCCTCCAGTAGTCCTGCCTATGCACCGACGACCTTCACCACCGCGCCTTGCCGCCCAAATCCTGCCCGATGCGCCACGAATGCTATGCTCTCGGTCGCCCGCGCATTTGCGTCTGAATTCGCAAGCGATTTTGCACCGCGAAAACGCATCGGATTTCGCATCTGCATCTGCTCCCTACAAGCAAGACATCTTTACATGACGAATCTCATCAAGCGCGCTTCGGCCGAAGCGCGTGCATTCAGCAAGACCCGCAGCAAGACCGCCAACGCAGCGAAGACCCGCAAGGCCGCCTCGGAGCAGGCCGACGCCGGGCTCGACAACGCCCCGGTCATCGAAGCGCCGCGCAAGCCGCGCTTTGCGCCCGTGACGTTCTCGGAAGAGGGCGGCGTGCGCTATCTGCACTTCGGCACCGAGTGGGTCCAGGGCGCGATGCGTCTCTCGAAGCCGCAGCACATCGAGCTCGAATACGCCCAGCAGATGATGGCCTGGCTGCTGTTCCTCGCCACGCCCGCACGCATCGTGCAACTGGGTCTGGGCGCCGCTTCGCTGACCAAGTTCGCGCATCGCTATCTGCGTCCCGCGAAGGTCGAGGCGATCGAGCTGAACCCGGCCGTCGTGGTGGCCGCGCGCACGATGTTCGAGATGCCGCAAGACGACGCGCGCCTCGCCGTGCGTGAACTCGACGCGTGGGACTTCGTGCACGACCGCGCGAACCACGGCACGATCGGCGCGCTGCAGATCGATATCTACGACGCGACCGCGCGCGGTCCGGTGCTCGACAGCGTGGCGTTCTATCGCGCGGCGCGCGCGTGCCTCGCCGATGCGGGCGTCGCCACCATCAACCTGTTCGGCGACCACCCGAGCTACGTGCGCAACATGAAGCGCCTGAAGGAAGCGTTCGACGGCCGTGTGATCGCGCTGCCCGAGGTGCACGATGGCAACCGCATCGCGCTGGCGTTCTCGGGCCCGGCGCTCGAGGTGAGCTGGGCGGCGCTCGACAAGCGCGCGCGCCTGCTGGAAAGCAAGCTCGGCTTGCCGGCGCACCAGTGGGTGAAGTCGCTGCGCGAGGCCGACGCCGAACACAGCAAGAGCGGCAAGAACGGCAAGAACGGCGAAACGTTCGCGATCTGACGCCAGCGCCGCAAGGCGTTGCATCGATCGGCGCGCCGGCGGATGCCGGGTGCGCGAGTAAAGGAAAGACCGGCCCCAGCTTCGATGGCGCCGGTCTTTTTTCGGCTTGCATAACAAGCTTTCTAATTGCTGACAATTTCAAATCAAACGCAGTGCCAGTTGTACCTTGACAACGTGGTCTAAATTGGGGTCCGCCCTTCTTGACCCGCCGCCGTGGCCTCGCTACTCTTTTCTGCGCTTTCGGGGACCTTGCGAGGCACGATCTCGCTGGCCAGGGACCGCCTCATATCGGGCGGTGGACCGCATCAAAATCCCCATAACTACATAAGTAACGAGGAGACGTCATGGCTCACGACGCCGACACCGGGAAAGCCAGCAAGCACTGGCTTTGGTTGTTGCTCTTGCCCTGGATCGCGATGATCTGGGTGCCGTCGTACAACAAGGTCGAGCCCACGCTGTGGGACTTCCCGTATTTCTACTGGTATCAGTTGCTCTGGGTGCTGATCAGTGCCGTCATCACCGCGCTCGTCTACTTCAAGACCAAGGACGGTTCGAAGGGCGCCGGCAAGGCAGGGGGCGCGCAATGAACGTCATCGCAACTTTCGTCTTCGTCCTGTTGTTCATCGGCGTCACGATCGTCGGCTTCCTCGCTGCGCACTGGCGCAAGGGCGACCTCGCCCATCTCGACGAGTGGGGTCTCGGCGGCCGGCGCTTCGGCACCATCGTCACGTGGTTCCTGCTCGGCGGCGATCTCTATACGGCCTACACCTTCGTGGCGGTGCCGGCGCTCGTGTTCGGTGCGGGCGCAACGGGCTTCTTCGCGCTGCCCTACACGATCCTGATCTATCCGTTTGCGTTCGTGGTGTTCCCGAAACTCTGGGCCATCGCCAAGCGTCACAGCTACGTCACCTCGGCCGACTTCGTGAGCGCGCGCTACGGCAGCCGCATGCTCGCGCTCGCCATCGCGCTCACCGGCATCGTTGCGACCATGCCGTATATCGCGCTGCAACTGGTGGGTATCGAAGTGGTGATTGGCGCGCTCGGCTTCGACACCACGGGCTTCGTCGGCGACCTGCCGCTCATCATCGCGTTCGCGATTCTCGCGGCCTACACCTACACTTCGGGCCTGCGCGCGCCGGCCATGATCGCCGTGGTGAAGGACGTGCTCATCTACATCACGATCATCGTGGCCATTATCGTGATTCCCGCGCAGATGGGCGGCTTCGGTCACATCTTCGGCGCGGTGCCGCCGGCCAAGTTGCTGCTCAAGGCCCCGGATGCTTCGAGCCTGAACGGCTATAGCGCCTATGCGACTCTCGCGGTGGGCTCGGCGCTTGCGCTGTTCCTGTATCCGCACTCGGTCACGGCGATTCTCTCGTCCTCGTCGGGCAACGCCATCCGCCGCAACATGGCCATGCTGCCCGCGTACTCGCTCGTGCTCGGCCTGCTCGCGCTGCTCGGCTATATGGCGCTCGCCTCGGGCGTGAAGGACATGCCGCAGTACGCGCCGTACTTCAAGGCCTTCGGCCCGAACTTCGCGGTGCCGGCGCTGTTCCTGCAGTACTTCCCGTCGTGGTTCGTGGGCGTGGCGTTTGCGGCCATCGGCATCGGCGCGCTGGTGCCGGCGGCAATCATGTCGATCGCGGCCGCCAACCTCTACACGCGCAACATCCACAAGGAGTTCATCAACCGCAACATGAATCACGAGCAGGAGACCAATGTCGCCAAGCTGGTCTCGCTGATCGTGAAAGTGGGCGCGGTGGCGTTCATCCTGGGCCTGCCGCTCACGTACGCGATTCAGCTGCAGCTGCTCGGCGGGATCTGGATCATCCAGACGCTGCCCGCCATCGTGCTCGGCCTCTACACGCGCATGCTCGACTGGCGCGGCCTGCTGCTCGGCTGGGCGGCGGGCATCGCCACCGGCACGTGGATGGCCATCTCGCTGCACCTCAAGGGCTCGATCTTCGTCGTGCATCTGTTCGGCATGGACGTGCCGGGCTACGCGGCGGTCTGGTCGCTGGTCGTGAACCTCGTGGTCTCGGTGGTGGTGTCGGTGCTCGTGCATCTGGTCGGCATGCAAAAGGGCGAGGACCGCACGCGCCCCGAGGACTATCTCGACCCGATCGAAAGCTGATCCGGTGCGCGCCAGGGCCTTGGCCTTGCGCGCGCGGCCAGCTTCACACGCAATGCCCGCAACGTCATGGTTGCGGGCATTTGTTTTTCTGGTGCACGATGCTTGCAGGGACGAACCTCCTGGGAGGCGCCGTTCCCGGCTCTTTTGCCGATTCTCCGCCCACTTGCGTCACGTCCAGCAGGCTTCGAGCGCGCCATGGCTTCGTCCGACCACGACACCGACACCGCATCCTCCGCCGCCACCGGCGACGCGTCGCGCCAGGGCACGCGCGCCGCCGGCCGCAGCAAGCCCGTACGCCGGCGCTCGCGCGTGGCGCGCCTCTGGCGCGCGCTCACCTCGCCGTTCTACCGCTACCGCAACGCCGGGATCATTCACGGCGTGCGCGTCGGGCTCGCGATGCTCGTGTCGATCTTCGCCACCACGGGCATCGACATCCCGCACGGCATCTGGGCGTCGGTCACGCTGCTCGTGGTGATCGGCGGCCTCCAGCATCATGGCAACATCCGCAAGAAGGCCGCCGAGCGCGCGCTCGGCACCGTGCTCGGCGCGCTGATCGGCCTCACGCTGATCGTCGTGCAGGCGGTGACGGGCTTCACGTGGCTCACGTACTCGCTCATGGCCATCGTCGCGGCCGTGTGCAGCTATTACGCGATCGGCAAGGCGGGCTATGTGCCGCTGCTCACGGCCATCACGATGTGCATCGTCGCGGGCCACGGCGACAACCTCATCGACACGGGCCTGTGGCGCACGCTCAATGTGATGATCGGCATCGTGATCGCGCTGGCGTTTTCGTTCGCGCTGCCGCTGCACGCCACCTATTCGTGGCGCTACCGGCTCGCCGACAATCTGCGCGAGATTGCGTGTGTCTATGCACAGGTGGTGAGCGGGGCGCACGTGGACCCCGACGCGCAGGTTGAGACTTTCCGGCGTCTGAATGCGCGGCTCGTGCAGCTGCGCGCGCTGATGCCTTCGGTAGCGAAAGAGATCGACGTGCCGCTCGCGCGGCTCGAGCAGGTGCAGCGCCTGCACCGCTCGCTGCTGAGCTCGCTGGAGATGATGTCGACGGGCCTCGGAAACTCCGAGCAGCGGCTCGTGCGGGTGGCCTTCGCGGGGCGCAGCGCGTGCGTGCGCGAAGCGCTGCTGGCGACGGCGCGGGCACTGCGCTTTGGCGGCACGCGGCATCCGGAGGCGGCGGCGCGTGCATTGCGGGCGGGCGCGCTCGAGGCCGCCTCGGGTGGCCTGGGTGGCCTGGGTGGCTTCGGTGGCTTCGGTGGCTTGGGTGGGGCAGGCGGCGGCGTGCCGGGCGCGGTCCCGGAAAGTGTGCCAGCGGGGCTGCCGTGTGCTGCGCCGCTGGCGCAGGGCGCCGCGCCGCTCGCACCGGAAATGCAGGGGCCTTACTGGCTCGAACAGCGCTTCGAGGAGCAGGTGGGGCAACTGCGTGCCTTGCTCCTCGAAACCGAGCCGAGATGGAACATCGAACGCGCCCATATGCACCGCATGGTGTGACGCGCGCGCGCAAACGTGATGGCGATGCTCAGGCAGCGGGGCTTTCGAGCGGCGGCGCGCTGACCATCCACGGCACGCCGAACTTGTCGGCCAGCATGCCGAAGCCGGGTGACCAGAAGGTTTTGCCGAACGGCATCGTGACCTGGCCGCCCTTGGCGAGCGCGTCGAAGTAGCGCTGCGCGGTGGCGGCGTCAGGGGCCGTGAGCGAGACGCTGAAACCGAGGAATTTATCGTGATGGGTCATGCATCCGCCGTCGGACATCATGAGCTGCGCGTCGCCGACCTGGATCGTCGCGTGCATGATTTTTTCGGCGAATTCGGGCGGCATCGGCTGCTCGGGGTTCGGTGGCGCGTCCTTGAAGCGCATCTTGAACAGCTCCTGCGCGCCGAGCGCCTCGCGATAGAACGCGATCGCCTCTTCGCAGGTGCCGTTGTAGAACAGGTAGGGCTGGATTTGCATCGTCAATTTCCTTGCGCACTGGACCGCCGGGCGATCCCGCGGTGGGCGGTCCCAGGTTGGCTGGCCGGCCCAATGAAGGAGCGCCGCGCGGCTTGGGTGATGCTGCGCGGCAGGGCGGGGCCGGGGTGGGGCGGCATGTTGCGCCGCTGCCCCTGATTCTAGGCGCTCCGGATGACCGCATGCACTTTTTGGGGGCAGGTGTCGTCAGGGTTTGCGAGAGCGCAGACGGGAATGGAGTTTGCGCTGCTTGCCGCCGGAAAATTGGGGGGCGCGCTGTTCAGGTGTGGCATGCAAAAAGGGCCGCACACGGTACGTGTGCGGCCCCGGCGGAGGTCTGTTGGTGGCTTCGCGCTTACCGCCCGCGCAGCTCCTCGATCATCTTTTCGAGCTTGATCGCGTCGGCGGCGAATGCGCGGATGCCTTCAGCGAGCTTCTCCGTCGCCATCGCGTCTTCGTTGAGCTGGAAGCGGAACGACGGTTCGTCCACGGCCACGCGCTCGATCTGCGCGTCCTTGAACGCTTCCGGCACGAGCTTGCGCTCGACCTTCTCCGTGCTGTCCTGCAGCTTCTGCAGCAGATCCGGGCTGATCGTGAGCAGGTCGCAGCCGGCCAGCTCGACGATCTGGCTGGTGTTGCGGAAGCTCGCGCCCATCACCTCGGTCGTGTAGCCGAACTTCTTGTAGTACGCGTAGATCTTGCGCACCGATTGCACGCCCGGATCGTTCGCGCCGCCGTCCTTCGCGTCGTCCCAGTCTGCGCCCTTGGCCTTCTTGTACCAGTCGTAGATGCGGCCGACGAACGGCGAGATCAGCTGCGCGCCCGCTTCGGCGCACGCGGCGGCCTGCGCGAGCGAGAACAGCAGCGTCATGTTGCAGCGGATGCCGTCCTTTTGCAGCACTTCAGCTGCGCGGATGCCTTCCCACGTGGAGGCGAGCTTGATCAGCACACGCTCGCGCGGGATGCCGGCCTGCTTGTACAGGTCGATGATGTGATGCGCCTTGTCGATCGACTTCTTCGTGTCGAACGAGAGGCGTGCGTCCACTTCGGTCGAGACGCGGCCCGGGATGATCTTGAGGATCTCGGTGCCGAAGGCGACCAGCAGGTGGTCGATGATCGATTCGACCGATTCGCTCGCGTGATCGCGCACGGTTTTTTCGAGCAGCGGCCGGTACTCGGCCTTCTGCACGGCCTTGAGGATCAGCGACGGGTTCGTGGTCGCGTCCTGCGGCTTGTACTGGACGAACTGCTGGAAGTCGCCCGTATCGGCGACGACGGTGGTGTACTGCTTGAGCTGATCGAGTGCGGTAGTCATGTCAGGCCTTGTGGGCGCATACGCGCCGGCGTCGGTAGGAGTTGAACGGCCTCGCGCGCCCGAGCCGCTGGCTCCTGGCACGAAGGGCGAAACGCGAAATGCAGAACGCCTGAAAACGCCTCAAAACGCGAAGGGGCGCTGCGTCGCCGCACCGGACACCGTCGTCCGCAGGGACGGGGACGGAGCGCGGGCGGCGCGCGATGCCGTGCCGGTGGGCACGGCGTACGCCATCATTTTATGGCGGATCGGGTGGCGGTGCGATGACGCGCGCCGTGGTATCGCCAATGCATCGCCGATCCCCGCGCCATCAGGCCCGCCGCGCGTTCAGGATCACCTGGGTGAGCACGCCTGCCACGAGTCCCCAGAACGCCGCCCCGATCGAGAGCAGCGTGAGCCCGGAAGCCGTCACCATGAACGTCACGAGCGCGGCTTCGCGCTCGTGGGGGTTCTGCATGGCGTTGGTGAGGCCGCTCATGATCGAGCCGAACAGCGCGAGCGCCGCGATGGAGACCACGAGCGCCGGCGGAAACGCCGCGAACAGCGCCGCGATGGTCGCGCCGAAGGTGCCGGCGAGCAGATAGAAGATGCCGCACCAGACGGCGGCCATATAGCGCTTCGTGCGGTCTTCATGGGCGTGCGGCCCGGTGCAGATCGCCGCGGTGATGGCCGCGAGATTGATGCCGTGCGAGCCGAACGGCGCGAGCACGAGCGAGGCGATGCCGGTCGTGGCGATGAGCGGCGAGGAGGGCGTGTTGTAGCCGTCGGCGCGCAGCACGGCGATGCCGGGCACGTTCTGCGAGGCCATCGCCACGACGAAGAGCGGAATGCCGATGCTCACGATCGCCGAAGCGGAGAACGCGGGCATCGTGAACACGGGCTTCGCGACGGCCACGCGGAAGTGGCTGAAGTCGAGCAGCCCGAGCACCGCGGCGGCCGCCACGCCCACCACGAGCGTGCCGACGATCGCATAGCGCGGCACCCAGCGCTTGAGCAGCAGGTAGGCGAAGAACATCGTGAGCACGAGCGGCGTCTGCACCTGGGCCGCGTGAAAGATCTCGATGCCGATCTCGAACAGGATGCCCGCGAGCAGCGCCGCCGCGATGCCGGCGGGCACGCGCTTCATGAGCGCGTCGAACCAGCCGGTCACGCCCACGGCCGTAAGCAGCAGCGCGCAGACGAGGTATGCGCCGATGGCCTCGGCATAGGGCACATGCGGCAGCGAGCTGATCAGGAGCGCCGCGCCCGGCGTCGACCAGGCGATCACGGTGGGCGCGCGATACCACAGCGACAAGCCGATGGTGGTCACGCCCATGCCGATCGAAAGCGACCAGATCCACGAGGAAATCTGCGCGGGGGAGAGATGCGCGGCCTGGCCGGCCTGGAACATCAGCACGAGCGAGCTCGTGTAGCCGGTCATCATCGCGACGAAGCCCGCGACGATCGTGGCCACCGACGTGTCGGCGAAGGGCCGCAAGGGTCCCGGCCGGAACGTCGATGGCAGGTCCGGGGACGAAGGCGCGGTCATGCTGGGAATCTCCTCGTTTTATGGTTGTGTGCGCAACGGTCTGGCGGCGCGCCGCGGGCTACGCGGCGAAATTGAGCGAAACGTGGGTACGGTGGCGCTATTTGCTCAGCACGCGCATGGCCGTTTCGAGCCCGGCGACGGTGAGCGGATACATGCGATGCCCGAGTATCTCGCGGATGATCGATACCGACTGGCGGTACTCCCATAGCCGCTCGGGCTCGGGATTGAGCCACGCGAAATGCGGGAACTGGTCGGCCAGGCGCCGCAGCCACACGGCGCCGGCCTCGGGGTTGTTGTACTCGACCGAGCCGCCCGGCTGCAGCACTTCATAGGGGCTCATGGTCGCGTCGCCGACGAAAATGAGCTTGTAGTCGGGCGTGAACTTGTGCAGCAGGTCCCAGGTGGGCGTGCGCTCGGCATGGCGGCGGCGGTTGTTCTTCCACAGGTAGTCGTAGACGCAGTTGTGGAAGTAGTAGAACTCGAGGTGCTTGAACTCGGCCTTCGCGGCCGAAAAGAGCTCCTCGGTGCGCTTGATGTGATCGTCCATCGAGCCGCCCACGTCGAGCAGCATCAGCACCTTCACGTTGTTGTGGCGCTCCGGGACCATCTTGAGGTCGAGCCAGCCGGCATTGGCGGCCGTGCTGCGGATCGTGTCGGTGAGGTCCAGCTCTTCGGCGGCGCCCTCGCGCGCGAAGCGGCGCAGGCGCCGCAGCGCCACCTTGATGTTGCGCGTGCCGATCTCGACCTGGTCGTCGTAGTCGCGGTACGCGCGCGCGTCCCACACCTTCACGGCGCTGCGCTGGCCGCCTTCGCCGCCGATGCGGATGCCCTCGGGGTTGTAGCCGCCGTTGCCGAAGGGCGAGGTGCCGCCCGTGCCGATCCACTTGCTGCCGCCTTCGTGGCGCTCCTTCTGTTCCTCGAAGAGTTCCTTGAGGCGCTCCATGAGCTTGTCGAGCCCGCCCATCGCCTCGATCTGCGCGCGCTGCTCGGGCGTGAAGTCGCGCTCGAGGCGCTTCTTGAGCCAGTCTTCGGGAATGTCGAAGGCGAGCTCCGACTTCTTCTCGATGCCGCGGAAGTACGCGCCGAAAGCCTGATCGAAGCGGTCGAAGTATTGCTCGTCCTTCACGAGCGTCATGCGCGCGAGGTAATAGAAGTCGTCGAGCGAGGGCGCGATCACGCGCTCCTTGAGCGCCTCGACGAGTGTGAGGTACTCCTTCACGGAGACCGGCAGCTTCGCGTCTCGCAGCGTGTAAAAGAAGTCGATCAGCATGCTGGTTCTCCGGCCTTGCGAGCGTGCTCCGCGCCTTGCGGCTGTCCTGGCGGTTGTCTTAGCGGTTGTGACGGTTCATGTAGATGAGCCGCTCGAACAGGGTCATGTCCTGCTCGTTCTTGAGCAGCGCGCCGGCGAGCGGCGGCATGGACTTCGAGCCGTCCGCCGCGCGCAGCGCGTCGGGCGGAATGTCCTCGGCGAGCAGCAGCTTGAGCCAGTCGAGCAGTTCGGAGGTGGACGGCTTCTTCTTCAGGCCCGCGACGTTGCGCAGCTCGAAGAAGCTTTCCATCGCCGCGTTGAGCAGATCGCGGCGGATGCCCGGATAGTGCACCTCGACGATGCGCTGCATCGTGGCCGGGTCGGGGAAGCTGATGTAGTGGAAGAAGCAGCGGCGCAGGAAGGCGTCGGGCAGCTCCTTCTCGTTGTTCGACGTGATGATGACGAGCGGACGCTGCTTCGCTTTCACGAGCTCGCGCGTTTCGTACACGTAGAACTCCATGCGGTCGAGTTCGCGCAGCAGGTCGTTGGGGAATTCGATGTCGGCCTTGTCGATCTCGTCGATCAAGAGCACGCTTTGCTGCTCCGACTCGAACGCCTGCCACAGCACGCCCTTCACGATGTAGTTGCGGATGTCCTTCACGCGCTCGTCGCCGAGCTGCGAGTCGCGCAGGCGCGAGACCGCGTCGTACTCGTAGAGGCCTTGCTGCGCCTTCGTGGTGGACTTGATGTGCCACTGCATGAGCGGCATGTCGAGCGCCGCCGCCACTTCCTCGGCCAGCATGGTCTTGCCCGTGCCGGGCTCGCCCTTGATGAGCAGCGGTCGTTTGAGGGTGATCGCGGCGTTGACCGCGAGCTTGAGGTCGTCGGTGGCGACATACTGCGAAGAGCCTTCGAAACGCGTGGCGCGCATGATGAACCGCTCGCTAAAAAAATCCCAGTATAAGTCAGAAGGGGTGTTGGGTCGGGGGGCGCTCGCGTATCGTTGGGTCCGCCCGATGCGGCACTCGTTTGTGGCTCGCGCGCGGTGTATGAGACACGCGTGGGGCACATCAGGGATGACCCGCACGCCACCCTGCCAGACCGCTCGCGAATTTTCTCATTCACGCCCGAGCCCCGTCCGGCGGGCGTCAGCGGGCATTGCCCCGGCGCTAGCCCGGTGGACGTGCGGCGGGGCGTCGCGGTATACTCGGACCGATTTTTTTCGGCCTGCACGGCGACCCAAAAGTAAAACAGCAGTAATGCGGCGCAGGCCGTGGCCTGCGGTTCGGGCGTTCGAATCCCCTCAAGCCAGGTTGGATGCTATGAAAAAAATTGTCGGCAAGCACGTCATGTTTGGCGCATTGACAGTGCTGGCGGGCTTCGCGGCCACGGCACACGCGGATGTCGTGGGCAGCGCGAAGGCAGGGCAGGGCAAGGTTGCGATGTGTATCGGCTGTCATGGTATTCCCGACTACCGCACCGCCTATCCCGAGGTCTATCACGTGCCAATCCTGGGCGGCCAGAACGCGCAATACATCGAAAACGCGTTGCACAGCTACAAGAAGGGCGACCGCCACTTCGGGACGATGCATGCGATCGCGGCGACGTTGTCCGACCAGGACATCGCCGATATCGCGGCGTATTACTCGTCGCAGACGGCCGCCACGAAAAACAACCCCGAGAAGTAACCGGCACGGGACAGGACAGGAGAATCCATGAACAAGCCCTACACGGCCGAGCGCGCCTCGCTTCTGAAGACCGCCTCGGGGGTTTGCGCCGCCGCAGCGCTCACGATTGCGGTGGCCCTGCAGCCGGCGCACGCCGCAGACGCCTCCAACGGCAAGGTGCTCGCCGACAGCCACAACTGCGCGGCCTGCCACGGCGTGAACCTGAACAAGCCGGTAAGCCCCGAGTATCCGAAGCTCGCGGGCCAGCACGCGGACTACATCTATTGGGCGCTGCGCCAGTATCAGATGGGCACCGGCAACCCGAACTTCGGCCGCAGCAATCCGATCATGCAGGCGCAGGTGCAGAGCCTCTCGGAGCGCGACCTGAAGGATCTGGCCGCCTACGTCGAATCGCTCAAGGGCGATCTGGTCGAGAAAAAGTAAGCGCACCGGGCGCGCATGCGCGTCCTGACGACGGCGGCGTCATGCGATATGCATGGCGCGCTCGCGCGCGAATATAAATGCGAATGCGAAACACCCCGTGTGAGACGCGCCGAGGCGCCTCGCACGGGGTGTTTTTTCATGCCCGCTCAAAACCGCGGCCAGCGCTCGGCCTCGGCTCAGTCGCGCGAGGCACGCCGTTCGATGCGGGCGAGATAAGCGTCGGTGTCGGGCGGCGTGTTGGTGCGCTGCGCCTCCCAGATCGTCTCGCCAAGACACTCCATGATGGCGTGCTGCGCGTCGTGCGTGGAGCCCAGACGCGCCGCGAGCCGGTCGTGCGCCGCGCGGATGCCCGGCGGCTGGTCGATCGAGAGCTGCTCGCTGATCGCGAGATGCATCGACAGATGCAAAAAGGGATTGCTCTGGCCGCGCTCGGGCGAATAGTCCTCGGCGGCGGCCGCTTCGGCGTCGGCGAGCTGCGTGTGGTATTCGGGGTGCTCGACGATCCAGTCGGCGGCGATCGCCTCGAGCGGCGTGAGGATTTCGCCCGCGCGCTGCTTGCGCCAGGTCTCGGTGAAAAAGCGGCGGACTTCGTCGCGGCTGGGATTGAACATCGTGAATCGTGCTGAAAACGTGCGTGGGTGAGGGCTGGATAGCGAGGGCCCGAGTCGGCGCCAATTCGCCAGATGCGGTGGCTCAAACGGCAATTCTACGCGCGTGCGCGCACCGGCGCCGGGGCGCCAGCGGGCGCGTCAGAGCTCGGGCGGCGGCGTCTTCGGCTTGAATTCGCAGAGCGGCTCGATCACGCAATGCCAGCATTCCGGGCGGCGCGCCTTGCACACATAGCGGCCGTGCAGGATCAGCCAGTGGTGCGCGTCCTGCCGGAACTCGGCCGGCGTGACCTTCTCCAGCGCGGTTTCCACGGCCTTTACGTCCTTGCCAGGCGCGAGGCCGGTGCGGTTGGCGACGCGGAAGATGTGCGTGTCCACGGCGATGGTCGGATGGCCGAACGCGGTGTTGAGCACCACGTTCGCGGTCTTGCGCCCGACGCCCGGCAGCGCCTCGAGCGCTTCGCGCGTCTGGGGGACCTCGCCGCCATACTGCTCGATCAGGATCTTGCAGGTGGCGATGACGTTCTTCGCCTTGGTGCGGTAGAGGCCAATCGTCCTGATGTAATCGGCCACGCCTTCCTCGCCTAGCGCGAGCACCGTCTGGGGCGTGTTGGCCACCGGAAACATCTTGCGCATCGCCTTGTTCACCGAGACGTCGGTGGCCTGGGCGGAGAGCATCACGGCGATCAGGAGTTCGAAGGGTGTCGTGAACTCCAGCTCGGTCGTCGGGTTCGGGTTGAGGCTCTGGAGCGTTTCGTAGATGGCGCGGCGCTTGGTGGCGTTCATGACTGATGTGCGAGGGCCGTCCGCTTGATGCAGTTCATGCGGCTCAGGCGGGTTTGTCGTCGTGCGGGTGGCTGTCGTGCTCGCTGCGGCCCGGGCGTTCTTGCTGGCCGCCATCCGTAGCGTTGGGCGCGCTCGGTTCGGATGCGGCGGGGGCCGTGGCGGCGCCCGCGATTTTGCCGGCGGCAGCTTGCGCTGGCGCACCGGCTTCGGCGCCAATGCCGAGCCGCTTGCGGCGTGCCTCGGCCGCGTCGATTTGCGCCTGCACGTCGGCGCTCACGTGCTCGGTATTGCGCGGGGCAACGCCGTGCTCGGCCAGCTCCGCCTTCTTGCGGCGCGCGCGCTCGAGCGCGGCCTGGATGATCGCTTTTTTCTTCGCTTCGGCATCGTCGGCGCCTGCAGGCGCAGTTCCGGCCGCAGTAACGGCCGGGCCCCCGGCAGCGGGCGCGCCCGCTGCGGCAACCGTGGACGCCGCTGCCGCGCGGCGTGCCGCGGCGCGCGCTTCGGCCGCGTCGCGCTCGGCGGCGAGCCGCGCCTGACGGCGGTCGTGGCGCACGCGTGCCGCATCGGCTTGCTGCTGGCTCCAGGCGTCCCAGCCCGTTGCCTCGCCGGTCACCGGAATCATCGCGATGCAGTCCACGGGGCAGGGCGCGACGCACAGGTCGCAACCCGTGCACTCGTCCTTGACGATGGTGTGCATCTGCTTGGGCGCGCCGACGATCGCATCGACGGGGCACGCCTGCATGCACAGCGTGCAGCCGATGCACAGCTGCTCGTCGATGAAGGCCACGGGGCGCGGCCGCTCGACGCCGTTCACGGGATTGATCGGGATGACCGGCTTGCCGAGCAGCTTCGCGAGGCGCGCGACGCCCTCGGCGCCGCCCGGTGGGCACTGGTTGTAATTGGCGGTGCCGGCGGCGACGGCTTCGGCATAAGGCCTGCAGCCGTCGTAGCCGCACTTGGTGCATTGCGTCTGGGGCAGCAGATCTTCGATGCGATCTGCGAGGGTCTTGGAATCGTTCACGGTTGCGATGTCTGGGCGGGCTCGCAAACGCGCCGCCAAAGCCCGCATTATCGCCGATTTCCCGCATTGCCATCGGCGGGCCATGTGCCATAATCAAAGCGCTTAATTCGAATGTTCGGGCCGCGCTTGCCGCAGTTGCACTACCACGTGCACGACATCGGATCGAGTCCGCAGGACGGCGTCAAATACGCAGCGTCGGGGGAGGGGTCAAGACGACTGCAAACAAAGAAAGATCGGGAAGCGAAGGGTGTCGGTCCATTAACCCGGCGCGCTCCATGCCACGCTGCCGCACGATGGGTTAGGAGAGGCCCGGCAGCGCAAAATGGTAAGCGGCGCGCCTATCGAGCGATCCTGCCACCATGAATCAGACGAAAATCAAAAGAGATCCTGAAGGCACACGCCGCCGCATCCTGCTTGCCGCAGCGGAGGAGTTCGCAAGCGGTGGCCTGTTCGGCGCCCGCGTCGATCAGATCGCGCGCCGCGCGGAAACCAACGAGCGCATGCTCTACTACTACTTCGGCAGCAAGGAGCAGTTGTTCACCGCCGTGCTGGAGCATGCATTCGGTGCGCTGAACGAAGCCGAACGCGCACTCGACCTCGCCGGGCTCGCACCTGTCGAGGCCATCACGCGGCTTGCGCACTTCGTTTGGGACTACTACCGCGATCATCCCGACCTCCTGCGGCTCGTGAACAACGAGAACCTGCACGAGGCGCGCTATATGCAGAAGTCCACGCGCATCCACGAGATGATCTCGCCGATCGTCGCCACGCTCGGCTCGATCCTCGCGCGCGGCGAGGCAGCGGGGCTCTTTCGCGCGAACGTCGATCCGCTGCGCCTGTACGTGACGCTCTCGGGCATGGGCTACTACATCGTGTCCAACCGCTACACGCTCAACGCCACGCTCGGACGCGACTTCAGCACGAGCGCCGAGCGCGCCGAGATCATCCAGCTCAACACCGAAATGCTGCTCGCGTTCCTGATGCGCAAGTGAGCGGCAATTGACGGTCCAATGAAAAAACGCCGCGCTCTGTGTGAACAGAGCGCGGCGTTTGGCGTTGCGTGCCGCGTTGACCTTTGCGTCAGGCTACGCGCTTCGTTGGCACCCTGAAGCGTTGCCGATCAGGCTACGGCGCTTTCCTTCGCATTGCGCTTCGTGAGTTGATGCTGGCGGATGAAGTCGCGCAATTGCGGATAGATGATCGTGCGCCAGCGGCGGCCCGAGAAAATGCCGTAGTGACCGCACTTTTCCGCCGTCAGGTGATGCTTCTCGTGCTCCGGGATGCCCGTGCACAGGTCGTGCGCGGCGCGCGTCTGGCCGGATCCCGAGATGTCGTCGAGCTCGCCTTCGATCGTGAAGAGCGCCGTCTCGCGGATGTCCTGCGGCCGTACGCGCTCGCCGGCGACGTCCCACGTGCCTTCGGCGAGGCTGAAATCCTGGAACACCGTCCGAATGGTCTCGAGGTAGTACTCGGCGGCCATGTCGAGCACCGCGTTGTATTCGTCATAGAAACGGCGATGTGCTTCGGCGTCCTCTTCGTCGCCGCGCAGGAGGCTCTTGTAGAAGTCCCAGTGCGCGCTGGTGTGACGGCCCGGATTCATCGCGACGAAGCCCGCGTGCTGCAGGAAGCCCGGATAGACCGCGCGCCCTTCGCCCGGATAGTTGGCGGGCACCGTGTGAATCACGTTGTTCGCGAACCATTCCATCGAATGCTCGGTGGCGAGCGAATTGACCGCCGTGGGCGAGCGGCGGGCGTCGATCGGGCCGCCCATCATCGTCATGGTGAGCGGGGTGGGCTCGCCGCGGCTCGCCATCAGCGAGATGGCCGCGAGCACCGGCACCGTGGGCTGGCACACCGAAAGCACGTGCAGGTTCTTCGCGCCGATATGGCGGATGAATTCCTGGATGTACGCGATGTAGTCGTCCAGATGGAACGGACCGGCTTCGAGCGGGACCATGCGCGCGTCGATCCAGTCGGTGATGTAGACCTTGTGGTCCTGCAGCAGCGTGCGCACGGTGTCGCGCAGGAGCGTCGAATGGTGGCCCGAGAGCGGTGCGCACACGAGCACCACGGGCTCGTCCTTGAGCGCGGCGACAGCCGACGGATCGTCGGCAAAGCGCTTGAAGCGCAGCAGCCGGCAGAACGGCTTTTCGATGATGGTCTGCTCGACGATCGGGATGTTGAAGCCGTCCTTCTCGATCTGGCGGATATCGAACTCGGGTTTCTCGTAGTCCTTGCCGAGCCGGTAGAGCAACTCGTAGCCCGCGGCGAGGCGCGTGGCGCCCGGCACGAGCGAGAACGGGCTCGACGGATTCGAGAACGACTTGGAGGCGGCCTGCGCCCACGCGGTAAGCGGGCTCAGCAAGGCGCGCTGAAATTCACGGATTTGGTAGAGCATGGATGCTCCAGCATCAGGGGCGGTTCGCCCCCGGGCCGCGCAGGGAATGCGCGGCGCAGAAGCGGGCCAGCAGTTGGTCGGTCAGCCTGTTTATCGGCTTTGGGGCCGGCCGGTTCACCGGCGCGGCATAAGGCTTGCCGCGCGCGAACGAGAATCCTCGTGCCGGAATCAACAAGCTGACCACCGGCGAATTCCAGATCGTTGTGCAACGCAGCAACCCAGACTTCAAGTGTAGCGCACTTGACGCCGGTATATGGGGGCTTTGCGTGCGCTTTCGTACTTTTACGATGCCGTGTTGTTTGCCGCTGTCAGATCGGATTCGATCGGCGGAATGCCGCCATCCCCCGGATGCCCCGTCGCCCGGGCCATCTCCTGCTCATGGCGCATCAAATTCAGCCCCGTATGAACGAGTGCCACATGGGAGAACGCCTGTGGGAAATTCCCCACAAGCCGGCCCGCGATCGGGTCGTATTCCTCGGCGAGCAGCCCGACGTCGTTGGCGAGCGCGAGCAGGCGCTCGTACATCTTGCGCGCGTCGTCCA
The DNA here is from genome assembly GCF_000685075.1 of Paraburkholderia oxyphila NBRC 105797. GTDB lineage: Bacteria > Pseudomonadota > Gammaproteobacteria > Burkholderiales > Burkholderiaceae > Paraburkholderia > Paraburkholderia oxyphila. Next base: position 89,539 of record NZ_BAYD01000035.1, read on the forward strand.
TGCGGCCCTGGAGCGCGAGGTTGTCCACCATCCAGAAGCTGCAGGCGAGGAACGTGCCTTCGCCGGGCGGCAGGCCGTCGTTGAAGTCGGTGGTGCGGTAGCGCATCACGAAGCCTTCGCACATCAGGTCGCGCTCGATGGCCGCGACCGTGCCCGCGATGCGCGGGTCCGACGCCGGCAAAAAGCCCACGAGCGGCATCAGCAGGAGGCTCGCGTCGAGATCGGTGCCGCCGTAGATCTGCGTGAACGAGTTGAGCGAGGCGTTGAAGCTGCGCTCGCAGATGGTCGCGTGGATGGTGTCGCGCAGCTCGCGCCAGTGATCGAGCGGGCCCGGCAGGTCGAACTTCTCGGCCGAGCGGATGCAGCGGTCGAACGCCACCCACGCCATGACCTTCGAGAAAGTGAAGTGCTGGCGTCCGCCGCGCGTCTCCCAGATGCCTTCGTCGGGCGCCGTCCAGATTGTTTCGAGATGCTCGAGCATCGCGCACTGGATCGACCACGCCGTTTCGTCGGCTTGCAGGCCGCCCACGCGCGCGAGGTGCAGCGCGTTCATCACTTCGCCATAAACGTCGAGCTGCAATTGCCCGACCGCGTTGTTGCCCACGCGCACCGGCTTTGCGCCTTCGTAGCCCGGCAGCCAGTCGAGCTCGAACTCGGGCAGGCGGCGCTCGCCGGCGAGACCATACATGATCTGCAACTGCGAGGGCGAGCCCGCCATCACGCGGCCGAGCCACGCGCGCCAGGCGCGCGCCTCGTCGTAGTAGCCGCCGCGCATCATCGCGAGCAGCGTGATGGTGGCGTCGCGCAGCCAGCAGTAGCGGTAGTCCCAGTTGCGCGAGCCGCCCAGCTGCTCGGGCAGCGAGGTGGTGGGGGCCGCGACGATGCCGCCGGTGGGCTCGAAGGCCAGCGCCTTGAGCGTGATGAGCGAGCGGCGGATGGGCTCAGCCCAGCGGCCCACGACGGTGCTGCGCGCCGACCATTCCTCCCAGAAGTTCTCGGTGCGCGCGAGCGCCGTGAACGGATCGCGCGGCGGCGGCGCGCGCAGATGCGAGGCCGCATAGGCCATCGAGAACGGCACGCGCTCACCGGCGCTCACGTCGAATTCGGCGACGGTGCGCATGTTCTCGCCTTCCAGGTCGACGGGCGTGCGCAGCACGACCGTGTCGGGGCCGACGGTGGCCTTGATGCCGCTCTCGTAAGCGAGGCGGCTCACCCACGGCACCGAAAAACCGTAGTCGAAGCGCAGCACGAGCTCGCACCGCATGCGCACGGTGCCGCGCCGGCCCACCACGAGCCGCACGAGCTCGCTCCAGCCATTGCCGGGCGGCATGAAGTCGATCAGCGTGACGGCGCCGTCGGGCGTCTCGAAGTCGGTTTCGAGGATCAGCGTGTCGCCGCGGTAGCGGCGCGTGGTCTTGACTGCGGCTTTGGAGTCGTCGGCGGGCGGGGCCGGCGCGATCAGCCAGCGGCCGTTCTCCTCGGTGCCGAGCAGCGCCGCGAAGCACGCGCCGGAGTCGAAGCGCGGCCAGCAGAGCCAGTCGATGGAGCCTTCGCGGGACACGAGCGCGGCCGTGTGGCCGTCGCCGATCATTGCATAGTCTTCGATGAGTGCAGGCATGGTAAGCAGATTGACAGCATTGCTCCTGGAGCGGAGACGGCACGGGCACGCACAAGATTAGTAGGTGCGGGGGGGCTCGTGCAACGCGTTTTACTGCCTGCCGCGCACAAATCACTCGTGCGGGAACTTTCACCGCACTTTCGCGAAGGTTCCAAAGCCGTGGCCGCAGGCATCAAAAATGCCCGAGATGCCCGTTCGTGCCGAAGAGCCCAATGAGACCGATGATGATCAGATACAGCGCGACGATGTAATTGAGCAGGCGCGGCACCACGAGGATCAGGATGCCGGCGATGAGCGAGACGAGCGGGCCGATGGCGAGATGGATGTCCATGTTTTCTCCCTGGGTGTTGCAAGGCCAGTGTTGCGAAGCCGATGTTGCGAGACTGGAGGGTGAGAGGCGCGCTGCGCGTCCAACGCCCAGCCACACGGAAGCTCTCTTATACTGGGCCTCAAACCCTCATAACTTTGGCGCCGGCACATCGGTGTTCGCGCAACGCTCGCTTGCATCGACTCGCGCCGCCGCGCGCTGCCGATCCGCTCCCGCTTCGACAAGAAAAAAGGAGGTCGACATGTTTCAGGCCCATGACGCCGCAATCGCCATGCCCGTGCCTGCGCATCGGCACAGTCCGCCGCGCGCGAAAAAGCGCGGCCTCATTCATCAGATCATCAAGGGTATTGCCATCATGGCCTCAGTCGCCACGACGCTCGCCGCAACCGAGGCGTTCGCTCAAACCAGCGCGGGCACGGCGCCCGCCGACACGGCAGCCAATGGCGTGTATGACCTGCTCGTCGGCACCTATACCGGCGGCAAGAGCGAGGGCATCTACGTTTATCGCTTCGATTCGAAGACGGGCGACGCCCAGCAGGTGAGCGTCGCGAAGACGGTGAATCCGTCGTATCTCGTGGTGAGCCAGGACAAGCGCTTCGTCTACGCCGTGAACGAGCTGCCCGGCGACAACGGCCCGGCGAGCCTGCGCGGCGACGTGAGCGCGTTCGGCTTCGACGCCGCGAGCGGCCAGCTCACGTTCCTCGACAAGGTTTCCGCGCAGGGCAACGACCCGTGCTATCTGAAACTCTCGCCGGACGGGCGCTATCTCTTCGTCGCCAACTATTCGGTGGCGGCGGACCCCGGGGGCAGCTTCGCAGTGCTGCCCATCGAGCAGGACGGCAAGCTTGGAGCAGCGGTGCTCACCGTGCACCATGAGGGCGGTGGTCCGGTGAAGGGACGCCAGGACAACGCGCACGTGCATTCCACGGTGTTCTCGCCCGATGGCCACTACCTCTTCACCCAGGATCTCGGCACCGACAAGCTCTGGACCTACCGCTACACGCCCGACGGCAGCCGTGGCCTCGTGAGCCCGGCCGAGTGGCGCTACACCGATGTGAAGGCCGGCTCGGGCCCGCGTCACCTCGTCTTTGGCAACGATGGCCGCTTCGCGTATCTCACGAGCGAGCTGGCCGCCACGGTGAGCGTGTTCGCCTGGCACGACGGACGCCTGACGCTCGAGCAGGTCGAGAAGCTGGCGGAGCCGGGCTTCAAGGGCGCGGTCGGTGCGGCGGCGCTGCATCTCTCTCCGGACGGCAAGTTCCTGTACGTCTCGAACCGCGGCGACGCGAACGACATCTCGATCTTCGCCGTCGACGCGCAGACGGGCAAGCTCAGGCGTGTGGGCCGTCAGTCGAGCCTCGGCAAGTCGCCGCGCGAGTTCGCGATCGATCCGAGCGGCCAGTGGCTCATCGTCGGCAATCAGAACAGCGACACGGCCTACGTGTTCCGCCGCAATCAGGAGACGGGCCTGCTCGAGCCGAATCCGAAGCGTATCGATATCGGCTCGCCCGTCGACTTCAAGTTCGTCACGCCCTGATCGCTCCGTAAGCGGTTTGTCGCGGACAAAAGAAAAACGCCGTGCCGGACGAATCCGGCACGGCGTTTTTTTGCGTTGCTCGATCGACTGTCGTGAGCCTTACTCGGGCTGGCCCGGCACGAGCACTTCGCGGCTGCCGTTGATGCCCATCGGCGAGACGAGGCCCGCCGCTTCCATCTGCTCGACGAGGCGCGCCGCGCGGTTATAGCCGATGCGCAATTGCCGCTGCACCGAGGAGATCGACGCGCGCCGCGTGCGCACGACGAACGCCACGGCCTCGTCGTAGAGCGGATCGGCTTCCGCGTCGGGCGAGTCGCCGAAGAGGTCCTGCGGCGCGCCTTCGCCGGCCGGCCCGTCGAGGATGCCCTCGATATACTCGGGCTCGCCGAACTGCTTCAGATACTCGACCACGGCATGCACTTCCTCGTCGGCGACGAACGCGCCGTGCACGCGCTGTGGATAGCCGGTGCCCGGCGGCAGGAACAGCATGTCGCCCTGGCCGAGCAGCGACTCGGCGCCCATCTGGTCGAGAATCGTGCGCGAGTCGATCTTCGAGGACACCTGGAACGCCACGCGCGTCGGGATGTTCGCCTTGATGAGACCCGTGATGACGTCGACCGAAGGACGCTGCGTCGCGAGGATCAGGTGGATGCCGGCGGCGCGCGCCTTTTGCGCGAGACGCGCGATCAGTTCTTCGATCTTCTTGCCCGCGACCATCATGAGGTCGGCGAGCTCGTCGATCACCACCACGATCATCGGCAGGGGAGAGAGCGGCTCGGGCGCCTCGGGCGTGAGCGAGAACGGATTGCCGATCTTCTTCTCGTGCGCGGCGGCGTCGCGGATCTTCTGGTTGAAGCCCGCGAGATTGCGCACGCCCACCGCCGACATCAACCGGTAGCGCTTCTCCATCTCGCCCACGCACCAGTTCAGCGCGTTGGCGGCGAGCTTCATGTCGGTCACGACGGGCGCAAGCAGATGCGGAATGCCTTCGTAGACCGACAGCTCCAGCATCTTCGGGTCGATCATGATGAGCCGCACGTCCTCGGGCGTGGCCTTGTAGAGGAGCGAGAGGATCATCGCGTTGATCGCCACCGACTTGCCCGAGCCAGTGGTGCCCGCGACGAGCATGTGCGGCGCCTTGGCGAGGTCGGTCACGATCGGGTGGCCGACGATGTCCTTGCCCATCGCGATCGTGAGCTTCGACTGCGAGCGATGGTAGGGCGCCGATTCGAGAATCTCCGAGAGACGGATCATCTGGCGGCGAGCGTTGGGCAGCTCGAGGCCCATGCAGGTCTTGCCGGGAATGGTCTCGACCACGCGGATCGACGTGAGGCCGAGGCCGCGCGAGAGGTCCTTCATCAAGCCGACGATCTGGCTGCCGCGCACGCCGAGCGCGGGCTCGACTTCGAAACGCGTGATCACAGGGCCCGCCGAGGCGCCGACCACGGTGACGGGCACCTTGAACTCCTGCAGGCGCTGCTCGATCAGCTGGCTCGTTTCGGCGAGCTTCTGCTCGGAGACGGGCTCGATTTCGGACGAGGCGCGCTCGAGCAGATCGAGGCCGGGCAGCTCGACGGCTGAGGCGGTGAGCGGCTGGAACTCGAACGAGGTCGGCGCATGGCCGCGCACGGGCTGGCGCGGCGCCGCTTCGGGCTGAGGCGCGCCAGGCGCGGTTTGCGCGCTGGTGTCGTGGACCACCGCCGCGGAGGGTGGTTGAGGTGTGGCTGTAGTTGCGGCGTTGGCCGGTTGTGGCTGCGCCCAGGACGGGGGCGCACTGACTTGACCGCTTGCTGCGATGCTCGCGTGTGCCTGGGCCGCTGTTGCTTCGTGCGCGGCGGTCGGCACAGGCGCGGCGGATTGGGGTTCAGCACCGGTGCCCGGTGCAACGAACGACGTCGCGCCAGGCACGTGCTCCGGCGCTTGAGTCGTGCTCACTGCGGGCGCGCTTGCGGGGCTGATTGATGCGGATGCCGGCGTCGCCGTGGTGGCGTGCGGTGCCGCGGGACCCGATTGCCATGGTTCATCCGGCTTCGACCCGGAGGCCGCGGTAGCGGGCGCGTCGGTCGTGCGGACGGGCGTGGCAGCCAACGAAACCGGCATCGGCAGGGTGGGGGCTAGCACAGGCGACCAGGGCGCGAAGCTTGCCGGCGCAACGGGCGTCGGCTGCGTGGCGTTAGGCACGGCGGCGAGGAATGACGGCACTTCAACGAGGGGTGCCGGCGCGAAAGCACTGGCATGCGGCGTGAGCGTCGACGCGTCGTGGTCGAGCGGAGCCTCGTCGGGCTGCGTGGCGCGCACCGGCGGATCCTGCTCGATGGCGCCGGCGCCTGACGGTGTGGACCGGGCAACGTGCAACGGTTCGGTCGCAATGCGCGGGAAGCGGATGACGTTTTCGGCGCTTTCCGGTTCGGATGCATCGAGCGCTGCCTCTGGCAGCGGCGGCTCGTGCGCAACGGTTGCGGCGTCGTCCTTTTGGGGCCGCACGGGCGACGGCGCGGCGTGAGTCTCGGCGATCTCTTCAGGCGCCGGAAGGTCGGTCACACGAGGCGATGGCTCCCACCGCGGCACGTGCGTGACGGTTGCGGCGTCCTCGTGGCGGCACGGCACGGGCGACTGCCCGGCGCTAGTCGCGGCAATGCTCTCAGGCTCCGTAAGGGCCGCCACATGAGGCGATTGCTCTGTCGTCGAGGCGGCTTCGTCGGGGGCCGTGATTGCCGGTTCGGCTGCGTCGGGCTCGTCGTCGAGCAAGACCCATGGCATGCCTTGATCGAAGCTCGGCCAGGTGATCGGCGAACTTGCGGGTGGCCCCGCTGGCGGCGTCGTGGCGGCCGCCGTTACCGTTGCGGCGGGCGCGACAGGGGCAACAGGTGTGACCGTGACGACAGGTGCGACGGCCGTAGCCGTCATGTCGGCCGCGGCCGCGGCGGCGAGTGCCGGTGTCGATGCAGCGGTAGCCGGCGGCGCGTCGCCTTCTTGCGCATCGATGAGGAACGAGGGCAGGGCGATCGGGGTCGAGGCGTCGTCGGCGTAAGTCCACGGATCCCCAGACTCGAAGGTGTCGAGTGGTGTAACCGGCGCCATCGGGACGGCAGGCGCAACGGGCGCAAAGACGGACTCGGCCTGCTGCGCAACCGGCGGCGAAGCGAGCGACGCATCGTTGTGCACGCTCACGAGTTCTTGAGCGAATTGCGCCGGTGCGGCTTCCGCAAGCGCGGCAGAAGCCACTCCGGAATCTTCGCCTGCTGCATCAGCCGGGGCCGCTTCGTCGAGCGTCGCCGTCTCGGGCGGCTGCGCGATCTGCGGTGCGGTGAGCGGAAATTGCGCGTGCGCCGGAGGAGGGCTCGCATCGCCGGCCTCGGCGGCAGCGCCGGCATGGGCGGGCACGTCGGTTTGCGCAGCGGGCGGGTCGATGCTGTTGCGGCGTGCGAGGCTCGCACCCGCGAGCGTTGTCCAGCGGGCGGCGTTTTCCTCGATCGAGCGCAAGGTTTCGAGCACACTCGTCGAGAGCGGCGCCTGCGGCGCGGATGCCGCACCGTGCGCCGGGCGGGAATAGGCCGGCGTGACCTGGCTGGCGTCCGCGAGCGGTGCGGTTGCGGACGCACCGAATTGCGTGCCGAACCGTGTTCCGGGCGTGCGTTGCGCCGTGGTGGGCGTGCTCTTGGTCGGCCAGACGAACGGACGCTGCGGTTTTTGCTGACGTGCTTGTGGCGCGGCCGCTGCGGCCGCGCGCGCGGCCGTGCTGCCCGCAACGGGCGGCGGCGCGCT